>CAMNXA010000060.1 GCA_946566685.1 uncultured Lachnospiraceae bacterium
GCTTGCTTGCTTGCTTGCTTGCTTGCTTGCTTAACAGATTGTACGCTTTACCCATATTTTTGCAACCCCTTTCTATAAATTTTTATCACTCACGGAAGCATTTTGCATCCGCAGTTATCCTTTATTTTATGCCATTTTTCTTGTTAAGTCCACTCTCCAAACGGATAGTTTGGGGCACTTTTTTCGGTTTTTTCAGAAAAATTTTTTTACGTTTTTTCATCTACCAATCACACTGTTTATTTTCTCCGTTTATGTGTCTGGTTTTTCCCTTTCTGGAACTGACAAGCAATGGATAACGATATTCTTTACGAATATCGTTATCCCCGCTCCGGCCCCTTACGGTGCCTCGCTGTGCTTGTTGGGGACACCCCAATCCCCGGCAAAACCGCTCCCGCAAAATCCTGTCCTGTTGCATTAAAACAATCCTTCTGGTCGTTCCTCCTTATTCGGCACAAAAAAGGATGCTCTGGTTTTTACATCCTAAGCATCCTGACCACAGTTCCTATATGAAATTTTTATCACATACCAGCTTCCTCCAGCCATTCAGCCGGTGTTCTCACTGGCAGCAAGGCACCTTCAAAATCCCCACTGTTCACCGTAATGATAAAGTCCGCTCCACTGTTTTTTCCAGAGTTGACATTCTTTTCTACCTCCAAACCTACAGAATCCTCTGCGTTTTTTATATTATGTCATTACTGGCGCAAATTGCTATCACTAACTTATTCTTCCGTCCATCTTTCTGTAGGAATCACCACTCGGCTTTGTGGTATATTAGTGTCAAGTTGCTTGATTTTCGGTTTTCTGGTTAAAAACAGGCCCGTCCTTATCCAATTTTGCTGTTTTCGACATGTCGAAAACAATTGCACAGCAGTTTTTTCATAGGACTAAATCAGCGGAAGCCCTTGATTTTACCGGCTCCTTGCTAACTTGACACTATATTACCATACGCCCCCACTCTCGCATTCGGATACTCCCGCTCTCCCCTGATCTCCTTCGCCCCCTTCCTTAAATAGGCCTTCACCTTCTCCCCATATAGATAAGGGTCATTCCCATCCACAATCCCCCACTGCATCAGAACTGCTGCCGCACCGGTCACAAAAGGCGCCGCAAAGGATGTGCCCGTGACAGGGCTGTAGCCGCCATCCCGATTGGGTGCAAGAATCCCCACCCCGGGCGCCGCCAGGTCTGGCTTCACATAAGTATCAGAAGTACGGCTGTTGACCTGCTCCTGATAAAGATAGCCTCGTCCGGAAAAATCTGCATAAGAATCATACGAAGGATCATAAGCGCCCACAGTGACTACTTTGACTGACGTGGAGGGAATGGTCAGCGTCACATCCGGCGTGGGTCTGACAAAACGGGTGTTAATGCTGCGTACCGTACCGGAAGGCAGATAGAAGGTATAATTCCCAGTGATGGTACGTAGGGGCCTCAGTTGAAAAGTCCATACACCCTGATCCAGATATCGATTGCCATTCGCAGGCAGCAGATCAAAATAGATTTCCTGGCTGGTCATATAGGGCGCCGGTTCCCCGTTATAAAGCAGAATCTGTGTCTGCTGTAAGCGGTATATCTGTTTACCGGGCTGGTCAGTGTCTACCTGAAAAAAATCTCCTGAAGGCGACACCAATGTCACCAGATAGCGGTCGGCATACTCTTTCCATAACTGTACATTAAGGCCGGTCTCATAGACTCCGACTACCAATTCCACCCTGGTAATATTATCATTGACAGTTTCGTCAATTTGATTGACTATATTAGTCGGTTCATTTACATCTCGCCCTGTCACTTTTACACTGCCGCCCACATGTCCCCCGGAAGCTCCTTCATTGCCGCTGCCCACGCAGATGACGCTGCGCCCGATCTCGGAAAGGTTATCCAGGAAACGTTCCACCAGAGATGTCCCATTATGGGCGCCGTAAGTATTTCCAAAGCTGAGGTTGACTGCCAGCGGCATCTGCAATTCTACTGACTTATTGACTACATAGGTCAGTGCACGCATCAATTCCGTAGTCCTGGGAAAGGAATCCGGCCTGGGACTGCCCAGTCTCACGATCAAAAGGTCGCTTTCCCTGGCCATCCCAGCATAGGCTGCCCCAGACCTGCCGCCGTTTCCGGCCGCAATCCCTGCCACCGCGGTTCCATGTCCGGTAGTATCTATGCTGGGGACTATCTGCTGTGCCGCTTGTCTGTTTCCGGCACTGAGTGCAGCATTGATCTGTGTCTCATCAAACTCCTGGCCCAGCACCTGATCCCAGAGGAATCGTATCCTGGTTGTTCCATCCAGGCGGCGGAAATCTTCATTCCAATAGCTGATGCCGGAATCTATGACTGCCACCAGCACCCCTTTTCCGGTAAGGTTTTGAGATATCATGCTGCCCGGCGCAAAGCAGGCCGCTGAGTTCCCCTGTATGTCTGCAAAAAAAAGTCTTTTGGGTTTCTCCACGTATTCAATCTGCTCTATCTCCGCCAGGCTGTCCATGGCAGATGCGGGCACTGTCAAGATGGCATAGCCCGCAATCAGTTCCTCCACTACAATCCCTCTCTGTGCCAGTTCCTGCAAGCTTCCGTGATATTTTACGATGACTTCCCAGGTATTATCTTCTATATCATATCCCACATTTAACTCCAGCGACTTTTCCCGCTCCGCAAGTGAAGTATCCAGCGCCAGGTTCAGCAGATTTTCGTTTTTTTGTGAGTCCATCTTTTTCCCTTTCCTGCCATGTCATTATCCCGGCTTTACCGAGTCAATGCATTAATAAGCTACTATAGTTTTATTACTATCATCATATGCAATGCCCCGTTTATGGTCATTTTCAGCATATATTTCCATATATTATTTCTAATCTTCCTTTGACTCTCCCTGTCCATTATGCTAATATATTTCTATAGTATTTTCACAGATTATTCGCTATACCCATTTGGGATTTTCACACGAAAGAGGAAGGATTTATGACACCTACAGATAATATGATTATAGGAAGCGGTCTCCCTATAACTTCCGAACAGGCACAGAATGAGATTGAAACCTATGATAATCTTTATGAAAAGAAGAATTTTGGCACGCTGGACTATCCTGTCAGCGCCTATTTTTTGGATCTTCATAAATCCTACATGAGCTGGATCCGCTGGCACTGGCATGAGGAAATGGAAATCCTGCTCATTCAGGATGGCACAGCAGAGATTTTTACAGACGATGCTTCTTATGTGATCCGTCCCGGTCAGGGCATCATCATCAACCAGAATGTCATGCACTGCATTCACTCCCTGGATCAAAATAACTGTACGTTCTATACGATCGTCTTTCAGCCGGAATATTTATTCGGCCAGAAAACCAGTTATTTACATACACAGTATCTTTTGCCAGTGCAGAATTATCAGCTTTTTAAAATATTTCTGTTAGATGAAAAGGATCCCTGGCATAAGCGCATGCTGTCTTCTCTTAATAACGCCATTTCCGTTGACATGACACAGACTTACGGCTATGAACTTGCCGCCAAAGGATACTTATGCCTTTTCTGGGCAGATCTGATCAGTCATCTGCCACAGCATCAGAAACATGTTTCCTCCCATGTCTCCCTGGATGAACAGCGGGTGAAACAGGCCATGTTGTATATCAGAACTCATTATGCGGAACAGATATCTCTGGAAGATATTGCCGACAGCATCCATGTCAGTAAAAGTGAGTGCTGCCGCTGTTTCACCAGAACACTCCAGATGACACCTTTTGAATATCTGATGAAGTACCGCATTTTTGAGGCCACCAAGAAACTGATGATGCCTTCCACGGAACCGCTCTCCATTGCTGACCTGGCGCTTTCTGTGGGTTTTAATAACACAAGTTATTTTAATAAGCTTTTTAAAAAGTTCCTGGGCTGTACTCCTACCTATTACAGGACACATAAGGTTCTGTCCAAGGATGGCGACTTCGTGGACTGCTTTGATAAGCTGCTTTAAAAAAAAAGTAATTTGCTTCGCAGATTAACAAATCGAGCAGAGCTCGATTGCGAGATCCGCTTCGCAGACTCGGATAAGTGGAGCACTTTCTGATACCTTGCGAGTTCCGCTTCGCGGACTCGGATAAGCGGGCATTTCTTGTACATAAAAAGGGGAATGACTTTCTGGCATTGTCATTCCCCGGTTTCTATTGTTTTAATGTTCCCTCAAATTCTGACTCAATCTGAGGCTCCTTATTTCTATTATTTCTCTTCCTTCTGTTCCTCGTCCTGCTTGTCCTCAAGTTTCTTTAACGATTTTTGGGCGAAATCTTTCCCGCCCAGACCAAACGCAAGTGCAAAAGCAACTGCTACTGCGGCGATGATCAGAATGAAAGCGGTGTTAACGATTTCCGGCGCGATGCCCAGCTGGTTCAACACCATGAAGCCGCCCAATGCATAAATACCGCATTTTACGACAAGCGCATAAGTGGTCTGACCGTTCTTTACCAGTGCTTTCTGCACGATTGCATTACAGATAAAGCAGATCACAAGAATCAGAGCCGCCGCAAGTACATAAGGCATGTAACCGATAATCGTGCTGCCGATATCGGTAAGCACCTGCAAGTGAAGTACACCAAAACTCTCAACAATGAAGAAGATTATCATAACAGCCTGAACCGTTCTGCCGACCGTTTTGGAAAGCACAAAGTTCTTGTTCTTGTCGTCAAGCAGGGCTGCCAGTTTTTTATCCAATCCCGCAGAAGCGATCAGATTCTCAACAATGTTTCCGGACAGCTTCGCCACCATGCAGCCCACAATGATCAGAACAAGGGCCACAAAGATATTGGGAATGAAGCCGAAGATAATATCCAGCATGGTGATTGCCGGATTGGAGATCGCGCTGATATCAAGCACCTGCAATGCGGTGATCACCACGGGGATCAAAATCAGCACATACACTATGTAAGCAAGGGTGTTGGAAAGCTTTGCCGTATCCGCTGCCTCAATGCCTGCAATCTTCTGAAGCTGGTCAACTTTCAGCTTGCCAAAGATCGGTGCCAGGATTTCACGCACAATCTTTGCAATGAAAAATCCAACCCACAGAACAATCGCCGCCGCCAAAATATTCGGCACATATCCCCACATGGTATTTAAGAGATTTAAAATCGGCATGGAAATATTATTCATCCCCAGACATTCAAAAATACCGGGTACGAATAACAGGAATACCAGCAAATACACTATTTTTCCAATGCTCTCCGTTGCCTTTGCCCCGTTCGCATTCATTTTGCCAAGCAGGGAAGAAAGCTTCGTCTTGGTAAGCAGTTTCACCACCAACGATTTCACAACTGATGCAACAATAAATGCAAGCACCAGAATCAGCACCGCCTTAAGCACCGACCACAATCCATTGCCCAGAAATGAAGCAAACACATCTACCATTTGTACCATATCAATACCTCCTGTCGAATTTTTATATGTTATATTATATAACAGGTGGAAAATATTACAATGAAAAAAAGGTACTATGTGTATGAATTAAAAAACATCATTGTGCAGACTGCTTCATGGCCTCCGCTTCCTCCCCCATTTTTACCTTCTGTAAAATACAGAGAGTGCCCTGATGAGATAATCCAGATCCTCTGCACCTGCCGTCTCACAGGCGGAGTGCATGGCAAGCTGTGCCAGGCCGATGTCTACCGTATTCATGGAAACCTGCGCCATCAGAATATTGCCCAGGGTGCTTCCGCCGGCAATATCCGAACGATTTGCATAAGTCTGGTAAGGCACGCCGGCCTCCCGGCAGATATCCTTCATCACCGCCTCAGAATAGGCGTCTGTCGCATAGCGCTGAGAACCGTGATATTTGATCACGATCCCCTCATTGGGGTAGGGCTTATTGACCGAATCAGTCTTTTCCGGATGATTGGGATGTACGGCATGGGCATTGTCCGCAGAGATCAGGAAACTTTCCGCCAGCATACACTGGTATTTTTCCTCAGTAAGCTGCAAGCTGCTGCGGATACGCGCAAGCACATCCCGCAAAAAGGAGGAATCCGCTCCCTGTTTGGTGCCGCTTCCAACTTCTTCATTATCAAATACCGCCAGCATGTTGATATAGCTTCCCGGTTCCTCTTTCACAAGCGCCTGTAGTCCCCCATAAACACATTCCAGATCGTCCAGCCTCGGCCCACTGATATATTCCCCCTCCAGGCCAATCCTGCTGCACTTATCTCTGTTATATACAAAAATATCCTGCCCCAGAATCTCCTCGGCGTCCACGCCAGCCTCTCTGGCAAGCAGGGCAAGGTAGCTGTCCTTTTCCCTGATGCTGCCCGCCAGCGGGGACATATCTGTCTGCGGATTATACTCGATGCCTTTATTCATGTCCCGGTTCATGTGGATGGCTACATTAGGGATCACCGCCACATTCCGATCAATATTGACCAGTTTAGTCATCATACCTTCCGAGGTCTTGAATACCACGCGGCCCGCAATCGACAGTGGCCGGTCAAGCCAAGTAGAAAGGATCATCCCGCCATACTTCTCCACATTCCATTTCAGATAATGTTCCTCCACGGAAAGTTCCGGCAGTTCTTTGAGTTTAAAGCAGGGGGAATCGCTGTGCGCCGCCACAATATGGAATCCTTTCTGCTCCTTTGGGGGAATGGAAAAGGCAATCACGGCAGAGCCATTTCTGTTTACATAATATTTTCCACCTGTCTTAACCTGCCAGATAGCCTTTTCTGAAAGCGGCTGATAGCCCGCCTTCTCCAGTTCTTCCCCAATATTAGCCACCGCATGAAAGCAGGTGGGACTGTGATCTATGAAATCAAACAGCCCTTCCAAATAAGAAGTATCCTGACAAGAAGACGTTTCATTCTTTTTGTTTTTTGTACTCATCTTTTCCCTCTTTCCTGAAACTTTCTATTTTATTGCTTAATGGGTCTTTTGATAATCAACCGGGAAATCCATAAACGCTCCCTATAAAGGTTCGGGTGTCAAAAGGTGCTTCCATAAAATTTTACTGGCAGATTGCACAAAATGTTCTCAAAGTTATCTTGCGCAGGAATATGCGATTTTCTTAATATTCCGTGCAATTGTCAGAAATTTCGGGACACGGATGTCCCGAAAAGCCCGTTATGAGCCTGGATGGCGAATAGAGGGCGGTTTCGTCCGTTGACACAGCTTTTCCGGAATATTTTAGAAAATCCATATGACGAAGCCCGATACAAGGGAACATTTTGTGCAATCTGCCATCTCTATTTATCATTTGCACCTTTTGACACCCGAATCCTATAAACCCTTTATAATCTTTATTTTCTCCCGGCTGACGGCAAAATAACAGATCCCGCTGTAAACGCCTGCCTCATATAGTTTACCGATAATCTCCCGCATCCTCTGGTTGAGCCTGTGATACATGATGGGCTTCTCCCATTGGATTCCTCTGAGGTATTCCTGCTGTCTCTTATGCAGACAGCCGACAGTCTCTGGCCCGGCAGTTTGTCCCTCCTTTACAGAATAACCATTTGAGTCAATATTTAGAAATCCAAAGGCACAAGAGGCGTAGCAGAACTTTTCTCCATTCTCCTGACACTTCCTATATAACAATTCTGTCAGTTTTCCATCCCGTCTGCTGTCATACTCTGATTCCTTCCAGCGTATATCCTGTTTTCCTGCTGTTTCTTCCTTCCGCGACATCAACGTCAAATCCGGCGTACCCGTCATTTTATATTGACTATTCTGGTCATGGGTAATCCTGCGCAAAGTCCGTCTGCCATAAACATCCTGTTCCTGTACATATTCTTCCCGCCCGGCAAACAGGGCCAAAGAAGGTTCCTCCCGCAGAAGCACCCGGCTCTCGTACAGATAGTCCATCATGATCCTTTGCACTTTCACCCGGGACGCCGGATAATCCAGCCGCTCCACAATCTGATCCAGGGTATAGCCGATATCCGTCAGATGTCTGACGGCACCGCCGCAGGCCACATCCGTGGTAAAATTGGATAAAGCTGTCTGGAAATAACTAGGCTTGTCCATACTTCCATCTATCCTTTCATGATCCCCCGGCTCGTCTATGACAAAACATACTGTTCCAGATCATCCGGCACACAAAGATTCCCATGATAATATCTTCTGCCCTCAGCACAGTATAATTCCTTTCTGTGCTCCATATGCGTATCTTCCGTATGATACAGGATCAGGTTGGGAATCCGCAGCGTCTCGGCCTGCTCACAAGCCTCCTTCACTGTACTGTGATGCTTTTCATAGGGTTTGAAAATATCTGCCTCCCCATACATGCAAAAGGCTTCCAACATCAGCCATTCGCTCCCGCCTACATATTGACTGTTTTGGTCATTATATGGTTCATCCCCACAGCAGGTAAGACGTTTTCCTTCCGCATACTCCATGGTAAAACCGTACTGCTTATCTTTGGTAGACAGGATATCAAAGAACGTCACTTTATGATGCAGAATCTGCCTGTGCTCCCCATCCTCTACTGTCACAAAGTTTATCCTGCTGTCAAAGTATTTCCTTATCTTTTGCTGCAAAAGCGTATCCGCCATATCCCTGACGATGCGGATGACCTCGTCATGCCCATAGATTTCCAGGCACCCCGCATACTCTCCTCTGTTGATGCCTTGGCCAATCTTACGGATCACCCATAAAATCCCCATGATATGGTCAATATGCTTGTGGGTGATAAACATATGGTGGATAGATTTCCAGTCAATGCCAGCCCTTTCCATCTGTAACAGGATGGTGTTTCCCCCGCCGCCATCGATCAGAAAGCTCTCCCCTTTCTCTTCCAGGATAAAACATGTATTATAGCACGCGGTGACCATCGCCATCCCCGTGCCCAGCATTGTCAGTTTCATAACATTCTCCATTTCGACTCATACAGTCAATTCATAGATGCAGGCCGCATCCCCACGCAGATTCTCTCAGATATTTTGCTTACAAATATCCTTCAGACAGCATCGGTCACAATAGGGCGCCGTTCTGGCCGTACATACCTCCCGGCCATGATAGACCAGTCTGTGGCAGAAGTCACTGCCCTCCTCCGGCGGGATAATCTTCCACAGGGCCATTTCCACCTTCTTTGGCTCCTTGATTCCATCCACCAGGCCGATGCGGTTGCACAGTCTGATACAGTGGGTATCCGTAACGATAGCAGGCTTGCCAAACACATCTCCCATGATCAGGTTCGCGCTCTTTCTGCCCACCCCGGGCAGTTTCAGCAGGGCATCAAAGTCCTCCGGCACCCTGCCGCCATACTCTTCTTTCAACTGTTTCATACAGGCGCTGATATCCCGTGCCTTGCTCTTCCCAAGCCCGCAGGGGTGCACGATCGCCTCAATCTCCTCCACCGGCGCCGCCGCCAGAGCATCCACATCCGGAAATTTCTCATACAGCTTCTCCACCACCACATTGACTCTGGCATCGGTACACTGGGCCGCCAGCCTCACACTGACTAACAGTTTCCAGGCCTCATTATAATCCAGGGTACATCCCGCATCAGGATATTCCTTTTTCAGCCTTTCTATCACAGCTAATGCTAACTCTTTTTTTCTCATGGTATCTCGCATCCTTTTTCTTCTAACAGTCAAGCCTCATACAGCGTAACTGCATTTATGCCCTCTACTTCCATCTATAATCATTGCGGACAAAAGGCTCCCTGATGCACTTTTCAGTCAAAGCTCCATACAAGTCAGGCCTCCTGTAGGCGTTGCCATGCACTTCCCTGCTGCGGTATTCCCGCATCTCATCCAGCGGAAAATCTGCCAGATATATGCCCTCATCCTCTCCCGCATCGAGAAGCATCGTATCCCTGGACTCCGGCAGTTCCGGTTTGTAGGCAATCCCGTCAAAAGCCGTAGAATGACCGTTACAGTCAGGATGACCCATCGGATAATTGACCGTGGCGATCCCCAGCATATTTTCATAAGCTCTCGCCCGCAGCTGGGAAATCCGATTTATCTCCATCGGGCAGGCATTGGGCACAAGAATCAACTCCGCTCCCTGCAACATGAGAATCCTTGCACTCTCCGGAAATTCCCTGTCATAGCAGATCATGGCGCCAACCTTTACCATTCCCGCGGCCGTGTCCAAATCCGCCACAAAGAAATCATCTCCCGGCGTCAGCCTGCACTCATCCCCAAAATCGCAGGTATGTACCTTGGCGTAAGTCAATATATTATGACCATGTCGGTCAATCAAAACCATTGTATTCCTCGGGAGCGGTTCCCAAGCCTCCAATAAAGTGACCGCCACCGCCATCTCCAGTTCCCTGGCAAGTTCCTGATAGGCCCGCACAAAATCACTTTTGGTTGAAACGGCAGTTCTTTTCAGTTCTTCTACTGCTTCCGGAATCTGATATCCCACACTCCACATTTCCGGAAAAAGAGCGATATCCGCCCCCATTTCTTTGGCCTGTCTACAGGCAGTCAATCCCTTCTGCAAATTTTCCTCGATTGACTCACCCGGTTTCAACTGCAATAAAGCCACTTTCAAACTTTCCATATTGTTCCCCTTCCCTGGGCCTGTTGTGCCTCCATTCTACAGGATTTCGACCTGACACATCTTCATGGCTTCCAGCGCATTGTCATGACTCTGCGGTGTCACCCCCGCGCAGCAGTCAGCCTTGACCTTTACAGTCACTTCCGGCATAAAAGCCTTAATGACCATTGCATTGGAAATGACACAAATGTCCGTGCAAAGTCCAATCAGCGTAACGCTCTCCAAATCCTCCATTTCCTTCAGATACTGTGCCAGTTCCACAGACCCGAAAGTAAGTTTATCAAAAATCCTGGTATTCTCATCCTGTAACGCCGTCAAGTCTGCCCGAATCTGCCATCCCTCAGTATCCTTGATGCAGTGTATCACCGGCAGTTTTGCTCCCTCCTGAGTATTCAGGTAATCCTCGAAATGGGTATCTCTCGTATACACCACCTGACCGTCAAACTCCCTGATCTGCTCCGCCACCTTTTCCACAATGGCTTCTGCCTCCTGTGTCCCCAGCGTACCGTCAATAAAGTCATTTTGCATATCAATCACTGCCAGAACATGTTTCGCCATGATCCAATCTTCCTCCCCTTCCTGTTACTTTCCCTGTTGTCTGCACAGGTAGCACCCTTCCTCATGGGAATAGATCACTCCCACCGCCTGCAAATAGGCATAGATAATGGTCGTTCCCACAAACTTCATGCCTCTTTTTACCAGATCCCTGGAAATCTCATCCGAGAGCGGCGAACTCACCTTATCATTCTCATACACCACTTCGCCCCCGGTATATCCCCACAGATAACTGTCAAAGCTGCCATACTCCTTTACGATTTCCCTGAAAATACGGGCATTGTTTACCGCCGCTTTGATCTTCAGCCGATTGCGGATAATCCCCTCATCCTGCCGCAGCGCTTCCATCTTATCCTCATCATAACCGCACACGGTCTCCAGATCAAACCCATCAAAAGCCCGACAAAACGCCTCTTTCTTGTTCAGCACACATTCCCAGGACAATCCCGCCTGAAAAGATTCTAAGACCAGCATTTCAAAAAGAACCTGATCGTCATGCACGGGCACGCCCCACTCTGCATCATGATATTGTATGTAGCGCGGATTCTTCGGATTGGCCCAGCTGCAACGTCTCTTTTGATCCGGATACCGTATCGTATCCGCCAGCCACCTTGCCACTCCATCCTCATCATTAGAGGCAATCACACCCGTAGCAAGCGCCTTTAACTGGGGCACCGCATTCTCCACCGCATAACATTCATCAGAGATTTCAAACATCGGAATATCATTGACGGCATCCCCGAAGGATACCACTTTATCACAATGCCATATTTCTTTCAGCTTCCTGATCGCTTCTGCCTTGGATGCCTTCCTGGGCATGATTTCCAGGAAAAACTCAGGGCGGTACAATTCCTGCTGTAAAGTACAGCGATACCGGCTGTCGTCTGCAAAAATCTCATATAAGGGCAACAGTTCCTCTCGCTGTGCAATGCAGGTAAAATAGAAGATATCTCCTTCATAAAGCCCGGCCTCATCCGTAAGCGGCCGAAATCTTTTATCTCCCTTTCTCATATCCAGATAACGCTGGATGCCCTCGTTCACTTTGTCCTTCCGATAAGAAACCCGCTCCACACCATCTACATACGCATAGACCAATGGTGCCGCACCATGGGCCTGCAAAGTCTTCTGCACATACCCTGCCTCCTGAGGCGTAAAAGAAAGGGAAGAGAGCACCTCGCCCGTAGCGGGATTGATAATCAGTACCCCATTATAAGCAATGACCGGAATGGTCGTTGATAACCCCTGCGCCACCACAGAAGCAGATACAAGGGAACGGGCCGTGGCATAAGTAAACTGCATGCCTTCTGCCACCAGCCTGTTGATGGTCTGTATACTGTATTGACTTATCCGGTCATTACTGTTTAAGAGTGTACCATCCAAATCAGTAACATAAAGTGTGCTCATATCTTTCCTCTATAATTTCAGTTTGGCAAGCAAATCGCCCAGACTCGTAGAAACCGTTTCCCCGGATACATACTCTTCCACTTCCTGTGCAGATTCCGTATCCACCATCTCCTCTTCCAGCGCTTTCATACTCAGGCTCACCTTATTATCATTGGTATTCAGAATCTTTACCTTGACTTTCTGCCCCTCTTTTAGTACCTCATGGGGTGTGGCAATCCGCTTCTGACAGATCTGGGAGATATGAACCAGCCCGCTGATTCCGTTTCCCAGGCTGATAAAAGCGCCATAAGGCATCAGACGTTCCACCACGCCTTCCATCACCGTCCCCGGCACCATCATGGAAATTCTGTGGTTCCGCTCATCCGCCTCCTTCTGTCTGGCAACGGCCTTACCGGAAAGCACCAGTTTGGCCTTATCCCGATCGGCCGTGATAACCTTAACCTCAATCTCTTTCCCTACCCAGGCATCCGTGTCCTCCACATAATCGCTGGCAATCTGGGATGCCGGAATAAAAGCACGTATCCCTTCCAGATATGCCGTCACACCGCTTGGCACGCTCTCCTTGATGCGTACTTTCACAGTCTGCTCCTCCTCTAAAAGTGTCCGCAGCTTGTCCCATGCCAACACATCATTGGCTTCCTTTTTGGACAATTCGATATTTCCCTCCCCGTCATCCATCCGAATGACGGTAGCTTCTATCTCATCCCCCACCGCAATCTTGCCTGCCGCAAGGAAATCAGGGTCATTGCTCAGATTCTCCGCCTTGATGATTCCCTGGGTATAATATTTTAAGTCCAGAATGACCTCCTCTTCATTGACATCAATGACTGTGCCCTTGATGATATCTCCTTCGGCTATCTTGCGAAAAGATGCCTCCAGTTCCTTTTCGTAATCTTTCATGGATTCCATTTTACTTTACCTCCTGCCACTTTTATTATCACTGCTCGTCTATCCTCTTGATTGTAACTTCACAACCGTTTTTTCACAATACCTTTTTTCAGGAACTCACCGTATACACCCTGACCACAACGCCTTCTTTCACCACAATCACTACTCTGATCGGGCTTTCCACCCGTGCCTGATCACGGCCAAGTTCAGATACGGCCTCGTCAAACAGCCCTTTCTCCGCATCTATCCGCTCTTTGATCTTGGCAAAAGTAGTGGCCCGGATATAATCGGTATCCGCCACTTCCAGCTGATAATGCTCTCCCCAGCCTCTGCCGCGCTCCTCCCATATACAGTCTTTTGCAACCGGATAGGAAATCGTATACAGGATGTCATCGCTGTCTCCCCAGCCATAATATCCAGCGCCTCCTACCGAGTAGGTGAGTACCCCATTTTCCAGTGTAAACTCCTTGATCTGTGGCCAAAAGGCGGAATATTTCCTGTACTTTAAACCCTCATAGGCCTCCGGTATATTATCATATAAATCGTCATCATAACCATCGACCTTGATCAGTTCCGCATCCCCCACGGTTTCCTTTATAAAGCCATCTATCGCATCATAGTATTCTTCTTCACTGCATACCGTATCATTCCAGACATACTCCTGTTCCGGATAATCCCCTGCCGCATTCAGGATTATTTTCCCCTCTTCATCCCGTTTATCGCCCCAGCGGCCAGACATAATCACAATCTGCTCTCCATCGACCAGCCGGAAAAACTCATCCAGGTAACATCCCATATTCCCATTGGAATTATAATAAAAATTCTGCTTCTTCACATACTTTAAACCGCCAAGTCTTCCAACATAATTTTCCAGCAGTTCTCCGTCCCGGTATGTGATGATCACCTGCCCTGACGCCTCACAGCTTCCAATCGCGATCAATTCCGGGATATCATCCTCATCCAGATATGCCAGCAGATAACCGTCATAATAACGCTTGTCATTATATTCATCCACATACGCCTGATATGCCATTAACGCTGCCCGGATTTCCTCATCCGCAGGATAGTCATCCGCCGAAAACACGGCCGGATTTCTGGAATCTGCGCTCTCCGTATCTGCAACCGGTTCCCTGGTATCCGCGTCCCCTGCATCTGCAACCGGTTTTTCTGTATCTATGTTTCCTGCATTTACAGCCTGCTTTTCCGTATTCTTTGCTTCCGCTGACACTGCCGCTTTTCCCGCTCCCGCAGGACTTTGCTCATCAGATGCTTCCTGCGCTGCACCGGAATCGATCTTGGCCGGACTGGCTCCACTGCGTTCCACACCGGACAGTTTCACACCTATGGCGGCCACCAGGATCACTATCATCACTGCCAGAAGGGCAAGTAACATGAAGAGTATTCTTTTATTCCTTTTATCTAACATCTCATCCCTGCCGTTTTATGCACAAACAGGGCATATCACTCCTGACATGCCCTGTCCTAATCCCTGTTTCCAATTACCATGCCGTCTTATGCCTTTTTCCGTTTCGCAAAAAAGTCATCGATGGTCTTCTTGATATCTTTCTCCGGCAATGTCTTCAACAGATAGCCTTCCGGTTTCAAAGACATAACTTTTTTGACACTGTCCATATCCCCTCTTCCCGTAAGGAAAATAACCGGAATATCCGCAATCTCCTTATCGGATCGAATCATTTCAAGTGTCTGCCGCCCATCACAGACCGGCATTTCGTAATCCAGCAAGATCAAATCCGGTCTGTTGACCGTTATACTCTTAATCGCCGCTATGCTGGAGCTGCTCTCTATCATATCATAATCATTTCCCAACAGATTCAAGATGCTCTGGCGCATAAAATCAGAATCGTCCACCACCAGAATCTTTTTCTTCCGCTTCTCTCCCTTGAGATATTTCTTAATCTCACTCATGGCATTTTCCGCATTCAAAGGAGAAATAATCTTGCCGCGTAGGGTATCGGAGGTCGTCACACAGAAGGTAAAATATCCGCTTCCCATATCAAACAGCAGGCTGCATGACGGATGCACCCGCTCAAAGGCATTTACCACCTGCTCGTAGGTCAGCAGACTTTCACTCTCCAATTCGCACAGGCTCACTGACGGAAAACATTCTTGCAGCTTATCCAAAAGCTGTCTCGACATATAACGGGTGATATTAATTACCATGTCGTCCACCTTCAGATATTCTGTGTCCAACATATCACTGACAATCTTCAAAAGCAGACGTTCCTCATACCCCAGCAGAATCTCCCACTTTTCCTTAGCCTTCCCCCGATAAACAAACCGACAGAAAAATGCCTTACCGAAATCCTCTCCCTCATACTGCTCACTGACCACCTTTGCCTTCAGCTGCAATACTTCCATGGAAAGCTGAATAATGGTCTGCTTCAGGGCATCCATCTCCTCGTCATGGGGAATATCAACCCACTTTGTCACCCGCTTTCCTGCAATCGCCTGATCTTCCGTCTGCGTGTGCGCTACCATCCATCCTATGCAAACACCCAGAAAATGACGAATAGAATCCTGGGAATAATTTGTCTCTTCCAGTTCTTTCTCAAGAGCCGGCAGCGTATTGTTCTGAAAATTGTCATGCAGACGCTTATGTATCTCGTAATCACCATAATTGATCGAGCGCATATACTCTTCTTCATGTCCAAAATGCTCAATGGTGTGATTCTTTAAATATTTTACGCCTTCCCGACAGGCATACTCACTTTTATCCTCATTCTCACTGATTTTCAGCAACTTGCTCATGGTAGCAAAAAGCTGTTTGTGCTCTTTGTCAACGAAATCCACACCCATCTCATATCGCTTATTCCATACTATGTTGTTCACGTTTTTCCTCCTTTACCATGGTATTTCCGATTTTGTTCCCCAACGCTTTTTCATTGTATGGTATTTCCGCCCAATTGTATTAATTGTACACCCATTGAGCCGGTTATGTAAATATTCAAAAGGTTTTTCGTGTAAAACCAGGTAAATAGTTTCTATTTCTCATCTCCCATCGCCTCTATCTTAAAAACAACCGGCCGAATGCCGTCCGTACAGCAGACGATGGTCTGGTTGTCTGCACGGTTCCAGGGCGTAAAAGTGGAGCCCGATGCTATCGCGCTGACACTCTGATAGATATCAATCCATGCCCAGGGGCAGAATCCTTCCGGCATTTGGGCGCTCCCTTCATAAAGGAAAGTGTCACCCACATTCAACAGCACACAGGAACCTGTTTGTGCGCCCTCCGTCAGGTATTCTTCCGCCAGGTCTTCATAAAATTCTTTCCTGAGCACCGTTATTTTTACTTTTCTCACGGAGTTTCTCCCATCTTCGACAATTTGGCGGCCTTGATCATGCCGATCAGGCCGGGTCTCAGTTTTCTCCCATCTTCGACAGCTTAGCGGCCTGGTCGGCGGCAATGCAGGCGTCTATGATTTCCTGGATATCGCCGTTCATGATCTTCTCCAACTTATAGAGCGTCAGATTGATCCTGTGATCTGTGACGCGCCCCTGCGGGAAATTATACGTTCTGATCTTCTCGGAACGGTCGCCGGTACCAATCTGGCTCCTGCGCATCTCCGCCTCCGCATCATGCCGCTGCTGCTGTTCGATATCATACAGCTTTGCCCGCAGAAGCGCAAAGGCCTTGGCCTTATTCTGAATCTGGGATTTCTCCGTCTGGCTGTAGACCACGATGCCTGTCGGGTAATGCGTCAGGCGCACCGCCGAGTCCGTGGTGTTAACGCACTGGCCCCCATTGCCCGAAGCCCTCATGACGTCTATTCGTATATCTTTATCCTCAATTACGATATCTATATCCTCATCTACTTCCGGCATCACTGCCACACTGATGGTGGAAGTATGAATCCTGCCGCCGGACTCCGTCTCCGGTACACGCTGTACACGGTGCACACCGCTCTCATACTTTAAGACAGAGTAGGCGCCCTGACCGGTCACCATAAAGGTAACGCTCTTCATACCGCCAATCCCAATCTCCTCCACTTCCATGGTCTCTACCTTCCAGCGCCGGCCCTCCGCATAGTGCACATACATACGGTAGATTTCCGCTGCAAACAGCGCCGCCTCGTCCCCGCCGGCTCCGGCACGGATTTCCACGATCACATTCTTGTCATCATTAGGATCTTTGGGCAAAAGCAAAATCTTCAGCGTGTGCTCCAGTTCTTCCACCCGCTTCTTGGCCTCCGCCAGTTCATCCTTCAGCATCTCCCGCATATCCGCATCGGACTCTTCATCCAGCATAGCCAGGCTATCTTCGATATCCTGTTTGCTCTTTTTATATTCCTTATACGCATTGACTATAGGAGTCAAATCGCTCTGTTCCTTCATCAGCGCCCGAAACCGCTCCTGGTTTTCAGCCACCGTGGGCTCACTTAACTCGTTCATGATCTCCTCAAATTTTCTGAGTAAATCTTCTAATTTATCAAACATATCTACCTCCGATTATCATACATCTATTCTATACCTAATAAATACGATTCTCATAAATACCATTCTTATAGATAACATATATAACACATGTAATCTATATGTGTTCCCTCCACTTACGCACTTATGACGCTAACCGAACCAGCTCCCGTACACTACCCGGTCAAGTCCCGCAAAATCCTTCACCACTTCTATCTCCCGGAATCCTTCACCTGCCATAATCTCACAAACTTCCACTGCCTGATCGTACCCGATCTCATAAAACAACATGCCGCCCCGAGACAGATATTCTCTGGCCTGGTGCGTAATTTCCCTGTAAAAATGCAGTCCGTCCTCCCTGCCATCAAGAGCCATTAAGGGTTCATGCTCCCGTACTTCTGGCATCAGAGTATCGATAACACTCGTTCTTATATATGGCGGATTGGAGACGATAATCTCATATCGCTCCTCTTTAGGCAGACCCTCAAACAGATTGCTTTCTATCAAAGAAGCATTCATTCCAGGACGCTGTCCCTGCAACCGCCGATAATTCTCCCCTGCCACCGCAAGCGCTTCCGCCGACACATCCACACCCGTGCCCACGCAGTCGTTGGAATACTGCAACAGACTGAGCAGAATACATCCTGAACCGGTACACATATCCAGTATCCGCATCCCGTCATGGAGATTCCGCAGCACCTCTTCCACCAGTACCTCCGTATCCTGTCTGGGTACCAGCACTTTTTCGTTGACCATAAAGGTCAATCCCATAAACTCCTGCTCCCCGGTCAGATGCTGCAAAGGCACATGCTCAGTTCTCCTGGCAATCAGGGCATTGTATCTCTCATACTCTTTCTCAGAAACCTCCCGCTCCCCATGCGCCAGCAGAGTATTCCTGTCTGTTCCGCAGACATACTCCAATAAAAGTCGGGCATCTAACGCTGCCTCCTCTATTCCGGCTCCTGCAAGACGTTCCATACCCTCTCTATACACTCCGCTATATGACCGAAACATGACCCTACTCCTGATCTGTACTTTCTTTACTATCTATGCTATCCAGCAAATAAATAACTTCCGTTTTTAATCTTCTGCCCGGCTTTCCGTCTTCTCTTCCATCCATGACTCATCCACTTCATATCCAAAGGTTTCGTACAAATAAGCCTTCCAGTCAAAGACAGCCTCCACTGCCGCAATCGCCACTTCCACCATACTCTCGTCCGGTTCCTTGGTAGTCAGTCTTTGCAGCCACATCCCCGGGGCAGAGATTATCCGCACTAGAATATTATTGCTCTTCCCCGCAAGCCGTATGATCTCATAGGAAATGCCCGCGATCACCGGGATCAGGGCCACACGGATCAACACGCGGTACACCGGATTCTCCACCCGGATAAAGAAAAACAGGATCACGCTCACAAACATAACAAACAGCAGGAAACTGGTACCGCAGCGCCTGTGTTGTTTCGAACTTCTCATTACCTCCCGCACCGTCAAAGGGCACCCCTTCTCAATACAGTTGATACACTTATGCTCCGCACCATGATACATATAAACACGTCTGATATCTTTCATCAGTGAAATAGCCAGCACATATCCCACGAAGATCAAAATCCGCAGGACTCCCTCTATGATCGCCATAAAGGAAGCGCTCCTGATATATTCCGCAAACAGGGACGTCACATAATACGGCAGAACCATGAAGATGCCGATTGCCAGCGCCAGAGAAAATATCATAACAATTGCGCTGAATACCTTCTCCGCCTTATCCTTGAATATTTTATGAAAAGCCTTATCCGCAAGTGTCTCTTTGGCGTCCTCATCCTCATAGAAGGATGCCGAGAAGTTCAGACTCCGCATCCCCAGCACCATGGAATCAATAAACTGAAAGATTCCCCTGACAAAAGGCACATCCATCAGCTTGCTGCCATGAATGATCCCATAGTAATGCTCCACTTCCACTTCGATCTCGCCGTTCGGCTTACGGACAGCCACTGCGTACTGCTCTTTGTTTTTCATCATAATCCCCTCCAGGACGGCCTGCCCGCCAATCCCGGAGTATTTCATATTCTTTTTCTTTCTGCCCATATTATATTCCCTTTATCACGCTATAACTTAGAAAAGGTTGAGATAAACTCAACCTTTTTTTGTAAATCCCGCTTATTTGCTTTCCACACCGTATTTCCGATTGAACTTAT
>CAMNXA010000061.1 GCA_946566685.1 uncultured Lachnospiraceae bacterium
TTTTACATTGTAGCATAGGATTTTCGGGTATGCAAGCCCTTTTTTGATAATATTGGCTATTCTTTCACCTGTTTAGATAAATTTCATCTTCTTGACCATGTTTACAAACTCAAAATTGTTTCTGGTCTTGGAAAACATATCCAGGATACGCTCCACAGCCTCATCCGCTTTCATACCGTTTAATGCCTTGCGGATGATGTTGATCGCCTCCAGTTCATCCGCTGTCAGGAGCAGATCTTCTCTTCTGGTACTGGATTTCGGAATATCGATGGCCGGGAACACTCTCTTCTCGGAAAGCTTACGGTCAAGCACCATCTCCATATTGCCGGTACCCTTAAACTCCTCGTACACCACATCGTCCATCTTACTGCCCGTCTCCACCAGCGCCGTTGCCAGTATGGTCAGGCTGCCGCCCTCTCTCATATTGCGGGCTGCGCCAAAGATACGCTTGGGCATATGCAGGGCCGCCGGATCAAGACCGCCGGATAAAGTACGTCCACTGGGCGGCACCACCAGGTTATAGGCCCTGGTCAGTCGCGTGATACTGTCTAAAAGAATTACCACATCCTTCTTATGCTCCACAAGACGTTTGGCCCGTTCAATCACCATCTCAGACACTCTCTTATGATGCTCCGGCAATTCGTCAAAGGTGGAATAGATCACTTCCACATTCGGCCCTTCAATAGCTTCCTTGATATCCGTCACTTCCTCCGGCCGTTCGTCAATCAGCAGAATGATCAGATGAGCCTCCGGCGCTGTCCTGGTGATGGACTTGGCTACTTCCTTTAATAAAGTAGTCTTACCTGCCTTCGGCGGTGACACGATCATACCTCTCTGTCCCTTACCCACCGGACTGATCAGATCCATAATACGCATAGCCAAAGATGACCCCGGCGTTTCCAGTTTCAATCTCTCATTCGGAAAGATTGGTGTCATATCCTCAAAATTCACACGCCGCATAGCCACATCCGGCGCATACCCGTTAATGGATTTCACATATAACAGGGCGCTGAACTTCTCATTCTGGGTCTTGATCCTGGTGTTCCCCTCTAAAATATCACCCGTTTTTAATCCAAAACGGCGAATCTGGCTGGGCGCCACATAGACATCATTCTCCCCAGGCAGATAGTTTTCACAGCGGATAAAACCGAACCCATCACTCATAACTTCCAAAATACCGCTGGCCGTAATGCCGCTGTCAAGTTCTGTGGGATACTTGTCTTCCTCCCCCGCCATGGCCGCTTCAATTTTTTTGACCGGCGTACCTGGCGGTACAATAGATTTGACCGCTACTTCCTTGCCCGCAGCCTTGTCTTTCTCATCCTCTGCCAGCATTGCCTCTACAAGCTGTGCCTTTTTCATGGTGGAAGTGCCCTTAATCCCTCTTGCCTTCGCAACCTCTTTCAGATCAGCCAGCGCCAACGACTCATACTTTTCTCTCATAAATTCCTCCCGTATTCTTTATCATTTCTCTACAATTCTATACTTCTCTATATCAATCTTTCGTCCAGGGATTTTTGTACTTGATATGACTTAGAAAAAGATTTTTATGTACTTATCTTTTACGTACAAAGCCATTATACACCATATCGTACAAAATAGAAAGCTATTTTTTTACAAAATGAAAGCAAAATGAAAACAACCTTATAAAATAGCCTGCCTTGCCAACAACTTTGTGAAATCCCCTTTCCATAATTCCTATATAACTGACAGTGTTTTATCAAAAATAAGAAGTTGCAAGCCCCCTCCAAATACTATAATATAAAGCATGGAAGGTGTCCGTAATCTATAGGATAACCCTTCCTATAAAATAAAATCAACGGCCTTTCTTATGGCCTGTTACAGGAAAGAAACGAGGTATTCCCATGACAACCAATGAAAAAGCACTGGAACTGCACAGACAATGGCAGGGCAAATTAGAGACCGTCTCCAAGACACCTGTCAAGAGCCGCGAAGATCTGTCCCTGGCCTATACGCCGGGCGTGGCGGAGCCCTGTAAAGTGATCGCCAAAGACAAAGAAGCAGCCTATACGTACACCTGGAAGTCCAACACTGTGGCCGTAGTATCAGACGGCAGCGCTGTTCTCGGCCTGGGCAATATCGGCCCCTATGCCGCCATGCCGGTCATGGAGGGAAAAGCGGTACTGTTCAAGGAATTTGGCGGTGTCAACGCGGTACCGATCTGTCTGGATACCCAGGACACCGAGGAGATCATCAAGGCTGTGACCTATCTGGCCCCGGGCTTCGGCGCCATCAATCTGGAAGACATCAGTGCCCCCCGCTGTTTTGAAATCGAGGAACGTCTAAAAGAGATCCTTGACATTCCGGTGTTTCACGATGACCAGCATGGTACCGCCATTGTGGTGCTGGCAGGTATTATCAATGCCCTCAAGGTGGTTCATAAAAAGAAAGAGAACTGCAAGGTAGTCGTAAACGGTGCCGGCAGCGCCGGTGTGGCTATCACCAAACTTCTTCTCACCTATGGTTTCTGCAATATCATCCTATGTGATAAGGTGGGGATCATCGGCAAGCATACGGAGGGGCTCAACTGGATGCAGCAAAAAATGACGGAAGTGACCAATCCGAACAATGAAACCGGAACACTGGCAGATGCCTTGAAAGGTGCCGATATCTTTGTCGGGGTCTCCGCCCCTAATATCGTAACACCCGATATGGTATCCTCCATGAACCAGGATTCCATCCTGTTTGCCATGGCCAATCCTGTACCGGAAATCATGCCGGATGCAGCCAAAGCTGCCGGCGCACGGGTGGTCGGCACCGGCCGTTCCGATTTCCCCAATCAGGTCAACAACGTGGTGGCCTTCCCAGGCATCTTCAAGGGCGCCCTGGAAGGACGCGCAGTCCAGATCACGGAAGAAATGAAACTGGCTGCTGCCCGCGCCATTGCAGGCCTGGTACCGGAAGAACAGTTAAGTGAAGACAATATCATGCCGGAAGCTTTTGACCCCCAGGTGGCAGAAGTGGTGGCAGCTGCCGTTATGGCACACATTCCGTAATGGATTATGAACAACACAAATTGGCACGGTAAACCTTATTACTCCCTGGATGCTTATTGCAAAAATACCTACGGGGAGAAATTATATAAGATTGCCATCAACGCAGGCCTTACCTGTCCTAACCGGGATGGCACGCTTGGAAATAACGGCTGTATTTTTTGTAGTGCCGGCGGGAGCGGGGACTTTGCCATTGACAGACAAAGTTACCCTTCCATTCAGGCGCAGCTTGCGGCTGGCCGGGCGCTTTTTCACTGTAAGCAGACCGAACAGCGCTATATCGCCTACTTTCAGGCTTATACCAACACCTATGGTCCCCTGCCTTATCTTCAGCAAATTTATGAAGAGGCACTGATGGAATCTTCTGTGGCTGGTATTTCCATTGCCACCAGACCGGATTGTATTGGGAAAGAAGTGTTGACCTTATTAGTCAATTTGAGAAGAAAATTTCCTGACAAATTTGTCTGGATAGAACTGGGTCTCCAGACCATTCATGAAAAAACTGCCCTGTTTATCAGGCGTGGATACCCCTTAGATGTATATGACAAATGTGTCGCCAGCTTACAGAGAGCCGGCATACCCGTCATTACACATGTGATACTCGGTCTCCCGGATGAAATTCCAGAACAAGTGTTACAGACGATTGCACATCTAAATTCCATCGGCACCTGGGGAATTAAATTACAGTTGTTACATGTTTTACAGGGTACGGATCTGTCTATCTGGTATGAACAGGGTAATTATCTTCCGCTCTCCAAAGAAAACTATATAGCGCTGTTAATCAACTGTCTGGAACATTTATCTCCCGATATCGTTGTGCACAGGCTTACCGGTGACGGCCCCAGGAATCTGCTGCTGGCTCCTTTGTGGAGTCTTAATAAGCGGGATGTCCTAAACAGCCTGCACCACACCATGAAACTGCAAAATGCCCGCCAGGGCTCTCATTATGAAAGGCATACACTATGACACATGACCCGTTGACCCTCTATAAACTGATCGTTCTCTATATGTTGGACCGTGTCACTTTTCCTCTGACCAAGGCCCAGTTAGGCGATTTCATCCTGGAGCGGGAATACACGAATTTTCTGACTTTACAACAGGTGATTGCCGAACTGATCGATGCGGAATTGATCGCCGCCAAATCCCACCGGAACCGAACCTATCTGGAGATTACCGAGGAAGGACGTTCCACCCTCTCTTTCTTTGGCAACCGCATAAACGATTCCATCAAGAAGGACATTTCCACCTTTTTCACTGATCATGAAATGGAAATGCGCAATGAAGTATCCATCCGGGCTGACTATTACAAATCCACCTCCGGTGAGTACGAAGCGCATCTTCTGGCAAAAGAAAAGGACGTGACAGTGGTGGAAATCACTCTCTCCGTCCCCGATGAAGATACCGCTGCTGCCATCTGTAACAACTGGCAGCAAAACAACCAGGATATCTATCAATATCTTGTAGCCAAACTGTTCTGACACTCAATGCTGTCTGATCACTTCACTCCAGCTTGAAATGCCGATGACCGGCAGCAGATAATCCGTATATTGCGCACACTCCGGTGTATCTATATATTTGTAGACCGTATACAGCGACTTGCGCGCTCCTCCCGGGTCATTGATGCCAAGCGCAAGTCCCTGCTGCACTTCCACCGCCGCATCCGTCTGCCTGGATAACAGCACACTGTCAATATACCGGTTCGCCTCTATAATCTTGTAAGCATAGGCAAAGGAAGCCGCCTGCAATTCCTGTCCCGCCGTGGAAGTATACCCCATCTCGCTTAAGATCAAGTGCCTTACCTCCCCGTCATCTGTCAGCATCTCCGGCTTTTGCAGATAATTGGTGAGCACATGGATATTCTTGATGGTAAGCACCGGCGTATTCTCCGACTCCGTCACATAAGAAGCCGCCTTGCTGCTGAGTGTCCAGGCCTTGGCACTGGTCAGGGGATAATTATAAGGATGCTGGGCAAGGCCCCAGTCAATGTTGCCGCAGGCCTTAATATTTCTGTTAAACTCGTCCAGAATTTCTTTGGAACCATATCCGTTACTGGAATACAGGCTCTTCCCCCACTGCTGATCCAAAGAAATATACACTCTCGCATTACCGTTTACGCTGACAATCGCATTATAGAAAACGCGGAACGCCTTGGCAAACTCCTCCACATAGCTTGCCGTATCCATGTATTCAATATAGTTCCATTCACTTCTGGCATTAATCTCATTGCTGATAACCCAGTTCATGACCGTTCCATGTCCTGTGCCGGAATAGCGGTTTGCCAGGAAAGAACCGATGGCCGCCATATATTCCGTTCCCGCTTCATCCGTCCCATTGAAAGCATAATAAAGAGAACGCTTGTTACCGGAACGCGCTTTGGGATGGATCAGCTGTGTGTGTCCCGGCGCCATATCATTTAAGATAATCGCCGTGGTCGTGATTCCCTTGCTGGAAAGGGTGGTAAATACAAAGTCATATTCGGAAATAGCCTGTCCGTTAAAGGCGTAAGTCCTGCCGTTATATGTATAGTAAATGGTCGGATAGACCGCCATCGTAGTCTCGCCCAGAATCTTGCTCATGGGGATATTGTAGGCCGCATGCTTGACACCAAGATCATCCAGTTCCGTGCCCCGCAGTTTATTCGGATCCACCAGAAGCCCTTTCTTGGAATTGGTATTACCAAAGGAAGGTCTGTACTTCGCAACTGCCTCCGGATTCGTGATATAACGCGGTCTGCTGACGGCCATATATTTGCCGTCCTTTTTGATCGCCACCACAAACTTGGAAAACAGTCTGGAACCGGCAGAATTATAATTTAGATTGACCGAAAAGGTCAAATCCACATCCTTGGGCTCCTCGATAATGTATTCTTCACTGACCAGTTCCGTATCATATGTCTTTTCTTCAAAAAGATAATAATATCCATCATCACTGATCGCCAGACCATCCGCCGACATAGTCACATCCACCTTACCGGTTTCCGTATTAATCAGGCAGCTCTCTATGGTGGCAAAATCAAGGGCATTTTCTTCCGTGATCTCCACCGGCTTGGGCCTGTTCTTCACGCCATCCAGCATATGACGCGCCGCATCTACCAATGCTCTGGCCGTACCTTTGCCCGCATTTTTCCGGACACTCTCCTTCTGATGCTGGATTTTACTGAACCTGGCAAGTTCCACTGCCTCCGTATGTACCATGGCCTCTACTACAGCCCTTGCTGCCACAGCTTCCGCAAGGTGGCTGCGCACCCCGAATGTGATGCCTGTTCCCAGCATGGCCAATACCGCAATGCTGGCCGCACAGATTATTGCCGCCTTCTTTCGTTTTCTGTTATCAGACTTTTCAGGCTTTTTATCGTTCTCTGCCTTCTCTGCCTTCTCTGCCTTCTCTGTCTCTGCTCCCGTCTCTTCATCGGGCAAGACTGCAATCTCACGCTCCGCAAACACAGCCTCCAGCAGATCATCGTCCTGATCTTCTCCCAGTTCTATGATCGTGATATCTTCCCGTTTCACCTTCTTACGCTGAAACCGTTCCGTTCTCTCGCTTCTTTCCTGCGCTCTTTCTTCCCGGCGCTTGTCCCTCATTCTGGCTTTTTTCGCTTTTGCTTTCTGCTTATTCTCAGCCACTTTGGCCTTATCAATCGTCCGTTTTTTCTTCCTTTTTTTCAGTTTGCCCGCTTTGTCTGTATTTTGCATGTACTATTTTCCCTTATCCGTTTCCTGTTTTGCCAGTCCGGTTTATTATACTGTATCTGCCATGACAAATTCAATAGTTTTACGTATTTTCCTGTAACTTCTACCTCTCCACTGTCCTTATTTTCACTGCCTTTAATGATTCGAAGGTCAAAAGGTTAATCAAATAAAATCTCGTCAACCGTGACAAACTCATATCCTTGCTCCTGTAGGATATCTACAATCTGGAGTGCCGCCGTCACACTGGACTTGTATTCGTCATGCATGAGAATAATGGAGTTTTCTTTGGATTTCTTAGTCACTTCCCGCACAATACCAGACACATCATCACTGCACCAGTCCATGGGATCCACTGTCCAGAGCACGGGAAACATCATAAGTTCTGTCTCAAATCCCTTGTCCCAGCTTCCATATGGCGGACGCACATATTGTATTTCTTCTCCGGTAAGTTCCGACAGTACCGCACTGGTTCTGATCAGTTCCTCTTTAAAAGCCTCCCTGTTATTTTTTCCCAGCTGAATATGACTGTAGGTATGATTTCCCACCAGATGCCCTTCCTCCTGCATCCGCCTGATCAAATCCGGACAGACCTGAGCCTGTTTACCCAGCACAAAAAAGGAAGCTTTCGCTCCCCTTTCCTTCAGCCCGTCCAAAAGCTGCTCCGTATAATAAGGGTGTGGTCCATCATCAAAGGTAAGTGCGATTTTCGGACTGTCTCCTGTCTCATCACTACCAGCAATAGCATCTGTTATGTAACTGCTGACTTCCTCCAGTTCTTCTTTATGTGTCATCATTCCGAATATCCCGGCAGCGATCACACCCGCCAAAAGCACCGCACTCACAGCGATTCTGCTTCTCACACTCATAACCAGTCAAATCTCCGGCCTTCTTTCCCTATCAATATATGCACACATGCCCAGACACATTCTGGTTATCACAGACGGATTTTAAATGCTTTCGTATAGCCCTCCCCACAATGACAATCCAATTCCAGCCGTCCGCCATGCATTTTGACAATCTGGAAGGCTATTCCCAGCCCCAGCCCCGTTCCGCCTTTTGTAGAGCGCGCTTTATCCCCCCTTGTAAAGGGTTCAAAAATATGCTCCGCAAATACCGGATCGATCGGCTCTCCATCATCCGCCACCATAATGACCTCGTCCTGTAGACGCACCAGCACTCTTCCTCCCTCTCTGCCATACCGCACCGCATTGCTGAGCAGATTGCCAATGGCGCGTCCCATCTGAAGCCGGTCTAACTCATAAGATACATTTTCCTCCGGAATCTCCAGTGCCACATCCATTCCCTTCTCTTCAAAGTCCGCATAGACCAATGCCACACATTCCCGCAGCAGTTCCGCCAGATTACAGGGCTGCCTGTCAAGAACATATCCCTCACTCCCCAGTTTCACATACTCAAACAGCAGGTTTACCAGTTCATCCATCCGCATGGATTTGTTATAGATTGTATCCAGATATGCCTGCCGCTTCTCCTCCTGCACTACGCCTTCCGCCAGCGCCTTACTATAACCGCAGATTGTAGTAATCGGTGTCTTAATATCATGAGCGATATCCGAGAGGAGCAGATTCCTTTTGCGCTCATAAGCAAACTGATGCTCCTTTTCCTCCTCCAAAAGCTGATTGACTTGAACAGTCACTATCCTGTAATACCAAACTGCACCCGCCGCATACGGCAGCAAGCGAACCCCCAGCAGAAACAGAAACACGGCAATAAACATAATTCGCAGCAAAATACTCCACCTCCCGCTGTAAAGAGGTGAGTTGATATTGATCTGCAATGCCTCTCCCATCGCCAGGCTAAGACGATATTGTATCCATTCCGCCGCCCCATGCGGAAGAAATGATGCCACAAAATACAATAACATCTGTATCATAAAAACAAATATGTTACTCTGTCCTGTAATCTGTATCTGCTGATCGTTCATAAATCCTATGATAAAGGGAAAGATTATACTGCGATACAACATGCTGATCAATTCTCCGCTGACATATATCATCAACATAATAACCAGAAACCTATTTATTAAATACCATTTTAACTTTTTCTTCTGCATGTGCACGAAATCCCTCTCACTCTACCCTGCATAATCTCTACATTTTCAGCCTCTGCCCACATCATATCATTCGCTATTTTATTTACTATTTTTCCAGACGATACCCCAGTCCGCGGATGGTAGTGATATATTCTTTCCCTTCTTGATTTAATTTTGCCCGCAGTTTAGATATACATACCATCACATTATTGTCCGAGAGCATATAACTCTCCTCCCAGCCTTGCTCAAACAGTTGCTGCTTGGTAAAAACTTTGCCCGGATTTTCCATAAAAAGCTTCATAATCTTAAATTCCACCGAGGTCAATTCAATCGGCCGTTCACCACAATATAACAGGCAGGCCGCCAAGTCCAGTTTTAATGTCCCCACGATCAATTCCCTGTCCTCTTCTGTCTGACTGTTTTTGCCGGCTCCCAAAGAATAAAAACGCCTGATATTGGAATTAACCCTGGCTACTGCTTCCAGCGGCACAAAAGGCTTGACGATATAATCATCTGCCCCCAGATCCAGTCCGAGAATCTTATCTGAGTCACTGCTCTTAGCCGACAAAATGATCACTGGTATATTACTGTTTTCCCGAATATTTCGTAACACCCGATATCCATCAATCCCCGGCATCATGATATCCAGTATGGCCAAATCTGGCTTCTCCTGTCCGCATACTTGCATGGCCTCCATACCATCCGCCGCCTCTATCACCTCATAGCCGTCTTTTTCCAGATACAAACGCAGTACATCCCTGATTTCCGCCTCATCATCCGCCACCAGTATTCTGTATGCCATACCCGTCTCCTCCACTTCTCACCTGGAATTGCGTACCCCTGTATACTAATATCTTTGTTCCAATCCGCCATAAGCTGTCTCGCATTCTTCTGCTCCACCGTCAGATCTGCTCAATCTGCGATACAGAGCCGCACAGGTCAGCTGCTGGTATGGCTGTACATAAAAGATCTCCGCAATACCACACGTTATTGTTCCCAGGAAATGCCACAATATAAAAGATAAATCCAGCACAAAAGCCTGCCACTTATACCCTTCCATCATATCCCTGCTCATCTGCAACGCACTCCTGTAGTCCATATCAGGATGCTCCGCCATGATATAAGATACCATCCGATATTGATATTTCTTATAAAAGCCGGGTATGATGAATAACAGGGTCCACAAAAGGATTTGCAGATCTCTTTGCAACATGGTCTTCACAATATTTTTGTAACAATGGTCAAAACCGTAGGTGATCTCACTGACCCTGGCCCTGTCATCCACGCTTTTCAGCATAAAGCGGTCCACACCCACGCCGAACGGATTGAACAGAAAAATATCCACTAGAAAGATGGCCACGACTGTTACACTAAAAATTGTCACGAAAATGACTGTCGCCACGATTCTCACCACAACCCGGTTATTTTCCATAACATCCTCTATTTTATCAGAAGAGGTATCGATTCTGATGAAACTGTGCTTTTTGCCGGAAATCTCCTCATCAAAGCTGCCGTTTATCTCGTCATATGTCATATCTTCCACGCTGTCCGTATCCTGGGTCACTTCTTCTCCATCACGATCGCTGCTATTAGTACTTCTTCCGATGCCGACAGTTCCAACACCGCCTCCCAGACATAACATCAGCGCCGCTACCAGCACAATCTTCCAATAATTTCTTTGTAAGGCTTCCTTCGCCTGCTCTTTTAACTCTTTTCTCGTCCACCTCATTGCCATATCCTCCAAAATCCATCCTTGAATCCGGCCCTGCCGGAAAGTATTGTATTCGTTGTTGTTATCAGAATAGCATGCGAAGTTTAAAGTAAAAGAAGAGAAAGCTTAACGCAACCTTAAACTGCTGCGCCAGACAGCTTTCTCAACTCTCCACCAGATTCATATATCCCAAATACAATTTTTCAAATTCCTTCTGTTCTGCCAGGTTGATGCTCTTCGCAGAAGCAAAAACTGCTTCCAGCCGCCTTCCATCCGTCACACCTCTGCACAGATCCCTTCCGATTCGGAAAGCGCCCTCCAAAGAAGTATTTCCCACCGCCTGCACATGTCCCCGCATATGTTCCGGCAACAGGCCAATGGAAAAAGCAGCTTCCACATCCAGATAATAACCAAATCCGCCTGCCAGATATACCTGTCCTATCTTGGGCCTTCCTATCTGCTCCCACAGGATTTCCACCCCGGCCCGGACAGCCGCCTTGGCCATCTGCAAGGCCCGGATATCGCGATTGTTCAGGCGGAACTCTCCTTTTTGTGTATGTATCATAACACCCTGCGTGAAATAGAGCTCCTGAAGCAGCCCTCCCGCATCCAGAATCCCCTGCTTCTTCAGCGAATCCGTGACAGCGATCATATCCGTCCCCACCACCGCCTTCTCCGTTCCCCCCTCAAAAGCCGGTCCTGCCGCCGTTGCTGTCACCAGCATATCCCTTCCATTGGTAATTGCCATCTCCCCATTGGTTCCCAGATCAATCAACAGCCGGGTACACGTTTGCTCTCCTGCCGGACATGCTTCCGTCACACACCCATCTGCAAGGACTTCTTCTGCACATCGTCCCATCCCTGCTTCTGCCACCATCCCCAGCGCATACATACCTGCCGTGATATCGCCTCCCACAAAGGCGCTAATACCAGGTGTTATGTAAAGAGGAATCCCCAAAGGGCCTTCCACCACCTGCAAACCTATTTCCACCGGCATAAAGGGACTTCTCCCCAGGGAGGATACGTCATACCCCATAAGAAGATGTTCCATGGTGGTATTCCCTGCAACACAGATACATCTGATATTGGCTGGTTCCACGGCTTTGGCAAATTTCCCCGCGCCCCGCGCCAGCACATCCCAGACACACAGCCTGAGCGCTTCCCTGTGTCCCTCACAGGAGGCCTGGATTCTTGACAGCACATCCGAACCATAAGTTCTTTGTGGATTCATCTCACAATAAGTATCTATTGTTTCCCCGGTATCCATATTCCGCAGCTGCATGGCTATCGTGGTAGTACCCAAATCTACTGCTATCACATACATGTCCCCAGATGTATTTCCATTAACATCTACCGGACTTTTCATAACATCTAATGTTCTTTTTACAGATGACTCATTTTGTCGACTCATCAAGTCAATATCTTCCGACAAATCCATCATCTCCGTCACAATTGAAATCCTGTTCTCCCTGGGAACCATTATTTTTATGACACAGTCGTTTTTCGGCTTCGCAAGACAGGCAAGACGAAATCCCTGTCGCAATTCCTGTGCTTCCAGACGGCTTCTTTCCAGCGGTGTCGGCAAAGGCGCCCCCTGTAGGAACTGCACCATACACCTGCCGCAGTCTCCCCTTCCACCGCAAAAACTTCCCTCTATCATTCCGTTTTGCAGTAAAGTTGACATGAGCGTCATGGATGAATCATGTGTCATCGTCACAGAATCATCCAAAACTTTCCCTTTTTCCATATTCTGTTTTTCGTCAACCATAACAATCGTAATTTTAATCTTTTCAGACAAATTGATTTTTCCCCTCATCGTAGTGATAATCAATAGTCGCCAATTTTTCGACTATCTCTGCCTGATCTGCATCCAGATCCTCACACAGTGCGGCAAGATTTGGATAGTAATCCCGCAGTTTCAAATTGATAAAACTCAGTAACATGACTGGATCTTTCGGTAACATATAAACTTCCTCCCACAAGGAAATCATGCCATCATCTGACAGCATCCCTCTCTCATTTCCGCTGACTTCATCCTGCTCTCCATCACTTCAATTCCATCCTGATGCAATACTGCGCCCCATTGCTCGTAACCTCCGCCATACTGCCGCAGACTAACGGCATCATCGGCGGCAGATGCCCGATATCAAGATCCATCAGGACAGGCACATGATACGAGTAAAGCATCTCACAGACTGCCTGATAGTGATCAATGCCGAACTCCTCCACTCCCATGCCGTTTAAGGGCCTGCCAATTAAAAAACCACTGCAATTTTTAAACCATCCCGCATGTTCCATCTGCCACATAGCACGGCGGATTCCCATGAGATTCAAATCGCAGGCCTCCAAAAACCAGAGGATTCCATCCTCTTTATACTTTTCCACAAAGGCGGTTGTCCTGTCATATTTTGTGCCTAGCAGATTTACCAGACAATCCATACAGCCGCCCAACAGTCTGCCGGTCATCCGTATCGGCCCTGCATCCTCAATCCGATTGCCTGCCCCTGCCTGTCCGCCTGCCGTCACCTGTATCTTCCCGGCTTCCCGCAGACTCTCCACATTCGTCCTGCCATCGGGCAGCCAATATCTGATGACAGAAGTCTCTGTCAATTGATAGGGTGCAAAGGGGTTTTCCTCACTTTTCAGGGATTCCCGCTCCCACATCCCATACCCTTCCATGTTCAGCTTCTCTCCCCGCAGGAGCGCCATCGCATCTTCTAACGCCTGATGTCTCGGCTCCATACCAAAAGCCGCCGCGCAGGGACCATAAACGGATGCGGTATCACATAAAGTCGCCAACAGATAAGTCATATTCGTATTATCCGAGTAACCCATATACCATTTAGGATCGGCCTGGGCAATCTTCTCAAAATCCACATAGTCCAGAATCTCACACATCAACTCCCCGCCGCCGCAGGAAATCATACAATCACTGTCCGAATCACAATAATATTCCGTCAACTCCTTCCCGCAAAGACTGGGTTTGTTGCTGATTCCGACACCTTCTTCCACATAGCAGTTGGGACCCAGTTTCAGCCGGTACCCCTCCTGACTCCACTTCTCCTGTGCATGCACAAATCCATCCTTATAAGGTTTAGTCGCACACCCAAAGGAAGGCGCCACAAAGGCGATCGTCCCGTTTTTTGGTAAAAAATGAGGATATCTCATTGTTTTCTCCTTTCCTAAAACCCCTGAACAACATAGCTGCTTCGCAATTTATTTAATCTTGTTTTAACATTTCAATGCATGGTCAAATTTTCCTACCTATTAAAATACCACAACTAAAAGCATATTACAATCTGGCATCACCATTTGCCGGATTATCCAATAACGTCCCGTCTTCTGCAAAACGTGAGCCGTGACAGGGGCAGTCCCAGGAGTGTTCCGCCGGATTCCATTTCAGCGCGCATCCCATATGCGGGCATCTGGGTCTGGTGGGCGTCAGTAGATTTACCAGTGACTCTGCGGTATTACACAGAAGCTGTCTTTTGAAAATACTTCTTCCGGGATCAAATACTGCCGTATAGGGATTCTCAATCCCCTGAACCATATCTGTCAGCAGCATGGCAGATATCATAGCAGATGTTATTCCCCATTTCTGAAAACCTGTGGCCACATAGCACGCCGGCATGGCAGAGGCATAAAGTCCAATATAAGGCGCCTCATCCAAAGGCATACAATCCTGGGCCGCCCACCAGTACTTTTCCTCAGCTTCCGGATAATATTGTCTGGCGAACTGCCGGAGTTCCTGCCAAGCCCCTCCCTTCTTACCGGTACGATGGCTGCCTCCGCCCACCAACAACAAGTCCTCATAACTGCGAAAAGACAGGCCCTTCCTGTCTTCATCCACATACATGCCATCCATCTGCTGTGCCTTCTGCAAAGCAATCACATAGGATCTGTGCTGATATAATTTCATAAAATAACATCCGTGTTTATTATCTATCGGATAGTGTGTCGCAAAAATCATCTGCTTACAGGTGATTACACCCGCATCCGTAACTGCCCTGCCAGGCATCAACTGCGTAACAAAAGTGTGCTCGCGAATATTTAAGTCTTTTGCGATCCCAGCCAGAAATTTAAGCGGATGAAACTGTGCCTGATCTGGCATCATCACCGCTCCCGCTGTGGCAAAGGGCAGTTCCGGCGTCTCCACCACCTCATCCACAAGCCCAAGTATACCATAACATTCCGCCTCTTCCTCCAGTTTCCTGCGGTCGTCCAGAGAATAGACGAAAGCCTCTTTCTTTATAAAATCACAATCGTAATTTTTAGCCAGTTCCGTATATTTCGAAACCGCCTTCTGGTTCGCTTCCAAATACAACTTCGTCTTTTCCAGTCCCCGATGCCGCATCATCTTCGCATAGAGCAGTCCATGCTGGGCTGTAATCTTGGCCGTGGTATTTCCTGTTACACCATGCCCGATTTCCTGCCCCTCCACCAGCAAATAATCAAAGCCTCGTTCTTTCAGAAAATATGCACACAAAATTCCCGTGATACCGCCGCCGATGATCAATACATCTGTCTTTACATCCCCTTCCAATTTTCCAAAATGCGGCAAAGCCGCCGTCTTTCTCCAAACAGAATCCATAATTTCCTCCATTTAATAACATATACCTTTATCAAGATTCACTTAGATTTAACTGAATGAATCTTTTCTATCTGATAAAAAATCGAGCAGAGCTCGATTGCGAGATCTGCTTCGCAGCCTCGTAAATCCGGAGCAATTTCCTATACCATAAAATAGCATGTGTTTTAGAAATAAAATTATGCATAAATTCTGTTGGATACAAACGGCGGCCTGTTTAATACGTTTCCTTTTACAAAACGCACATCTTAACCTACAGCCTGTTATTCTTTACAGACTGCTTCCAGCTGCTCCCCATTCAGCACAATCTGGATAACATCCTTCGCTTTCACTTTGTCAGCCAAAATCAGCTTCGCTGACAGCGTTTCCACATATTTCTGGATATATCTTTTCAGCGGCCTTGCCCCATATACCGGGTCATAAGCGTTCTCCACAATAAACCGCTGTGCATCCTCTGTCAGTTCAATCTGTAATTCCCTGTCAGCCAGCCGTCTGTTCAAATCCTCAATGATCAGCCGAATAATACCGCCGATGTTGTCCCTGGTCAGTGGTTTAAAGAGAATGGTCTCATCCAGCCTGTTTAAAAACTCCGGCCGGAAATGATTCCGCAGATCCTCCATTACAAGCTTCTCCGCTTCCGGTGTAATCGCCCCCTGGTCGTCAATACCATCCAACAGATAGTTGGCGCCGATATTGGAAGTCATGATCAGAATCGTATTCTTAAAATCCACCGTCCTGCCCTGAGAATCCGTGATACGTCCGTCATCCAGCACCTGCAAAAGTACGTTGAACACATCCGGATGCGCCTTTTCAATCTCATCAAAAAGCACTACCGAGTAGGGTTTTCTTCTGACTGCTTCAGTCAATTGACCGCCCTCCTCATATCCCACATATCCGGGAGGCGCCCCGATCAGTCTGGATACCGAGTATTTCTCCATATATTCACTCATATCGATACGCACCATGTTGTTCTCGTCATCGAACAGAGAGGCCGCCAGTGCCTTGGCCAGTTCCGTTTTGCCCACACCCGTAGGCCCCAGAAACAGGAAGGAACCAATGGGCTTGGTAGGATCCTTAATGCCTGCCTTGGAACGGATGATGGCTTCCGTCACCTTGGTCACACCCTCGTCCTGCCCGATCACCCGCTTATGCAGTTCCTCATCCAGATGCAGTGTTTTATTGCGCTCACTTTCCGTCAGCTTCGAGACAGGTATCCCCGTCCAGCGGGAAATGATCTTGGCAATCTCCTCATCGGAAACACTCTCATGCACCAGAGATAAATCCTTTTTGCTGACCTGTTCCTCCTCAATCTCCAACTGCTGTTTTAAAGAAGGAAGCTTACCATAGCTTAATTCCGCAGCTTTCTCATAATCGCCATCACGCTGGGCAATCTGAATCTGGTTGTTGACCTCGTCAATCTCCTCCCTGATCCTGGAAAGTTTCTCCACGGAAGCCTTCTCGTTCTCCCACTGGGCCATACGGTTTTTCAGTTCCTCTTTCCACTCCGCCAGTTCCCGCTGCAAATTGGTAAGACGTTCCCTGCTCAAGTTATCATCCTCTTTTTTCAGGGCTGTCTCCTCAATCTCCATCTGCATCACCTTACGCTTCAATTCATCCAGTTCCGTGGGCATGGAATCCAGTTCTGTCTTAATCAGTGCACAGGCCTCATCCACCAGATCGATGGCCTTGTCCGGCAAAAATCTGTCGGAAATATAGCGATTCGATAATACTGCCGCACTGACCAGCGCATTGTCCATGATTTTAACACCATGGAAGACCTCATAACGCTCCTTTAAGCCACGCAGGATGGATATGGTATCCTCCACCGTGGGTTCTTCCACCATCACCGGCTGGAAACGCCGTTCCAGGGCGGCATCTTTCTCAATATACTGCCGGTATTCATCCAATGTGGTAGCGCCGATACAGTGCAGTTCGCCCCTGGCAAGCATAGGCTTTAACATATTGCCCGCATCCATGGCGCCGTCTGTCTTACCCGCCCCCACAATCGTGTGCAGTTCATCAATAAAAAGAATAATCTGCCCGTCACTGTTCTTCACATCATCCAGCACCGCTTTCAGACGTTCCTCAAACTCACCGCGATACTTCGCGCCCGCCACCAGGGCACCCATATCCAAGGCAAAAATCTTCTTGTCCTTAAGCCCCTCAGGCACATCCCCTCTGACAATACGCTGTGCCAGGCCCTCCACCACGGCAGTCTTACCCACACCCGGCTCTCCGATCAGCACCGGATTATTCTTGGTCTTTCTTGACAGGATACGAATCACGTTCCGAATCTCATTGTCCCTGCCGATCACCGGATCAAGCTTCTGACTCCTGGCTTTTTCCACCAGATCCTGCCCGTATTTCTCCAGCGTATCATAAGTTGCCTCCGGATTATCCGAGGTCACCCGCTGATTGCCCCGCACCGTAGACAGTGCCTGCAAGAAGCGTTCCCTGGTGATACCGAACTCCCGGAAGATTTCTTTAATCTCCTTATTCGGATGCTTCAACATGGCCAGGAAAAGATGCTCCACCGACACATACTCATCACCGAGTACTTTCGCCTCATCCTCTGCGCTGATCAGTGCCTTATTTAAGTCCTGCCCAATATAAATCTGGCCGCCCTGTACCTTTGTCCGCTTATTAAGCCCCTGCTCTACGCGGTTTAAAAAATATTCCTTCTGTATTTCCATCTTTTCAATCAGTTTTAAAATCAGACTGTCATCGATGGTCAAAAGGCTGTAAAGTAAATGCTCCTGCTCAAGTTCCTGATTGCCGTATTCGTATGCCAACTTCTCGCACTGCTCTACGGCCTGTATGGATTTCTGGGTAAATTTCGTTAAATTCATAACATTCTCCCCTTTCTGTTCTATTGATACTATCACAATACAACGGATTGTTAGCACTGTCAAGAGGTGAGTGCTAATTATTTTATTAAAATTTTGCAAACCCAGTGTTTGTGCAGGTTTGCGTGTTTCAAAATTTCTGTTTTTCAAAGATAACAGGTGTTTTACACCAAATTTACACCATTTTTACTTTTTGATGTAATCTAAACAAGGAGTATTCCATCCCTTAGAATACTCCTTGCCTTCCACATCAATTATACCTAATAACTTTATAACCTTTTCTGCAAAATCTCTCTATCCTGTTCTTCAATCCCAAGCACATTCATTGCCTGTTCTACCCCCAACTTCATATTTTCCATAAGATTTCTTATGGACTCTAGCAGACTATTCAGTCTTGCATTTTCTGCATATTCTTTTGCATAGTCTTTCGCATACTTCTCAACCGCTTCACACATTCTCTCTCGGTCTCCGTTCCACTTTGATCTACACTAATTTACAATTCCTTCAAAAGCATAGCCTTATCTGCCTCTGATACCTTCATAGCCACCATAGCCTGTTCCGCAGACCATTTCATGGAATCCATCAAATTCTTTATGGACTCCAACAGACTGTTCAGTCTTACAATTTCTGCCTTTTGCTCCGCATACTTTTCTGCATATTCTATTGCATAGTCTTTCGCATACTTCTCAACCGCTTCACACATCCTCTTCCGCCCTCCTTCTTCCTTAAAATGCCGCACCCCTTTAGCCAATTCCGAATAATACATATCCTTCGCTTCCTTACAGCCAAAGTCATGCATCAATCTTCCAACCGTATCGTCTCCCTTATAGTTTCCATTCACATACACAATATGAGAACCATCATCAAATAACTCATTCGTTTCCTCAAAATGACGATTGATCGTATAAATCGGTATCCCATGCTTAAAGATATCCGTCCGGGTAATAAACACCATATACGAATCCTGCAACTCCGAAAACTCCTGCCCCGCTTTCAACATCCGGGAATCCATCATACTACTGTTAAATCTGGCACGGCGTATGTGCGCCCCTTCCGGTTTTTGCTGTACCTCTACATTATACTGCTTTCCCGTACTGTCTTTTGCCAGAATATCTAAGCAGATATCCCGCCCACCAACTACAGGACTTTGCAATTCTCTCTGCCCTACAACGCTTACAACTTGAATATCGTCCTTTTTCAGTATAATCTTTAACAGAAGCTCCGTTGCTTCTATATTACCGTCAAACACCATAGACATCAGATCATCATCAAATAGACTCATACCGTCAACAATCTGCTCTACAGTCCTAGTATCCTGCCGTATTTCTTCTCCAGCCATCTAATCACCGCCTTCTTGACTGTCTTTTCTTTTGCCATCTCATCATTAAGTTACTATTATTATATCCTATCGTACAAGGACTCACAATCTGATTTTTCTAAAATCAGTAACAGTTCAGCCCTCGGCTTCCTGTTGCTGAAATCTCAACATGAATCAGAATCGAAAATCACTTACACCCAAAACACCCTCCACTGTCAAGAGGTGAGTGCTAATTATTTTATTAAAATTTTGCAAACCCAGTGTT
>CAMNXA010000062.1 GCA_946566685.1 uncultured Lachnospiraceae bacterium
ACAAAGGAGCGGCGGGCGTTGACGGCATGACCGTAGACGAACTTGGCGATTACCTTTCGGAAAACGGCGAAAGCATCAGGGAGCAGCTGCGGACAAGGAAGTATAAGCCGCAGCCAGTCCGCAGGGTGGAGATACCGAAGCCAGACGGGGGAGTGAGAAACCTTGGAGTACCAACAGTAGTCGACCGCTTTGTACAACAGGCGGTAGCACAGGTGCTCACGCCGATATTTGAGGAGCAGTTTCATGACCACAGCTACGGATTCAGACCCAACAGATGTGCACAGCAGGCAGTCCTAAAAGCATTGGAAATGATAAATGACGGACATAGCTGGATAGTGGACATCGACCTAGCGAAGTTCTTTGACATGGTTGACCAAGATAAGCTGATGACGATCTTCGGAAGGACAATAAAGGACGGAGATGTGATATCGGTGGTAAGAAAGTTTCTGGTCAGCGGAGTGATGATAGACGATGAGTATGAAGATACGGTAGTCGGCACACCGCAGGGAGGAAGTATATCACCGCTGCTAGCGAACATCATGCTAAACGAACTGGATAAAGAACTGGAAGCAAGAGGGCTTTATTTTGTCCGGTATGCAGACGACCTTATCATAATGGTTGGGAGCAGACAGGCGGCAGAGCGCGTAATGAAGAGCGTGACACGGTTTATTGAAGAAAAGCTGGGATTGAAAGTAAATGCCGAAAAGAGCAGGGTCGATAAGCCCAAAGGCATCAAGTATCTGGGATTTGGATTTTACTTTGACTCATTTGCCAGAGGGTATAAAGCCAGACCACACCCGAAAGCGGTAGCGAAGTTCAAGGCGCAGATGAAGAAGCTTACATGCAGAAGCTGGGGAGTAAGCAACGCATATAAGGTAGAGAAGCTCAACCAGCTTATCCGGGGATGGATAAATTATTTCAAAATCGGGAGCATGAAAAGGTTATGCGAACGGTTAGACAGACAAATCCGCTATCGGCTCCGTATGTGCATATGGAAGCATTGGAAAACACCGCAGAACAGAGCAAAGAACCTGATAAAATTAGGTATCAGCCGCAGATACGCATGGTCAACGGCATACACAGGAGCAAGAATTGCTTATGTGTGTCAAAGAGGAGCAATGAATGTGGCAGTTACGAAAGAGAGACTAACCCGTTTTGGATTAGTTTCCATGATGGACTACTACGCCGAGAGGCGGGCAACTTGTTAAGTTGATTGAACCGCCGTGTACCGAACGGTACGCACGGTGGTGTGAGAGGTCGGAAATTTCTCAATTAGAGAAATTTCCTCCTACTCGATCTGTGTTAAAATACATCTTGTATATTATATCGCTGTAGCGGTATAATAATGATAAGAGGAGATTAGCCATGCTAAAAGAATATTTGAATACACATGATATTTCCATATATAGTATTTCAAAGAGCAGTGGCATTTCGTACAGTACCTTAAATGATATTGTAAATTGCAAGGTAGAAATTGAAAATGTGAGAGCAGGAATATTACATTCTCTTGCAAAGACATTGGGGATTTCCATGGATGCGTTGTTTGAATTATGCAAAAACGACATTTTTGTCCGATTAGAACGTTGTAACGCAGAGGGCTTTGTAGAAAAGAAGAACAAAAAATTCTTTTTGCACTTTGTGTATAGAGATAAAGAATATGAATATGAATTGTGCCCTGTAAAGAGAGAATCTTCAATGTTTATCAATAGTATCGCCTTATGGGAGATGGAAAAACATATATTGGATATTGAGATGGAGGAAGCATATGCTTTATGTATTAAAAAGGAAGGATGAGATTATAACACTTATAGATTTCCTTGAGGATGGAAGTGTGTATAAATTTCATCAGAATTTGGTGAATCCGGAACTTGCTCCCCCTCATGATTTAAATAACCATGATTGGTTGAAACAATGGTGGAAAAGGCGGTCGGTACCGATTAACCAGGGAAATATAAAGAGTATGCTTGAGAAGAAGGGGCTTCTTGGACCGGAAGACTTCCTTTTGAAAAATTTGGGATTGTCTTTAACGGATTATTATTGGATATCACCGATGGATTCAGGGCTTACCTGGAAAGATGTAAATTTATATGATAACGAATTTCATGGAGATATCTTAATCGGTGCGAATGAAAATGAAATAGAAAGTGAAATACCGCATTATACGCCGAATGGCTCGCTGCAGGGCAGCCTCGAAAAAAGCTGGACCATATTACATGGAGAGCGGGGATTGCTGAAAGGAAACCGTGATCAGTTTTCAACAGAAAGTATTAATGAGGTAATTGCATCCAAATTGCATAAGATGCAAGGCTTTGAGGCTTATACAGATTATAAATTGATTAAGATTCATGGGAGGGAGTATGATTACGGATGCTATTCAAAACTTTTTACGTCACAAAAAAGAGAACTGATTTCGGCTTATGATGTCGTCAGGTCAGAAAGGCAGTCCAATCATATTTCTTCCTTTGAGCATTTTATTCATGTTTGCGGCAGGCATGGAATGGATACGGATAAGCTTAGACGGTTTATGGACTATATGATTTTGTCAGACTTTGTTTTATCGGGAAGAGACAGACATTTGGAAAATATATCCGTATTAAGAGATGCCGATAGTCTAAAGTTTATTGCTCCGGCGCCTATTTATGACAGTGGTAAATGCTTATTTGTTCAGGATAACGTTCCGATGAATGACAGGGAGATGCTGAATATAAAAACAGAAAGCTTTGCCAGCGATGAAGTAAAGATGCTGAATCTGGTACAGGATCGGAACTGTCTTGACATAACAAAGCTTCCCGCAAGATCATATATAGAGGAATTGTATATGCTGGATTCTAAGATGGATGAGCACAGGATTGCATTGGTTGGAGAAGGATATGAACGGAAAATAGATTTACTGAGAAGATTTCAGCTTGGAGAGGATCTGAACAGGATTAAGACTGCTGTTTTGGCAAGACGTCCGGCAGTCATAGATACAGAGGATATTATACTATAAACGAACTACAGACAAGATTTGTGCCTGCGTTATGGATATCTGTTCAGACAGCTTTTTGAACAGATAATAAATGCCGTAACCGAATTGACACCCCCTCACATCTAATGATAAAATATTCAACAGCAACGAAAATCGACAGAAGTGAAAATACACTGTGAAGTTTCACAGGCGGAATGGCACAGGTGTGCAGGCCCGCACTACAGGGGAGATAGGAGGATATTTATGCCGCGCAGAACAGACATTCATAAGGTGCTGATTATAGGTTCAGGCCCGATCATTATCGGACAGGCATGTGAGTTTGACTATTCGGGGACACAGGCGTGTAAGGCGCTTCGTAAGCTGGGATATGAGATTGTACTGGTCAATTCCAATCCGGCCACGATCATGACGGATCCGGAGACAGCTGACGTGACTTATATTGAGCCGCTTAATGTAGAACGATTAGAGCAGATCATTGCAAAGGAACGCCCCGATGCGCTGCTCCCGAATCTGGGAGGGCAGTCCGGGCTTAATTTGTGTGCGGAATTGAACAAGGCAGGTATCCTGGATAAATATAATGTCAAGGTAATTGGCGTGCAGGTAGATGCCATCGAGCGCGGGGAAGACCGCATCGAATTTAAGAATACCATGAATAAGCTGGGGATTGAGATGGCACGCAGCGAGGTGGCTTATTCTGTGGAGGAAGCCCTTTCCATTGCAGAAAAGCTGGGTTATCCGGTGGTTCTTCGTCCGGCCTATACCATGGGCGGCGCTGGCGGTGGTCTGGTCTATAATAAAGAAGAATTAAAGGTAGTGTGTGCCAGAGGATTGCAGGCCAGTCTGGTGGGCCAGGTTCTGGTGGAGGAATCCATCCTCGGCTGGGAGGAACTGGAACTGGAAGTGGTACGGGATGCAGACAATAACATCATCACGGTCTGCTTTATCGAAAACATTGATCCGCTTGGTGTGCACACGGGAGACTCTTTCTGTTCCGCGCCTATGTTGACCATATCTGAGGAATGTCAGAAACGTCTGCAAGAGCAGGCTTACAGAATCGTAGAATCGGTGCAGGTAATCGGCGGCACCAATGTGCAGTTCGCTCATGATCCGGTGACGGACCGGATTATTGTCATTGAGATCAACCCCCGAACATCCCGGTCTTCTGCGCTGGCATCCAAGGCGACAGGATTTCCCATCGCACTGGTATCGTCCATGCTGGCGGCAGGGCTTACCTTAAAAGATATTCCCTGTGGGAAATATGGAACGCTGGATAAATATGTGCCGGACGGCGATTATGTGGTGATTAAATTTGCCCGCTGGGCTTTTGAAAAGTTCAAGGGCGTGGAAGATAAGCTGGGTACCCAGATGCGCGCCGTGGGCGAAGTCATGAGTATCGGTAAGACTTATAAAGAGGCTTTCCAGAAGGCAATCCGTTCTCTGGAAACGGGACGTTATGGTCTGGGACATGCGAAGGATTTTGACACATTATCGAAAGAAGAACTGCTTCACCGGTTGATCACACCTTCCAGCGAGCGTCATTTCCTCATGTATGAGGCACTGCGCAAAGGTGCGACTGTAGAAGAAATTTTTGAGATCACCAAAGTGAAAGCTTATTTTATCGAGCAGATGAAGGAACTGGTGGAGGAAGAGGAAACAATCCTGAAGCACAAAGGCAGTATGCTTCCGGATGAAATGCTGATCACAGCCAAGAAAGATGGTTTTGCTGACAAGTATTTAAGCCAGCTTTTGGAGGTCCCGGAGGAGGATATCCGTAACCGCCGTATCGCCCTGGGTGTGGAGGAAGCCTGGGAAGGCGTGCATGTCAGCGGCACGGAAAACAGTGCATATTTCTATTCCACATATAATGCGCCGGACAAGAATCCGGTCAATGAAGATAAGCCCAAGATCATGATTCTGGGCGGCGGCCCTAATCGGATCGGGCAGGGTATCGAGTTCGACTACTGCTGCGTCCATGCGGCTATGGCTCTTAAGAAACTGGGATTTGAGACCATTATCGTGAACTGTAACCCGGAGACGGTGTCTACTGACTATGATACCTCCGATAAGCTGTATTTTGAGCCTCTGACCTTGGAGGACGTACTGAGCATTTATAAGAAAGAAAATCCGCTTGGTGTGATTGCGCAGTTTGGCGGGCAGACACCGCTTAATCTGGCTTCTGAACTGGAAAAGAACGGAGTTCGTATTCTGGGCACATCACCTTCTGTCATTGATCTGGCAGAGGATCGGGATTTATTCCGGGCCATGATGGAGAAGCTTGCGATTCCCATGCCGGAGTCAGGTATGGCTACTACGGTAGAGGAGGCTCTTGCCATTGCGGCGCAGATTGGCTATCCGGTGATGGTGCGGCCCTCTTATGTATTGGGCGGCAGAGGCATGGAAGTGGTCTATGACGATGAGAGCATGACAGAATATATGAATGCGGCGGTGGGTGTGACGCCGGATCGGCCGATTTTGATCGATCGGTTCTTAAACCATGCGCTGGAATGCGAGGCGGATGCCATCAGTGACGGTGCCCATGCTTTCGTGCCGGCGGTGATGGAGCATATTGAACTTGCCGGTATCCATTCCGGGGATTCGGCCTGCATCATTCCTTCCGTGCATATCCCGGAGGAGAGTGTGGAGACCATCAAAGAGTACACCAGAAAGATTGCGGAGGAGATGCATGTCAAGGGATTGATGAATATGCAGTACGCGATTGAGAATGGCAAGGTGTTTGTGCTGGAAGCAAATCCCAGGGCATCCCGTACCGTGCCGCTGGTTTCTAAGGTCTGCAATATCCGTATGGTGCCGCTTGCGACAGATATTATTACCTCAGAGATTACGGGACGTCCGTCTCCCATATCGGAATTGAAGGAACAGGTGATTCCCAATTATGGTGTGAAAGAGGCGGTTTTCCCCTTTAATATGTTCCCGGAAGTGGATCCTCTTCTGGGGCCGGAAATGCGCTCTACAGGAGAAGTCCTGGGGCTGTCGCGCTCTTACGGCGAAGCTTTTTATAAAGCCCAGGAGGCAGTGCAGTCCAAGCTGCCTCTCGAAGGAACCGTATTGATCTCTGTCAATAAGAAGGATAAGGATGAAGTGGTGGAAGTGGCCAGGATTCTGGCAGAAGACGGTTTTAAGATTATGGCCACCGAAGGAACTTATAATCTGATCACAGCGGCGGGGATTGCGGCCACCAGGGTTAAGAAGCTTTATGAGGGCCGTCCCAATGTGGGAGATATGATTACCAATGGAGACTTTGATCTGATCATCAACTCACCCGTGGGCAAGGGCAGTGTGCATGATGACAGCTATCTGCGCAAAGCGGCGATTAAGGCCAAAGCGCCTTATATCACAACGGTAGCAGCGGCAAAGGTGGCGGCGGAAGGAATTCATTACCTGAAGACCCATAAGGGCAGTGAGGTGAAGTCCTTGCAGGAACTGCATGGGGAGATTCATGATAAGGCTTAGGAGTTTTTCAAAGGTTAGCTGACACTGCACTGTGCATATTTCTTAGGTGAAATGCCGATTGCTTTGGTAAATGCTTTGAAGAAAGTGCTGTAGTCGGTGAAGCCGCTTTTCTCATAGGCATCCATGACACTACAGCCATCACTTAGCAGCGCCTTGGCGATGCTGATTCTTCTGGCGGTGATATATTTGTTGATGGTCGTGCCCGTGGCCGACTTGAAGATTCGGCAGAGATAGGATTCGCTTAGGAAAAACTCCCCGGCGAGTTGTGACAGGGTGATGGGGAAGGCAATATGCAGGTTAAGGTATGCAAGGATGTCATCAACCTGCTGATTGTGCACGCAGTTGATGGATGGTTCCGGCATCTGGCAGGCCAGGGCAAGCCGATTGACTAATACCAGCAGTTCCATAAAAGCAGTTTGTTCATAAATGTCACAGGCGTAACCTTCTGCGCCTGTGATTTTATTGATATAGTACAGGAAACGTTTCTGCTGTTCTTTGTTTAAAGCGATTCTATGGCAGAAAGCCTCCGGTCTTGCGGAAAAACAGGCATCCAGGTTTGTACCGGTGGAAGAGAGACGCTTCGGGTATTCCGGGTGAATGGACAGGACGATACGCTCGTGCGACATCTTGTCGGCCTGTGTGATTTTATGACTTTCGTATTGGTTGATGATAAACAGATTGCCTGGTTCGATGTCATACAGTTTATTGTCGATCAAGAACTGTTTCCCGCCGGACACGGAATAATAGATTTCATAACAGTCATGGATATGCATATCCATGGTCTTCTCTTCTTTATACAGGTGTGCGATGGCAAAGGTATGGGCAGTAGCACACTGTTCAATTGCCTCTCTGCAGGAATACAGTTCGTTCATTTTTATTGTTCCTTTTCGATATATTTTAAGTTTAAGTTGTCTGCGGTCTGAGTCGTAGTTTCAAATCCGTCCTGAACACACCAGAAATAAAACTATTCCTTAAGGAACTGGAGATTTGTGGTGCAATTTATCACAATTAATGTCTATAACTTGAAGGATTAGTTTGTATTATAAATAAAATGTTCATTATTTGCAATATTTACAGAAATATTTGAAAGGACATAGACAATTTTCTCCTGTATAATAAAGAATATCACAAGAGCGAGTTTGGTCTCGGCATAAAAGTATGGCCGGGGCAGACTCCACAACGGACAGGTTTACAAGCAATAACAGAAAGGATGGATGAAAGAATGGAACTGAGAACAGCGGCTTCACCAAAGGATATGAAGCATTACACAACAGAGAGACTGCGGGAGGAATTTTTGATTCAGGATCTGTTTCAGCCTGGGCAGATTAAGCTGGTGTACAGTCATGTTGACAGGATCATAACAGGAGCAGCAGTGCCGGTAGAGCCTTTGGCGCTTACCGCTGGTGATGAACTGCGGGCGGAGTATTTCCTGCAAAGGAGAGAGATGGGTGTCATCAATGTAGGCGGCGCTGGGAGTATTACCATTGATGGGAAGAAATATGAGGTAGGATACAAGGAGGCTATGTATATTGGCATGGGTTCCAAAGATATCACCTTTGAGAGCGCCGATGCGAAAGAGCCTGCCAAGTTCTATTTAAACAGCGCGCCTGCGCATAAAACATATCCCACGGTTCTGATCAGACCGGAAGGGACGCCGGAAGAAGGCGTGGTGATCGTAAAGGATGAGAACAAGGTAGAACTGGGTTCTCTGGAAGAGTCAAACCACAGAGTGATCTGCAAATATATCCTTCCCGGACAGGTGGAGAGCTGTCAGCTTGTGATGGGTATGACCAAGCTGGCACCCGGCAGCGTATGGAATACCATGCCCTGTCACACACACGACAGACGCATGGAGGTATATCTCTATTTTGAGATGCCGGAAGACGCCATTGTGATGCACTATATGGGGGAGCCTGATGAGACAAGACATATTGTGATGAGAAATGAGGAGGCAGTCATTTCACCGAGCTGGTCCATCCATGCGGGCTGCGGCACCAGGGCTTATACCTTTATCTGGGGCATGGTAGGTGAGAACCAGGCGTTTAACGATATGGATGATGTGGCGATGAAAGATTTACGCTAAAATGCGGCAAATATTGTAGTAAGAGATTTTTCATATAAGACGGAGGATAGGGTCATGAGTGATTTTATGAAGAAATTTTCCCTGGAAGGGAAAATAGCGTTGGTGACAGGGGCATCCTACGGGATTGGCTTTGCGATCGCATCTGCTTATGCGGAGGCAGGAGCAACGATTGTTTTTAATGATATCAAACAGGAACTGGTGGACAAGGGACTTGCGGCCTATGAGGAAAAAGGCATCAAAGCACACGGCTATGTATGCGATGTGACGGATGAAACACAGGTACAGGGACTGGTGGCCAAGATAGAGAAAGAAGTGGGCGTGATCGATATCCTCGTGAATAATGCAGGTATCATCAAGCGCATTCCCATGTGTGATATGACAGCCGAAGAGTTCCGTCAAGTCATCGATGTGGACTTAAACGCGCCTTTCATTGTATCGAAAGCGGTCATTCCGAGTATGATCAAGAAAGGACATGGGAAGATCATCAACATTTGTTCCATGATGAGCGAGCTGGGGCGTGAGACTGTTTCTGCTTATGCGGCGGCAAAGGGCGGCCTGAAAATGCTGACCAGAAACATTGCGTCAGAGTACGGCGAGTTTAACATTCAGTGTAACGGCATTGGTCCCGGTTATATCGCGACTCCGCAGACGGCGCCTTTAAGGGAGGTTCAGCCGGATGGATCCAGACATCCCTTTGACCAGTTTATCATTGCCAAGACACCGGCAGCACGCTGGGGTGTGACGGAAGATTTACAGGGGCCGGCCGTGTTCCTGGCATCCGAGGCATCTGACTTTGTGAACGGCCATGTGCTGTATGTGGACGGCGGTATCCTGGCATATATTGGGAAGCAGCCGCAGTAGGAGAGTAGTGCGGCATGTTCTCATATGACGAAATACAGAAGTACAACGAAACGGATATACATATTTATAAATACATTATATCAAACAATGATAAAGTGCAGTATATGACCATCCGGGAACTGGCGAAAGAGATAAAGGTATCCACTTCCAGCATTTTGCGCTTTTGTCATAAAAATAATTTTGAGGGGTATGCGGAATTTAAGGAAGCGTTGAAAGAGGAGATTACCCGGCAGAATGCCTGCCCGCCCAGGGAAGACTTACAGGAACTTTCTGATTTTTTTACACGGGCAAATTCCAGCGCCTTTGAAGAAAAATTATTGTTTGCGCTTGAGGCGCTCAGGAAAGCAGACCTGATTATTTTTATTGGGATGGGTTCATCGGGAACGTTGGCCAAATACGGGGCAAGGTATTTTTCCAATATGGGACATTTTGCCGTGGGACTGGAGGATGCATTTTATCCGATAGAGACTTTTCAGTGGAAAAATGCAGCGGTCGTTGCATTATCGGAGAGCGGTGAGACCGAAAAACTGATCGAGGCGGTCGCGCGGTTTAAACAAAAGAAATGCTGTGTATTAAGTATTACCAATTCACCGTTATCAACGTTAGCGAAGCTATCAGACTGGAATTTCTCCTACAATCTGAATACAAGACGTATTAACGGAGGATACAATGGAACGACACAGGTTCCGGTCATTTTTATAATGGAATCACTGGCCAAAAGAATATAAGGAAACAGCCTGTTACTTGTCTTGTAACAGGTTTTTTTCTATGATGGAATCGGAGGTGATACCATGACGGAATTGGAAAAGTGTCTGGCAGGAGAATTTTATGATTGCCATGATCAGATTTTTCTGGAATTTAAAGGGCATGCAAGAAAGCTGCTGCGGGAATATAATGCCCTTGCATATGAGCAGAAGGAAGAAAAAAACAGCATCTTAAAAGAATTATTCGGTGCAGTGGGCAGGAGGGTATCTGTGGGAGCGCCGTTTATCTGCGACTATGGCAGAAACATTTATATCGGGAATCATGTTTCTATTAATATGAACTGCACTTTTGTGGACTGCAACAAAATTACCATTGGAGACAATGTGATGATTGCTTCAAACGTACAGCTGTATACGGCCACACATCCGGTGGAATTGTCTGAAAGGTATATTGCAGACACAGGTTTGGAGACGGAACCGCCGGTTTTTCGTACCTATGCATTGCCGATCACCATTGGCAGCGGCTGCTGGCTGGGCGGAGGGGTCATTGTTCTTCCGGGCGTGACGATTGGAGATGGTTCTGTGATAGGGGCCGGAAGCGTTGTCACCAGGGATATCCCGGAAAATTCTCTGGCGGTGGGAAATCCCTGCCGTGTGATTCGAAAGATTAACGTGTGAAAAGTAATGGATTAATGGAGACTGACTTGAAATTTTAAGATTTATTGGAGCAAAAATGCCAGGTTTCTGTTATAATCAATACAACTTATTATGGTACCAGTCACTGTGCCGGTGAGCCTTAACTTCATGGGAAACCTCCTTGGGTGTATAAAAAGTGCCTTAGATAATTTTTCTTCTTCAAAGGGAGATTAAAATATATGGATATCAAAAAACTGATTGGTGAGACCACTGAATATGATAAAAAACAAGCGGTTGAAAAGAAAAAAATAAAGAATTGGTGTAAGAGTGTCAGTGCATTTGCAAATACAATTGGTGGCTCTTTGATATTTGGTATTTCAGATAATGATGAAATTGTGGGTGTTGCAGATATTAAGAGCGATTCAGAGTTCATCAGTCAAAAAATAAAAGAGAGAATAAGCCCGATTCCGGCATTTGATTTGCATTTCGAAGTGATTGATGAAAAAAAACTAATCATAGTGGATGTTGCGGCTGGCAAGGATACGCCATATTATTATGTCGGAGATGGAACAACGGAAGCATATCTTCGAGTGGGAAATGAAAGTGTAGCGGCGAATGCAGCAGAGTTGAGAAGGCTCGTCCTGCGTGGCGTAAATGAAACTTATGATTCGCAAAGTTCAGGTTATCAAATTACGGATTATGCGTTTACAAAGCTGAGAGAGCGCTATAAAAAAGTGACAGGAAAAAGTTTTGAGGATAAAGAATTTGAATCCTTTGAACTTGTGGATGCTCATGGAATATTAACAAATGCGGGAGCGCTTTTGGCAGATGAATGTCCTATCAGACATTCCAGAGTGTTTTGTGTGCGTTGGAATGGTGTCAACAAGTCTAATGGAAAAGGGGAAGCCTATGACAGTGCAGAGTATTCAGGAAGCCTTATTTCTCTGCTAAATGAGAGTGTGGCATTTGTCAGAAGAAATATGCGTATGGCATGGCGCAAGCTGCCGGATTCAAGAGAAAATATGCCTGATTATATGGAACGTGGGTATTTTGAGGCGCTTGTGAATGGTCTTATTCATAGAGATTATCTGGAACTTGGAAGTGAGGTTCATGTAGATATGTTTGATGACCGCATGGAGATTTATTCACCGGGCGGCATGGTCGATGGAACATTTATTCAAAACCTAAATCTGGAACAAATTCCTTCTAAAAGAAGAAATCCTGTGCTTGCAGATGTATTTGCCCGATTGGACTATATGGAACGAAATGGTAGTGGAATTGGAAAAATTATTGATGCCTGTGAATTTGCGGTAAATTATACCAACGAAAAAGCACCGATTTTTTATTCAGACAGGTCTCAGTTTAGGGTGACTTTGCCAAACTTGAATTATGATCTGCATGCATCGCAGGATGCTGACGATTTTCAAAGCTTGCATTCTAAAGCTTCAAAGCTCACAAAAAAAGCTTTAGAAAAAGCTTTGGAGAATCAAATTATTGAGCTTATGAGGCAAAAGCCTTCTGTTACGCAGATAGAAATAGCTAGACACTTTGACCTTTCAAGAACCAAAGTTCAAAGTGTAATTAAAGAGCTTTTGGACAGTGGGCAGGTCGAGAGAATAGGAGGCAAACGCTATGGGAAATGGGATGTAAAGGCATAGATAAAAAGAAGCGCAATTTTTGGCAAAGATTGGACAAGTATAGATTTTGTTATGGGGCTATTCCAACATTTTCATCCCACTAAGGGAATGACAAAGACCTTGTCAAAAAGACTTCGGTATGCTACACTCCAGATATATCTTAAAGAGAAAATGCATATTATTTTGAACAAAACAGGGCAGTATTGCATCTGACATCAAAAACAGGGTTTGAGATGAAAGAGCGGCAGGAGTTATTTAATATCAGGGAATATAAGAGCTTTGGCAGTATTTTTATTGTCAGGGAAATCACCGGCTGTATCTTTCCATGGAAGGATGCGGCCTTTTGGTTTTGAAAAAGGATGCATGACGAGGCAGAACATTCGTTGTTAGTTGAAAAAGTGCAGAAGGAAAGAAGGCGGTGGGTAAATGCAAACCAGGGTAGCGACCTTAAGCATTATTGTGGAGGACACATCTTCGGTGGAGAAATTAAATGCCCTGCTCCACGAGTATGGAGAATATATCATTGGCAGGATGGGTCTGCCTTATCGAAAGTGCGGGATTCACATTATCAGTGTGGCGATTGACGCGCCCCAGGATGTGATCAATGCCCTGTCCGGCAAGATTGGCAAGGTGCCGGGAGTCAACAGCAAGATAGCCTTTTCCAGTGTGGTCAGTGAGCGGCCGGATGAGGAGTGAGGATGAGGGTGTTAAATGATCGTACCGATTCGAGTATGCAGGGCGGCGAGAACATAAGTGCATTAATCGATAAACTGCCGGAAGGCTATCATCCTTCAGAGCAGGAGTGGCAGTTCCTGATTGCAGGCGAATATGACAGGAACCTGCTCTATACAAAGGCTGATGAAGTGCGCCGAAAACAATACGGAACAGATATCTATATCAGGGGACTGATTGAGATATCCAATTATTGTAAGAACGACTGCCTCTACTGCGGTATCCGGCGAAGCAATCTCCATGCGCGGCGTTACCGTCTGTCGGAGGAAGATATATTGGCATGTTGTGAACAGGGATATGGTCTGGGATTTCGCACCTTTGTCCTGCAGGGCGGAGAGGATGTCTGTTTTACCACGGAATGGGTGGCAGAGATTGTTCAGTGTATCAAGGAGAAATATCCCGACTGCGCGGTGACCCTTTCTCTGGGAGAACGGGAGCGGGCTGACTACGAGGTCTGGTACAGAGCAGGGGCGGACAGGTATCTGCTCCGGCATGAGACGGCCTCAAAGGAGCATTACCAAAAACTGCATCCGCCGGAAATAACTTATGAACACAGGATGCAGTGTCTGCGGGACTTAAAGCAGATCGGATATCAGACGGGCTGTGGATTCATGGTGGGTTCTCCGTTCCAGGGTACGGAGGAATTGATTGCCGACATGAAGTTTTTGCAGGAGTTTAGACCGCATATGGTGGGCATCGGGCCGTTTATTCCGCACCATGATACGCCTTTTGGGGCATATGAACAGGGGAGTCTGACGCGGACGCTCACTATGATAGCCCTTACAAGGCTGGTTTTGCCAGAGACTTTGCTCCCTGCCACCACAGCGCTTGGGACGATTCACCCGCAGGGCAGGGAACTGGGACTTAAGGCGGGAGCCAACGTGGTCATGCCCAATCTTTCCCCGCCGGCAGTGCGCGGGCAGTACAGCCTGTATGATAATAAAAGATGTACGGGGGACGAAGCTGTGGAAGGGCTTGAGGAACTGAAGCAGTGTGCCGAAGATATTGGATATCAGGTAGTGGTTGACAGGGGAGACAGCCATGTGCAGACAGATATTTAACAGGAAGCAGGAAGAAACCAGAAAGAAGGTATAACAGTTATGTATGATCCAAAATCATTATGCGCAGATAAGTTTATTGACCATGAAGAAATCCTGGCGACACTCGCCTATGCGGAAAAGAACAAGAATAACAAGGAACTGATTCCACAGATTCTGGAGAAGGCCAGACCCCGTAAGGAGGGCAGTTCCACGATCTGCGCCGGGTTGACACACAGGGAGGCATCTGTGCTTCTGGCCTGTGAGGATCCGGAGATTCTTGCGCAGATTTATGCGCTGGCGGAGGAGATCAAGCTGGCCTACTATGGCAACCGGATTGTGATTTTTGCGCCATTATATCTGTCCAACTACTGCATCAATGGCTGTGTCTATTGTCCTTATCATATGAAAAATAGGAATATCCCGCGCAAGAAGCTATCGCAGGAGGAAGTCAGACAGGAAGTGATCGCCTTGCAGGATATGGGGCATAAGCGTCTTGCTATCGAGGCGGGGGAGGATCCGCAGAACAATCCCATAGAATACATTTTGGAGTGCATTCGGACGATTTACTCCATTCAGCATAAAAACGGGGCAATCCGCCGGGTGAATGTGAACATTGCGGCCACTACGGTGGAAGAGTACCGCATGCTGAAAGAGGCTGGGATAGGTACTTATATTTTGTTTCAGGAAACTTATCATAAGGAAAGTTATCTAAAACTGCATCCGACAGGGCCCAAACATGATTACAATTATCACACGGAAGCCATGGACCGTGCCATGGAGGGCGGTATTGACGATGTGGGGCTGGGTGTTTTGTTCGGTCTGGAATTATACAAGTATGAGTTTGCCGGCCTTCTCATGCATGCGGAGCATTTGGAGGCTGTACACGGGGTGGGGCCGCATACCATCAGTGTACCGCGGATCAAACATGCGGATGACATTGATCCTTCTGCATTTGATAATGGGATCAGCGATGAGATATTTGCGAAACTCTGTGCCCTGATTCGGATTGCGGTGCCCTACACGGGAATGATCATTTCCACCAGAGAGAGCCAGGCAGTCAGGGAGAAAGTGATTCGTCTGGGAGTGTCGCAGATTTCCGGCGCTTCCCGGACTTCGGTGGGCGGTTATACGAAAGAAGAGAGACCTACGGATACGGAACAGTTTGACGTATCAGACCAGAGGACACTGGACGAAGTGATCAAATGGCTGATGGAGTTGGGATATATCCCTTCTTTCTGCACGGCATGTTATCGGGAGGGCAGGACGGGAGACCGGTTCATGAGCCTGTGCAAGACCGGACAGATTCAGAATTGCTGTCATCCCAATGCGCTGATGACCTTGAAAGAATACCTGATGGACTATGCGTCCGAGGAGACAAAGGCCATAGGGGAGGAACTGATTCAGGCGGAACTTTCCAATATTCCGAAGGAACAGGTGAGGAAAATTGCGCAGGAACATCTTGAGCAGATTGCGGCGGGAATCAGGGATTTTCGGTTTTAGGTGACTTTATTATAAAAGGACGCGCAGGGGTTCCTTAAGATAGGAGTCTGCATTTGCACTGGTTTGTGAATATTATTCTTATTGGATGCTAATTAAGGCAGGATGTGCTAAAATAGATGCAGGCCCTTCAGCCTGTGTCATATCGGGGAAGGCGGATAAAATGGGAATGAATGATACACCGTCAGGGGAACGGGTGCATATTGGATTCTTTGGCAGGAGGAATGTGGGAAAGTCCAGTCTTGTGAACCGGGTTACGGGCCAGGAACTCTCCGTGGTATCCGAGGTCAGGGGGACGACCACCGATCCGGTATATAAGTCGATGGAACTTCTCCCCATGGGGCCTGTGGTGATCATTGACACACCTGGGTTTGACGATGAGGGCAGTCTGGGGGAACTTCGGGTGCAGAAGACCAGGCAGATACTCCATAAGACGGATGTGGCAGTGCTGGTGGTGGATGCGGTGGAAGGCATCTGTCCGTGTGACCGGCAGCTGCTGGAACTGTTCCGGGAGAATGGGATTCCCTGTGTAATTGCTGTCAATAAGAGTGACCTTTTGGGAGAGACAGACGGGAGAATAGAACCTCCGAAGGAATCTTTCCGTGAAGGGTGGGATCCGGTTTATGTGAGCGCCGCTCAGGGAGATAAGATTCATGAATTGAAGGAAAAGATTGCCGCCTTGTCTGCTGTGGAGGACAGGTCTTGCAGGCTGGTGGCGGATTTGATACAGCCGTTAGATATGATCGTCCTGGTGGTGCCCATTGATTCGGCGGCGCCTAAGGGCAGATTGATTCTGCCTCAGCAGCAGGCCATCCGGGATATTCTGGAAGCGGGAGCGTCATCCCTGGTGGTGCGGGAGAGCGAACTGGCAGATTCCTTACGGAAATTGGGACGAAACCCAGATCTGGTCATTACCGACAGCCAGGTTTTTGAGGAAGTGGCGGGTGTGGTGCCCTTGGAGGTTCCGCTCACATCTTTTTCCATCCTGATGGCACGTTATAAGGGGTTGTTGGAGACGGCGGTGCAGGGTGTGACGGCTATAGACAGACTACAGGACGGGGACAAGATCCTGATCGCGGAAGGCTGTACCCATCACAGGCAGTGTGACGACATCGGCACAGTGAAAATTCCCCGTTTTCTAAAGGGATATACCGGAAAGGATTTGGTCATTGAGACGGCTTCTGGCATGAGTTTTCCGGAAGATTTATCTTCCTATGCGCTTGTCATTCACTGTGGGGGCTGTATGCTCAATGAGCGGGAAATGCGCTGGCGGATGCGCTGCGCCGGGGAGGAAGGCATACCGATCACCAACTATGGGATTGCCATTGCGCATATGAAGGGAATCCTTAGAAGAAGCATCGGAATCTTTCCGGATTTATCAAAGTTATTGAAAGAGGGAAAATAAGTGTATACATTTGAGAGCAGGGTGCGGTATAGTGAAGTGGGTGAGGATGGAAGGATGACGCTAGAGTCACTCCTGGATTATTTTCAGGACTGCTCTACTTTTCATTCTGAAGATATCGGACTGGGTGTGGAGTATTTCAAACAGATCCATCAGGTATGGTTTTTGTCAGCCTGGCAGATTTGTGTTAACAGATATCCCAAAGTGTGTGAAAAGATTGTGATCGGGACGGCTCCGTATGAGTTTCGCGGTTTTGTGGGGAGTCGTAACTTTGAGATGAAGACGGTAGATGGAGAAGTGCTGGCTTATGCCAACTCCATTTGGAGTCTGATGGATACGGATAAGATGGCACCGGCCAAACCGAATGAAAAGATGTTAGCGGGTTATGTGCTGGAAGAGAGGTATCCGATGGATTATGCGCCGCGCAAGATTGCCGTGCCGGCGGACGGGGAAGAGGAAGAACCCTTTATGGTGAAAGCCCATCATCTGGACACCAATCATCACGTAAATAACGGTCAGTTCGTGCGCATGGCCATGGATTATGCGCCGGAAAAGTTTGAGGTTAAGCAGCTGCGTGTGGAATATAAGATTCAGGCGGTGCTGGGGGATATGATATATCCGGTGGTGTGCAGTATGGATGGGAAGTATGTGGTATCTCTGAACAAAGAGGACGGCAAACCATATTGTATTGTGGAGATAGCAGGATAAGTGACAGGAGTGTCGGTAATGGTATAGCGGCTGGCAGGGAAAAGAACGGAAATGTTACAGAAATGAGGACAATATGATTCGATTGGGAGAAATACAGACGTTACAAGTTGTAAAAAAGGTGGAATTTGGCGTTTATCTGGGAGATGGCAAAAGCAAGGAAGAAAGAGTGCTCCTTCCCAGAAAACAGGTGCCGAAAGAGGTGCAGACAGGGGATGAGATTGAAGTTTTTGTCTATCGGGATTCCAAGGACAGGTTGATTGCTACCACCAATATGCCCAGATTGACGCTTGGCGGCGTGGCCAGACTTAAAGTGGCTCAGGTAGGCAAGATTGGCGCCTTTCTTGACTGGGGGCTTGAGAAAGATCTGCTGCTTCCTTTTAAGGAGCAGACCAAAAGAGTTGCGGCGGGAGAAGAATGCCTGGCAGCGCTATATATTGATAAGAGCAACAGGCTCTGCGCTACCATGAACGTATATCCGTACTTGGAGATGGACAGTCCTTATGGAAAAGATGACCGGGTGACAGGCACTGTCTATGAGATCAGTCAGAATTTTGGCGCCTTTGTGGCGGTGGATGACAGATACTCAGCGTTGATTCCCAAGCGGGAGTTGTACGGGGCAGTGGAAGTGGGAGATACTGTCAATGCACGTGTCACGGAGGTAAAGGAGGATGGCAAGCTCAATCTCAGCATCCGGGAGAAGGCCTATTTGCAGATTGGACAGGATGCGGAGCGGGTTTTGGAGATTATTGATAGTTTTGACGGGGCGCTTCCTTTCACCGATAAGGCATCGCCGGAGGTGATCCGCCGGGAGACACAGATGAGTAAGAATGAGTTCAAGCGGGCCGTAGGGCATCTTTTAAAAACAGGCAAGATTACGATAACAGAAAGAGCAATCCGGCGAAATGAATCCGCGGAGAACTAGAGGAGCAGGTTGAGAATAGGGATGAAGAGCAAGAAAGCAAACTGGCTGTTTCTGGTCATTATACTGGTACATATAGTGGTGGTAACCCTGCTTTATTGGGCGGGAGACAGGATTACGTTCAGCATTATCGCCAATTTCCTGTTGAGTGAGGCAATCATCATCGGTCCGGCAATCTTGTTTTTGCTGCCGATGAAAGGAAAGTTTAATGAGGCGCTGGGATTTCACAAGATACGGATATCCACCTGCTTCATGATCGTCCTGTTCACGCTTTTAGTCATGCCGCTTGTGACGGTGTTAAATGCGGTGTCCATGTTTTTTACGGACAATGCAGTGGCGGCCATGCAGGATGATATCGTGGGAGTGCCTTTTGGGGTAATGTGGTTTTTGATTGGCGTTTACGGGCCTTTCTGCGAGGAGTTTGTATTCCGGGGTATTTTGTACAGCGGTTATAAGAGAACGGGAAAGATAATCGGGGCGGTCCTGTTATCTGCCCTGACGTTCGGGCTCATGCATATGAATTTTAATCAGGCGCTCTATGCCTTTGCTATCGGTGTCCTGATGGCTATGCTGGTGGAAGTCACAGGCATTCTGTGGTCCTCCACGCTCTGTCACATGATTTTTAATT
>CAMNXA010000063.1 GCA_946566685.1 uncultured Lachnospiraceae bacterium
TGTCGTTCTCGTATTGAGAACTCCATCAACATCCAAAAAGACCGCAAATTTCATTGCCCGACTCCTTTCAAATTTCCACCCGTTTACTGCTCACGTTCTTTCACCCCTGAGAACAGCTTTCTCAGCCTTATCAACATTCTGGTGCTTCGGGCCGTTATGAAACAGGATGCGTTGACGTAGAATTGTTCTATCTGTTCGATGCTATACGGCAACGCACCTTTTTTCCCAAAAAAGAAGTCTGAAAAATGCCCTTTCCATAATTCCTTGGGCATCCCATAACTGCCATCCACATTCTGATTGACAAAATCCTGCAAATAGTTCTTTTCAATGAAACACTGCCAGCTTGGCCCGTTACCATCCTGAAAAGAATCTAGCCATTGTTTATATAACGCATATAACTTAGACACATCTGACTCACTATTTGCCCCCTTTACAATATCCCAAATTTTATCCTCTCCACAAACGTAATACGCATAAATAGCCTTTAGTGTTAAATCCCAGTAATCTTCCAATATACCCAGTCCCCTTGGACTATTACAGCCTGCTGGCACAGGAATAAAATTTCCCAGCGTATGATATATGGATATAAAAAACCGCAATCCTTCAACGGTGTCAAATAATTCACTCTGACCTTGAGTATCCTGCACATATAGGCTTAATATGTATCTAAAAGAAACATTCTGTCGTCCCACCTTCTGCCGTTCTTCCTTATGAACCTTACTTTCAACAAGCTTATACCATGCTCCCAACGTGGTATTTACCGAATTCATTGTTTCTCCCTGAATATAGTATTTCTGTGCCTTCTCATCCATCACCCAACAGGATTCCAAATTAAAATCAGCCCATAGTTTCCTATATATTTCCCGAAGTAAAATACTTTTACTATCCGGATCCTCAATTTTCAGCTCTTTATATTTTTGAGAAAAATCCGCACCATATTTCATGATATCTTCTTCTGTTCGTTTATATCCTTTCACTTTGGCCATATATATAAAAAACTTTTCCAAATCATTTTTGAAATTATCTAACGCAAGATACTCCTCACTCGCCCCATCATTAGAAAAATCATATCGATCCGGCGCCTCTAACGCAAGAAACTCTTCTATCTTCATCTTCACTTCCTCCTCACTGCTAAAGTCCATACTTAACATTCAGGTTCCGTATCTTCTCTATCAAACCATTTCGCACTTCTTCCGGCGCGACCACCTCCACCCGGTCGCTGTACTGGAGCGCCCAGTGTACCATGGCAAACGGAGAACATTCCACTTTCACAATATCATCATATGGAGCCGCCTCTTCGATTCCCACATATTTAAACTGATCTCCAAACCAGTCATGCAGGAAAGTGTAATCCGCCCTGATCCGTCTTGTAGGATCGTCTTCCTGTTTCGGACTTTTTATTCTCAGCGTAATCCATACCGGTCTGTCATAAGCCATGTTCAGATGTTTTAACTGAAAATCCTCTGTCCATGTCAAAGGCAGATTCTCCACATCTTTTGGGTCAATTCTTGGCAGTCCCTTTTCTTCCAATTCATCATTTGCACCCGGAATCTCTATATCCGTCATCAGATCAATCCGCCAGATGGACATGTTTTTCACTGTTTTGTCTTTTAAAATCAGTTCCTTACAAGCCAGCAAATAATATCTCCCACTGCTTACAACAATATAATAAGGGCTCACCGTATCTTTTCTGTCCCGGATTGGCTCCAGTCTCTTTTGATAGGTGTAACCGTTAAACCGAAAGGAAACCTGCACATGATTATCTATGGCCTTTTGGATGGTCAACAGATTGATTCGTAGTTGTTCCCTGTCAACAAGTTCTGGCTCCATCACCTTACAAATCTGCTTCGGCCCCTTCTGATAGAATTTCGTGGTCAGATTCTGCTCGACTTTCTCAATCAAATGCTGTGCAGATCTCGTGTCCAGAGTCTTGGCGGACAGGATGCCTTCTATGATGCTGTTAATCTCATCGTAGGAAAATGTTCTGTTATAATATAAGCCGTCAATATGCATCGTCTGATCGGCAAAAGCGTCATACGCTTCGTCACTGTCAATCTCCGCTTCCTCGTCAGATGCTTCTGCGTCATCCCCATAATATTTTTGAAAGTCATGGAAATAAATCTTCCAGTCCTTCTCCTGTTTGTATCCAAACTCATCACTGTTCATCGCGCGGGCCATATCTTTGATCAGCCTGTTAAAGGTTTCCTTGTCTCCGATGAACTCCGCCACTTCGGGTGCTTTTCTCATTGCCGCCTGGGTTGTGGGATGTTCGCGGTCCGTATTGTTTTTCAGATACTCCCAGATTTTAAACATTCTCTCAAATCTTGCCGCTCTGTTTAATTGTCTTTTTGCCATAGATTTCTCCGCTTTCTTTTGGTTCCCGTTATATAATGATATCTAAGTATAACAGGTTGGTGGCCGGATTTTTCCACCTTGTCCCGTCTAATCCTCTATTATCTGTATTGTCAATTGGATATGCGGCTTACTGTAACAAAAGTACTTTTGTTTCCTTACCAGTTCAAGCCTTTCTTCAAACGTGGAGGAGTTCTTAACTCCATAGAAGCAGTCCTCATACCATGTTTTGAAAAGACTGTTTGGAACACCCTTCCATTTACATGCAGGCTCTACGATGTTCTTGAATACGCCTTCCTCTACCCTGGCAATCTCCTCATCCGCCAATATCATACTTATAACTCTCATCCTGTGCCTCCCTTGTTTTTCTTTCATCATACGTTAACTCTTCATACTTTTCAATTAATTAATTTCCCTGCCATTTTATTCTTGGCAAAGCGACACACATGACGCATAATAGAAAGCGACACAAGTGTTGCAAATTTACATTTTCCGTGCAAGCACGGCCGCTTGGCTCATTGCTCGCGGAAATAAAAGAGATGACGACTATGAGCCTAAAAGGAGATAAGACCAGGCAGATCATTCGCGAAAAAGCATACCAGCTATTTGCCCAAAAGGGCTTTAAAGAAGTTACCATGAAAGATATCTGTGCATCGACAGGACTTAGCCGCGGAGGATTGTACCGCCATTATGAAAGTACGGAACAGATTTTTCTGGAAATCGTCAATGCTTTTTCCAATCGGCAAAAAGATGAAGTATTTACGAAAATAGAACAACGCATTCCGGCAATCTCCAAAGAGGATAATTCTATCACAAGGCAATACGAAACTTCAAAATCCACATGGATAGAACTGATCAACTATGGAATAGGCACGAAAGAATTTAATCCGGTAAACCCGGAATCGGTCTTTCATGTGATTTTATTTGCCTACTAGGGTGTCCGAATGTACAGCAGGTTAATGAAAATGGATCCCAAGATTCCCACACAAATCACAAGTGAAATAAGACAACTCTTACTAAAGAAGGAAACATCGTAAAAATCATACTAATGTGCCGATTTTCTCGCACGCAACGGAGCATTAACATGAAAAATAATATTGTTTTGGTAAGACCCACTTTGGAACTGAAAGAAGAAGCGCTTGCCTATCGCAGTGAACATTTTCAATCCGGAAAAGTGATACGGAAAAGAGATCCACATGGTAAACTGGTTACAGGAGCGGGGGAAAGCACATGAAAAAAAAGAAAAATCTGATTCATGAACTGATCATAAAAATACTTGTAACAGCGGCAATCATAATAACTTTAGCCGCCCTGTTCCTGGGCTTCCGGCTTCGCAGCAGTGTGACGATACGGGCAAATCAGACAGAACTGCCGCCCCATGATGTGACAGCTTACAGACAGGACGATGCACAGTGGGCAGACGATACCCTGGGGGACTCTTCTTTTACCATGGAGTCCTCCGGATGTCTGGTGTCCTGTATCGCTTCAGCGGTCAGTATGGAGAGCGGGGACGAAGTGACGCCGGGTGAACTGAACAGGCTTTTTACAGAATCCAATGTGTATGACCATGAAGGAAATATTCAATGGTCGACCATTGATAACATCAATGGCTATTCCTCACAGGTTTATTCCGGTGTCTCACAGACAGAAATTGAACAATGTCTTGCAGCCGGCCACTATCCAATCGTGCGCGTGAGAGTAAACGCTATCGGCAATTTCCATTACGTGCTGATCGTAGGCGCAGAAGATGGAGATTATATCTGCATGGATCCGCTAAAGGACGAACTGACTAAATTATCGCAATACGCGGGAAGGGTTTATGCTGTGCGGGTGGTGCAGGTGGAAAGATGACTTATTTTATATTGCTATTTCATAGTGATCTTTAAGGTCATTTAACATACTGTACTTAATACAACCCTCGTTTTGCAATCTTCCAACAACAATCCCTGGCGCGATTCCCTGCTCCTTAGCAAATGACCGTACACTGGCCGGCGAATATTCTCTTTTATTTTTAAAGTCTTCAAATAATTTGTCAGAAATCAAAGTGTCTCTCGACCATGCATCTGCATCCTCTTCATCCTGCTGCGTTGTCCCATCTGCCTGACCAATATGCCCCTTGATAATATGTGCCAGTTCATGAAACAGGCTAAACCAAAACTTATCCGCATCCTTACCTCTGGCTGTCAATCCAACAACAATTTTGTTCCCATCCATAAAAGAGGCTCCTTGAAGGAATGAGCCTTTTAAATGGGGTAAAAAAATAAGCGCTATTCCACATTCCGCCAACATTTCCTTAATCTTTGGACAAAACTTCTTTGGCTTCATAACCGTCATCTGTCTTATTTCAGGAATAATACTTATCAATCTTTTAATATTAATCGGTGCTGTTTCCATGCTACGAGCTTTTAACTTTGCCTCCTGTGCCCATGCCAGTAATGCAAAATCGCCTTTTTCAGTTACCGCCAATCTCCTACATGCGATTCTCGTAATCTGGTTATTTTCCAGCAAAGAAAGTTCCACTACTTCAAAGTATTTTCTTAAGTTTACTACTCTCTCCTTTGATTCTCTCGTTTCCGGCACCCATCCATATCTTGCCATCTCATTATAAGGAAGTTGTTTTGCCAAGGCCTCATCTGCTTCCATTGCATTTTCAGCCTCTACTTTGATTAGCTTCTCTCTATAAATTACTTCAAGGTTATTCCAGAACTTTGCCGGTACACCAAGCACCATTTCCAATCGAAAAGACACTTCCGGCGTCAGCTGAACATCTCCATTAATAAGCTTGCTAATGTGCTTTTCTGACATATCCATTCTGGCTGCAAATTCCTTCTGACTCATTCCTCTGTCATTTAGCTGTTCCTTAATCGTTGCTCCAGGTGGTGTTGCAATAAAACTACGACTTCTCACCATAGTGTCACCTCCTATTTATCTTCCCTTTTCTAATGGTAATCTACTATCTCCATTATATGAGCTATTTGAATTTCCTTACCATGTTTTTCAAAAACTAATCTATACGGGTGCACCAAGTCTACTGCATACTGCCCTTTACGATTATTAGACAGTGGATGGCATCTGCCAATATGGTATTTAATCATATCTTCCACAGTATCCGCAGCTTCTATCTCATCTATGCGCATTTGAATTTTTTCTGACATCTCATTCCCATAGGTTCTATCAGCAGTTTTGGCATCCGTACAAATTTTCATAATCTTGTTGTTTTTGTACGAAATGTCCAATCCATCACCTCTTTTACAATTTACCTCTCAGGTAAACTAAAAATACCACAGAGCAACATTCCTGTCAATATTATATTTACCCTACAGGTAAATTTTACAGTCAAGACCAAATTTCATGCTTTTACAACTTCAACTCCACCTGAATATCTCCATCAGACATTTCCAGTTCCTTCTTAAGCGCCGGCCCATCAGAAACTTTCCCCACAATACTCCCATAATGTGTGGGAATCACAGCCTTCGGCTTTATCTGCGTTGCATACTCCGCCGCCTGCTTCCAATCCATTGTATAAAATCCGCCGATAGGAAGCAGCGCCACATCACACTGTACTTTCAGGATATCCTCATTCACATCCGTATCGCCGGACACGTAATAGCGGGTGCCATTCAGCGCTACCACGTATCCCAGCCACTTCTTTCCCTTCGTGTGAAAGGGCTTTAACTTATTGTAGGCCGGAACCGTCTCTATCAGAAGACCCTGCTCCTCATGTCTCTCACCCGGCCCATAAAATATGCAGTTCTCCGAGGCAATGCCCGCTTCGGCAAGCACCTTCTTTTTCATGGATTCTGGCGCAATCAGGCAGGTGTCTGCCTTTTTTAATCTTGCAATGGACTCCGGTTCGAAATGATCATAATGCTCATGGGTGATAAAGATAACGTCCGCGTCATGAGCATCATCCTGAATCTGATACGGGTCGAAATACAATATCTTTGAGCCCCCAATGCGAATACTGCTCTGGGTATTAATAGTAATGTTGGTTAGATTCATTTGGTTGTCCTCCATCTTTTAATTATCAAATTGTTCCCTCGCCGCCTCAAACAGATTATGAAGGTAAGGATATTCCCATTGATCCGCGCCTACGTTAGGAATTACACCATCTCCCCAACCCATGCCCGGCTCACCGCCGTAATCAGTGAAGCTGGCCGCCACATAGCGGACGGTATTCACCAGCACCGTGTTTGGCTCCTGCTCGCGTATGCCGATCACTTCCGCCATATTGTCTTTGCCAAACTTAAAGAAATCCACATATTCCAGAATTTCTTCCCCTGTATCATATTCGAAAAAGTACCCGTACAGATCACAACCGTCCTCCATATGGTACTTTTCGAAAGTAAGGTTCGACACGCTTCCCGGGCAGAGTTCTTCGCTGCACCGTATCGCTTCCGCCTGGAACGCCTCCCAATCCTCCGATTCATGGAATGGATTTTGCCCCACGGGATTGGTTATCGGCAGACTGTGAATCTGGTTTTCCTCCTCCCAGGGCGCATAAGCCAGATCGCCATTCAGGAAATAATAAGCAAACCCATCCGGCTGTTCAATCTGAAAGCTCCCCTCGGAGCGCAGGCCGCCTCTGGAATACGGGTCTTTACGGATATAGAAAACCTCCGGTACAAATACCGTCTCACCTACCAGCAGATAATCCGGATCCTTCGGCGCATCCTCAGAACGCTCGATTGCCGTCCACTTATATCCGCTTCCGTAAAAGCGTTCACTGATACGCCAAAGGCTGTCTCCTTTCTGCACCTCATATTCCATCATCTTGTCGCCCGTAAGCTTGATATAGTCTTCCGTTTCGGCTCCCTCCGGCAACTCCTGAAGAGGTGCAAAAGAATCTTTCCTTTCCCGCTTGGCCTTTTCCTCCTGTTCTTCCTCCGTTAAACCGTTTTCCACCGCCTGTCTGCTGTTTGCCACCTCTCTTTCCGTCTTACGCACAAACTCCTCCGCCCTGGGATCCCAGAGCAGATAAGCAGGTGGCGAATAATCTTCCTCCTCCGCTATTGAACCACTCGCATGAACTGGTGCACCGACCCGCATATCGGCATATCCGTCACCGTTTAAATCCGGATAGGTAATGGTATCCGGCCGTTCGATACACAAAGATATACTGCGTTCCTGCAACACTTCGCCGGTCTCCATATCTGTCACTGTCATATCGTAGGGTTCGTCCATACAATAACCGTTTAAGAGATAGTAGCGAAGCTCCGTATCTTCTTTGCTATCTTCCGGTGCCAGCGAAAAGTGCAGGGAGAGCATCCTGCCATCTTCCGTAAGCGGCAGTTCGTAATCAGCCTCCACAAGCAGGCCGAAATACCGCTGGACTCCTTCGTCCCCAGCCTCTTCCCAATTCTCATCAATTCCACGGACTTCCCGAAAGCTGCGCTTAGGATCCGACAACTCGGTCAGCCTCTCATCATGATCAACCCAGTATAATCTTTCTTCATCCAGTCCCCAACCGCCTCTTTGCTTACCGTAGCGCTGGAAAAGATCCATAAACACATATTCCAGAGTTTCATCATCTTCCTCCGGCTCATTTAACAGAGTAAGTCCGTATGCCGTTTGACCTTTCACATAAAGATTCACCCTGGAGTTACGACTATTTAGGCAAAAGAATTCATAGCCCTCCACTTCATCCATCGTTTCCTGTAAATAATAAAACAGCTTTCCTTTGTCCGTACTCCATGCCGATAAAGGGTGCTCTTGTGAGTCAAATCTCTTTTTCAGAATATGATACAAATCGAGTGCGTGGTCATCCTCCATCATAGGGAAGGTATAGTACAGAAAATGAAACGCGTTCCCATCCATTTCCTGCACAGCCGCCTCATTTAATGCCGTTTCCATTTCCGCAAGAGAATTGTAATAGAACCATGTCACATCCGCCTCTCCCCCGAACCGAAAAGCCTCTGGCTCATCCCACTCGGTTTCCAGCAATTCCGCCTCGTAATCCTTTATCGTAATTGCCGCGCTGGCATAAGGGCTTGCGCAAGTATGTTCATACAGATATCCGCTAAGTTCCTGTACATTGCAGTTGTCATGCTCCTCAGGCCATTCCTGCGGTTCTTCCTTTGTTTCAGCGCTTTCCGCCTCTGTTGACGGTGCTCCGCAAGCAGCAAGTAATAAACTAAGTGTGGCTATACTGATGATACAGATTACCCTTTGGGGGTTCTGGCGGCTTTTTGTGTTGGAATCTTTTTTCTCAGTTTTTTCGGTATTCTGATATAAAGCTTTTGCCATATATTATCCTTTCAGCTGTCTGTCAATCTGGTTTATGGTCTCCCTTATCCGTTCCATAATCTAATTTGCCCCCGGTCACAGACACCTATTTCCTAAGATTATTTTCCTTATCAAAAAAAGCTTTCTCCAATGCAGCATATTCCTCTTCCGAACATACTAATTTACACTTTTTCTGATATTCCCTGGAACGCTCCAGCATGTCCTCAATCTTTTCACAGGAAAACTCCTTGCATTGATTGCACTTCTCAACCCCATGCATACTCGTACAATCAACCAGCCCATAGGTACAGGATTTATGCGAAGAACAGCCTGTGCAGGCGATTTCCTCATTGGATACCACCTGATCCCGCCAGCCAACTCTATACCACAGTTCGGCCACATCTCTTAATTCAGTTTCGCTATGAGCGTTGTACCTCGGACACTCTATACAATTGTCTCCACATAATGTAATTTTCTCTTTCATACAATCCCACCATAATCCATGATAAAAGTCTACACTTATTATACTATAATAAACTTTTGTTTTACAGCAGGATTATTTGCCGTAATCACACGATTACGATATCCACTTTGCTGTCTCGGATATGCAAGGAACTTCTCTATATCATCAAAAAGAGCATACCACCTAAATGATATACTCTCTCAATAACTATTTGTATATATGGCCTGTTAACGAATGATTCCTCCATGAAAATAACACTCATATATTTTTTCATCCATATAAAATATTTCTTCGTATCCCTGAAACCATACAAACTCACCATCCACTTTACAGTGATAATGATAATCACCTTTTGTATATATTTTCGGTCCCCGAAATGGTAAGTCTGCCGGAACTTTTTTCAGTGCTTCTTTCAAAAAATCCCCGCTGAAGTTTTCACCAACTACACGGCCCGCATAATTCATACTCCAAATAGGAATGTCATGGAGCCATACAGCTTCCTCCCCGGAAAAACACTCCCCACCCAAATAAGTATCATAATATTGATAACCAGTATTATCATGATAACAGAAATCGTGTGAATTGCTTCTGCACGAAACCGTTTTATTATCAGAGGAAGCATAGGTATTCTTTTTCGCCGTCAGAAGAAACTCTACGATCTGATGAATATCCCTGTCTGCATTTCTACATAGAGAAATATTACACTCCTCGTCTTCTTTCACGATGCGATCTATAGTCACCCCATACAGATCACTCAATAAAATCAGACCGCCTAACTCCGGAACAGCCTTTCCACATTCTCTTTTCTTAAAAATTGTAACTTATCCTTTAATACCATGAGTGGCACCTCCTGTACTTTACTAAGAATTATATCAGGCGTAACAGACTCAAGCCACCACTTCCGGGATGCAAAAATGTCATTATGTAATTACATACAAAGCACCAAAGACCTTCCGATATCCTCTAAACAATGCATCACTTTGGCATACATCATCCAACCTTAATCGACAAAACCACCCAGTCATCCTCTCCCAAATGATAGGGGTTGCCACAATACGGACAAACGCGCTGCCTGGTAGCATCAAAACTCCCGCCGCAGCCTGCGCACTGAACCTTTTTAATAGAGAAGCCAAAATCCATCCTCTTTTTGACAGATTTACACACCACGATACGGAACATGTCGTCTTTCCGACTCAACCTGCCTGTGTCATAAATATCAGACATATACACATCCAGATCCAGATAGCAATATCCGTCCTTCACAAAACCCCTGTTGAGCCCCATACTTCCCTCATAGACAGATTCCACAATGCTGGAAAAATCAGGAACCTTTCCCTGCCCTTCATAGACCGGCGACTCCTCCAGATCATCCGTAAAAAGTATTATCTTCAACCGATTCACTATTTCCCCGCAAAAATGCTCATAAGAAAAATTCGGGTCATAGGGCTTAAGCAGACGATTAAGTTTTTGCTTGGTTCCGGCCACATTAGGGAGTTTGACCACCTCACCCGCTGCGGCTTTCAATAAATGAACAAGCATCCCAAAACTCATAGCTAAATACCCCAAAAAAGCTCCAGGTATGCAGCTGACAAGTAAGCTTACCAGCAGCCCGCTAAGGCCATATGACAGAATGGCTGCGGGCATGCTGATCAAAAAGACTGCGAGAATCCCTCCGAACACCCATTTAAATGCCTTTCGCTTGAATTCCTTATTATTCATAAAGAAATTATGTTCAAAATAATAGTTCGACACTTTCGGAAACAGATCCGATATCAAAAAATGGGTATGACAATATGGGCATCCGTCCAAAAGCGTTTCTATAGAACTGACCGCGCCGCAGTTGGGACAGTTGTACATCTCATCTGGCTTCTGCTGATCCATCCAGGTAATCGTCTGAAAAAAACTCTGCGGATCCTCCTTTTCATACACCACCTCCCCATCCCGGGAAAAAATGGTACTCTGCAAATAACTGGAACTGGTGAACCTGTTGGTGTAAATCTGATCCTTATAAGTCATGCTGTAGATATTGTCCAGATGTTCTCCCCGCAGCTTGAAACGATATTCCATCCGCAGCGAACGGCTGCGCAGCCGTTCCCTCTGCAAATCCAGATAATACCTGATATCCTGATTTCCCATGGAAGGCACCTTGTCAGTCCGGCTCCATTCTTCTAATTCTCTGGCAAAAGCCCTGTAGATTTTTTCTTCTTCTTTCATAAAATATTATCCCCCTGGTATAAACCGCCCGTGTCTGTATTGCCTGCATTACGCCCTTTAACTCGTATTGGCACAAAAGCATCTTCATAGACTGATTCTGCATCTGGAAAACTTGACTATTTAATTGCCTGGGCTATAATATAAATAAGTTAACTCGTGAAGGATTAAGGCTGGGTTCTCGAATGAGAGCAGGTGTATACCAAGAATTCCTTTGCCCCTGGGGTTAACTTATTTTTGTTCTTTTTAAACTTTCCACAATCCTCTATTTCTTCCTTTTAATTTATAATCTCTTCTAGCTCCGTTCTTTGTCTTGATATTCTCTGAACCTTCTTCCGCACAGTTTTACCATCCACCGTCATCTGTGCTCTGTTTTACCAGTTCGCACACCGTCTCCACATGCCATAGAAAAAGATTAGAAAAGTGATAATAACTCTTATCTCTCAGAAGATAATAAGCAAAAAAAATTACAGTCTCTCATAATACTTCTGTATCAAGGATGCCATCATTTTACGTCTCTCAATCAAAAATTCATCGTAGTTTTCAACTGTCATATTCACAATATTTTGTGGAATACAATTTTCTTCAAGATTTGTCCTAAGCAAGTCTTTATCTGCAATATTTCCAAGTACCATATCTTTGCCCGCACACTGATTCAATATTTTTCCAAAATACACATTCGGTGCATCATCACTAATCGCCTTATTTACTTGTGTGTCAAGATATGTATAATTCGCAACCTGATTATATTTAGTCTTGTTATCCACACCATTATTTTTCAGATAACTGCGTGGAAATATGTGATGCACATCCCCGGAAATGGTAATCAAATCTGCGACTTTCGTGCCGTTCATCAACATAGAATTACAGTTCATATTAATCTGTGCAGCTAAGAATGTATTAAACGCCGGGCTGTTAACAGATGATGTTTCCAAATTCTGAGGTAATGTGACAGTCCAAAAAGTTTCCGAAAGCGCTGAAGCCTCAACCTCTGTCAAAAAAGTTAAAAATCCCTTTTCTCCAATAATTCTCATATCACGGTCCATCTGAGTTTCCGGTGAACCTATATATCTTGATGTCAGGGTCGAAAGAACAAACCACTTTTGTACGTATCTCTTTATCTGAGCATTTGATATAGCCGGATCATCCAATAACACCAAATACAATGTGTATGCAAAGTCCAATGTCATCCTTGAATTAAGAAGCTTACTTGATACATATCCTGCACCCTTAATTGCCATAACAAACTGAGAAAAATTGTACTGATTGATGAAATTCATAATACCAGCATCCAATTTCCCATAAGACTCTTCTACAATATCTTCTCTAAATTCCTTTGTAACGAAATCACGTCCTGAAAGCAAGCTGACCAGATCTGCCAATTTACCTCTTCGGAACTGGTGCATAAACGATACCCTAAGCATATCGCCATAATCCGGATCATAGATATCATCATAATCTTTCGCTAACCATTTAATCTTATCCGCATATTTCGATGCCTGGAATTCTGCATCATGTGTCAGCTGTAAATAGAAATCCGGTTTTACAGCCAAATGGCAGAAATAATCCACCGTTTTTCTCATAAGGCTGCCTGCATGAATTGTATCTGCCGCCATTTTGGACATTACGAAATCTGACTGGCTAAGAGCTGTACCCTTAGAATTGATACGAATAAATATCTCAGTAACCTCGTCAATATCCAGTGCCGCATCCAACTCAATAACTCCTATCTGGCGATTGGCAATTCCTTTCAATGCTGTTACAGTCTTATTCACTTCATTTGGTTTAATCCCCTCATTCACTTCGCAATATTTCATTGCAAAATCAAAAGAGTCAAACTCTGTATCAAAGACCACCGAAATATCCGGTATCCAGCGCCTGTCCTTTAAATGCGAAGCATCCTGCACTGCAAAACGCTTTGTTTCATCCTCCGCCAACGGGTTAAATGCTATCTTTATTCTGTCCTTGTTAAAATCATCGTCTAATACTTCTTTTCCGGCTATAGCCGCCATTAATGCAGTCACTCTTTGCTGACCATCAATCAACACTTTCTTTCCGTTTGCTTTACCGCCATCCTTTGTCTTAACATCAGGGTTTTTCCATGTAATAATATATCCGGTAGGATAACCATTGTATAATGAATCAATCAAATCTCTAACCTGACTTCTCTTCCACACAAATGGTCTCTGAATTTCAGGAATAACAAAATCCTCTGCATCAATCAAACCAAGGATTGCACTAACTGAATACTGCATTAATGTAAACTTTTCACCTGTCATATGTAACCTTCCCTTCCAACATGATTCCTACCAAGCTTCGTCATCGCATTTGTACTGCATAGTATTATAACGCTTTTTGTCGTATTTCTCAACCTGTCCAGTAATCCATATCCAGCCTGCATTGCTTTGCAGCTTTTCCCCATACATGAAAAGAGAGCAATGAGCCATATACTCATTACTCCTCTTTTCCATTTCCATAGTTTCTGTTCTATTTTTCCTGTTCTTCTTTCTGTCGTTTCTTTCTCCAGATGATATATAGGATCAATACCAGTGCAATGATCACCGCCAGCCAGATAAAGTAACATATTCCCAAAAATGTCGGACAGATATGACAAAGCCCGCATTTCGCCCCGCTGTCTGCTTCCGCACCGTCTGTCTCTACATAGGCGATGGCATAGCTGGAGAACAGATCCGTGCTGACCGTGATGGTTTCCGGCACATCGTCCAGGTCGTTCATCAGCGTATACTCCCCTTCATGGGCGCGGATGATGTAAAACTCTCTGCCGCCGCTTTGCAGTTTTTCGGGGATACTGATCACCACTTCTATGGGTTCGTCTGTTGCCGTAATGGCGTTCCAGTCTCCCGCTCCGATCCTGATAAACATGGAGATGTCAACATACATGCCCAGTTCGAGTCCCGGCACCTCTTCCCTGTACGCTCCAATGCCGTTTTCTATCACTTCTTTATCCTGCCCCGGCACCTGATCTGAAATATCTGTCACATCTATCCTGATCTCTATGGTCTCGCCGCTGTTTACAAGCTCCTGCTGGCCGGGTGTCAGGACTGCCTTCACTACCTTTTCGGTATCTGCCACAGTTGCGGTACACTTGTCTTCCTCGCACACAACTGTCACGATGACCGTGCCATTGCCTATCTGGACTTCCCTCTTTTCCACTTGTGGTTCCTTTTGGGTCTGTCCGGCATCCGTGCTGTCTGTCCCCGGTCCCTTTGTATCTGTGCCTTCCGGCTCCTGCTCTTCTTTCGTCTTACCGCTTTCTGCCTGCTCTTTACCTTCCTCCTGTTCCGATGTAATTCCCGGTCTTCTGCTTCCTGTTTTCCTGTCCTCCGGCTCTTTTTCTGCCGATGGGAGTGGTGTTCCCGGTGTCAGCGGTGTAACCTTGGCAGGCTGTTTTACAGGCGGGTTCGATGCCGAGACGCCAGGGTTCTGGTCATCGATCCCTGTCTGTGAATTATCTGGCTCCAGGTTCGGCTTATCCTCTTTGTTTCCACCGCCGGAATCAGACGGTTTTCCGCCCGGTTTCTTCGCAATTCCCTCCACTGTTACTGTCTGGTTCTCCCTGACATTGCTGATGGTATAGGTGCCGTCCGCCGCCAGTTCCACTTTCACGCCGTTTACTTTCACCGCAAAATCATCTGTCTTCTGGTAGCCGTTTACTAAGACAAATCGGAAGGTGAAGCTGCCGCCCTCTTTCACAGGACTTTTACTTCCAGCCTGTGCGGACAGGGTGTAACCCGTGCCTGTCTGCATGGTAACGATATATGCCTTCGTGTAAACGGCATACACGGTCATATCTGCCGTGATACTGGCAAATACCGCAGGGGTGCCCTGCGCATCGCTGCACCACTCGCCTGCATAGGTCTGGTCCCCCGCATCCTTTTTGGGCGGTACAGCCGGGATGTCTTTCAGGGCGGTGCCGTAATCTACGGTGATTTCTTTATACTTTGCCCCGTTTGCCATAAAGGTCACTTTGACCTTGTAAGCGTCTATCGTTACGGGATTGCTGTTTTCACTGGCAAAGCTGCCTGCTCCCGCTTTTACGTACACGATATAAGTACCGGGCGCAAGCCCTGTGATCTGGCCGCTTCCGTCCGCCGTCCGGCTCACCCATGTCTTTCCGCCGTCCGTGGAGACCCCGTAGGCAGCGCCTGCTGTCAGCCCGGTCAGTTTCCCGGTTCCCCCTGCCGTACTCACATCCACGCCTGCCGGGGTTGGTTTCTGCGGTCTTGCCGGAATGGCCAGGCTCTGCGCCGGGCTGTCGGTGGTCTCGCTGCCGCTGCCCTTTTTGACAATGCTTATGGTACTGCCAGTCCAGCTTTCTTTGATCGGGATATTTCCTCCCCCATCCGCCGTACAGACAGTTCCGCCTATCAGATATTCCCCGCCCGGCACAAGCCCTGTGAGTTTTTCTTCCTGGTAATCCATCCCTGCGGCGGGCTGCTTTTCCGGCCCTTTTACTCTGACCGTAATGCGCCTGTCCGCCCGGTTTCCGGCATTGTCCGTGGCTGTGACCGTGATCTGTGTCATTCCCGTGGGTATCTCTGCCGCGGGAATGGTAAAGGCCGCCTGTGCCGACTTCTGTAACGTACTCTTGTCAAGGGTGACCGTTTTTTCCGGGCTGTCTCCGACTTGATAGGAAACAGAATCCAGCCCCGCCGTGACTGCATTGTCCGTATCGTCCTTGACCGTCACGAACAGCGCTGGCGCAGAGGCATAGTATCCTTCTGAAATCGTCACGCCGCCCGGTTTCGTCTGCTGTGTATCGGACAGGTTCCGGTCCGCCAGCGCCGTAATGTCCGGCGCCCGGTCTTCCACGATCACGCCGCCGGAGCCTGCCGTACCGATGGTCACGCTGTCCGCCGCATTGCCCGCCCTGTCGGTACAGTCTATGGTGATGGTCCCGCGGAAATCCTTTTCAAAAGTGATCTCCGCCTCACCGTCTTTCACTGTCACTTTCTTTTCTGCCGCTCTGCTCCCGTCCAGATTTCCGTCTGCGCCTCTGGGTGTTAAGGTGTAACTGATCTCTGTCACGCCGCTTCCTGTTTCCGTGACAGGTACATGGATGATCATGCTCTTTTTGCCGATGATCCAGTCTAAAAAGTCCTTGGCCTTCTTCTCGTAAGTGAGCGTGCCGATCACCGGCTTTGTCTGATCCAGTTTTATTGTAAATATGCCGCTCTCAGCAGAAGTGTTGCCTGCCGCGTCCAGCACCTGGAACCGGTAAGTATGCTCTCCCTCCAGAACAGATGTGTAGTCATAAAGCACGCTGCCTGTGCCGCCCGGAAAACCGTTTACTTCCGTATAAGAGGCGCCGTCAACGCTTACCCGCAGCTTCGTCACACCCACGTTGTCATACAGCCTCAGCGGGATCTTGTCCTGTGCGTTTGTCCAATCCTCAGGCAGGGTCACTCCATTTTGCAGTACGGGTCTGTCGGGTGCCGTTTTGTCCACGATCGTAATCGTAAAGGAAATCTGCGCCGTTGCCCCTCCGATCGTCAGCTTGGCCGTGGCGGTTCCGGGATTGGTGTTATCCTTGTAGAGGATCGAAGTCTCATCCGGCTTATTGTCATCCTGCTCTACCCAGTCATCGCTGTAAGTGACCTGCACCGGCGTAACCGCGCTCCCCGTATAATCCAGGTCTGCTCCCTCTCTTATGGAAAGCTCTGCGGTGGCGGACACACTGCCGCATGTACATCTCTGTGTGACCACCGGGCCGGCGGCGGTATAGGTAAATCCGCCATGCTCGGACGCTGTTATTTTGTCCTGATAGTCACTCCCTGCAATCGCCTGATATCCCTCCAGATATTGGCACGAGGGGATATAGATATTGGTTAAACCAGAACAGTTTTCAAATATATCTGCGCCCGCTATTGGAGGCTCCTTCCTTTGAAAACTCACCGTAGTCAGACCAGTACATCTCCCGAACGCCCACGACTCTATATTTTCTACGCTGTCTGGTATCGTCACGTTCATCAAAGACCCACAAGCATAAAATGTCTGCTGCCCTATACTTGTCACACTGGACGGTATTTCCACATCCATCAAGGACCTACATGACATAAATGCCTTCCCCCCTATGCTTGTCACACTGGACGGTATCTGCACACTTTCCAAATTACGGCAGGAGGAAAATGTACTACCCTCTATCCTTTCCACACCGAACGGTATTGCAATGCTTTGTAAACCGGAACTCTGAAATGCCTGATTCCCTATACTTCTCACACTGGATGGTATGTCCACATTCGTCAAAGATTCACATTCCTGAAACGCATACTTCCCTATACTTGTCACACTGGACGGTATTTCCACATTCATCAAAGAATCACAGCCAAGAAATACTTTATCCCCTATGCTCGTCACGCCCTCCTCAATGATAATCTTTGTGATAGCACTGTTGTCCTCAAATGGACTATAATCGCTATCATAATCAGTCATCGCACCGCTTCCACTGATGGTCAGCACGCCTGTCGTACTGTCGAAAGTCCAGCTCACATTATCTCCGCAAGTGCCGCTGTCAGCTAATGCTGCTGCCATCACCTGTGCACTTTCTCCGACTGTCCTTGCAATCTCCACCCATACTTTCAGTCTCCCCAGTGCCTCTTCGGAAAACCGTGCCTGCTGTTCCTCCGTCAGCGTCTCATATTCCTCCCAGATGGCAAGGGCTTCTTCCGCATACGCATACAGCTTTTCTTCCCATGCCGCGTAGCCTTCCTCATCCTTGTCCCTGTCCGGCTCTGCGGCAAGGTATTCCTCCCCGTCCGGCAGTGCCGCTATCCGGTCAAGCAATGTCTGCATGACAGCATCTGTGTCGTTCTCTACCTTTACCGTAATTTGAGGCAGGCTGACGCCATACGCCAGCGTATAGCCATCGGGCAAACTAGCGGTAAAAATATAAGTTCCCTCTGTATTTCCGTCATACTCTGGCTCAGACTGCCATGTCACGCCCTCTATCGTAACCGTTTTCTCTTCTTGCTCCGCCTGTGTTTCTTCCTGTTCTTCATCTGATGTGTTTTCCAATGTCTGTATCGAGATCACATTTTCCGCAAGATATTCCGGCATAGTGACGGTATGGGTTTCCTGTGCGTCTGCGCTTTCCTGCGGTTCCTCCGAGGGTGTGTTTTCCTGCTCGTTCTCACCCTGCTCCTCTGCGGGCGCACTTTCCCCTTCGCCGCCTTCCCCGTTGTCTGTGTCGGTTTCATCCTCGTTATCTGTTATCGTTGATTCGTCTGTTTCCTCGGATTCCCCGCCATCCTCTGGCTGTACATCCTCTCCGTCCCCGGTCTCTGTATCCTTATCCTCTGTCCCGCCGTCTGTTTCCGTATCTTCCTGTTCCGTATCGGACGGCTCGCCTTCTTCCGACCCTTTTTCCTCATCTTCTGAAGGCTGGCTCTCCCCGGTCACCACTGCCTCCAACGTGTCAGGAAGCGATAGTTCTTCCAGCCCTGTTCCCACCGGGACAGTCTGCTCCCTAATCTCTTCCGACAGCTTTGCAAATCCAGACACATACTGCCCCTGCGTCTGCTCCGGCTTTCCCGTTGCAAAAACAGAAAGTGTCACCAAAATATCAGGATAGGTCTCAAACAATACACAAAGGCATAGTATCACTGCAAATATGCGCAGACGCCTTTTCCTTCTTGCTCTCAACCATGCACGTTGTTCATCCATAATGATATACCTCCTCGTTTCGTATTATACGGACAAAATCGCAAAAAGCCGCTGTCTCCACAGGAACATACTGTTCTGTAGAGATAGCGGCTATGCAATAACCGTCTCATGGAATGGACAACAAAAAAAGGCGCAAATCACCTTTGGCTTGGCTTGGCTTGGCTTGGCTTGGCTTGGCTTGGCTTGGCTTGGCTTGGC
>CAMNXA010000064.1 GCA_946566685.1 uncultured Lachnospiraceae bacterium
CAGGCAACTGGAACTATGATGGACAGTGTAATCCTTTCCAGTCTTCTTACATCGATGAGATCATCAAGACTCTTGAGTCCGGCGGCACAATCGCTGAGAAGACAGTCATCATGGATGAGAAGGGCTTCGATGCTACAACCATCACACAGGAAGATGTAGATAACTACGGTATCTAATCTCTGGAAAAAGATTTACAAAAATCGATTTAGGTAGTAAAATTAAGGAAGAATCAGCGCGGCGCAGCAAATGTGAATATTCATAGGCCTGCACCGCGCTTTTTTCACAGAAAAACTATAATTATTGGGAGGTGAACCTGAGAGTGGAAGACAACATTGTATTAAAAATGAGAAATATCCACAAAATCTTCCCTGGTGTTCGCGCCTTGCAGGGCGTGGATTTTACGTTGCGTAAAGGTGAAATTCATGCGCTTATGGGAGAGAATGGTGCCGGGAAATCAACACTGATCAAGGTTTTGACCGGTGTCTATGGCAAGGAGGAAGGTGAGATCTTTCTCGATGGTAACGAGGGGGCAGTCAATATCCACTCGCCTCAGGACGCACAGAAGATGGGAATCAGTACCGTGTATCAGGAGATTACACTCTGCCCGAATCTTTCTGTTGCGGAGAACATGTTTATCGGTCGTACCGCAGGAGCAGTGCAGAACTGGAAAAAGATGAATACGGACACCGAGAAGATTTTACAGTCGCTGGATATTCCGGCGAAACCGACACAGCAGCTGGAAAGCTGTTCTATTGCTGTGCAGCAGATGATTGCTATCGCGCGTGCGGTGGATATGGACTGTAAAGTATTGATTCTGGATGAGCCGACTTCATCCCTGGATGAGCAGGAAGTGGCGAAGCTGTTTAAGCTGATGCGCGATCTGCGCTCCAGAGGCGTTGGTATTATTTTCGTAACACATTTCCTGGATCAGGTCTATGAAGTGTGCGACAGGATCACGGTTATGAGAGATGGTAAGCTGGTTGGCGAGTATGAGATCAAGGATCTGCCTCGTGTTCAGCTGGTATCCAAGATGCTTGGTAAGGAATTAGACGACCTGTCCGATATCAAGGGCGATCAGCAGGCATTTAAGAAAGATGCCAAAGCAGTTCCCGTGTTTGAGGCTGAGAATCTTTCAAGTGATGCGGGCATCAAACCTTTCGATTTCCATATTGAAAAGGGTGAGGTTAACGGCTTTACCGGTCTGCTCGGTTCCGGACGAAGCGAATGTGTGCGCGCTATCTTCGGCGCTGACCGCGTGACCAGCGGACACGTTAAAGTAAACGGCAAGAGCGTCAAGATCTCCAAGCCGATCGATGCTATGAAGAATGGTATCGCATACCTTCCTGAGGATCGTAAGATGGACGGTATCGTGGGTGATCTTTCTGTACGTGATAATATCATTCTGGCGCAGCAGGTCCTGAAAGGATTCTTTAAGCCTTTCTCCAAAGCGGAGGCCAATAAGGTCGCAGATGAATACATAAAACTGTTAAATATCAAGACCGCGTCTAAGGATACGCCGATCAAATCACTTTCCGGTGGTAATCAGCAGAAGGTTATCCTGGCACGCTGGCTCTTTACCCATCCTGAATACCTGATTCTCGATGAGCCTACCAGAGGTATCGATGTGGGTACGAAGGTAGATATCCAGAAACTCGTCCTAAAGCTGGCATCAGAGGGCATGAGCGTTACTTTCATCTCGTCTGAGCTGGATGAGATGCTGCGTACCTGTTCCCGTCTGGTTGTCATGCGTGACCGTAAGATGGTGGGCGAGCTGACAGGAGAGGATCTGAACCAGAAGACGGTGATGAGTACGATCGCAGGAGGTGATAAATAATGGGAAAAGGTGAAACGGTGAAAGCCAATAATACCAATTTTTTAATGAAAGTGGTCAGAAACCAATGTTTTATCCCGCTGGCGGCACTCTTACTGTTGGTGGTGATCAATCTGGTCGCAGATCCCGGATTCTTTAAGATCACACTGGGTTATAATGCGGCAGGCAATCCGGTTTTGTCAGGCTTTTTGATCACAATTTTGGACAGCGGTTCGGAACTGGCGATTCTGGCAATCGGTATGACGTTAGTAACAGCGGCTTCCGGCGGTCAGGATATCAGTGTGGGCGCGGCAGTAGCCATTGCGGGCAGCGTTCTTTTGCGCGTACTGTGCGGCGACAATTCCCGTCCGGAAACATTGCAGGCTCCCATTATTGTAGCATTTCTTGTAAGCTGTGTGGTAGCGATGCTGTTTGGCGCCTTTAACGGTGTGCTGGTGGCCTACTTTAAGATTCAGCCCATGATTGCGACCCTGATCCTGTTTACGGCAGGACGTTCCATCGCAGCATGGATTAACAACAATGAACTTCCGGTTATCAGCGATCCCAGCTTTAAATATTACGGAGAATTTATACCGGGCATTCCGATTCCGACTCCGGTATTTATTGCAGCGGCCTGTGTCATCATTATTGGTATTGTGTTGAAAGTAACGAATTTAAGGATTTATACACAGGCGGTTGGTATCAACCAGAGTTCTTCCAGACTGAACGGTTTAAATCCGGCGCTGATCAAGGTATTGGCATTTGTGATCCTGGGTCTGTGTGTGGCAGTGGTAGGTCTGATTAAGGTAAGCCGTATTTCCTCCATCAACTATTCCGTTATCGCTAAGGATATTGAGATGGATGCCATTCTGGCGGTTGCCCTTGGCGGTAATGCCTTAAGCGGTGGTAAGTTCAACATGACAGCTTCCATCATCGGCGCGTATGTAATCCAGTTCCTGACAACAACACTGTATAAGTTCCAGGTACAGTCAGATGCGCTGCCGGCTTATAAGGCTGTTGTGGTTATTATTCTGGTGGTAGTCAGCGCACCTACCGTGAGAGAGTATTTTTCTAATTTCACCAAGAAATTGAAATTGAGTAAGGAGGTGGCATAGGTATGGCTAAGACAGATAAAAAAGCAGCACCGGCAGGTAAGGGGTTTGCCAATAAGCTGCAAAATGCCAGTGACACAAACTTACTTCTCAGCATTACAGTTATCGTGTTCTTCCTGATGTATATTGGCGCTATTGTATTTCAGGGATCCGGTTTCTTAAAACCGCAGACATTTTTCAATATTTTAAATAACAATGCGGCCCTGATCATTCTGGCCTGCGGCCTGAGCCTTGTTATGATCACTGGCGGGATCGATATTTCCGTTGGTGGTATCACGGCACTGATCAGTATGTGCTGTGCTGTATATCTTGATTATAAGGGCGGTAATGTCTTTGTATCCGTATTGATTGCATTGGCAATTGGTTTGGCATTTGGTCTTTTCCAGGGCTTCCTGGTGGCATATCTGGATATCCAGCCCTTCATCGTGACGCTGGCAGGTATGTTCTTTGCAAGAGGTATGACCACGATCGTAAATACCAAGCCCTTTAACGTAGAGAACGAGGCATTTAAGGCACTGAAGATGACCCGTATCATCATGCCCGGCATGGGTTCCGTGAATAAAAAGGGCGTGTATATCGATGCATACATAGAGATCGGCGTGGTCGTTGCCATTCTTGTGGTACTTATTATGTTCTGTCTGCTCAGATGGACGAAGCTTGGCCGTTCCTTCTATGCGGTGGGCGGTAATATGCAGAGTGCCCTGATGCTTGGTATCAACGTGAAGAGAACAAAGTTCATCTCCCATGTAATCTGCGGCCTTCTGGCAGGAATCGGCGGTTTTGTCTATTTCCTGCATGTGGGTTCCGGCTCCGCATCCCATGCGTCCGGTGCCGAGATGGATGCGATCGCATCCTCCATTATCGGTGGTACGATGCTGACGGGTGGTGTAGGTAACATCGTTGGTACTTTCTTCGGTGTGTTATCCTTAAGTACGATTCAGAATATCGTATCTTCTGCCGGTCTTGACGAGGCATGGTGGACGGGTATTACCAGAGCGGTTATGCTCTGCCTGTTCCTGGTGATCCAGAGTGTGGTTATGTCTGCGAGAAAGAAGAGAATGGCAGAGAACAAGTAATATATAATACATAAACATAAGCTGCCGGATCGGTGATATCATTGCCGGCCGGCAGTTTTATATGGGAAACAGACCATAATGGTTGTTGCAAAATTTAGCGAGGCAGGTCTATCCTTACATCCAAAAATGTGATATGATAGAAACACTTAGGGGTTTCGGGATACATCGGGAGGAGAAAGGAAGGGCTTTAAATGAGAAAGATTGGGGTAAAGTTTGCAGCGGCCATTATGGTGCTTGCATTGATTGGCATTGTGTCTCTGGGAATCCTGGCGAACAGCCTGACGGCGATCACAGTGAGCAGCCAGCAGGTCATGAACAATGAGGTGGAGAAGATCAATCTGATCCACGGAATCTATGAGTGTTATCAGGATATGTATATGAATGTGTACGCTCATATCAATGGAAAACTCATAAGGGTCATGGATAAGAAAGCGGACGCGATCATGGAATCGCGGGAAGCGATGTGGCAGTCCATGGAGGCGTATAAGGCCGGTATTACTTCCCCCGAGGTGGAAGAGATTTATGTTATTTTGGAAAGCAGACTGCGGGATTTTGACAAAAATGTGGATTCGGTGATAGCGACCAGCAGGTCAGGGGACAAGGATAAGGCCAATTCGCTTGTCTCTAATAATCTGGGAATGCTCAATAACACCATTGATTCAAATATGAATACGCTGCTGGATTTTTCCGCAGAGGAATTGGAAACCAGTAAGGCTTTGCTTCGGCAGAAGGCGGAGGAGTCTTATATGGTGATCATTGTGGTCATTGTATTGTTGGTAGTGGCGGCAATTCTGGTAACGATCATAGCGATCCGCGTGATCGTAGTGCCAATTAAGAAGATCGCGGTCGTGATCAACGGCATGATTGAAGATATACATAACGGCAGGGGCAGTCTGACTGACAGAGTACCGGTGGAGACCAAGGATGAGATTTCTACTCTTGCCAGGGGTGTCAATGAGTTTTTAGATATTTTACAGGAAATGATCGGCGGCGTGATCTCTTGCAGTGAAGAGATTAATGTGCAGCAAAGAAGCGTCAATGAAGTGGTGGAGGAGACCAATAACAGCGCCAGCGAGACCTCTGCTACCATGCAGCAGCTTGCAGCCAGCATACAGGAAGTGTCTGCTACAGCCATTTATGTGAATGAAAATACCAGACAGGCAGAAGCATCTGTGGAAGAGATGGTTGATAAGGCTGTGAGCGGAACGAAGTTTGCGGAGGAGATCAGGAGCCGGGCAGAGGAACTCAGAAAACTTGCCCAGACCAGCAGGAAGACCGCAAACGAAATGATTCAGGAGTTCGATGTAACCATACAGGCATCCATCGAGGACAGCCATCAGATAGAAAATATTGCCAATCTGACAGGCGATATCTTAAGTATCGCTGCCAAGACCAATTTGCTTGCGCTCAATGCCTCTATTGAGGCTGCAAGAGCGGGCGAAGCAGGCAAGGGTTTCGCGGTGGTTGCAGATGAGATTCGGGTACTTGCGGACAGTTCCAAAGAAACGGCCAATAATATCCAGCAGATTTCCAAGGGTGTTGTGGATGCGGTCATGACATTGGCGGATAATACGAACAATCTGGTCAACTTCATCAACGAAAGGATTCTGCCTGATTATGAGATCTTGGAGCAGACCGGGGAACAGTATCTGAACGACTCCATTACAGTCGATCAGATGATGGGTGAGATTCGGGAATCCATGGAGAACATCGGCAGTATGATGCGGGATGTGGCACAGTCTAATGAAAATATTACCAACAATGTCCAGGAGAGCGCACAGGGCGTAACGGGCGTAGTGGGCAATACAACGGCGCTGGTAGATAATATGCAGAACATTATAGGCGCACTGGATCAGGTATCCAACGTGATCAGCCATTTGTCCGAACAGACGGCATGTTTTCAGGGATAGAAAATGGCGTTTTGGCGTATAGGATTAGAGGAGGGGTGGCCTTGATGGCAGCCCCTTTTTGGAATGAGAGGTAATTTAACAAAAATATAATATATGGAGGTATGGTATGAAAGCAGTGAAAAGTTACAAATTTTGGTTTTGTACAGGTTCCCAGGATCTGTACGGAGACGAGTGTCTGAAGAAGGTTGCGGATCATTCCGCTAAGATTGTGGAGGGCTTAAATGCTTCCGGCAACCTGCCTTTTGAAGTGGTATTAAAGCCTACGCTCATCAGTCAGGCTTCCATCCGCCAGACATTCAATGATGCGAACAACGATCCCGACTGTGCAGGTGTGATTACGTGGATGCACACATTTTCACCTGCCAAAATGTGGATTCTGGGTTTGAAGGAATTCAGAAAACCTTTATGCCATCTGCATACACAGTTCAATGAGGAACTTCCTTATGATACCATCGATATGGATTTCATGAATGAGAACCAGTCTGCACACGGAGACAGAGAGTATGGCCATATCGTGAGCCGCATGGGCATCGAGCGCAAGATCATCGTGGGTCACTGGGCAAATGAGAGTGTGCAGAAGCAGCTGGGAAGCTGGATGCGGACAGCGCTCGGTGTGATCGAGTCCTCCCATATCCGTGTATGCCGCGTGGGCGACAACATGAACAACGTAGCCGTGACAGAAGGCGATAAGGTAGAAGCACAGATTAAGTTCGGCTGGGAGATTGACCATTACTGTGTCAATGACCTGGTGGAATATGTGGATGCAGTGCCTCAGGGTGAGGTGAATGCTCTGGTAGACGAATATTACAGCAAATATAAGATCATCGATGAAGGCAGAGACCTGGATGAGTTCAGAAGACATGTGGCAGTGCAGGCACAGCAGGAAATCGGTATTGAGAAATTCCTGGTGGACAATGACTATCATGCGATCGTGACACATTTTGGTATGCTGGGCGGCTTAAAGCAGCTTCCGGGACTTTCTATCCAGAGACTGATGGAGAAAGGTTACGGTTTCGGTGCAGAGGGCGATTGGAAAGTAGCTGCCATGGTCCGCATGATGAAGCTGATGACAGCGGATATCAAGGATGCAAAGGGTACCTCCATGATGGAAGACTACACCTACAACCTGGTGCCGGGCAAAGAGGGTATCTTGCAGGCGCATATGCTGGAAGTATGTCCTTCTGTGGCTGATGGTGAGATTGGCATTAAAGTCTGCCCGCTGTCCATGGGCAACAGAGAAGATCCCGCCCGTCTGGTATTTACCTCCAAGACAGGGCCGGCAGTGGCATGTTCCCTGGTAGATCTGGGCACTCGTTTCAGACTGCTGATCAATGCAGTGGACTGCAAGAAGGTGGAGAAGCCGATGCCGAAACTGCCTGTGGGTACAGCATTCTGGACACCGCAGCCTAATATGGAGATTGGCGCTACCGCATGGATTCTGGCTGGCGGTGCACACCACACGGCATTCTCCTATGACCTGACCGTAGACCAGATGGTAGACTGGGCAGCGGCGATGGGTATTGAGAGCGTTGTGATCGACAAAGACACCACGATCCGGAACTTTAAGAACGAATTGAGATGGAATGAGGCGGCGTTCAATTAATTATTCTGGGAAGCAAATTACTTTAGGCATAGTAAATCAACAGGAGGTATAAGATGGGAGCAAAAGAAATGATTGCAAGCGGGAAGTCAGTATTGGGAATTGAGTTTGGCTCTACCCGCATCAAGGCAGTGCTGGTGGACGAGAATAACAAGCCGATCGCGTCCGGTGCACATGATTGGGAGAACAGACTGGAAAACGGTATCTGGACTTACAGTCTGGATGATATCTGGAATGGGCTTCAGGACTGCTACAAGAAACTGGCGGAGGATGTAGAGGCGCAGTACGGTGAGAAACTGACGAAGATCGGCGCTATCGGTTTCAGCGCGATGATGCATGGTTATATGGCTTTTAACGAGAAAGACGAACTGATGGTGCCCTTCCGTACCTGGAGAAACACGATCACAGAGGAGGCTTCCAATAAGCTGACAGCACTCTTTAACTATCATATTCCCCAGAGATGGACGATCGCGCATCTGTATCAGGCGATTTTGAACGGGGAAGAGCATGTGGCGGATCTGAAGTTTGTGATCACGCTGGCAGGCTATATCCACTGGAAACTGACAGGCGAGAAGGTTGTGGGTGTGGGCGAAGCATCCGGCATGTTCCCGATCGATATTGCTACAGGGCAGTTTAATGAGAAGATGATCCAGCAGTTTGATGAGGCGGTGGCAGATAAGAAGTATGCCTGGAAGTTAAAAGATGTACTGCCGAAAGTATATACCGCAGGAGAACAGGCAGGGACCCTGACAGAGGAAGGCGCGAAGCTCTTAGATCCCACTGGGACATTGCAGGCAGGTGTACCTTTCTGCCCGCCTGAAGGCGATGCGGGCACAGGTATGGCGGCGACCAACAGCGTAGCACAACGTACCGGTAACGTATCCGCAGGTACCAGCGTATTTGGTATGATCGTTATGGAGAAAGAACTCTCCAAGGTATACGATGAGATCGATCTGGTGACCACACCGGACGGCAGCCTGGTGGCTATGGTACACTGCAATAACTGTACTTCTGACTTAAATGCCTGGGTGAACCTGTTCAAAGAGTACTCAGAAGTGATGGGTATGAAAGTGGATATGAACGAACTGTACGGCAACCTTTACCGCAAGGCACTGGAAGGTGATGATGACTGCGGCGGTCTGCTGGCGTACAATTATTTCTCCGGCGAACATGTGACAGGCTTTAATGAAGGCCGTCCGCTGTTCGTGCGTACACCTGACGCGAAATTTAACCTGGCAAACTTTATGAGGACACACCTCTTTACATCCCTGGGCGCACTGAAGACGGGGCTGGATATCCTGCTGAAGGAAGAGGGCGTTCGCGTGGATGAGATCCTGGGACACGGCGGCCTGTTCAAGACCAAGGGCGTGGGCCAGAGCATCCTTGCAGCTGCGATCGATGCACCGGTAAGCGTTATGGAGACAGCCGGCGAAGGCGGCGCATGGGGGATTGCCCTGCTTGCTTCCTACATGATCAATAAGGGTGCGGACGAGAGCCTGGCAGACTTCCTGGAGAGCAAAGTATTTGCAGGCCAGAAGGGTGAGAAACTGGAGCCTGTGGAGAAAGATGTGAAGGGCTTTAACGAGTTTATGAAGCGTTACAGCGCAGGACTTGCCATCGAGAGAGCGGCAGTGGAGAATCTGGGCTAATAGTGTGAGAAGAAGTTCTAAAGACGTCCCGCCATTGGACGGGACGCCAAGAACTTGGCTAGTCGGAATGGAGGAAATGATGTTAGAGGAATTAAAGAAACGGGTCTATGAAGCGAATATGCTTCTCCCTAAATATGAACTGGTTACTTTTACCTGGGGCAATGTGAGCGAGATTGACCGCGAGAGCGGCATCTTTGCCATTAAGCCCAGCGGTGTTGACTATGATAAGCTGACACCCGATGATATGGTGCTTGTGGATTTAGACGGCAATAAGGTGGAGGGGAAATACAATCCCTCCTCCGATACGGCTACGCATGTGGAACTTTATAAGGCTTATCCGGAGATCGGCGGTGTGGTACATACCCATTCTTCCTATGCTACAAGCTGGGCACAGGCCGGCAGAAGCATTCCCTGTTACGGTACTACCCACGCAGACTATTTCTATGGGGAGATTCCCTGTCTGCGCTGCCTGAACGAGGAGGAGATCGCGGACGCCTACGAGAAGAACACAGGACTTCTGATCGTCAGCGAGTTCAAGAGAATGGAGAAAGATCCTGTAGCAGTGCCGGCAGTACTGTGCAAGAATCATGGTCCTTTCTCCTGGGGAAAAGATGCCCACGAGGCAGTGCACAACGCAGTGGTGCTGGAGGAAGTGGCTAAGATGGCATATCGTGCAGAGACCATCAATGCAAGGATACAGCCTGCACCGCAGGAATTGCAGGATAAGCATTATTACCGCAAACATGGTGCCAATGCTTATTATGGGCAGGGCAAGTAGGAAACTTTTGTTTCAGCAAGAAACCAGAGCGCAAGTTTTATATTTTATATAGTGACTTGCGCTCAGCTGTGCTATGATAGTGGTAGTTAAAGATATACAAAAACATATATATGGAGGTTGGCGATGAACAAATTAGAGTTACAAAAAACAGCTAATGAAGTTCGCAAGGGCATCGTAACAGCGGTACATGGCGCTAAAGCGGGACATCCGGGCGGATCTTTGTCAGCGGCAGATATTTTTACTTACCTGTATTTCGAGGAGATGAATATCGATCCGAAAGATCCTAAGAAAGCGGACAGAGACCGTTTCGTGCTTTCCAAAGGACATACGGCTCCGGGGCTTTATTCCGTATTGGCGAACAGAGGCTATTTCCCGGTAGAAGATCTTAAGACACTGCGTCATCTGGGATCTTATCTCCAGGGACATCCCTGTATGCAGGAGACACCTGGCGTGGATATGTCATCAGGTTCCCTGGGACAAGGTATCTCCGCAGCAGTAGGTATGGCGCTGGCAGCCAAAATGGACAATAAATCTTACAGGACATACACCCTTCTTGGGGATGGTGAGATTCAGGAAGGACAGGTGTGGGAGGCATCCATGTTCGCCGGACACCGCAAACTCGATAACCTGGTAGTGATCGTGGACAATAACGGCTTACAGATTGATGGTAAGATTGACGATGTATGTTCCCCGTATCCGATCGACAAGAAGTTTGAGGCATTTAATTTCCATGTGATCAATATTGACGGCAATGACTTCGATCAGATCGATGCTGCTTTCAAGGAAGCAAAAGCTACGAAAGGTATGCCTACCGCTATCATTTGTAAGACAGTGAAAGGGAAAGGCGTTTCCTTTATGGAGAACAATGCAGGCTGGCATGGCAAGGCTCCCAATGATGAGGAGTATGCAACAGCAATGGCAGATCTTGAAAAGATCGGTGAAGAATTAGGAGGTGCAAACTAATGGCAGATGTTAAGAAAATCGCAACAAGAGAAAGCTATGGTAATGCACTTGCTGAATGTGGTGCAGAATTCCCGAATCTGGTAGTACTGGATGCAGACCTTGCAGGCGCTACCAAGACGGGTGTGTTTCAGAAAGCCTTCCCGGACCGCCATATCGACTGCGGTATCGCGGAGTGTAATATGACAGGTATTGCGGCAGGACTTGCTACTTGCGGTAAAGTGCCTTTTATCAGTTCTTTCGCTATGTTTGCGGCAGGACGTAACTTTGAACAGGTACGTAACTCCATCGGTTATCCTCATCTGAACGTCAAGATTGGCGCGACCCATGCAGGTATCACCGTTGGTGAGGACGGCGCAACCCATCAGTGTAACGAAGATGTGGCTCTGATGCGCACCATTCCCGGCATGACCGTTATCGTACCTTCTGATGATGTGGAAGCAAAAGCAGCTGTCAGGGCGGCAATCGAGTTCGAGGGTCCTGTATATCTTCGCTTTGGCCGTGCGGCAGTACCGGTGATCAACGATAAGCCTGATTATAAGTTTGAGATTGGCAAGGGTGTTCTCTTAAGAGAGGGCAGTGATGTGACCATTATTGCCAGCGGTATTACCGTATCCTCTGCATTGGAGGCAGCAGAAATGCTCGCAGCTGACGGCATTCAGGCGGAAGTGATCAATATTCACACTATCAAGCCTCTGGATGAAGAGTTGGTGCTCACATCTGCGAAGAAGACCGGTAAAGTTGTAACAGCGGAAGAACATACCGTGATCGGCGGACTCGGAAGCGCAGTGTGCGATTGCTTGTCTGAGAAACATCCGACTCCTGTACTGCGGATCGGTATGCAGGATACCTTCGGTGAGTCCGGCCCTGCGGCAGCCCTGGTAGAGAAATATGGCTTAGACGGAAAAGGAATCTACGCAAAGGTAAAAGATTTTGTTAAATAAATCACAATCTGGCGATAGAGAGGCATTTGAGATGTCAGAGAGAAAAAATATTTTATCTCCTTCCATTCTGGCGGCGGATTTCGCCAGATTGGGGGAGCAGATCAAAGAGGCCTGTGAGGCCGGTGCAGAATACATACATATCGATGTGATGGATGGCGTTTTTGTACCATCGATTTCCTTTGGGATGCCGGTGATCCGTACCATCCGTAAAGTGACAGATAAAGTGTTTGATGTACATCTGATGATAGTGGAACCCGAGCGTTATGTCAAAGAGTTTAAGGCATGCGGCGCCGACAGCATCACCTTTCATCTGGAAGCTACGGAGGATGCGGAAGCAACGATCGACCTTATCCACAGCCTGGGCTGCCGGGCAGGCATGTCCATCAAGCCCAAAACGCCAGTGGAAGCGGTCAGAAAATATCTGCATAAATTGGATATGCTTCTGGTGATGACGGTGGAACCGGGGTTTGGCGGACAGAAGTACATACCGGAATCCACGGAACGGATACGTCAGGTAAGACAGATGGCTGATGAGATGGGCATAGACCTGGATATTCAGGTGGATGGCGGCATCACGCGGGAAAATGCCAAGGTAGTGCTGGAGGCCGGCGCCAATGTGATCGTAGCTGGCTCGGCGGTCTTTGGCGGGAATATCACGGAGAATGTGAAAGCGTATTTGGCGCAGTTTTAGGCTTTAAAAGATGTGAAAAGGGTGGTTGATTTCTCAACCACCCTGGTGTATAATCTAATCAGAAAGGCAATCGGGTGTGACTCCGATTTGCCCTCAGTAAAATTGAATGCAAAAGGAAATAGCATCTAAACTTTGTGAGGGTTCAGGATGCTATTTCTTTTTGCTGTTATGGTCGTTTGTCTATGTAAGCCAATGCTGTAAAAATGACAAGCAAAAGAGTGAGAATCTCTAATGTGTCCATAGGCATCCCCTCCTTAAGGACTAGAGGACATAAAGCAATCGGAAAGTCACATCCAACCTTCTTTTCAATTATACATGTTTATTATATCGAAGATAAATTAGAAATACAATATGTTTTTAAAAATATTATGATTGTAAAATATCGAGTTTTGAGATATCTATAATTATTTAAAAACGATTAAAATCATAGGAAATAAAATAAAAATGGTGATTGCTTTCTCAACCACCTTAGTGTTTAATCTGATTAGAAGTAATCGGAATTGAGTCTCCGATTGCCCTTGGTGATAATGATGATAAGAAATAAGCATCCACATTAAAATCGGCTATAAACTTAATGCTGTACCCAAAAGCAATATACTTGCAAATGCACGCTTGTTAATAGTATTAATATTTTCTTTTCAGGGAGTGTAATATAAAGTGTGTAAGTTACCGGTAACAAAAACTTATGCACTTTATTTTTATGATAAAGTGCGGTACATTAAAAGAAAGGAATCGAAAGGATTATGAGTAACGCACTTATGGCACCACGAAAAAACAAAAGAAGCGAAGCCAGCAAAGCTATCGCACAGGCAATCATCGACCAGTACCAGCCCACATCCGCTGAGGATATGCAGGACGCATTAAGGGATATCTTCGGTCCCATGTTTGAAGCAATGCTTCAGGGGGAAATGAAAAGCCATCTTGGTTATGAGACAAATGATCACGGTTACAAAGAAACTGCCAACCGCAGAAATGGCTATACCCACAAGAACATCAAAACCTCCATGGGTGAAGTTGAGATCGATTCTCCCCGTGACAGGGACGGGGCGTTTGAACCTCAGCTCATTCCCAAGCGTTCAAAAGATGTCAGCGGAATCGAAGACAAAGTATTGTCTATGTATGCAAGAGGAATGAGCCAGCGTGATATAGCAGATACGATCGAGGATATCTATGGGTTTGAGATATCCCATGAAACGGTCTCCCATATCACGGATCAGGTAATAGAAACAGCAAACGAATGGCAGAACCGTCCCCTTAAGAAGTTCTATCCGTTTCTCTTTGTGGACTGCCTGTATGTAAATATACGCAAAGACATGGAGAGCAAAAGTTGTGCGGTATATGTGGTCTTAGGGTATGACGTGAATGGTATCAAAGATATCCTTGGCATCTGGATCGGGGAAGCGGAAGGTAAGCATTACTGGATGCAGATATTTGACGAGATCAAGAACCGTGGTGTGGAAGACATTCTTTTTATCAGCATGGATGGCGTATCGGGGCTGGAAGAAGGGGCAAGATCCATTTTTAAGGATGTGACTGTCCAGAGGTGCATCGTGCACTTGATCCGTAATTCTGTCAGATACATACCCTCCAAAGACTACAAGGCATTTACCGCCCAGTTAAAGAAGGTGTATGGTGCGGTCAGCCTGAAAGCGGCGGAGGCGGAGTTTGAGCGGTTCAGGCAGGCATGGAGCCAGTATCCGGGTGCAGTAGATGTATGGATCCGCAACTGGAAGTATGTGGAACAGCTGTATCATTACGGGAGTGCCGTACGGAAAGTAATGTATACCACAAATGCCATAGAATCAGTCAATTCCAGTTTCAGGAAGGTGACAAAGAAAGGTTCCTTTCCCAGCGAAGACGCTGTCCTGAAAGCCTTATACCTGAGGATAACAGAACTGTATAAGAAATGGAACGGGCGGCCGGTATCCAACTGGGCACTGGTCAGGAACCAGCTTTCGATGGATGATAAAATTCAGAAACGCATACTGAAATATGAAAACTTCTAAAAACGGGGAGGCACATGTACATGAGCAGATACTACGATTATTTTCAAGAGCAGGAGCCTACTACAGGAGAGGTGACTATTGATGAATTCATTGCAGAAGCCATGCGGACGGACCTTAAATTTAAGACACTGGCGGAAGAACTGCATTATCAACGCACTTCGCGGATAACCCTTATGAATGAACTCCTTACCTGCTATGAATACCTGAAAGAGCAGAATATGCTGCTTTTATACGAGGCTTACCGTAATGGTGAGGAACTGCCATTTGACTGAGTTTCATACAATAAATACGGCGGTCAATTAAGACCGCCGAAAAAAATCAAATTAATTTACACACTTTACTTGACAACCCCTCTTTTCATGAGCCCAGTTAAAATAATAGATTTATGTGCTTCCCATTATCTTTAATGCATTAACTTTTCCAGCTCTTTTTATGTAAGTTGCCGTTGCAGCTAAAATTTGTTGTAGCTTATTAGGGATTTCTATACTAACACTAATAGCTGGTTGAACAATAATAATAGTTCCTCTCAACAATTTTTCTGAACTTCTAAGGCTTTTGATTAATTTTTGATATTCACCACCAACTAAAATTTGACAATGACCAGCTTTATGCCTATCAACTATTTTTTGTATAAACTTTCCTTTTGTTGTAAACCATGAAGTTGATTTTATTGCTTGTCCTGCCACTTCATAAATATCGTTAACACTGCTATTAAATTGAGCGCCGCTCATTTTCTTTACATGATATAACTCTACAAAAAGTTCGTGCTCTGTTTCTTGTATGGTTATATAATCCGCCAATTCGCCGGTTCCATGATCAAAAATAATATAATCGTATTGATTCTTTGACTTCAAAATTTCTAGCAAAGCATCTTGAATAGATATGGCGGTATCATTTTGGGATTTGCCGAATTCTACATGTATATCAGTTCTGTATGTCTCCCAATTAATGGGTTCTACAATACTATTATCAAAGACATTTTCTGAAAAATCACCGGTAAGAACATTAATACCTTCTATAGTCTGATCGTCCAACGTTCTAAATATAAGTGGATTATCAGTTAAATAGTCTGCTACTCCCACCCAGCCAACACTATTGCGAACGGAAAGTATATTGGTTATAGATTTATAACGTCCATTTAAATCGCATTCTATTTCTTCGATGTTCTCGCCTGCTGATAATTCTATCTGCAACTTATTTTTAGTAGAATTGACAACTTTAATGATATAATCAATTAAGCGAAACCCTGTTTCTTCTCCCCTACACTTAACCATAGGCATACTGCTATACGTCTTTGGCGAATAATCTGCATAAAAAATATCACTTGGATATTCTGTCAACGTAGACGGGTGTGGAAGAAGATCAAAGTTTGTATTAGTTTTAACTCTAATTTCCTTATTTGAAATCTTTTTTCCAATATTATCACACCATTTAATATAATCTTGTAAATCACAATATGCGCTGCTCCACACTTTGGAAGCACTACTATACCCAATTGTTATTGATTCATTGCTATCATTTTCTACCGCTTTGCAAAATGCGTGTCCTGCTGCATATAGTCGTCCAGAATCTGGGTCTATTGCCGCACTAACATCAGATCCTGCCATAATCCTATATGCCTCTCCAGACTCACTCTGCTTATTAAGCATACCTGAATTAAAGATTTCAAAATTTTTAAGGCCGCCTAGAACTCTATATATCTCCGATTTGGGTATCTGTTCATACCATTCACAAAACGAAGATACTAATTCATCATATACTGCTTCTGTATGTTTTTGTGAATAAATATAAAGCATTCCCAATTCGTCTTGATAATGAAGGATATATAGAATATATTCCTGATTTATCTTTTCTCCATTTCCCATCCAAAGAGGAGATAGATAATCTAAACCAATGCCAACAACAGTATTTTCAGAAACATTTTTCAGAATCCTATTTCCAACATTAAAAGATTCCGGAAAATCGTTTTGCAGTTCAAAGCCTCTTGCTCTATAAATTTTCACATGACAGTTCGGTCTTATAGCATGAAGTGGTACTTTATTCATACACTCGCTATTACCCATAAATTCTTTATAATAGTTTTTCTTTTCAACTTCGGCCTGATTTTTTCCTTCGCTCATGCCTATAATCATATCTTGCCATACAGCATCCGTGGCATATAATTTATTATTTTCAATTTCTAATTCTTCATCATTAGCAGCAATAAATTTCGCTGTCCCAATATTAGACGCATTTGTTCTTGCAAATCTACCTATAAATTGAAGTGTACTAGCCAATGATTTATGCGGAGCATGTACAGCCGCTATTTTCAGATTAGGAAAGTCGTATCCTTCTCCTAACATATCAACACAAATAATTCCATCTAGTTGTCCATTATGCAGATTCGAAAGATATTTTTTTATAGTAATATGGGACATCGAGCTATCAATTTTCTTAAGTCGTAAACTAGTATACTTTTGATAAATTTCTTCTAAATATGCTGCATTTTCTTTTGTGTCTGTTCTAACCATAAGATAGTGGATATATCCTGCATCACGATCATTCAATAATACCTCTTCGGCTCTTTGAGCAATAACTATATCTTTATCTTTTTTCGCTTCCACAGGTACATATTGTATTTCCCCAAAAACACCATCTGCATATGCTTGCGATAACGGATAATCATAAATTATATCGCCTTTTATTTCTTTTTGATCCAGTCTAAAGGGAGTTGCAGTAAATAGAACATGTGTTGCCTGACTAAGGTTAATCAGTATTTGTTTCCAAGTATTTGCTGGTGTATGATGAGCTTCATCAATCAGTACAAGTTCTATATTTTCTTTTGCCCATTCGGTTTCGCTAAGACTAAGAGCACACTGGGGTGTTGCCACAATTGCATCATTCATTTTCAATTCCGGCAGAAACTCATCTTTATAACGGTGCTCCATCTCATATACTTTTGGTTTAGACATAGATGGACTAAAAACATTGGTATAGCATAATGTTTTCAGACTTGATAAATCCTCAAAGATTTGTCCACGTACCATTTTACTCGGTGTCACAATTAAGACCTTATTTTTTCGTAATAAATATGGCGTTAACATCAAAACTGCTGTTTTTCCTGCTCCTGTCGGCATAATAACAATAGCAGCCTCCTTTTTTTGTAATGTAAAAAAAGAGGATATTGCATGCATAGCACCTAGTTGCGCATTTCTTAATCCTTTGACTTTTGGTGTATTAACTGGGTATGTAATCTTTCTATAATTCTTTTCAAAATACTTTCTCAATGATTTTCTCCGTTTTTCTGTAACATAAAACATTTATTACGTCATGCCTTATGCATAATAATATTATCTTATACCTTTGTGATACATTTCATCTCTATTTGTATGGTTCTACCTTTTCTCGTATTTCGCTTACCAACCTATGTACCGTTGTACACGGACACATCTCGGATGGCTTATCTATCCCGTCTCTCAAATATTGTGTGAGACGGGATTCTGCTATTTTAATGGCTTCCATTTCATTACCATAACGATTCAGCATAGTATAAATCTGGCTGTTGGATTTTTTATATTTCTGTCCGGTTTTCTTTTCAAAAGTATTAGCAAACTCGCGACAACATGTAACGGAATCCTGATAGCCATGCATTTTTCCAAAGTAAGTATCAAACCAAATCTCAATGCAAGGATTTGACCAGCCTGCATTAACCCCTTCTTGCTTGGCATCTTCTATAATCTGATCAAAATGAATAACCCGATCACGGTCAAATATAATCCAAGGTTCTCCATATTGAGGTTCCATGGCAGCTTGCTCTTTACACGTAGTAACAAGTCCATCTGTTTTTGCTTTAGAAACTTTAATTACAATTCGCCCTTGTAAATCTTTAGGGAGAGAATCCCGGAGGTCATACATATAGTTCTCTTCGGTTTCCTTTGTATCGGTTACTATAAAATAATATCCCAAATCCGGAACTCTTGTGCGAAAATTTTCTCTCCCTTTACGTTTTCCTTTTCTATCTGTTTTTGCCATGCTTATCCCTCCCTGAACATGTCAAAATATTTCAATGTAGGAATCGCACCGTATTTTCCAAGCAGGTAGTTTTTCTCATAGCTTTCGTCTTTTCGAATTTTAATACCATCTTCATCCACGAAATCCGCCAAGGAGTAGAGTACGGAAATACCATTGCCATCTTTTTCAGTAAACCAAATTTCATCTCTTCGAAGAAGATTATTAGAAAGCTGCCAGGAATCATGGGTTGTAAATACTAATTGGGCATGTTTCGAGTTGATTTCCGGATTCAAAAAAGTAAT
>CAMNXA010000065.1 GCA_946566685.1 uncultured Lachnospiraceae bacterium
TTGTTTATACTCCCGGGCAGTCTTGGCTTTTGAATTTAACCATTCTTCAATAACACCATCTTGATTCAGTGTAAATCCATAATTGTATGATTTATACCCATGTTCTTCAGTATCCATAAAGTAAACTTCGAAAGAGGATTCTGCATCCCTAACGGAGCTATCAAACAAAAAAGGAGTATATTTTAATTTTTTACTTTTCGTTTTTTTGACACCTGGATCGCCACCATATGAAAAAGACTCTATCACATAAGTCATCATATAACGAAACGCTTCAAGCACATTTGATTTGCCACTTGCATTTGCACCAAAAATAGCTGCTGTAGGCAATAGTTTTTCATATCCCGCAGTAATAACCTTGTCAGAATGTTCAGTAATTTTAGTAGCGGAAAGGTCTAAAATGGTATCATCCCTAAAAGATTTAAAATTTTTAAAACGAAATTGTATCAACATGATGTATTTCCTCCTGAATTTATTATACGCAAATTTTAGAAAAAATCAACATGTATTTGAAATTATCACTCAAATGCATGTTGATTTTCAAGCCTTTATACCAGCTATGCTATTTAGATAAATCAGACGCGGCAATCAATGACGTCATACCTACCCCACAATATTCTGTAGCCACACACCCTTTTTCACCAGCACAAATCCAATGATGCATTTGATCAGATCCCCCATCTGTACGAAAGTAAATACTGCAATGACGGGAAGTGTTGTATAGTGGCTTAGTGTGTAGGCAATCGTAACGCTGACACACCAGATGAAAACGCTATCAAACAGGAAGGTAATAATGGTCTTGCCGCCGGAACGCAGTGTAAAGTAGGAGGCGTGCAGGAAAGCGTTTTGGGGCATGAAAATGGCGCAGATCATGATAAAGTAGGTTGCCAGCGTCCGCGCTTCATCGTTCGTCTTATATAAGAGCGGGAAGAAGCGTGCCAGGACAAGCATTACAAGAGCCACACAGGTACAGCAAAAAACGGAAAAGGCAATCATCTTGTTATCTGTATCGCGGGCTTCGTCCATCTTGCCGGCGCCCAGAAGCTGGCCGACAATGATAGCCACAGAATCTCCCAGGGCGATAAAGACGATGTTAAATACGTTGTTGATCGTGTTGGAGATGTTGAGTCCGGCGATCACGTTAAGGCCGCGCACGGAATAGCATTGTGTCAGCATGGCCATGCCCGCAGCCCACAGCGTCTCGTTGAGGAGAAGGGGCGTACCCTTGGTCAGGATTTTCTGTACCAGATTGCCGGGTACCTTCAGGGAACTGTACAGTCCTTCCACAAAAGGATTCTGCTCCCTGTGTTTGTGTGTGTGGATCAGTACAATGGATGCCTCCACATAGCGGGAAATAATAGTGGCGATCGCCGCGCCCTGTACACCCAGTGCCGGAGCGCCGAACTTACCATATATTAATATGTAGTTTAATACCAGATTTACAAAGACTGCAACGATACCGGCTTTCATGGGCAGGACAGTCTGGCCGCACTCACGCAGTGTGCTGGAATAGACCTGTACCATCATAAATGGCGGCAGGCCAAGCAGCATGATCCAAAGATACTGGCGGCCATATAATAAGGTGGCGGCGACACTTTCTGCGGTACCCTCTCCCTGTAGATAGAGAGCGATCAGGGAATTGCCGGTGGCCAGAAGCAGGATAATGGTAAACAGGGTGATGACAAAGACCATCCATACCTTAAAACGGACAGTCTGCCGGATGCCCTCCACGTTTTTCTGGCCAAAATACTGGGCTGTAAAGATACCCGCGCCGGATACCCCGCCAAAAAGACAGAGATTATAGACAAAAAGAAGCTGGTTGACGATAGCAACACCAGACATCTGCTCCGTACCGATCTGCCCGATCATAATATTGTCCAAAAGACTCACGAAATTCGTGATGCCGTTCTGGATCATAATGGGCACAGCGATAGCCAGGACCATCTTATAGAAAGCTCGGTTACCGACCAATTTATGAATGAGATTGTGTTTTGCTGTCCGAGTTGTTGTCATAGCAGCCTCCTGATCAAAAAATGATTCAAAACTTGAGTGAACTAAATCATCATTTTACAGCATCCTTCGAGTATATGCAACGTGTATTTTTGGGCATTTTCGCGCATTTTGTCAAAGAAAAACTACATAACCAGTTCATTTTTAGTTAAATTCATGACAATTTATACTTGATATTCTACGGATAATAAAATAGTATTGAAGTAGGAAACTTTATTAAATACTATAACCTACAATAGTAATTGTAGAGATTACTGGAGGCAATTATGACACTTGAAAACTTAACAGATTGTGAACAGCTGGTAATGAAGACGGTATGGGATTCGGAAGAAGAACTGAGTCTCATGGAGATCATGCAGAGGGTTAACGACAAGTACCACAAAGAGTGGAAGCCACAGACGGTGTCCACCTTTTTGGCGCGCCTTGTGAGAAAAGGTTATCTTAGACACTACCGTCAGGGCAGGGTATTCTTTTATCAGATCCTGATTCCACTTGATGAGTACAAAGGGCAGCTGACGAGTGATTATGTAACTTTTTGGAATCACGATAACGCGGATGAGTTCCTGTGTGCTTTGTCCAACGAGAGACCGTTACGACAAGATGAAGTGGAAAGGATACAGAAGATGATCGATGGATTGGATAAGTAATTTATTTTGCGCATTGTTGTTGACCAATATCTCCGGAACATTATTCTATGTCATCGGAATAATCTTCCGGAAGATATGGTTTAGAAAAGATGTACGTTTGATTCGCTTTACGACAATCGTTGTACTGTGCGCTTATGCATTGCCTGCGGCCTATTTTATCATTCGGATAGTCAGATTGATTAGAGGCAGTGAGAACGGCAATATCAATATGTTTTATGACACGCCGCAGATTGTAAAGTTATTTGCTGTTATGGGCTGCGTGTGGGTGCTATTGTTCCTGGCGTTGTTGGCGTATAAGCTGTACCGCCGTCATGAGTGGGTGATGGTATGCAGGGGTAATATACCGGAAGAAGACGAGACAACGAAACGTAAGTTTGCGGAAATATGTACGGAACTTGGAATAGAGGGTAAGGTCTCCCTGTGCAGGAATGATTCGGTGGATATGCCGTGTATTACCTATCATCATGGTATGGTAGTGATCCTGCCGCTTAACCTGTACACAGAGGAGGAGACGGAGATCATCCTCTATCATGAGTTATGCCATTATGTGGAAAAGGACATGCCCTTAAAGGCGTTTGGCATAATCATCAGTCTGCTGCATGTGTTTAATCCTTTGGTGCACATTATGCTCAGGCAGATGAATTTAATCTGTGAGATGAGTTGCGACAGGCTGGTCTGTGAGAGGGCGAAGGACAGATTTTCGGAACAGCAGTATTTCCAGACCATACTCAATATGCTGAATGAGGATGAAAAGAGAGCGCGATTCCAACTGTTTGCACTGGCTGATGACAGATCGAATTATGAGAGGAGAGTAGCGGCTATGGGCGAATATCATAAAAAAGGCGGATTTAGGAAAGGAGCAGCATTGCTGCTGGCGGTAACCTTTCTGTTGGGAAGCAGTTCTACCTCCTTGGCGGTTGGAACCGAATTGACATATGCCTATGAAGGGTATGCGACAGAAACGCAGGTGAAAGAGTCTCTGGCGTTTAGCGATGCGGCTGATCAGGAAGCGAAAGAAGAGATAGCGAGAAGATTTAATATTGATCCAGAAGATATTGTGATGATGGACGATGTTAATATGAACGTGCGTGGAAGGACGATTGTACTTGAGTGGAATGTTCTGGCGGGAAAGACTTATATGTCCAGTGGTTTTTCGGCAGATGCGGGTGGTGTTATTACAGGTTTTGTTGTTGGCGATCCAGAGGATATGACCTTTGAGACAGGGATTAAAGATCCCGATAATATCATGCATTGTGCAGAAGGCAATGATAAAATCTACTTTGAATATGAGGTCGTAGAGGATGGCAGATATTATTTCTTTATTATCAATTCGAGTGAGACAGATGATATAAGAATTACAGCTACGATTATCAAGTAGTTATAGGCGGCAGTCATCCACGAATATATTGGCATGAATTACATATGATAGGACATCATATAGGGATATCGCAGAGATGCGGTATCCTTTTTTATAGTTGTATGTTTTTTAGACTTGTATTCCGCTCTGACATAGCATATAATATATTCAAATCTAGATTAGACTAATCGTGATTAGATAAGACGTAGCGCTCAAAAGAATCTAATCTAGATTAGTCTAATCACGATTAGATGCAGGAGGGATATATGTTTATTGGGAGAGCGGCAGAATTGCAGTTTTTGGAAAATAAATACAACACAGATAAGGGGCAGTTGGTTGTGCTCTATGGAAGACGCCGTGTGGGTAAGACAGAAACACTCAGGAAATTCTGCGAGGGGAAACCACATGTATTTTTTGCCTGCCGGGAATGCACAGACAGATTACAGCTGAAAGCATTCTCAGAGCAGATGTTCAAGGAAGAGATTCCTGCTAAGCGATATGCGGATCAGTTTGCAGATTGGGATAAGGCTTTCCGTGCTGTATTGGATCTGCCTTACGGTGATCATAAAAGACTGCTTGTCATTGATGAGTTTCCTTATATGTGTAAAGATAATCCATCGATTCCATCTATCTTACAGAATCTGTGGGATGAGATATTGAAAGATTCCAATATTATGCTGATTCTGTGCGGTAGTATTATGAGTTTTGTTGAGAAAGAATTGTTATCCAAAGATAATCCGCTTTATGATAGAGCGACAGGGATTTATAAAATGAGCGCCATGAATTTTTATGATGCGTCCAGTTTTTTCCCAAACTATTCTCATCGGGATAAGATACTGGCCTATTCCATATTGGGAGGCATTCCACACTATCTTAGACAATTTGACCCAGAGAAGACGTTGGCGAATAATATCAAGGAGAATGTACTTACCAAGGGCTGCGTTTTATATAGTGAGGTGGAATTTATGCTTCGGCAGGAATTGCGTGAGATACCTCTGTATAACTCTTTAATCGAAGCGGTGGCATTGGGAAATACCCGGCTTAATGATATCAGCCAGAAATCACTGGTAGAGAATCCATCTAAGACCAGTGTATATCTAAGAAACCTTATTTTGTTAGAACTTGTTGAGCGGGAATTATCCGTGGATGCGGGGATTAGAGAGCAGGCGAACACCAACAGAGGGCTTTATAAACTGACAGACCATTTTTTCCGTTTTTGGTATGCCTTTGCTTTTACAAATTATTCGGCATTGGAATCGGGAGATGCGGAGGGCGTTTGTGATTTTGCGGTGATGCCGTTTCTTCATGAATTTGCGTCTTATACCTTTGAGGAGGTCTGTAGGCAATATATACAGGAATTGCAAAAGTCTAATGCTCTGCCTTTTCGCTATGCGAGGATAGGACGTTTCTTTGGTAAGACCACGGTGCGGGATGCGCAGAAGCCGATGGGGCTTAGAGTCGCAGAGACAGAGATTGATATCCTGGCAATTTCCAGACAAATGAAGGAGTATCTAGTAGGAGAATGTAAATTTAAGGGAAGGCCGTTCAGCTATGGGGAGTACCTGAATACGACAGCAAAGCTGACACCGCAGAAAGAGCAGGCAGAGTTCTATTATGCGCTTTTTTCCGAATCCGGGTTTGATGACAAAGTCAGGGAAGCTGCTTCCCAGAATGAACATATCAGGCTGTTTTCTTTGGCGGATGTTGTGGAGTGCAGGGTTTAAAGTCAAATGACAAAAATAAAAATATTATAAAATCCGATTAAAATAGATTGATATTTCGTAATTCTAATGATATGATAATGAACATGGCGAAAGCCATTGAGAAAGTACCCATGACAGGCGGTAGCCTCCCAGGCCTTGCCCCAGTTTGCCGGGAGTACATAGGAAGGAAATTGAAGATTAATCGGATGACTAAGGGAGAAGAACAAAGGACAGGAAGAAATGAAGATGAAGCACAAAGATTAGCTTTATCTGAAATGCAAAGGAATTTTGACATTAGTTTTAAGGAGGTAACAGATTATGACAACGTATGAGAATGATACTTTGATAATTCCTGAAAAGTACAAGAAAATGTCTGTCTCCGAACTTGAAAAGGAAAAGAAAAAACTTCTCGAAGAAATCAATGCGATGGAAAGGCCTAAGAAAACAATAAAGAAAAATAGAAAAAATATTGTATTTAGTTTTTAGCTGGGAGCATCCACACTAGAGTGGGTGCTTTTCCTATAATTCCCCGCAACCTTGAATTTATCCGCCAGATGGGCTACAATAGATACGGCTGTGGAATGGAGGATATCGGGAGGATTCTATGCGATGAAAAAACTGGGACGAAATGATCTCTGCTGGTGTGGAAGCGGCAGAAAATATAAAGCCTGCCATATGGCTATGGACGAGAAGATTGAGAGTTATGCGCTGCAGGGGCATATTGTGCCGAACCATGACATCCTGAAAACACCGGAGCAGATTCAGGGAATCCGGGAGAGCAGTAAACTCAACATTGCGATTCTGGATGAAATTGAGAAGCAGATACATATCGGGATGAGTACGGAGGAGATTGACAGGATTGTCTGCGATATGACCAAAGAGATGGGAGGCATCGCGGCGCCGCTTCATTATGACGGCTTTCCGAAGAGCGTCTGTACTTCCATCAATGAGGTGGTATGTCACGGGATTCCCAGCGAGGAACGGATCTTGCAGGACGGCGATATTGTCAATGTAGATGTATCCACAATCTATCAGGGATATTTTTCGGATTCTTCCAGGATGTTCATGTTGGGCAATGTGCCGGAAGAGACACAGAAGCTGGTGCGGGTAGCCAGGGAGTGTATTGACGTGGGGCTGGAGCAGGTGAAGCCCTGGAACTTCCTGGGGGATATGGCGGAGGCCATCAACAATCATGCGAAGAAGAACGGGTATTCCATTGTCCGGGAGATTGGCGGCCATGGTGTGGGGCTGGAATTTCACGAGGAGCCTTTTGTCAGTTATGTGACCAGTAAGGGGACGGAAATGCTGATGGTGCCTGGCATGGTGTTTACGATAGAGCCGATGGTCAATATGGGAAAGGCGGATATCTATATTGACGATGAGGACGGCTGGACGGTCTACACGGATGACGGCAAGCCTTCCGCACAGTGGGAAGTGACGCTTGCAGTGACGGAAGATGGCTATGAGATATTGACTTATTAACGTTGACGGAATATCGTTTGGAAGGGTTAAGATTAGAGTGCATCCGGCTTTCGGGGGATGTACTCTTTGTTTTGTAAGAAAAATTTGTGAATATTTCCGATATTGCCAATTGGAAGCACATCTGTTATCTTTACCATACAATCATTGGATTCATTTTAAAGTATACTTTATACCGCGCCTCTTTGGCGCCGGTTCCCGGCAGATCGCCGCTGATTTCCAAATGTTGAATACAAATGAAAGAAGGAAGGATAATATGCGTGAATTTATGACAAGAGTGTCAGATTATTGGAGCGAGAGGAAAAACGACCCTGACAGACAGGAGAACAGGCTGGCTTTGGTGGTGACGGGGGCGGTGGCTGTGGCGGTCATCGTACTGCTCATGATACTTCTGTGGGGATACGCCGCGAAAGGAGGGGGCAAGGAAACGCCGATTCCGATTCAGACGGGACAGGTAATTCAGGAAGCGGATCAAAAGCAGGATGAGGAAGGGGCAATGTCCCAGACGGTTTATGAGGAGGAAGCAGTCAAGTATATGTCGGAAGATTCCGGAGAGCAGCTGCGGCAGGAGTATCTCACAAGTACCGCCTATCTGCGCGAACAGGTGGAAGAACTTTTGCAGGCGATGACGCAGGTGCAGGATGGGCTGAATGAAGTGATCCGGGAGTATCAGGAGGCTGACGCTGCTACGCAGACGCAGATTACAACGCTGTGCAAGGAGGTGGAGACCATTGTCCAGAGTCTCAAGGAGACGCAGGTCAAACTTGTGGATTTGACAGATATCGTACAGGTCATAGACAGGGAGAAGATTCCCATCATTAGGCAGCAGATTGAGGCTATACGCACGGATATGGAGCGGGTGCAGACAGATATTTCCGACCTTCATAAGCAGATGGCGGCGCTAAAGAAGGAGGATGAAAAACTCTGGGCCAGTATCAGCAGTCTGGAAAAGACGGTAAAGAAGGCATTGAATCAAAATGTGGCTGATGTCAATAACAGGATCGACCAGTTACAGGCGGGTATTGATCACGTAAATCGGGAACTTGAGAAGATTCTGCGGGAAAACATGGACAATGTCAATGAAAAGGTGGACACACTGATTGCTCAGATGGAAGAAAAGATACGCGCGCTGACGGAAAATACGCTCCGTTATCGGTATGATGCAGAGAGCAATACCCTGTATCTGATGCCCATGCAGGAACAGGAGGGCGGACAATGAGGAACGTAGGAAGGATTCTGGTATTGTTAGCCGGACTGGGAATCATAGTGGGAATAGCGGTCAGGGCCGAGGCAAAGGAGAATACAGACAGTCGTGGGACGGTACAGTTTCAGGGTGTGGGCGGAAGTGTACAGGCCTGGAGCCAGGATGTGACTTTATTGCAGGACAGGATGGGTGTGATTTCGGGGGAAGTGTTTGATCCGGCATTTTATTCTGCTCCTTCCGCTCCTGCGCAAGACCAGTAAGGCGTTGTAACGGTTCAGCATTCGGCCTGACTTGCTACAAGGCACTCTTGCAGACTGCCCACTCTTTCAGGCGCTCTTTCAGACTGCGTGGCAGGAATTGACAATCCAGCCCCCTTATGATAGGTTAATTACAGTATGTTTTGCATGATGGGAAAGGAAGTTGGTCATGAATAAAGGAAAGTATTATATCACAACGGCGATCGCCTATACTTCCGGTACGCCGCATATCGGCAACAGCTACGAGATCGTGCTGGCGGACAGTATTGCGCGTTTTAAGAGAAAAGACGGTTATGAGGTGCAGTTTCAGACTGGCACGGACGAGCATGGACAGAAGATTGAGTTAAAGGCGCAGGAAGCAGGCGTTACACCGAAGGAATACGTGGACAGGGTAGCTGGCGAGATTCGCCGGATTTGCGATGCCTTGAATACATCTTATGATAAATTCATCCGCACCACGGATGATTATCATGAGAGACAGGTACAGAAGATATTTAAGAAGCTGTATGATCAGGGAGATATCTATAAGGGGGCCTATGAAGGGCTTTATTGTACACCCTGTGAATCTTTCTGGACGGAGTCCCAGCTGGTGGACGGTAAGTGCCCCGACTGCGGCAGGGAAGTGAAGCCGGCCAAGGAGGAAGCATATTTCTTTAAAATGAGTAAGTATGCGGACAAGCTGATTGCGCATATCAATGCGCATCCGGAATTTATTCAGCCGGTCTCCCGTAAGAATGAGATGATGAACAATTTCCTTCTGCCGGGCTTACAGGATCTGTGCGTTTCCCGGACTTCCTTTAAATGGGGGGTTCCGGTGGACTTCGATAACAAGCATGTGGTCTATGTGTGGCTGGATGCGCTGACGAATTATATCACAGGTATTGGTTATGAGGCGGACGGTGAGAGCAGTGAACAGTATCAGAAGTTATGGCCGGCCGACCTGCATCTGATCGGGAAGGATATTATCCGTTTCCATACAATCTACTGGCCCATTTTCCTGATGGCTTTGGGAGAGCCGCTGCCTAAGCAGGTGTTTGGACATCCCTGGCTGTTGCAGGGGGACGGCAAGATGAGTAAGTCCAAGGGAAATGTGATTTATGCGGATGATCTGATCCGGTTCTTCGGCGTGGATGCAGTGCGTTACTTTGTACTGCATGAGATGCCTTTTGAGAATGACGGGGTGATTACCTGGGATTTGATGGTGGAGCGCATGAACTCCGATCTGGCGAATACGCTAGGCAATCTGGTGAACAGAACCGTTTCCATGAGCAACAAGTATTTTGGCGGTGTTGTGGAGAATAAGAAGGCAGGTGTGGACGCAGGCGCGGAGGATGTGGACGCCGATCTGTTCCGGGTGGTGACAGATACCTATGCGAAAGTGTCCAGGAAGATGGACGAACTGCGTGTGGCGGATGCGATCACAGAGATTTTTGTGCTGTTCAAACGCTGTAATAAATATATTGATGAGACGATGCCGTGGGTATTGGCCAAGGATGAGGCGAAGAAAGACAGACTGGCTACAGTCCTGTATAATCTGTTGAACGGTATTCTGGTGGGGGCTTCCCTTTTGGAGCCTTATATGCCGGAGACCGCACAGAAGATTGCGGAGCAGATTAAGGCACCGTTGGTTGATTTTGAGATATTGGAGCAGTGCGCCAGGGAGCAGGATGTGGCCAGGGCATCTGCGCTGTATCCCACAAACGGCAAGGTGGTAGAGAAGCCGGAGATTCTCTTTGCCCGTCAGGATATCAAGGAAGTGATGGAGAAGGTGGAGGCCATGTTTGCAGAGCGGAAGGCAGCAGCAGGCGGAGAGGAAAAGGATGCCGGTATGGATGAAAAGGTAGTGGAACTGGATCCCAAGGAGATGATCACCTACGATGATTTTGATAAGTGCCAGTTCCAGGTGGGGCTTGTACTGGAATGTGAGGAAGTGCCGAAGTCCAAGAAGCTGTTGAAGTTCAAGGTACAGGTTGGGGCCAGGACCAGACAGATTCTCTCTGGTATCAAGCAGTATTATAAGCCGGAGGAACTGGTTGGTAAGAGAGTCATGGTGCTGGTAAACTTACAGCCAAGAGAGATTGCCGGTATGATGTCGGAGGGTATGATCTTGAGTGCGGCGGATGAAGAGGGCAATCTGGCGGTGATGGTGCCGCAGAAGGATATGCCGGCCGGAGCGGAGATCTGCTAATCCGTTTTGCGGTGGACAGCGTGGCAGTTAGACGGAATTTTGGAAGTAAGAGAGGACTTTGAAGTGATACAAAAAGAAGAGTTTTACTTTGGTTCCAGAGATGGCGAACACAAGATTCATGCAATTCGCTGGATTCCGGAGATTGACAGGCCAGTCTGTATCTTACAGATCATACATGGTATGTCCGAATATGTGGATCGCTATGACGAGTTCGCGCGGTATTTGGCGGACAAGGGGATCCTTGTGGTAGGGGATGACCATCTGGGGCATGGGAAGTCCGTAAATCCGGGGGAACCTTACGGGTATTTCTGTAAAGAGGATGCGGCTACCGTGCTTGTACGGGATGAACACCGGCTGAAGAAGATGATGCAGGAACAATATCAGGGAGTGCCCTATCTTATTCTGGGACACAGCATGGGTTCCTTTATTGCGAGGAATTACCTGATTCGATATGGGAGTGGTATTGATGGCGCCATTATCATGGGGACAGGCATGCAGCCCAGACCGTGCCTTGCCATTGGAAGGATACTGGCGGCGATACAGGCGCTGTTCTGCGGCCCAAAACATGTGAGCAGGCTGATTGACAGACTTGCTTTTGGCAGCTTTAATAAAAGAATAGAATCACCGAAGACACCGAGCGACTGGCTCTGTGCCAATGCGGAGAGCGTGGAGCGTTATATAGCGGATCCGCTGTGCGGTTTTGTCTTCACGGCCAATGGTTTCCAGACTCTGATGAAGCTGATCTGGAATCTGGGTGACAGCAGAAAGTTAAATAAGATGCCCAGGCAGCTGCCGGTATTCTTTGTGTCAGGGGAGGAAGATCCGGTGGGTGATTATGGCCGGGCGGTGAAGGATGTGTATGAATCTTTCCAGAGGCTTAATATGGAGCATGTGCAGATGAAACTATATCCGGGAGACAGACATGAGATACTGAACGAGACTGACAGGGAAGATGTGTACGGAGATATCTATCGTTGGATTTTGCAGAGGGTTACATGACGGAGCCAACGTATGGATGTCTGAGAATGAGGAATCGTATAACATGAAGAAATTATTTGGGTTATTATGTGTGGCAGCAATCATAGGCGCCGTATATGTGGCGGTCATTGCACCCGGACAGGGTAAGGAGGTGACCGTGGAGACGCTGGAGGCCGAGGCAGAAGAGTTTGCAGGCCATGCGCAGGAACTTTACGAAGAATACGGTGAAGAAGTGGTGGAACAGGCGAATGAAGCCATCAATGATGCTGTGGAGAGTGCAGTGGAAGGGGCTGCCGATAATTTCTGGGAAAGCCTGAAGCAGAGCGTGACGGATTTTTTTAATGATTTGAATCCTTTTTAGGTTGATGAAGACCGCATATACTGGTGAAGTATGGCGGTTTTTATTAACATTAATTAACATTAAAGATATCCGGCGAGGCTTTTTGTCTGCGGTGAAGTAAGTTATTTTACGGGAATGTTTTAGGGATTTTTGCTTATACTATACTTGAGTTTTGGTTCATTTGAACCAATATGATTGTGGAGACGGATTGCAGGGGCAAACAAATTATTATGACAAAGTGAACATTAAGAAGATGGAGGCAGACGATGAAAATAGCATTTTTTAGTACAAAACCCTACGATAAGATTTGGTTTGAGCCCATGGGTAAGGAGTATGGGTTTGATATCCGGTTTTATGAGGTGCCTTTTCAGGAAGAGACCATTTCCCTGGCACAGGGGTTTGATGCGGTGTGTATCTTTGTAAACGACTATGTAAATTCCAGTATGATACAGTCGCTCTACGATATGCATGTGAAGGCAATCCTCTTAAGGAGCGCGGGCTTTAATCATGTGGATGTGAAGGCGGCGGAGGACAAGGTACTGATCCTGCGCGTTCCCAGTTATTCTCCTGAGGCTGTGGCGGAGTTTGCCATGGGAATGTTACTGACAGTCAATCGTTATACGCATAAAGCCTACAACAGGACCAGGGATTTCAATATGAGCCTTAACGGGCTGATGGGCGTGGATCTGTATCATAAGGTGGCAGGTATCGTGGGCACTGGTAAGATCGGGCAGGCAATGATCCGTATCTGTAATGGATTTGGTATGCAGGTATTGGCTTATGACCCATATCCCAATCCCAAACTGGATGTGGAATATGTATCTCTTGAGGAGATCATGACGAATTCGGATGTGATATCCCTGCACTGTCCATTGACTTCCGAGACCAGGCATATTGTGAACCGCAGTACCATTGCAAGGATGAAAGAGGGTGTCTATCTGGTCAACACCTCCCGCGGTGCGCTGATCGATACGGACGCGCTGATCGATGGTCTGGTGGCCGGTAAGTTTGGCGGTGTGGGACTGGATGTGTATGAGGAGGAAGAGGGAATCTTCTACGAGGACAGATCCAATGAGATTATGCGGGATGAAAATCTGGCCAGACTGATGACTTTCCCCAATGTACTGATCACTTCCCATATGGGATTCTTTACAAAGGAAGCCATGCAGGCCATTGCCAGGGAGACATTAGAGAACGCATATGCGTTAGAAAACGGGCTTCCGTTAGTGAACAGAGTGGGTTCTGAGGCGGCCAAATAGTCTCCGGAACCAGATAGCGGTATACAGGTGGACATTCCGGCGGATGGTTGTAATTTCATGGTAAATACGGTAAAATGATATCAGATTACAAAGGAGCCGCAGGTAGTTTTGGAAATGTCATATCAGATCAGAAGTGCATATCGGGACGAATGGGAAGAGGCCATGGCGCTGGCCTGGAAAACCTTTTTAAAGTTTGAGGCAGATGTCTATACCCCGGAGGGGGTACAGAATTTTGAGAATTTTATCACGGATGAAACACTGCATCGAATGTTTGTCATGGGGGCATACCAGATGTTTGTCGCGCTGGATGATAAGAAGATCGTTGGTATGATCACCCTGCGGGATAATGCGCATATTTCGCTTTTGTTCGTGGATGAGAAATATCATAGACGGGGAATCGGCCGCGGCCTGATACAGTATCTGGCCAATTATCTGCTGACGGAGGTGCAGGCCAGCCGTGTGACCGTGAACTCGTCTCCTTATGGAGTCGGTTTTTATCACAGGCTGGGGTTCCGGGATCTGCGTCCGCAGGAGCAGAGAGACGGGATCACTTACACGCCGATGGAGTTTGTATTGTAATGACGGGAGATTTGTATGGAGTATATTAAGAGCAAAGACATTTTCCTGCTGATGCGGGATATTATGAAACTGATCGATCCGGTATTGATGGAACATGGTTCCAGAGTGGCGTACATAGTTTATAAAATGCTGCAAGAAGAAGAGAAATACGAAGAGTTTGAACTGGCGGATATCGTTATGGTGGCCACTATGCACGATATTGGGGCTTATAAGACGGAAAAAGCCCGTATCAGCGATATGCTGCAATATGAGACAAGGGACAATATGGCACATTCTATCTACGGGTATCTGTTCTTTAAGTATCTGTCCCCGGTGCCGGAACTTGCCAAGGTGATCATGTATCACCACAGGGATTATGACAAGTTGAAGGATTCGGAGTATGAGTACAAGGAAGTGGCAGCTTATGTCAATATTGCTGAGAAGATAGATATTTACTCCGGAACCATGGGGGCACAGTTTAATCCGCGTATGTTCCAGAAACAGGCGGGGGAGAAACTTTCTGCGGAAGGACTGGAGCGTTTCTATCAGTGTGATGCCAAGTACAAGATTCTGGAAAAGATCAAGAGCGGAGAGTTCAAGCAGGAACTGGATGAGATTGTAGATTATATGATCTTCTCCAATGAGGATAAAAAGAAATTCCTGGATATGGTGATGTATTGCCTTGGATTTGTCAGGGAATCCATGGTGCTTGATACGGTCACGGCAATCTGTATTTGTGAAGAGATATGCCAGATGATGTTTTTGCCGGAGCAGGAGAAGGAGATGCTGTATTATGCAACGCTGATTCGCGATATCGGGATGCTGGCCATACCCAGGGAGATTGTCTTTGCGCCGCGCAAACTGAAGAAAGAGGAGATGAAGATAATACAAACCCATATAGAACTTGCCAGGAAGCAGCTGGGGCAGAAGATGAAACCGGAAGTGGTCGATATTGCGCTGGCACATCACGAGAGAGGGGATGGCAGCGGCTATCCCAACCATCTGAGGGATGGACAGATCAGTACGCATCAGGGAATCGTACAGGTGGTGGATGTGGTGAGTGCACTTGCCAGCAAGAAAAGCTGGCGGGAAGCTATGCCGAAGGAGCGTGTCATCAGTCTGTTGAATGAGGATGTTTCTAAGAAACGGCTGAAACAGCAGATTGTGACGATGTTTGTCAATTCCTATGATGAAATCATGGAACATGTGAAAAAAGAGACGGCAAGAACGCTTAAAATGTATCAGACATTGAATTTACAGTATCAGCAGGTCAGCAAGAAGTACAAGATCTGAAATAGTTAAAATTTTACTAAAATTTCTGATTTTTATAGCTTTTTTGTAGCATTATGTAATATAATAGAGTCGAATCTTTGGAAAAGAGGCTGCTATGGGTAGATTTTTGGATATGGACAGTCCTGTTATGCGGGTATTAAACCGTGTGGCGGATTTGCTGATTTTAAACTTTTTAATGATTATCTGTTGTATTCCGGTCATAACTGTGGGGGCCGCACATACGGCAATGCACTATGTTCTGCTCAAGATGGTGCGTGATGAAGAGGGGTATCTGATCAGAGGATTTTTCAAGTCCTTTGCAGCGAACTTTAAGCAGGCGACCGCTTTGTGGCTGATCATGCTTTTGATCATAGGTGTCTATATTGGAGATGGGCTGATTTTTCAGTACTCTTCCATCCAGTTTCCCAAACCATTGATGATTGCAGTGGTGGCGATAGCAATCTTGCTGTTGATGACGGCGGTCTATGTGTTCCCGTTACAGGCAAGATTTGAGAATACGGTGAAGAATACGCTCAAGAATGCAATGATTCTGGCTTTTGCCAATCTGCCAAAGACGATACTGATGGTAGTACTCTATGCACTTCCGCTGGTGATTGGATATTTTTCATCCTATGCACTGATTTTTGTGATCATGTTTGGAATTTCGGCTCCGGCTTATGGTGCAGCACTGTTGTACAGTGGTATTTTTAAGAAGTTTGAGCCGGAGAAGGAAGATGTTTCTGATCTGGATTTTTCGATTAATGTAGATGAGGGGAATGGGGAAATCGATGGATAATCAAAACAGGTCAACTGTTCTACAATGGCTGGTACCGACAACGGTTATGATGATAGTCGTTGTGGCCATGCTGATCAACTTTTCCACGAAGAGAAGTAAAGAGGCAGAAGAGATGGTGGCCAGGACACTGATTGCTTCCACGGAATCTTTCGGGGAGGAGTTCATACACCGGCTCGAGACAGTCAGGAAAGTCGCGAGTCCGATTCAGGTGATGCTGGATCGGGAAGGCATTGGGGATCCTGAACGTGTGGCGGAACTGCTGGAAGTCATCATAGAATGTTCTGATGCATACAAGGTAGTTTACTGTGATGTAAGCGGAAATGGCTGGGATCAGAAAGGCGCGGAGGTGTCCGTTGCAGGGGAAGACTATTTCGAAGCAGTACAGCAGCCGGAATCCATTTATGTCTATACGGAAAAGGAACAGCCGACCATTGTGATCGTGGAGCGTATTGCTACAGAGAATATACAGGGATATCTGTTGATGTACTATCCGATGGAACTGTTTGACACGATGTTGGCCAAGTCGGGTTATGATTCCTCTTCTTTTCTGGTGGTTTTGAACAACGAGGGATATATCCTGGGTACCAGTGGTGCAGCCACCAGCAACTGCCTTCAGACAGGCAACTTACTGGAAGCGATCGAACCGGATAACAACGAATCGGCGAAGACACTTCGAAATCGTATGAGTAACGGCGCAAGGGGCACTTCTGATATCACAATGGGCAGGCAGCAGCATATGTTGGTGTATGCGCCTTTGGGGATTGAACATTGGGAAATGGTACTGGGTGTCAGCCAGGACTATGTGGCGAGGCAGGTTAACTTCCAGTGGAAGAGCGCCAAGGATATGATATCCTCACTGTTCATAGTGATTATTACCTTCGTATGTATTGTTATGATCATTAATATTGTAGGCAAGATACGGAGCAATGAGAGAAAGAAGGAACTGGAGGACAAAGCGGATACGGATCTGCTCACGGGATTGAACAATAAGCTGGCTACGGAGCGTAAGATTAAGAATTATATGGCGCAGAATCCGCAATCCCAGTCCATGATGTTTTTGTTTGATATAGATAATTTTAAGAAAATAAATGATACGATGGGACATGCCTTCGGTGATGAGGTTCTGAGGTCTTTGGGAATCCAGATCGGATCTATCTTTCGGGCAAGCGACATCATCGGCCGGGTGGGCGGCGATGAGTTCATGGTCTTTTTGAAGGCGATTCCGGATGATGAGACAATCCTGAAGGAGGCCAGGAAGGTAGAGAACTTCTTCAAGAGTTTCCAGGCTGGTGAGTATGTGAAATATAAGGCCACGGCAAGTATCGGTGTGGCAATCTTCCCGCAGGAGGGAGCAGACTTTGAGACGCTCTATAAAGCGGCTGACCAGGGATTGTATAAAGCGAAGAAGCGCGGTAAGAATCAGCTGGCCTTTTACAGCGATGAGAGACCCTCAACGAAATCGATACAGGAGTCCGAAAAGGCGTAATAATTACGAAAATTTAGTAAGAATGACTAGAATGAGGTATGAGACGGCGAAAGTTTTCGCCGTCTTTTTTATGCGTTTTAGTGATTTTGAATAAAAAAATAAGATTTTTGAGTTTTAAAATAAAAGGTATTGACATATATGTAAAAGAGGGATACAATGAAAATACGAAAACGATTAAGTAAATAACTTAAAGCTTTCGGGAAACATTCATTTTTCATTATATTAAAGGAGGAATTGAAAAAGTGAAAAAGAAATTAGTAAGTATTTTACTGGCAACAGCAATGGTAGTTACTCTTGCTGGCTGTGGCGGCAGTGATGCACCGGCAGCAGAGGCGCCTGCGGCAGAAGCACCGGCAGCAGAAGAGCCCGCAGCAGAGGCACCGGCAGCAGAAGAGCCCGCAGCAGAAGAGCCTGCGGCAGAAGCACCCGCAGCAGACGGGGAGCTGGCTTACAGCGGCAACATCTCCATCATGCACTTCTCCACATCTGAGGAGTCTGAGGGTAATGGTGGTTCCGATGGTTTCAGAACATGTCTGGCACAGTGGATGGGCGATCATGCTAACATCACATTAGACGAAGAAGTTCTGGCAAATGATGACTACAAGACACAGATTGCTACACGTGCAGCAGCAGACGACCTTCCGGATGTGTTCCTGC
>CAMNXA010000066.1 GCA_946566685.1 uncultured Lachnospiraceae bacterium
GCTATCAACAGGGGAACGCATACCAGCAGGGAAATGGCTATCAACAGGGGAACGCTTACCAGCAGGGAAATGGCTATCAGCAGGGGAACGTATACCAGCAGGGGAATGGCTACCAGCAGGGGAATGCTTACCAGCAGGGGAACGCCTATCAGCAGCCCAATTCTTACATAAATAATGGTTACGGAAATCAGGGGGGTTCCTATCATTACGGCAGTAATTCCGCACCGCAGAAAGCCCCTAATATATTCCAGCAGTTTGCCCTTGCCTTTGTTCCTACCAGATATGATGGATTGACGAGGGTAGGTACCGGAAGCATGATTGGGTTCGTAACGCTTCTGGCGCTGGTGGCAACGATTATTTCATTCTTGAGTCTGATGATCGGTTTTTCACCCAGTGATATGAAAGAACTGGCAGGATATCTGCCGGATTTTGAGATCAGCGGCGGACGGCTGTCTTTGGAAGAAGATTTTATGTATGATGAAGATGGAATATTGGTGTATATGACAGAGGATATCGGAGAGTTTTCCTATGAAGATGCAGCGGAGATGGCGGACGAAGGATATCAGAATGTGATGCTGGTAGGACGCAACAGAATCTCCATTATGCAGAATGGGGAGTATCAACAGCTGGATTTTGCTGATTTGGGAAGTGATTTGGAAATCAGCAGGGATTGGATCATTGATCAGTTGATACCGATTTTTATGGTTGTGATTGTAATAGGTTATATTATCTTCTTTATAGGAAGAATTTGCTGGTATTTCCTGTGCGCGGCGATCTACCTGCTGTTTGGACTGATTATTGCTTCTATCATGAGAAAGCAGCTGCCGGCAGGGGCACTGTATAGAACCGCAGTGTATGCGAAAGTGCCGATGTTTGTAATAGCGACATTTCTCAGTTTGATTCCCATTGTGGACGTATCAGTGCCCTTTATGGTCAGAGTCGTTATCACTTTGGTGTTTATGGGATTTGCATTGGCAAAACTGCCGGAAAGGAACTGACAGGCATCTTCTGATGGAAATTTTTGGTTAAGAGTTAAAAAGTACCGCTTATGGCGGTGCTTTTTTTGCGATAAATTGTTGAAATAAAATAACAGCTATGCTACAATTCAGTTATGACCATATTCCAGTTTCACTTTATGGCAGGATAACCTCAATACGGCTATGTTACCATGGGAGTAAAGCTGGTATTTTAGTATGAAAATGTTTTGTGGCTTTTTAGAGTACATAAAGCAACGGAAGGAGATTAAAATGCGCAGAAGTATCAAAATAATGGTGGGTCTCAGGATAGTGGCAGCTTTTATAGCAGTTTTGCTGTTCAGTTGTCTTACGACCAGGAATATCATGAGGATGGAAGCTTCCGAAGAATATAATATCGAGGTGAACGCCCTTTTGCAGAGAGCTCAGAAAGCGGAGGCGGCGCATTACAAATGGTCCAGTAATCTCAGCAATGCCCTGTATGCAGGGAAAGAGTTTACCGGCAGTACAGATCCCACCGGCTGTGTGCTGGGACAGTGGCTTTATGGTGAGGCGGGAACAGACGATGAGACGATTCTTAACTTGCGCAGTCAGTTAGAGCCGTTACATAAAGAACTGCATGAATCAGCTATCTATGTACTGGAACTGATGCAGACGGATCCGGAGCAGGCACAGGCATATTATCAGGAGACGATCACGAGTAACCTGGGGGTTCTGGTAGGCCTTCTGGAGGAAGTGGTAGAGCGTGGTGTTACACTGAATGAGATCAGTGAAGAAAACATGCACAATACGGTAATGACCATGCATTATGTCACGATTGCAGGTTTAAGCCTGACGATTATCTGCCTTCTGAGTCTGGTCATTTATATCATGAGGCGTGTGGTGAAACCAATTCTTACCATTACCAACAGGACGAAGCCTTTGCAGGATGGTAATCTGAAATTGGAACTGACTTACAATGCGAAGGATGAGATTGGCGATCTGAGCAGAACGCTCAGAAATTCCATAGAGCAGATAAGTAAATATATAGAAGATATCAACTATATGATGGGAGAACTTTCCAGAGGGAATTTCAATGTCAGGACTTCCGTACCTTTCATTGGAGATTTCAGTTCCATTGCAACATCTATTGAAAGCTTTACGGATTCGCTCTCAGCGGCTATGGGTAATATCAATAATGTGGAGCAGAAGGTGTTCGGTCATGCAAGGACGCTCTCCGATGGTTCCCAGATGCTGGCACAGGGTGCAACGGAACAGGCCAGCGCGGTAGAAGAACTCTCTTCAACGCTGGATGAACTGGCGAGAAGTGCGAAGCAGAATATCCAGAAGGCTTCCGAAATGCGGGATAATGCGCATCTTACCGGCAAGCAGGTGAACTTGAGCAGTCAGCAGATGGATCAGCTGATCAGTGCCATGGATAATATCAGCGCCACATCCCAGCAGATTGAGAAGATTATCTCCACAATTGAGAATATTGCATCCCAGACGAATATCCTGGCCTTAAATGCAGCTGTGGAAGCAAGCAGAGCGGGTGAGGCAGGAAAAGGCTTTGCAGTGGTGGCTGTGGAGGTTCGTAACCTTGCCGCTCAGTCTGATCAGGCGGCCAAGGCTTCTAAGGAGTTGATCGAGAATTCCGTACAGGCAACGGAACGCGGCAGTAAGATTGTGAAAGAAGTTTCGGAGTCCTTACGCAAGACCCTTGATCTGGTGCTGAAATCCAACAGTGCCATCGATGACATTACAGATGCAGTGGAAGAGGAAGCAACATCTATTGAGCAGGTGGCTGAGGGCATCGGACAGATTGCCAGCGTGGTACAGACTAATTCCGCTAACAGTGAGGAGTCGGCGGCTGTCAGTGCAGAGTTGTTTGAGCAGGTGAATCGTATGCAGGATCAGACCAGTAAATTCCGGTTAAAACAGAAATAAACGGCATATATAGCTGTTATAGGGAATGAGCATCCAAGATATTGGGTGCTTATTTCTTTTTTTTGTAAGTTATCGCTTGTTATGTGCCAGGTTTTATCATATAATATATAGCTAGGAGCATAACAGAGAATATAAAGGAATGTAATTGGAGGAAACATGGGAAGAGGCGAAAGAGGAATGAAAAAATTTATGAAACTGGCGGTAGCCGCGGCCTTTGCTTTTGCGGCTGTGATCGTGACCGGACATGGACAGATGAATGTGCAGGCGGCAGGACGCCCTGTGGAGATCAGCAGCTGTTTGATTTCCGGTGACAATGTACTTTGTATGCTCAAGGCCAAAAGCGTGCCGAGCAGTGATGATGGTAAGTATTATGTCTATGCCAATGAGGTGTTTGAGGATGGGCCGGAAGGTGAGATTGTGGCTACAGTCGATGCCGAGTCTTCGATTACGGCAAGCTTTCCATTGAACTATAATACAGAGGATTCCAATCTGAGCCGCAAGTTCCTGGTGGCGGTGAAAAGAAACGGGCAGATGATGCAGGTCAGTGATGAGCATTATATTACGAATCCGGAGGAAGTGGCGGCATTCACTTCGCCGCGGATGTCCACTGGAATCAAGGGCATTCTTTTGGATACCACGAGGGTTCTCGGAGGGGATTTGGAGGATTTGGGTATTCAACAGGTCATTTATAATCTCAGTGTAGATGAACTTTGTTCCGGTGCGGATGTTCCGGGCGCAATCCCTTTTGATTATAATGGAAAAACGTATTATTTTGACAATGAGACAGTGACACATTATGACTTGCTGTTTAAGCTTTTAAATGAAAAGGGTATTCAGATAACAGTAGTTCTTTTAAACAGAGGCGAGGGTGCCTACTCTCAGGATCTGGTGCATCCGATGGCCAAAGAGGGGGATGTGGACTGTCCGGGTTATGCGTTGAACGTAGCGGACGCGGATGGTGTCAACCACTTGAAAGCTGTATGTGCTTTCTTAGGACAGCGCTATTCCGGCCGGACAGACTGCGGGCAGATTGACAACTGGATTGTAGGCAATGAGGTCAATGCCAGGACAGAGTGGTGGTATATGAATTCCACTTCCCTGGATGTCAATGTGAATGTTTATGTGAAGGCGTTCCGTATTATGTACAATGAGATGAAGGCCATGAACGCCAATGTACAGATTTACAACTCCATCGATCAGGAGTGGAATCGGAAGTCCAATCCGGGAAGTTTCCTGGCAAAAGAGTATCTTGATAAATTTAATTATTACATGAACCGTGAGGGCAATGTTGACTGGGGACTGTCCTATCATCCTTACAATTCGCCCCTCTATGATCCTTATGCGTGGAATGGTCCGGCGGTGTGGGTGAAGCAGAATCTTTCCACCCCTTATATCACCATGCAGAACGTGGACATTCTGATAGATTATATGCATGAGGATAAATTCCTGAATCCCTCCGGCGAGGTGAGGAGTATTTCCCTGGCGGAGATTGGCTATACTTCTTATTTCGGGGATTCCAAGCAGGAGGCTTCGGTGGCTTATGGCTATCTGAAAGCGGCTTCCCTGCCGGATGTGGATGCGTTCATGCTCTTTAGGCTGACGGATGATGCCCATGAGATGGAGAGTAAGCTGAGTCTTGGCATCGAAGATCAGTCTGGGAATAAGAAGCCTGCTTATGATATTTATAAGAATCTGGGAACAGCGAATGAAGCGGAAGCAAAAGAGAGAGCCTCAGAGATCATCGGTATGGACATTGATGAGATGATCCAGGATAACATTGTCTGGACCAGAGGCGGCGATGGTGTTGTTCAATAGTATAAGGAGAAAAGGTGAAGATTAGGACTGCAAAAAGGAGTTATGAGCAGGTAATCGCTCTGCCGGCCCAGGCACATTTAAAGCCTGTCAGGCAGCATATATTGTTTCGTATTCTATTAAGGGTGTTGTCCACATGGGATTTGTGGGCAACACACTTTACTTATCGTAAAATCGGTATGGAACGTCTGAAGAAGAAAGAACCCTGTCTGGTTCTCATGAATCATTCCAGTTTTATTGATCTGAAAATTGCCATTATGGTGTTATTTCCCCGACCTTTTCATATTGTCTGTACCTCGGATGGATTTGTGGGTAAAAGACGGTTGATGCGCAGGATTGGCTGTATTCCTACGAGAAAATTTATGAATGACGTGGTGCTGGTGCGGGATATGATCTATGCTCTCAGAGAACTGAAAAGTTCCGTGCTGTTGTATCCGGAAGCCAGTTACAGTTTTGACGGGACACAGACGCCTTTGCCGGAGAGTATCGGTAAGTGCCTGAAATTATTAAAGGTTCCGGTGGTCATGATCCGTACACAGGGAGCCTTTGCCAGAGATCCCCTTTACAATAATCTACAGCTTCGCAAAGTGAAAGTATCGGCGGAGGTGGAATACCTGCTTTCTCCGGAGGAGATTGCGCAGAAAACGCCACAGGAGTTAAACGCAATCTTGCAGGAAAGGTTTACCTTTGATTATTTTCGCTGGCAGCAGGAAAACAGGGTTAGGATCAGCGAGTCTTTTCGGGCGGACGGTCTTAACAGGATGCTGTACAAATGTCCGGAATGTCTGACAGAGGGGGAGATGAGAGGGCAGGGAATCAGCCTGACATGCGCCCATTGCGGAAAGTCCTATGAATTGACGGAGTATGGTTTTTTGCAGGCCAAAGAGGGAGATACTATATTTAACCATATTCCGGACTGGTATCGCTGGGAGCGGGAATGTGTGCGGGAAGAATTGTTACATAATACATATCATATGGAAGTCCCTGTGGATATCTATATGATGGTCAATATGAATTATATCTATCAGGTAGGGGAAGGCATCTTAACCCACACAAGAGAGGGATTTTCCTTACAGGGCTGCAATGGAAAGATTCATTATGTACAGGCGCCTTCTTATTCTTATAGTCTGTATTCGGATTTTTACTGGTATGAGATTGGGGATATGATCTGTATCGGAGATGAAAAGGCGCAGTATTATTGTTTTCCGAAGGAGAGCGGAGATATTGTGGCGAAGACCAGGCTGGCAGTGGAAGAGCTGTATAAGCTGGCGCGGCAGGAGAGTGCGAGGAGGATATATGCTGGTGGAACAGAAAGTATTGCTGATCGTGCCACATCAGGATGATGAAATATTGTGCGGCGGGGGGCTGTTGAAACAGTTTGTCCAAAGTACAGGGTATGAAATTTATGTGGTATTCGCCACGAATGGAGATTTTTTTCCCTACGAGGCTGATACCCGCATTCGGGAATCTTTGCATGTTTTGACAAAATTATATGGCATAGAAGAAACGCATATTTATCTGCTCGGATATGGGAATGAGTGGAAAGGAATGACTCATCTGTACAATGCGGAGGGGCAAAAGATACTTGAGTCTGTGAGCGGAAGGACGGAGACATACGGCATTGAAGGGCATGCAGAATACCGTAAGATGAAATCCGGATGTCATAGTGTATATTGCCGTGATAATTTTAAAAAGGATCTGAAAGAGCTGCTGGCGGATGTGAGGGCGGATATCCTCATAGCGGTGGATTATGATAAGCATCCAGATCATAAGGCTGTTTCCCTGATGACGGAAGAGTGTGTGGGGGAACTGTTGATGGAAATGCCGGAGTATCGCCCTGTTGTCTTCAAAAGGTTTGCCTATAATGGCGTATGGAAGGGAAGGGCAGACTTTTTTGAGATACCGCGCAGGCAGACCATTTTGTCGCAGGAGTCAGATATACCTTATGGCGAGGAGGATAAAATCTGTATAGCCATGCCGCCGGAGTGCAGTACCCCATATCTTGGAAAGAATTTTCTCTACAGGGCGCTTAAATGTTACAGGACGCAGGAAGCCTGGCAGAAGGCGGATGAGATCATCAATATTGACGAGGTGTATTGGAAGAGAAGGATAGATAATCTTCTGTATGAGGCAGCGCTGACGGCATCATCCGGCGAGCCGGAATACATTCGTGATTTCAAGCTTTTCGACTGTGCGGATGTGTTACAGAAGGATCTGATATTGGGGAACTGTGCATGGCTTCCGGAAAACTCGGATCGTGAAAAGGAAGTAAGGGTTCATTTTTCCAGTCCCAGGACGGTGGAACGAATCAATCTATATGCCCGGGGCAGTAAAGAGACAGATGGGCTGGCAGGGGAATTTATTTTTGATACGGGTACGCGGCTGGCAACGGGGGATATCTGTCTGGATGGGAAGAAGAATTCCTATTACTTTGCAGAACAGAGGCAGGTGCAGGATTTTAGCTTGCGGATTACCCGATGTACAGGAAGCCCGGCTGGCATCACACAGATGGAGGTGTTTTCCGCAAAGGATGATACTGTGCCGGAAGTATTGCGGCAGTTTGTTTTTGAGGAAGATATGCTTTCCTATACCAGGTATATCAGATTGGTTATGAGAATAGAGCGTTTTCTTCTGTGTTTCAGGCGGAAAATATGCAGGTGGATTCCCAATGAGTACTTCTTGAGGCGGCATTACCCGCAATTACAGGAAAGGGATTGCGGCCTGTTACCTTATCGGATGCAATATATTTTGGAACGTATCAGAAGCAAGTTATAGACAACCGCCGTCTTTGCGACAGACCATGCAAAGGCGGCGGCTTATTTCGTGACATGTGTTATTTATGAAATGTCCAGATCGGGCGGAACATCCAGTTCGTGGGGAACAGGAGAACCGTTTTTCTTTCTCTGTCGTACACATTCTGTCAGCAGATACTCTATCTGGCCGTTCACAGATCGAAAATCATCTTCTGCCCAGGCTGCGATGGCGTTGTAGAGTTTGGATGACAGACGCAGGGGTATTTGTTTCTTGCTGTTGTCGGCCACTTAGTAGAGGCTTCCCGAATTAACGATGGGCTGGGCATCCCGGTTGCCGCACAATACCACCAGAAGGTTGGAGACCATGGCAGCTTTGCGCTCCTCATCTAACTGCACCACCTCTTTGGCGGAAAGACGATCCAGAGCCATTTCCACCATACCAACTGCACCATCTACGATCATTTTTCTGGCGTCAATGATGGCGGAAGCCTGCTGTCTCTGTAACATAACAGCTGCTATTTCCGGAGCGTAAGCCAGATAGGTAATTCTTGCTTCGATGATCTCAAGGCCGGCTTTGGCTACTTTGTTCTGAATCTCTTTGCGGATACGTTCTGCCACCACTTCGCTGGAACCGCGCAGGGATCCTTCGTCAGCCTGGCCGTCTCCGGTGGTGTCTACGTTTTCGGCCACATCGTAAGGATACATGCGGACGATGTTGCGCAGGGCGCTGTCGCACTGCAAGGAAAGATATTCTTTATAATTATCTACGTTAAAGACCGCTTTGGCTGTGTCTGTTACCCGCCACATAACAGCAATACCGATCTCAATCGGATTGCCCAGACAGTCGTTTATTTTCTGACGACTGTTATTTAATGTCATAATTTTCAGGGAAATCTTTTTGCCTGTGCCTGCATTTACAGGAGCGTGTTCATTTCCCGATGAGATTTGTAATAGGCCGTTTCCGCTGCTTCCCACATCGCCGCTTTGTTTAAGCTTCGTTTCCGCTGCCGGATTCAGGGCAGAGCAGAAAGGGTTCACCCAATAAAAGCCGTCTTCTTTCAGGGTGCCGATGTATTTGCCAAAGAGTGTCAGCACCAGGGCTTCCTGCGGACGTAACACCTTGAGGCCGCAAAACAGGATCCAGCCGAGGCAGAGAACGATAAGGCCGATGACAAAGAGGGCGATGCCCCAGGGAGCCTTTGGTCCTGATTCATTGAGACCGTTGATGCCGCCGATGATTGCGGCGGCAATCGCTGCCAGATGGAGCGCCAGAATGAATAATAACATGGGCATACCGTTTTTGTTCTTGTTTAAAATCTTTTCTTCCATAAGAATCTCCATTCCGCCGCCCTTTTCCGGCGGCTTAGATTGTAATGAGAGCCTGCTTTCTTTCGTAAGAGGTTTCATTATTGTTATCTGATATATAGATGATATCATTGTGATATCAGAATGTCAAGAGGCATTATTCTTTGAAAAGGCCGGAGGATGTGGAATAAGAACTGGCAGACGATGACAGACATACAAAGCCGGGTATGTAATGGATAACATATCCGGCTTTGTATGAAAGAATACATTTATTTATCTGAATACTTTTGGCAATCCCTTACAGTTGATGCCCGGTCAGAAGTTCGTAACCTTGCAGGTATTTATCGATCGTCTTTTGGACGATGTCCTCCGGGAGCGTCCATTCGTGGCCCTCATTGGCCTTGAGCCAGTCCCTGGCAAACTGTTTGTCGAAGGAAGGCTGGCCGTGACCGGGTTCATAACCTTCCGCAGGCCAGAAGCGGGAACTGTCCGGAGTGAGCATTTCATCACCCAGAACGATATTGCCTTCTTCGTCCAGACCAAATTCAAATTTGGTATCTGCTATGATGATACCGCGGGTCAGTGCGTACTCGGCGCATTTCTTGTACAGGGCAATGGTGTAGTCACGGAGTTTCGATGCGTACTCTTCCCCTTTACCGGGGAATCTCTCCTCCAAATATGTCACACTCTGTTCATAAGAGATATTTTCGTCATGATCACCGATTTCCGCCTTGGTGGAAGGGGTATAGATGGGTTCCGGCAGTTTGTCTGATTCCTGTAGTCCCTCCGGGAGTGTGATACCGCAGACAGTGCCGTCCTTCTGGTAACTTGCCCAGCCGCTGCCGGTAATGTAGCCGCGGACGATACATTCGATGGGGAGCATGTTCAGTTTACGGCAGAGCATACTATTGCCATCAAACTTTTCCTGTCTGAAAAATTCTGGCATATCTTTGACATCTACGGAAATCATGTGATTGGGCAGGATGTCCTGTGTCATGTCGAACCAAAACTTTGACATCTGTGTGAGGACAGTGCCTTTTTTCGTCACCTGGTTGTTTAGGATCACATCAAAACAGCTGATGCGGTCTGTGGCAACCATGATCAGGCTGTCGCCGTTGTCGTAGATTTCGCGTACTTTTCCTTCTTTGATCGGTTTTAATGCAGTCATTGGTTTCCTCCATATCAGAGCATTATCATTGTTTATTACTTCTATATCTTATAACAGCACAGGCAGATTTACAATAGGAGAACTTCCTGATATCAGAAAATATGAAAAATGAGGAAAGGTTTGGGGAAAACTGGTAATACTGTTAAGAAAACAGGTCTGTTGTGTGGATTCGGCACAGATTTCCACAGAAACAAAGACCGGTAAAAGGAGGAAAACACATGGAACTGAAAGGATCAAAGACGGAAAAGAACCTGCTGGCGGCTTTTGCGGGGGAAGCACAGGCTTACACCAAGTATACCTATTATGCATCCAAAGCCAGAAAGGACGGATATGTACAGATTGGTAATATCTTTGCAGAGACAGCGGCGAATGAGAAGGAACATGCGAAGATATGGTTTAAGTATCTCAATGAAGGGGTGATCCCTCCTACGGAAAGGAACCTGGAAGACGCCGCGGCCGGGGAGAATTATGAGTGGACAGATATGTATGCGGGGTTTGCCAGGGATGCCAAAGAGGAAGGGTTCGAGGAATTGGCAATGCTTTTTGAGGGCGTGGCGCGGATTGAACGGGAACATGAGGAACGCTATCGGAAACTGATCGAAAATCTGGAAGACGGGCTGGTCTTTTCAAGAGATGGCGACTGTATCTGGCAATGCCTCAACTGTGGCCATCTGGTGATTGGCAAAAAGGCGCCTATGGTATGCCCGGTCTGCAAACATGAGCAGGCATATTTTCAGATTAAGCCGGAGAATTATTAGGAAGCAGCATATCCTTTTGTATCTTTTCGAGGACAAAACTTGTCAAAGAAAAGTTGATGTGGTATGATGTCACCGTATTGTATCTCGTATGAGAATAATAACAGGAGGAATGTACCATGAAAAATGAAAAAACCTATGAACTTGTGCTTACGGCACTGTTCACCGCCATAATTGTGATTATGGCATTCACACCACTGGGATATATCCCGCTTGTAGTCATCAATGCGACAATCATTCACATCCCGGTAATCCTTGGAGCGCTATTTCTCGGGCCGAAGAAAGGTGCATTTTTAGGATTCGTATTTGGTCTCACCAGTTTCATCAACAACACATTTAAGGCGGCAACAGCCTCGGCATTTGTATTTTCGCCGGTTTTAGCCTTTAACATGGTCGGTGTGTCCGGCATTTTCAAGAGCCTGTATATTTGCTTTGTACCGAGGATTCTGGTCGGCGTAGTTCCGTATTTTGTCTATGTCCTGATCCGTAAGGCGGCGGGAAAAGAGCAGAAGACGGGCAGGATAGTTGTCAATGCAATAGCATCTGTTATTCTATTCGTGTCCGTCAGGGCATTCCTGATTCGATTGCTGCCGGAGAGCCTTAGCGCTCTGGTGTGCACGATCATTGGACTTGTGGCCGGCGCAGCGCTCATGGCAGTGCTTACTGTCAGTGGCAGTAAGAGAGGATCTGCGGACATAGCGCTTTCTTATGCAGGGCTGGCAGGCGCTTTTACCAATACACTGTTTGTTATGAGCGGTATTTTTATTCTGTATAAGGATGCCTATGCCCAGGCAATGGGAGTGGCCGGCGATGCTGTGCTGGATGTCATCATGGGCGTGGTGGCTTTTAACGGTGTTGTGGAGGCCGTGGTGGCAGCGATCATCGTGACGGGTGTGGGTCTGGCTTTGACCAGAGTGAAGCCGGTATATACAAAGGTGCAGGAGCGGTCAAAGGACGCACTTTTAGCGGCGAAGAAAGCGTGAACGTAGTATTTAATTAATATTTAAATGATAAGAGAACAATACAACATTGGTAACATAAGTAATGTATAGAGGGAAAGGCAGGACAGAGGATATGATTTTGGCGATTGACATTGGAAATACCAATATTGTCATCGGTTGTATCGAGGGCGAGAAGGTAAACTTCGTGGAACGGGTGTCCACAGACCTCTCCAAGACAGAACTGGAATATGTGGTGGAATTTAAAACCCTATTTGACCTTTACCAGATTGGGCTGGCAGATATTACCGGCAGTATCATTTCCTCTGTAGTACCGCCCCTCAATAATATCATGAAGTCATCTTTGGAAAAAATGCTGCATCGGGCGCCGCTTGTGGTGGGGCCCGGTGTTAAGACAGGATTGAATATCCTCATGGATAATCCGGGACAGCTTGGCTCCGATCTGGTGGTTAATGCGGTCGCTGGACTGCATTATTATGGCGCCCCGATCATCATGATCGATATGGGTACGGCCACTACCATCAGTGTGGTGGATGAAAAACGCAATTACATAGGCGGCATGATCCTGCCGGGAGCCAAGGTTTCCCTGGATTCTCTCGTAAATCGTACCTCCCAGCTTCCGCGTATCAGTTTGGAGCCGCCGAAGAAGGTGATTGGTACGAACACGATAGACTGCATGAAGAGCGGTATCGTGATGGGACAGGCCGCTTGTCTGGACGGGATGATCGAGCGGATTCATGAGGAACTGGGCTATCAGGCGCCAGTGGTGGCCACCGGCGGCCTGGCGGCGAGCATCGTGCCATATTGCAAAAAGAAAATTGTATGTGATAATGAACTGACACTTAAAGGGCTGGGGCTCATTTATCATAAGAATGTGGAAAGTTAACGGGTGGAGGAATAGCACATGTTATTGAAAGGCAAACATATCATCTTAGGTGTGAGCGGCAGCATTGCAGCCTATAAGATTGCCTCCCTGGCAAGCATGCTGATGAAGCAAAAGGCGGATGTGACGGTGATCATGACGCAGAATGCCACCAATTTTATCAATCCCATTACCTTTGAATCGTTGACGGGCAATAAATGTCTGGTGGATACTTTTGACCGGAATTTTCAGCACAGTGTGGAGCATGTGGCTCTGGCAAAACAAACAGATGTTATGCTTGTGGCGCCGGCCTCTGCCAATGTGATCGCCAAGGCGGCATACGGGATTGCGGACGATATGCTGACCACAACGCTTTTGGCCTGCCAGTGCCCGAAGACATTTGCACCGGCCATGAACACCAGGATGTATCAGAACCCGGTAGTGCAGGATAATCTAAAGATTCTTGGGAAATATGGAATGGAAGTGATCACGCCGGCCAGCGGTTATCTGGCATGCGGGGATACCGGAGAGGGCAAGATGCCGGAACCGGAGGCGCTGTATGAGGCGATCGTGAAGGCACTGACGCCCAAAGACCTGGCCGGCAAGAAGGTACTGGTCACGGCAGGCCCTACCCAGGAGAAGCTTGATCCGGTGCGCTATATTAGCAATCATTCCACCGGAAAGATGGGATATGCCATTGCCAGGGCTGCCATGCTGCGGGGTGCAGATGTGACACTTGTGTCAGGAAAAACGGCGATACAGCCCCCCGCAGGCGTGAAAGTGGTGCCGGTGATATCGGCGGCGGATATGGCGCAGGCAGTCAAGACGGCGGCAGACGAGCAGGATATCATCATCAAAGCTGCTGCGGTGGCGGATTATCGGCCCGCCCAGACTGCCGATGAGAAGATGAAGAAAAAGGATGGGGAACTGACGATTGCGTTGGAGCGCACGGAAGACATTCTGGCCTATCTGGGCGCCCATAGAAGAGAAGGGCAGTTTATCTGCGGCTTTTCCATGGAGACAGAGCATATGCTGGAAAACTCCAGAGCCAAACTGGAAAAGAAAAATATCGATATGATGGTGGCCAATAATTTAAGACAGGAAGGGGCGGGCTTTGGAACGGACACCAATGTGGTGACACTGCTCACAAAAGAAGAAACCCTGGAACTGCCCATACTCAGCAAAGAAGAGGTGGCGGACAGACTGCTCACCTTTATTCTGGAGAAACAGGGAAAGAAGGCTTACAAATGATTCAGGATCTGACGGTGGGAGATTCGCAGAAGACGCTGATTGGGTATACGGTGCCCATGTTCATCAGTGTGGTCTTTCAGCAGTTGTATAATATTGCGGACAGTATGATCGCGGGTAAATTTGCGGGAGAGGACGCGCTGGCGGCGGTGGGAGCTTCCTACCCGATCACCATGATATTCATGGCGGTGGCGGTAGGAAGCAACATCGGCTGTTCGGTGGTCATCTCCCAGCTTTTTGGGGCCAAGGCCCATGAAAAGCTGAAGACAGCCGTGTCTACTACATTGATTACAGGATTTGTGCTGGCGGCCTTCCTGACGGTGGCGGGGCTTTTGACAACACCGGCGATGATGCGCATGATACAGACGCCGGAGAATATCTTTGCAGATGGTGCGCTCTATTTAAAGATTTATATCGGCGGCTTTATCTTTCTCTTTTTATATAATGTGACCACAGGTATGTTCAATTCCCTGGGGGATTCCAGGACACCGCTGTATTTTCTGATCGGTTCGTCTGTGGGGAATATCGCGCTGGATATCCTCTTTGTGGCGGTGTTTCATTGGGGCGTGGCCGGTGTGGCCTGGGCTACCTTTCTTGCCCAGGGTGCGGCCTGTATCCTGGCGCTGATCTCCTTTGGCATGAGGATGCGGGAGATTCAGACACAGGGGCGCGTGCAGGTCTTTTCCTTCTTATTGTTAAAAAAGATCAGTATGATTGCGGTTCCCAGTATTTTACAGCAGAGCTTTGTGTCTGTGGGTAATATTTTTATACAAAGTCTGGTAAACTCATATGGATCGGGTGTGATCGCGGGATATTCTGCGGCGATAAAGCTCAATACCTTTATCATCACCGGATTTACTACACTGGGAAATGGGGTGTCGGGCTTTACGGCCCAGAACCGCGGCGCCGGGAAGCTGGATCGGATCAAGGACGGATTTACGGCGGGACTGAAGATGGCTGTCTGCGTGGCTGTACCCTTCTTTGTGGCATATTTCTTCTTTGGACGCGCGATGGTGCTTCTGTTTATGGATGATACAGGGAGTGACGCCCTGTCCACAGGGATTACTTTCCTGAAAATCGTGTCGCCCTTTTACTTTGTGATAGCGGTCAAACTGATCGCTGATGGGATGCTTCGCGGCGCGGAACGGATGAAGGAGTTTATGGCGTCCACTTTTACGGATCTGATCCTGCGCGTCATTCTGGCGTTTGTGTTCTCTGCCAGCCTGGGTTCTGTGGGCATCTGGCTTTCCTGGCCGGTGGGCTGGGGGATCGCTACCGTGATGTCCTGGGCGTTCTGCCGGAAGGAACTTGGGAAGAAAGATAGAGGAAAGTGAGGAATTTATGAGAATCGGAATGGGGTATGATGTCCACCGGCTGGTGGCAGGAAGAAAGTGTATCATCGGTGGTGTGGAGATTCCTTATGAGAAAGGGCTTTTGGGGCATTCGGATGCGGACGTGCTGGTGCATGCGGTGATGGATGCGCTCCTGGGGGCGGCGGCATTAGGGGATATCGGGAAACACTTTCCGGATACGGATCCGGCCTATGAGGGAATCTCATCGATCAAATTGCTGGAACATGTGGGAACACTTCTGGAAGAGAATCTGTTCCTGATTGAAAATATTGATGCCACGATCATTGCCCAGGCCCCCAAAATGCGTCCGCATATTGATACCATGCGGGCGAATATGGCGAAGGCTCTGGGAATCGATATCTCGCAGGTCAATGTGAAGGCTACCACAGAAGAGGGACTTGGGTTTACCGGCAGTGGGGAGGGCATTTCCGCCCAGGCAATCTGTATGCTGGCAAGCCCCAGCGAGATTTACAGCGAGGATGTGCAGGCCCGTGGATGTGAAGGCTGTACGGGGTGCAGACGGGCGGATGCAAGATAGATGGAATAGGGGCTAAATCAGGGAAAAGGAGCCATTGAGAGCAATATTGTGGGGAAATAGCAGGGGAATAGATGAAAATTAGAGTATTCAGTGTAGGGGTTCTGCTTGCGGCGCTGGGGGTCATGCTTGTTGGTGGCAGGCGGATGGATGGGATGGAATCTGGAACGAGCCAGGAGAGTGACTGCGGTGCAGAGAAACAGCTGATGGCCGATGTCTCTGTGGAAGAATCAGAAAGTACAGATAACCCGGATATAGAGTTGGACGGAGATTACTGGATGCTGCAAATGCAGGCGGAAGCCACCATAGATTATGGACAGAAGAAAGTTCCGGCCAGATACAGTGATGAAGTGATCCAGGTCGAGTATACGGATGACCTGTCTTTATTGGAGCGTGCGGATGTGACACATCATTACTATGCATATCTGGACGGCAAAGTCTATTATCGGCAGTATCATGAGGATTCTTTCGAGGAAAGCGGTCTGTGGGCCTATTATAAACCGGTACCGGGAACAGAGAAAGAAATGATCTGTATTGATCAGGCGGGCGTGAAGACAGAACTCTTTAAGGATAAAGGTTATGGAGAGTTCTATCTGCTTGGCAAAAGATTTTATATGAAAGAAGCCGGGAATCTATATTCTGTAGATATGTCCGGGCGGAATCGGATTGATTATGGGGCCGGAGAGATTAAGGCAGTCGATGAAACCGAACATATTATTGTGTTGGAACTGCATGACGAAGAGTATATGGCCGTTTTTTATGTATTGGATTATGATACCGGTGTGTGTAAGAGTCTGTCTTCGCCGGGAACTGTCCGGGATGAGGTAGGCAGTCCTTTGGAATTTTGCGCTTACGGGGATGGATGTGTCTATCTGCAGAAATTTAGGAGTACAGCAAGGACAACGGAGCTTTATGCAGTGTCCCTGGAGGGAGAATGGGAAAAGATCATAACCCTGAGGCCGGATGGGGAACATTCTTATGCGGACACGATTGTACATATGGAAGTTTATGGGGACAGACTTTTCTTTCTATATGGCGGTTATGACGGATCAGCCATTGTGTATCAGGGAGGCAGGATCACTACCGTGAAGAAGGATGGTTCGGATTATCGCTCCATAGCAGGGCCTGGTGACAGCGAAGCTTATTCGGCGGATCATTTTTATCTTGGACAGCACGCAGGGAAGACATTGGTATATTATCCGAATAGCTATATCGTAGACAGGGGCAATGATGAGTATCAGGATTATTATGTGACTGTGTGGGATATCGATGCGGGAACCCTTGCTCCGGCTGAGATTCCGGCGGAGCTTATTTATGCGTGGGATTTTTATATAGATGAGGACAATAATGTGCTGATTATGCCCGACATGACGGGCAGGGTTTTGAAAGTGGTTGAACATTTGGACGGTTTTATAGAGACATTGCCGGATCAAGAGGATGGAAAGAGTTTACATACGGAGTTTTCTCAATTATATTATAAAGACGGGTACTTGTATTTTAAGGCGGAGTACAGTGTATGGAGCAAAGAAGACTGCATTGGCTGGCGGGATGGATACCGTAGGGTGCAGACACAGTATTATCGCCTGAAACTGGGAGAAGATAGGCCGCAGAAGGCGGAACTGCTATATACTTATTAACATAAGGACGTCTGATAAGTTTGTGTATCCGTTGTTAAATGACACTGGATGGGAGGCAGCATTGAAAGAAGATTATAGCCGGTATACGGATGAGGAACTTTTGGTGAATCTGCGGGATGGAGAAGCAGAGATAACGGATTATATTATGAATAAATACAAAAATCTGGTCAGGAGCAAGGCCAAGTCCATGTACATTCTGGGGGCGGACAGCGAGGACTTGATCCAGGAGGGCATGATCGGGCTCTTTAAGGCCGTGCGGGACTATGATACCGGGCGGGACGCCAGTTTTTCTACCTTTGCGGATCTGTGCGTTTCCAGACAGATGTATACGGCGGTACAGGCATCCAGACGTAAGAAACATATACCGCTCAACAATTATGTGTCCCTCTATGGCAATGTGGCCACAGACCATGAGGGAGAAGAAGAGGAACTGGTCAATGTGCTGGCGGACAGATTTGAGCAGAGCCCGGAAGAGATGGTCATCGACCAGGAAAATGTGGACCGGATCGAGATGATCATCGATAAGGAATTGAGCAGCTTTGAAAAACAGGTGCTGGACCTGTATTTGACGGGGATGGGATATCAGCAGATCGCCAAGGTTTTGGGCCGGGATGATAAGTCCACGGACAATGCCCTGCAGCGGATCAAGACCAAACTGAAGAAAGCGATCAGAAAACAATAGGCGGGTATTGACAAAGATAAAAAGGCTGTGATATACTACAAAACGATGGCAAAAGGGAAACCTTTCCTGTCAGGCTGCTGTGGCTCAGTCGGTAGAGCGTCGCATTGGTAGTGCGGAGGTCACGGGTCCGATTCCCGTCAGCAGCTT
>CAMNXA010000067.1 GCA_946566685.1 uncultured Lachnospiraceae bacterium
CACCGCGGGGAGTGCTGAAAGAGCCGTCACGTTCGTAACCGCTGCGGTTTTTGATAATGGTAACTGCCATCAGGACAGGAGCGGCAGCTATAATATCACCGTTAGGAGGATACATAGTGGTGCATTCTCTGGCAATCTGATCTTTCAATGCGCCCTCTACTGCAATATAGCGGGTAATCTGGGTATGTTTCCAGCTGGGCGCGTAGGAAGCTGTCTCGACAATCTCTGCCAGCAGTTCATGGGAAACGGCGTCAGCCTTGAACTTGCGGATACTTCTGCGTCCTAAGATACAATCTTTTGCGGTCATGTGTGTTCCCTCCTTATAATGTGGTGATGTAATAAACAGCATCTATATTTTGTATATCATATCACAAAGGCAGGGGGGATTCAAGTGGAGGAGGATGATATTTTTAGACAATATCAAGCGAGTGTTTTTGGGGGAACTTGTGAAATGAGATGGGGTATGATATAGTAAACAGGGAGCATATACCCGGTAAATGGGATGCGCGATATTTGGAAGGAGTGTAGTGTGAAAAATAAATTTTCACACGCAAATTTGTGCTTGAGGGCACAAATTCGCAGGTTGAGAAAGGAGCATGGATATTAAATGGAAGGAAATAAAGGACAGGGAAGCAAGGTAAAGGAACCTGAGGTACAGGAAAAGAAGGTGCAGCAGAACCAGGAGCAGGATGGGGCGGCTGAAGAAAGTATGAAAGAGGCGGTCAGGGAGTATGTAGAGCGTAAACGGTGGCTGTTTTTTGGGCTTCCTTTTACTTTTACGAAATATACGGTGAATGAGCAGGTAGTCACGATCAATGCCGGATTATTCAGCACAACGGAAAATGACTGTTATTTATATAAAATACAGGACGTGGAACTGCGGACGAGTCTGATTGAGCGTATCTTCGGATTAGGAACGGTGGCGTGTTTTACAGGCGATAACACGCATCCGCAGCTGTTTCTGGAGCATATCAAACATGCCAAGGAGATCAAGGATTATATCCTGCATGTATCAGAGGAAGCCAGAAGGAAGAGGCGCACGCTGAATACGCTCAATATTGATGCGGATGACATCGATGAAATGTAGTCAGTCCGGGCGCAGGGTTTCATCATTTTCCCGCAAAAGCCGCTCGAACAGCAGGCCGCTGATAAACCAGAATGGGGCGTAGTCAAGGCGGATTACTTTGGCCAGATTCCAGCGGGAGTTTTCGTAATTCCAGGGACACAGTTCACGCCGGTTGAGCCATATGCCGGTGAGAAATTCCCCGATGAAGATCAGGCAGGTGTAGATCAGGCCGCGGACGACCAGATTGCAGTTTTTGATAAGACGGCAGACTGGCGCAAGAAAGGCGGCCATCCCATAAATGGGGAACATCCAGATGGAAGTGGCCCCAGGAAGTTTCAGGTCTCTTCTGCGGAAGGCATGAAAGGCCGTGAAGGAGATTTCCAGAAACCATCCCAGCAGTCCGCAGTGTATGAAGTTGTGAATCAATTTTTTCATAGTTACAGTATGGACGGAAATAGCATTTTTATACAGTAGGTTATGATATCGTATATTGGAAAGGGGAGCACATGAACTACAGGGAAGCCATGGATTATATAGAGCAGCTGAAGCCGCTTGGCAGTGTCATGGGACTCGAGACGATGCGCGGCCTGTGTGAACGTCTGGGTAATCCGCAGGATAAGCTTAAGTTTGTGCATATTGCCGGTACCAATGGCAAAGGATCTGTGCTCGCCTATATTTCCACGGTATTGCAGTCAGCCGGCTATAAGGTGGGGCGCTATATTTCACCGGCGGTATTGGATTATCGGGAGCGCTTTCAGGTGGATGGCAGGATGATCACCCAGTCAGGGCTGTGTAAGTATCTGGAGCCCGTGAAAGAGGCGGCAGATGCCATGGCCGGGGAGGGGGGAGCGCATCCCACGCTCTTTGAGGTGGAGACGGCAGTGGCCTTTCTGTATTTTGTGGACAGGGGCTGTGACCTGGTGGTGTTGGAGACCGGGCTTGGAGGTTCTCTTGACGCCACCAATGTGGTGAGCAACACGGTGGCGGCAGTCTTTTCATCTATCAGTATGGATCATATGGATATTCTGGGGGAATCGCTGGAGCAAATAGCGCTGGCCAAGGCAGGAATAATCAAAAACAAGTGTTATGTAATATCAGCCAAGCAGCCGCCGGAAGTTATGAAAGTTCTGCGGCAGGCAGCGCTGCTGCGCAAGGCCAAGTTCTTTACGGCAGATGCGGGCAAGGTAAAGAATGCAAAAAGCAGTTCGGTAAAACAGCAGTTCAGTTACGATAAATACAAAAACCTGGAAATCGGTATGCAGGGACAGTTTCAGATTGAGAACGCAGTGGTGGCAGTGGAGACGATTATCATGCTGGGCCGCTGTGGTTATCCTGTGCCGGAAGATAAATTGCGCGAGGGCCTTAGGCAGACCAAGTGGCCGGGGCGCTTCCAGGTAATCGGAAAGAAACCGTTATTTATTGCAGACGGCGCTCACAATGAAGACGCGTCTAAGAGGCTGGCAGAAAGTATCCGCTTTTATTATGCGGACAAAAAAATCATATACATCATGGGCATGCTGCGGGACAAGGAGCACGATAAGGTCATTCGCAATACCTTTGAACTGGCACAGCATATTATCACGGTGACGCCGCCTATTAAAGAACGGGCGTTATCAGCCTATGAACTGGCGCAGGAAGTCAGGGAATATCATGACAGTGTGACAGTGGCGGACAGTGTACAGGAGGCAGTGGAGATTGCCTATCTTCTCGCGGGTGCGGACAAGGAGACGGTGGTCATCGCTTTTGGTTCCCTATCTTATCTGGGGGAATTAATGAATATAGTGGAACATAGAGATACGATCAGGAGAGATTCTCATGGTAGATCAGAACAAAATTAAAACGGCAGTGGAAATGCTGTTAGAAGGCATCGGAGAGGATGCAGCGCGGGAAGGCCTGCGGGAGACACCGGATCGGATAGCCCGCATGTACAGCGAGATTTTTGCGGGGATGGACGAGGATGCGGCAGAGCATCTGTCCAAGACATTTCCGGTTGCGAGCAATGAGATTGTGGTAGAGAAAGATATCACCTTTTATTCTATCTGTGAACATCATCTGATGCCTTTTTATGGTAAGGCACATATCGCCTATCTGCCAAACGGCAGAGTGGTGGGACTCAGCAAATTGGCAAGGACGGTGGAAGTGTATGCAAGAAGGCCGCAGATTCAGGAGCAGATGACCATACAGATTGCCGATGCCATCATGGAGCATCTGACGCCTCAGGGGGCGATGGTGATGCTGGAAGCGGAGCATATGTGTATGACCATGCGGGGCGTGAAGAAACCGGGGAGCAAAACGGCCACAGTTGCCGCCAGAGGGTGCTTCTGTGATGATCTGCAGTGGCAGAGATTATTCTTTGAATTGATTCGGAAGGAGGAACGCAAATGAGGATTGGACAAAGGGATTTCAGGACAAAAGGGCACACTTATGTGATGGGGATTCTTAACATAACACCTGATTCTTTTTCAGATGGGGGCAAGTATACGGATCTCGATAAAGCATTGTCCCATGTGGAGGAAATGATCAGGGAAGGTGCGGATATCGTGGACGTGGGAGGAGAGTCTACCAGACCCGGGTACACGATGGTTTCCGAGCAGGAAGAGATAGACAGAGTGGTGCCTGTGATTGAAAAAATTAAATCAAGATTTAATATACCGATATCGCTTGACACCTATAAGGCAGAGGTGGCGCGGGCCGGTATTGCTGCCGGAGCGGATATGATCAATGATATCTGGGGGCTGAAATATGATGAAAAGCTTGCGGAAGTGATCGCGCAGGCGAAGATTCCATGCTGTCTGACACATAACCGGGAGGTACCGGCATATACGAAGTTGATAGAAGAAATTCTCTTTGATCTGGAAGCTTCTCTGGATATTGCCCATAAAGCGGGTATTGCAGACAGCAATATCATTATCGATCCAGGTGTGGGATTTGGCAAGAATTATGAGCATAATCTGGAAATCATAGACAGACTTCAGAACTTCCACTCTTTGGGGTACCCGCTGCTTTTGGGCGCAAGCCGTAAATCCGTGGTGGGTATGGCGCTTGACCTTCCGGTGACGGAGCGTATGGAAGGTACCCTGGTGACCACGGTATATGGCGTGAAAAAGGGTGCGATGTTTGTCCGCGTACATGATGTGAAGGAGAATGTACGGGCAGTCAAGATGACAGAGGCGATCAGGGACGGCTATAAACATGGATGAGATTATCATTGAAGACCTTCAGATATACGCCTATCACGGCGTGTATCCGAAGGAGAATGAGATAGGACAGAATTTTTATGTCAGTGCCAGGCTTAAGACGGATACCAGAAGGGCAGGTGTGATGGATGACCTGAGCCTGTCCACAAACTATGGGGATGTCTGTCGATTTTTGCATTCATTTCTGACAGAACATACCTATAAGCTGATCGAGACGGCGGCGGAGCGGGCGGCAGAAGCGCTTCTTTTGACCTTTCCCCATATCAGGAGGGTTACGCTGGAAGTCAAAAAGCCGGAGGCGCCGATTCCTTTTCCTTTCGGTTCCGTATCGGTCAGGATATGCAGGGGATGGCGGCGGGCCTATATCGCCTGCGGCTCCAATATGGGAGATCGGGTACAACATTTAAATGCGGCAGTGAAAGCTTTTCGGGCGGATCGTAAATGTAATGTGGTACGCATCTCAGAATGGATGGAGACGACAGCTTATGGCGGTGTGGAACAGGACGATTTTTTAAACGGTGCGATCGCGCTGGATACGATCTATACACCGGAGGAACTGTTGGAGAAGATTCATGTGATCGAGAAAGACCAGGGCAGGGAGAGACTGGTACATTGGGGTCCCCGTACACTGGATCTGGACATCCTTCTCTATGAAGACTGTGTGATGGATACAGAGGAATTGACGATTCCCCACAAAGATATGAAAAACCGGGACTTTGTACTGAAACCGCTTGCGCAGATTGCGCCTTATGAGAGACATCCCATCTTTGGGAAATCTGTCCTGCAAATGTATGAGGACGTAAGGCAAGACGGAGAGGAACACGTAAAGGGCTGACACCAGTGGTGTCAGCCTATATTTTCCAGAGCAGCCTGTTTGGCGGCATCAAATGTAGTCACATTGACTGGGCCGAAAGTACTCGTCTTGTAGACAGGGACGGATTCGTTAAAGCCGTTAAAGTAAACATAGCTGGAGGTGATGTTGATGTTCTGGAACACGCCTTCCTGCACGACCTCCTGGGCGGAACCATCAACGACCATCCGTTTGAGGGCGGGTGCATCTGCGGAACTGACCTGGTAATAGATATAACTGCCGTAGACATTGAACATGTCAATACGATCGTTGGTCAGTACTTCCACCACATTGCCGGATAGGGAATAGCGGCACAGACGATAGTTCTCCGAAACATCCATATAATAGACATAACCGTCCTGGACGATCGGATTCCAGATATTGCCCTGCCATATGACGGAATCTTTGTCGGTGGAAGTATCGAGGGCGTGGAGATAATGATCCTTAGCGGTGCCCTGATAATAAATCTTACCGTTCACATAGCAGTTGGGGTTAATGATCTCCTTGGCCACGGTCTGCTTATCTTTCTTGTTGATCATGATCTTATCCAGGGAAGTTCCGGCGCTATTGTCATATTTTTCATAATATAGATAATTGCCGCATAGCTGCATGCTGACGATGTGGCATCTGTCCAGATTGACCACCGATTTACCCTTCAGATTGCTTCTGTAGATACCGGAAGTCTTCATCATGTATCCCAGACCGTCCCCGCCGGATGTGCTGGAGCCACTGGTCATGGCAAAGTACAGATATTTGCCTGCGGCATTGATGGAGGAGACAGGACTGCTGTTCAGCTTCCGGATATCTGTCTCATCGGGATTCATGGAATAGAGAGCGTTGTTGTCATAAGCGTTGGCGAAGTATACCCGCCCGTCCAGTTCACAGAAAAAACCGCCGTTGTTGAGATTCCCGGCGGTATTGCCGCTGGTATTTTCATCGTTCAAGGTAATTCTGCCGCTCAGTGTGGCAAGCAGTATTAACAGAGCAAGTATAACGCATGTTATTGTTATAATCAGGATGTTCTTGCGCGTACTGGTCATTTCTATCTCCCCCTACTGACTGATACCTCTATTATATCTATAATCTTGCTTGCTATCAAGGGGGATTTGGGGTAAACTGTTGTTAAGTTTATGGTGAAGAGTTGACCGGATTACAGATGAGTTCAGGAGAGGCAGAAGACATGGATTTATTGACATTACGCGGACAGCTGGATGAGATTGATGAACAGATCGTGAAGCTTTATGAGGAGCGCATGGAGATTTCCTCCCAGGTGGCCGATTACAAGATAGAGACCGGTAAGAAGGTGTTTGATAAGACCAGGGAGCAGGAAAAGCTGCATAAGGTGAGATCCCTGACACACAATGCTTTCAATGCTTATGGGGTGCAGGAACTTTTTGAGCAGATCATGTCCATGAGCCGCAAGTTGCAGTACAATAAGCTGGCTGAGGCGGGCGCCCTTGGCAGACTGCCGTTTATCGGCGTAGACAGTCTGGACACCGGGAAGGCCAGGGTAGTCTTTCAGGGGGCGGAGGGATCTTATTCCCAGATGGCGATGATACAGTACTTTGGAGAGGCGGTCAATGCATTTCATGTGGACACGTTCCGGGATGCCATGTGTGCGATTGAGGATGGCAGCGCTGATTTTGCGGTGCTTCCCATAGAAAATTCCACGGCCGGCATTGTCAATGAGATTTATGACCTTCTGGTAGAATTTGAGAATTATATTGTGGGGGAGCAGATCATTAAGATAGAGCACTGCCTGATGGGTGTGCCGGGTGCGGATATCTCCGGGATTGAAAGGGTCTATTCCCATCCCCAGTCCCTGATGCAGAGCGCCAGATATCTGAGCACCCATGAGAACTGGCAGCAGATCAGTATACAGAACAATGCTTTTGCGGCGAGAAAGGTCAGTGAGGATCAGGATGTCACACAGGCGGCCATTGCCAGCGAGCAGGCGGCGAAGATTTATGGACTGGAGATTTTAAAGCGGGGCGTTAACCAGTCGGAGACCAATTCCACTCGTTTTATCATCGTTACCAATCAGAAAATATTTTTAAAAGAGGCAGGAAAGATCAGCATCTGTCTGGAAGTGCCCCATGAGAGCGGGTCTTTGTATCATATACTGTCGCATTTTATCTATAATAATCTGAATATGACCAAGATTGAGAGCCGTCCCATTGAGGACAGAAACTGGGAATACAGATTCTTTATTGATTTTGAGGGGAATCTGGCGGACGGTGCAGTCAAGAATACGCTGCGGGGACTTCGGGAAGAGGCGCGCAATATGAAGATTCTGGGAAATTACTGATACGGAGAGGCATAAGGCAATGAGAGAAGAAGAATTGGTTATTTACAGGGAATTTGCGGACGGTGCGATCTTGAAGGATATGGTATGGCTGATGGAGCATTACCGGGCGGGAGACGGCAGGGCGAGGCCGCTTCTGTATGAGTGCATGCACGGCCTGTTAAAGACGGCGGCGGATCACGGGTTTTACGGGAATCTCTGGCATTGTTATCTGACAAATCTGCTGGTCAATAATGAGAACAGCTATAGTATGGCCTGTGAGATTAGAGGCGAGGTGGAGGGCAGCATCAATGAACTGGTTCTGCACGATATCACTATATTCAAAGAGTTTTATGATTATAATTTCCTGGAGATGATGGAGATTTTAAAGGCGCCGGAGTTTGCGGTGATCTTATCTTATGAGAAGCCCTCCCATGCGGGAAAAGTCTATAATAAACGTATCCGCGACAGAATCTGTACGCTGGCGAAGCAGTTTGTGGAGAATGAGGATGCCCGTGCCATGAAGGCTACGCTTACCCAGTTCTATCGGGAATACGGTGTGGGCAATATGGGACTGCACAAGGCTTTCCGGGTGGCACATACCGATGAGGGAGCAAGGATCGTACCAATCCTGAACATTGCCCATGTGCATCTGGATGACTTGGTGGGATATGAGATCCCCAAGAAAAAACTGATCGATAATACGGAGGCTTTTGTGTCGGGCAGACGGGCCAACAACTGCCTGCTCTTTGGAGATGCCGGAACAGGAAAATCTTCCTGCATAAAGGCCATTGCCAATGAGTATTATGACAGAGGGCTTCGGATCATTGAACTGTACAAGCATCAGTTTCAGGACTTGAACAGTGTGATTTCCCAGGTGAAGAACCGGAATTATAAATTCATCATCTATATGGATGATTTGAGTTTTGAGGATTTTGAGATTGAATATAAATATCTGAAGGCTGTCATCGAGGGCGGTCTTGAGAAAAAACCTGCCAATGTGCTGATCTATGCCACATCCAACAGGCGGCATCTGATTCGGGAGAATTACAGTGACAAGGCAGACCGCAGGGAAGAGGACATGCATGCGGGAGATACGGTGCAGGAGAAGTTGTCCTTAGTCTATCGGTTCGGGGTGTCCATCTTCTTCTGTGCACCGGATAAAAAGCAGTTCCAGCAGATTGTCAAGGTGCTGGCGGACAGAAACGGTGTGAATATGGATGAGGAGACGCTGTATCTGGAGGCCAATAAGTGGGAACTTGCCCACGGCGGACTCTCCGGCAGGACGGCGCAGCAGTTTATCGATTATCTGCTGGGACAAAAGACTGAGTAAAAGCGGCAGACTATAGAGGGAAGAGGGGATTCATATGAAAACATTTGCGGCCATTGATGTGGGCTCCTACGAACTGGCGATGAAGATTTTCGAGATATCTTCCAAGAGCGGGATTCGGGAGATTGATCATATCAGGCATCGTATCGATCTGGGGTCGGATACCTTTGCCACCGGCAAGATCAGCTATGAGCGGGTGGATGAACTGTGCAGGGTACTGCGGGACTATGCGGCCATCATGAAGGGATATCGGGTGGAGGACTACAGGGCATATGGTACCAGTGCCATTCGGGAGACAGAGAACACGGCGATTGTCCTGGATCAGATCGCCCAGAGGACAGGAATCCGGATCGAAGTTTTGAGCAATTCGGAGCAGCGGTTTTTAAATTACAAATCCATTGCTTCCAAGGGTGATGCCTTTAACAAGATTATCGAGAAGGGAACGGCCATAGTCGATATTGGCGGCGGCAGTATCCAGATATCTTTGTTTGATAAGGATACGCTGGTGACTACGCAGAATATGAGGCTTGGTGTTTTAAGATTGCAGGATCAGATCGGGCGGTTAAATATCCGGCCCGGACAGTATGATGAGATTCTGGATGAAATGGTCAGTTCCCAGCTGGCAGTGTTTAAGAAACTGTATCTGAAAGACAGACAGGTTGACAATATCATAGTGGTGGATGATTATATCTCGGAAATTGTGGGTAAGAATGTGCTGGGACTGGAGCAGAGCAATATCGAAGCGCCTGCCGTGGAGGTGTTCCTGGAGCGGATCAAGAACAAATCCGTACAGGAGGCGGCGCATGCGCTGGACATGCCGGAGGAAAATATCCCGCTCCTGTTTATTGCCTGTGTGCTGGTCAATCGAATTGCCAAGGTGATGGATGCCAAGATGATCTGGGCGCCGGGGGTGACGCTCTGCGATGGTATGGCATATGAATACGGTGAGAAAAATAAGATCATCAGGGAAAATCATGACTTTGAGCAGGATATCATCGCCTGTGCACAGAATATCAGCAAACGTTATATGGGCAGCAGGCGCCGGAGCGAGACACTGGAAAAGATAGCGCTGACCATTTTTGACAGTATGAACAAGGTGCATGGATTGGGGAAGAGAGAGCGGCTGCTTCTGCGGATTGCTACGCTTTTGCATGATTGCGGTAAGTACATAAGTCTGGTGAATCTGGGCGAATGTTCTTATAATATCATTATGTCCACGGAGATCATCGGGCTTTCCCATATAGAGCGGGAGATTGTGGCCAATGTGGTAAAATACAATCACATGGATTTTGAGTACAGCGAGGTGGTGGGAAGCAGCAGCGCCATTGACAGGACAGCCTATCTGACGATTGCCAAGCTGACCGCGATCTTGAAGATTGCCAATGGTCTGGACCGCAGCCATAAGCAGAAATTTAAGAATGTAAAGACAGCTTTGAAGGAGGAAAAACTGGTCATCACAGTGGATGCCTCCGTGGATATCACGCTGGAGAAGGGACTGTTTACAAAGCGGGCAGATTTCTTTGAAGAAGTATTCAGCGTGAAACCGGTAATAAAACAACGATAGGATGCCTGCGCGGCAGCCTGTGAAAGATATAAAATGATAGAAGGAGGCCATAGGGGGATGGCGGAAATCAAAGATTTTTCCAGGGATGAATATTATAGTAACAGAGAACTCAGCTGGCTGCTGTTTAACAAGAGAGTTCTGGCGGAAGCGAAGGATAAGCAGATGCCTTTGTTTGAAAGATTGAAGTTTCTCGGAATCACGGCATCCAATCTGGATGAGTTCTTTATGGTGCGGGTGGCATCTTTAAAGGATATGGTCAATGCCGGTTATAAGAAACGGGATATTGCAGGAATGACTACGGAAGAGCAGCTTGTGAGGGTGAATGAGGAGACTCATAAGCTGGTGGCACAGCAGTATAATACCTATAACAGATCTCTTTTGCCGCAGCTTTTGGAAAACGGTCTGCATCTGATCAGCCATCATGAGGATCTGAAAAGAGAAGAAGCCGCTTATGTGGATCACTATTTTGCGGAGAGTGTATATCCGGTACTCACACCCATGGCGGTGGATTCCTCCAGACCATTTCCGCTGATCCGCAACAAATCCCTGAATCTGGGGGCTCTTGTCACAAAGAAAAATGGTGTGGGAGAGTTGGAGTTTGCCACCGTGCAGGTGCCAAGCGTTCTCTCAAGGATCGTGACGATTCCTTCCGAGGAGGGTGTCAAACTGATTTTGCTGGAAGAGGTGATCGAGCGCAACATTCATAAACTGTTCCTCAATTATGATATTGTCTGCACCTATCCTTTCCGGATCATGAGAAATGCGGATCTGACGATCGAGGAGGAAGAGGCGGAAGATCTGTTGCAGGAGATTGAGAAACAGCTGAAAAAGAGACAGTGGGGGCAGGTCATCCGTCTGGAAGTGGAAGAGGGAATTGACAGCAGGCTTTTGAAACTGATCCGGGAAGAACTTATGATTCCCAAAGAAGATATCTATGCCATCAACGGCCCGCTGGATCTGACTTTCCTGATGAAGATGTACGATCTGGACGGTTTCGATCACTTGAAAGAGCACAGTTACTTAAAGCCCCAGCCGGTGCCGGAACTGCCGGAGGATGCGGATGTGTTTGCGAAGATCCGGGAAGGGGATATCCTGATGCATCATCCCTACCAGACTTTTGAACCTGTGGTGCGCTTTATCAGACAGGCGGCAAAAGATCCCGAAGTACTGGCCATCAAACAGACACTGTACCGTGTCAGCGGTAATTCACCGATCATAGCTGCGCTGGAACAGGCGGCGGAGAATGGCAAGCAGGTGTCGGTGTTGGTGGAATTAAAAGCCAGGTTTGACGAGGAGAACAATATTGTCTGGGCCAGAAAACTGGAAAAAGCGGGCTGTCATGTTATCTATGGCCTGGTGGGGCTTAAGACCCACAGCAAGATAACCCTGGTGGTCAGAAGAGAAGAGAACGGCATCAGGCGGTATGTGCATCTGGGTACCGGCAACTATAATGATTCTACGGCGAAACTGTATACGGATGTGGGTCTGTTCACCTGCTCGGAGGCCATTGGGGAGGATGCGACAGCAGTATTTAATATGCTTTCCGGCTATTCGGAGCCGAGAAGCTGGAATAAGCTGTCCCTAGCGCCGTACTGGCTGAAGGACAGATTTATCTATCTGATCGGCAGGGAGCGTGACCATGCCCTGGAAGGGCGGCCTGCCAGGATCATAGCCAAGATGAATTCCCTGTGTGATAAGAGTGTGATCGAAGCGCTCTATGCGGCCAGCACTGCCGGTGTAAAGATTGACTTGATCATCCGGGGAATCTGCTGCCTTAAGACAGGAATCAGGGGCGTCAGTGAGAATATCACAGTGCGCTCTATTGTGGGTAATTATCTGGAGCATGCCAGGATCTTCTATTTTGAAAATGATGGCAAACCGGAGTATTATTGTGCCAGTGCGGACTGGATGCCGAGGAACCTGGACCGCCGTGTGGAGATTCTGTTCCCCATAGAGAAGGCGCCTTTACAGGAAAAACTCTGGCATATTCTGGAGTGCCAGCTTAAGGATACGGTGAAGGCATCTATCTTGCAGCCGGACGGCAGTTATGAAAAGATAGACAAGCGGGGAAAGGAAGTGTTTAACGCCCAGCTCAACTTCTGCAAAGAGGCGAAATCTGTGTCTAAAGAAGAGGAAGAGACTGCCCATAAACGTATATTTATTCCCAAGATGCATCATAATGATTGAGTGCAGGGACAGAACGTAAGAGCGCGGTATAGAGCCCGTATGGAGGTAAATATGAAAATATATCTGGCTTCGGCATCGCCCAGGCGCAAAGAACTGCTCAGACAGGTGGGACTTCCCTTTAAGGTCATGCCCAGTACGGTGGAGGAAAAGGTCACCAAAGAAAGACCGGACGAGGTGGTGGAAGAATTATCCTATCAGAAAGCGGTGGATGTCTGTGGCAGACTGACGGCGGAAGGCAAAGAAGACTTTGTGGTCATCGGTGCGGATACGGTAGTGGCCGCCTGGGGCAAAATCCTCGGAAAGCCAAAGGACAAAGAAGACGCGGAGCGGATGCTGGGAGATCTGCAGGGGGCAGGCCATCAGGTCTATACCGGAGTTACTCTTGCCTGGAAGTATAAGGATATGTCAGCCATGTATGCCACCTTCAGCGAGTGTACGGATGTGACCATGTACAGCATGAGCAAAGAGGAGATTAAGCGATATGTGGACAGCGGAGAACCCATGGACAAGGCCGGGGCCTATGCGATTCAGGGCCTGTGTGCCGCCTATATCCAGGGAATCTGCGGAGATTACAATAATGTGGTGGGACTGCCGGTGGGAAGACTCTGTCAGGAATTGAAGAGAAGAGGGCTTTTCCCGGATAAGTAAGGAGGGTATTATGTTTGATGAGAAGGTAGTACAGTGTTTTCTGGAGAATCAGTTACAGTTGTATCCGGAAAAGGTAGCAGAGACGCCGGAGGAGGCGGAGAACTTCCTGGAAGAATGTATGGCAGTGGTGGTAGATTCTGTCAGGGAAGTCTGGGAGTTCTTTGAGGAAGAAGGCATGGATATGGAGGGCGCCGATGAGGAAGAGATTCTGGAAGCGTCCGAAGTGTTTGAGATTGGTGACGGCAGATATTTAATCGTGGAGATTTAAAAGCAGGCGGCGCATGGTGTCTGCCAGTCCGTCATGTTCATTGTCCAGGTCGGTGATGACATCGGCCTGTTGTTTTACCCTGTCCGTGGCGTTTTGCATGGCGATGCCGGTGCCGGCGGCGGTGATCATGGAGATATCGTTGTCTGCATCCCCGGCGGCGTAGGCGTCTGAGAGAGGGACGTGGAAATAGTCGCAGAGAAAACGCACGGCATTCCCCTTTCCGGCATCCCAGTCAAAAAGTTCCAGATACATGTGGTTGGAATAGATGGTTCGAATCCTGTTTTCTGACCAGGCGGAGATGCTCTGACGGAAAGATTCCAGTTTTTCCGGGTCATCGAGACTGATCGCCAGCATCTTAAAAGGTCCCTCGGTGAGGGCGTCCCTTAAAACGGGAGAGACGACCAGGGGCAGATGGATTTTTTGGCGATAGTACGTCACCTCCGCATCTTCTGCGGGGGAGACGATGGCGTCACTCCGGTACGTCTGAATATGCAGATGGAACTGCATTGCCTGATCTTGCAGATAGGAGATATAGGAAAGAGGCAGTCTCTTTTCCAGAATGCTGCGGGAACGGTCACAATCATAAATCTGGGTGCCGTTGCTGCAAGTCAGAAAGATGCCGGACTGGGTGAGTCCGGCTTTTTCTTTGACTTCCAATACACTTAAGAGCGGCCTGCCGGAAGATAAGATCAGCTTATTGCCGGCATGGAGGAATTCATCCAGAAAGGCTTTGGTGCCAGGGGATACCTGGCTCTTGTTGTTTAAAAGGGTACCGTCTAAATCTGTAAATAGAAGTTTCATATGTTTCAGTTTCCTGTCAATATTTTAAATATGTTATGTTAACTTGTTGTGACGCATTGCAGCATCCTTGATGCGATCCAGTATTTCTTCCGGGATAAACAGCCGGCCATAACCGGTGCCAAGATCCAGTTTCGGCTTGTTGGCACCATGGAAATCGGAACCGCCGCTTAAGAGCAGGCCGTACTGATCCGCAATCCTGCGCATATCCCGTTCGTCCTGGGGCGTATAGGTGCTGTAGAAAGCTTCAATCCCCATGAGACCGACTTCTTTTAAGGAAGCGACCAGAGCGCAGAGCCTGTCATTCCCCATATGGTAGAGAGGCGGATGCGCTAAGATGGGGATGCCCTTCGCCTGTAGGATCAGTTCCACAGCCTGGGCGGGCGTCACCTTTTCACGGGGGACAAAATATTTGGTGTGATCTCCCAGATATTGAGCGAAAGCATCCGGGCGGCTTTTGACATAACCGTGTTCGAAAAGATAGGTGGCGTAGTGTGCCCGGGTGATCACGGCACCGGGGTTTTCCGCCTGCAATTTGTCAAAGGTAATATCGATACCCGCCGTCTGAAGATTCTGACACATCTTATAATTGCGGTTGATGCGTGAATCCACGAAGGCATTGAGCCTGTCCTGAAAGGCGGGGGCATCGTAGGAGATGTAAAGTCCTACGATGTGTACGTCCTTTTGTTCATATTTAGTAGAAAATTCGATTCCCGGGATAACTTCGGGACAGGGGAGGCCCTTCTCTGTCAGCGAAGCCGCATAGGAGAGGGCTTCGTCCAGGCCGTCCGTGGTATCGTGGTCTGTGATGGCTACTGCGGCAAGCCCCTTTTCCATGGCATAATCCACCAGCTGTGTGGGTGTAAAGCTGCCGTCTGATTTGCAGGTATGGGTGTGCAGGTCGACAGGTCTCATATTCAGTCGTCCTCTTCCTGACTGGCGGTACTGGTGTAGACGGTACGTTTTCTCGCCATTTCATCACTCGCCAGATACTCATCATAGGTGGTGATCTTATCTACCAATGTGCCGTCCGGCAGAATTTCCATGATGCGGTTGGCTGTCGTCTGCACGACCTGATGGTCATGGCAGGAGAACAACTCCACACCCTTGAATTTTTTCATACCCTCGTTGAGAGCGGTGATGGCTTCCATATCCAGATGGTTGGTTGGTTCATCGAAGAGCAGACAGTTGGCGCCGCTGATCATCATCTTGGAGAGCAGACACCGAACCTTCTCACCACCGGATAAGACTTTCACCTTTTTGACGCCGTCCTCCCCGGCAAAGAGCATACGTCCCAGGAAACCACGGACATAGGTCACGTCCTTCACGGGAGAATAACCCATAAGCCAGTCGGTGATGGTGTAATCATTGTCAAATTCTGCGGTATTGTCCTTCGGGAAATAAGCCTGGGAGGTGGTGACACCCCATTTATAGGTGCCCTCGTCAGGTTCCATCTCACCCGTCAGGATCTTGAACAAAGTGGTCTTGGCAAGTTCATTGCCGCCCACCAAAGCGATCTTATCATCATGTCCCACAATAAAGGAAATGTTGTCCAGTACCTTTTCCCCATTGATGGTCTTGGAAAGCCCCTCTACGGTCAGCACCTCGTTGCCGATCTCGCGCTCCGGCCTGAAATCGATGTAGGGGTATTTACGGCTGGAAGGACGGATGTCATCCAGTTCAATCTTTTCCAGTGCACGTTTTCTGGATGTGGCCTGTTTTGACTTGGAGGCATTGGCGGAGAAACGGGAGATAAACTCCTGCAATTCTTTGATCTGCTCCTCCTTCTTCTTGTTGGCTTCCTTGCGCTGTTTGATGATCAACTGGCTGGATTCATACCAGAAATCATAGTTGCCCGCATAGAGCTGAATCTTGCCGTAGTCGATGTCTGCGATCTGGGTGCAGACTTTGTTCAGGAAATAACGGTCGTGGGAGACCACGATGACCGTGTTCTCGAAATCGATCAAAAAGTCCTCCAGCCAGGCGATGGCGTCTAAGTCCAGATGGTTGGTGGGCTCGTCAAGAAGCAGGATGTCGGGATTGCCAAAAAGCGCTTTGGCTAACAACACCTTGACTTTCTCATTACCGTTTAAATCCGCCATCATACTGTAATGCAGGTCTGTCTCAATGCCCAGACCGTTTAAGAGCATGGCGGCATTGGTCTCTGCGTCCCAGCCGTCCATCTCCGCAAATTCCGCTTCCAGTTCACTGGCGCGGATACCATCCTCATCAGAAAAATCTTCCTTGGCATAGATGGCGTCCTTCTCTTTCATGATCTGGTAGAGCCGTTCATTGCCCATGATGACCGTATCCATGACAGGATAGGCATCATATTTAAAGTGATCCTGCTCCAGGACGGACAGACGCTGTCCTGGCGTGATGGACACATCGCCGTTGGTGGTCTCCAGGACGCCGGAGAGGATCTTAAGGAAAGTGGACTTGCCGGCGCCGTTGGCACCGATCAGCCCATAGCAGTTTCCTTCCGTAAATTTGATGTTTACATCTTCAAAGAGCGCTTTCTTGCCTACGCGTAATGTTACATTATTAGCCTGTATCATGTTGAAACCTCATATTTTCTTAGATTTTCTGCCTTTGGTTACTCATATCATTATACATGAAAACATTGTTTTTTCAAGGGAAAACGTGGCGGATATGAAACCTTTCCCAAAGCTGAATCGTATTACTATATATAGGAATACAAACAGCTGCGGGGGAGGGACGACATGAGCGGATTTTTAATGACACCGATGACACGCTTCTATATGGAAACTTTACAGAATAGGAACAATGCTGCCGGGAAAGTGGCCGGCGGACAGCCGAATGCCAGCAGCTTTGCGGATGCCGTGCATGAGCAGCTTGCCCGCAAGGACGGCGCTTCCCCTGATGCGGCAGGGATGGTCACGGGCAGGAATGAGGCGTTGGTGCAGGCCATGTCCAGAGAAGAGTATAAGCTGTATATTTATCAGAAGATCACAGGAATGCCGATGCATCCTTCCCAGAGATGGGATGCCGTGATGGTCAATATCTCAGAGGAAGGTTTTGCGGCCATGCAGGCGGATCCCGCTTATGAAAGGTGGGTGCTTGACACTCTGCGCAGGGACTTTGCCTTCGATAATCCCTGGAGTAATTATACTGGTGGAAGCTACCGGAACCATTATTTTGGCGCTACCAAGGAAGAGTACAAGAGTGAGAGTCGGCCCATGGGATTACGCAAAAAAAAGAAACG
>CAMNXA010000068.1 GCA_946566685.1 uncultured Lachnospiraceae bacterium
TACTCATAGGAATGAGAGGGGTTAAAGTCCCGTGGAGCTGCCAAGCCGTCCGTTTCGCCCATTCAGAAAAACCAAGTACAGCAATCCGAAGATATTCTGAAAGGAGGGCTGCCAATGATAAACAGTAAACAACTGGACTTAATGAGCAGGCAGGGGGCAGATGAAGCCGACCCCGCGCAACTGACGGACATAAACCATGTTTCCATTGACACGGGGCTTTCTGCCACGGAACGCATGAAAGCGTACCTTGAACAGATAAAAAACCCGTACTGCTTCCGTTGCGGGGAAACAGTCGTGCGTCTATGCTTTGCGCCTGCCGGAAATGACCTCAATTCACACCTAATCAGCTTTTTCGGCGGTCTGAAAAAAGGTTAAAAAAATGTTGAAAAATGCTGAAATAATCTCCGTTCTATGGTATAATAGACGTGTGATTATAGGGGGATTGGAGGAACAATGCCACGCATTAGGAAATCACAGAACCAACCCACTATAAGCCGTACCGTATGGCGGATTGCTGTCTACATAAGACTATCCAAAGACGACGGGAACGATGAGAGTTTGAGCGTAACCAACCAGAGGAAAATCATCACGGAGTATATCGAGGAATTTTTCGAGGGCGAGTATATCATTGTTGATGTTTACGCTGATGACGGGCTGACCGGGACGGACTATGAACGCCCCGAATTTCAACGGCTGATACATGACGTGGAAGCCGGGACTGTCAACTGTATTATCTGTAAGACATTATCAAGGGCTTTCCGTAACTATTCCGACCAAGGCTATTTTCTGGAAAAGGTATTCCCCTTATACGGGGTACGCTTTATCAGCATTGGCGACCCGTCACTTGACACATTCAAGAACCCGGACGCAGTACAGGGAATGGAAGTTCCCATAACCGGGCTGATGAATGACCGCTACGCTGCAAGGACTTCCAACGACATACGCCGGACGTTCAACACCAAGCGCAGGAAAGGCGAATTTATCGGCGCATTTGCCCCTTATGGGTACATGAAAGACCCGGAGGACAAAAACGCATTTGTGATTGATGAAGAAGCCGCCGAGGTAGTGAGGAATATTTTTCACTGGTTCGTTGACGAGGGCATGAGCAAGTTAGGCATTACAAAAAAGCTGACCGAAATGGGAGTACCCACACCCACCGCATACAAGCACAGCAAGGGCTTGAATTTGCAGACACCGAGAATAAGCAAAAATGACGGTATGTGGGCGATTACCACTATCTGTACTATCCTTAAAAATGAAATGTATATAGGGAACATGGTACAGGGAAAGCAGCGGGTAATCAGCTACAAAGTGCATGAGAAGATTTCACCGCCGAAAGAAGAATGGTTCATTGTGGAGAACACCCACGAAGCAATCATTGACCGGGAAACATTCGACAAGGCGCAGCGGTTACAGGAACGGGACACCCGCACAGCACCGGGCAGGAAACAGCTTTATCTTTTTTCCGGGCTGATAAAATGCGCTGACTGTAAACGCTCCATGTCAAGACGGACGAACCGCAAGCCAAACAAGACCTATGTTTATTATGTTTGCAGTACATACGTCTTTAAGTCAAAGGACAAATGCACCCGGCACGTCATAAAGGAAGAAATCTTATACGAAGCAGTATTGAAAGCGGTACAGGCGCAAATCTCCCTTGTAGGGGATATGGCAGAGGTAGTAAAGGAAATCAACAGCACTTCTACCGTCTGCACCCAATCCAAGCGGTTACAGCAGCTTTTGAAAGACCGCAGCAAGGAGCTTGAAAAACTTACCTGCGTTACAGATAACCTTTATATGGACTGGAAATGCGGGGACATAACCCGTGCTGAATATGTAAGAATGAAAGCCAAGTTTGAACAGCAGGCAGAGCAGGTAAAGGACATCATCGCCAACCTGCAAACAGAAACTCAGCTATCAGAAAAGGGCGTAGGAAGCGACAACCCTTATCTGACAACATTCTTGAAACATGAGAATGTAAAAAGCCTTGACCGTGGGCTTCTGGTAGAATTGATTGATACTATATACGTCCACGATAACAACGAGATTACAATTCAATTTAACTTTGCCGACCAACACAAGCGGATTGTTGAGTTTATCGAAAACAACCAACATAACCTTGAACTGATAAAGTCCAACAACGCCGTGTAATGATTAGCGGCGTGTTGGTATCAAATCTTTAGGCAAAGTTGTCTATAAATCTATGCACCTTTAGGGCCAAGGAACCCGTAAATCTCCCCCTTTTTGATGTGGATATCCACATTTGCTACCAGTTCTTTCCCGCCAATGGTCTTGGTTAGGCGGCTGGTCTGTAAAATATATGACATCTTATCTGCCTCCTTTCTTGTGCCGCAAACAATATTTGTTATGTTGTTTGCTTTAAAACCATTGTAACGGTCTGTTTTTTCATAACTCTTGCCTAAATCTTACGAATTTCTTTCGCCGTCCGCACACCGTCCTGCCGGCAGGCCAAAATGTTTGCCCGTTCCTGATCATTTACTGACAGATCTCTCTTCGCATCTTTACCGTAAAGGTTGTCCGTACATGCGGCGTGCTGTCCAAAAGAATCTCCCCGCCCATCTGCCAGGCCAGATTTCTGGCTATGGTCAGACCCAGGCCATTGCCCTGTACCTTACGGCTTCTGGAATCCTCCATGGTAAACAGCCTGTCAAAGACACTCTGCGCAAAAGCCTTGTCAATGCCCTGTCCTTTATCCACCACATCAATATAGACCAGTTCTGCCTCTGTCCTTAAAAAGATGCCCAAATATTTTCCATCAGAACCATAACGCAGCACATTGGAGATCAGGTTCGCTATGATTCTTTGCAAAGCTTCCCTGTTCCCCTGAATATAGACGGCAGTCTCCGGCACATCCACTTCTACCTGAAACCCTGCTTCTGATAACATTTCATAAAAATCCAGAATATTCTCCCGGCAGACCTCACAGATATCCAGCCGGGTAAGTTCCAGATCCGTATCCCCCGCCTCCAGCTTCGCCAATGTAAAGAACTCCTCGATCAACGCCATCAGGCTCTGGGCTTTCTGCCGTGTCTTTGCCAGCATTTCCGGCGATGCTGCCCCGTCCATCTGCATAATTTCCAAATACCCCAGGATAACGGTCATGGGGGTTTTCATGTCATGGGAAATATTGGACAGCATTCTCCGGGAAGCCAGTTCATAACGGCGGTAATCCGCCTTCGTCCTCCGCCGTTTTTCCAACAGCCGGTTGACCTGTGCCGCCAGTTCCATCAGTTCCTTATTCTCCGTAAAAACCATAAGGCTCTCATCTCTGTCCTCATCCAGAATCTCCCTTAATATTCCATGCACCGCCCGCAGTTTTTTCTGGGTACCATTTCGAAATACCACCCGCTGGTAGAGAACAATCCCCAACAGAAACAGCACACATAGACACAGGACAAATATCACCATCTCGTCATTCATATAAAACTCCACTCCACTGTCACTCGATTAACGGTACAATTAGCAAGCAATAAAAGCCTGCTTTCTTTCTATACATTCCCAAGTTTATAGCCAATCCCCCAGACCGTAATAATATATACGGGTTTGCGGGAATCATCTTCAATTTTATTCCGCAATCTGCTGATATGCACATTGACAGCATTTTCATCTCCCAGATAAGCATCGTTCCACACAAGAGAATATAACTGCTCCTTGGTGTAGACTTTTTTCGGATTCTGCATCAGAATCTTCAGGATTTCAAACTCCTTGGCCGTCAGTTCTACTGTCTCTCCCCGCTTCGTGACTGTATAGTCTGTCAGATTCATACGCAGTTCCCCTGCCTGCAAAATGGCTGGCTCCCTGTCCTTGACGCCGTCATAGTGCATCGTTCTGCGCAGCGCCGCCTTGATCCGTGCCAGGACTTCCACCACCGAAAAAGGCTTGGTGATATAATCATCCGCCCCCAGCCCCAGTCCCAATGTCTTATCGCTCTCCGTATCTTTGGCGGAAAGAATGATGATAGGCAGGAAACTCTTCCGGCGGATATGCTCCATCACACCCATACCATTCATTTTCGGTATCATCAGATCAAGCAGGACGAGATCAAAATCTGCCTCGTCAAACTTCTCGCAGGCTTCCTGCCCGTCAAAAGCGCAGATTACATCATAATTTTCTGTAGAAAGGTAATTTCTTAACATTTCACTGATCTCTGTATCATCTTCTACAAGCAATATTTTGTATTTTTCCATAATAACCCCATTTTCTCCCCTTTACCAACACTCTTCACCAAACCCGCATAGTCACATAGAGTCCCTGTACCACACAGATACAGGGACTCTTCATGACTACCTTATCGTTTATTTATAAGTACTTCTTCAGAGCATCAACCTTGTCCAGCTTCTCCCAGGGCAGATCCAGATCATTACGGCCAAAATGTCCGTAAGCCGCTGTCTGCTTGTAGATCGGGCGGCGCAGGTCGAGCATCTTGATGATGCCTGCGGGTCTTAAATCAAAGTTCTCGCGCACGATCTCCACCAGCTTATCATCAGCAATCTTACCGGTACCGAAAGTATCTACCATGATAGAAGTGGGCTGTGCCACACCGATCGCATAGGACAGCTGAATCTCACACTTATCGGCAATGCCTGCCGCTACAATATTCTTCGCCACATAACGCGCTGCATAAGCTGCGGAACGGTCAACCTTGGTGCAGTCCTTACCGGAAAAAGCACCGCCGCCGTGACGCGCATAGCCGCCGTATGTATCCACGATGATCTTACGGCCTGTGAGACCTGCATCACCGTGAGGGCCGCCAATTACGAAACGGCCTGTGGGATTGATGAAGAATTTCGTCTGCTCGTCCACCAGTTCTTTCGGCAAAACGGGATCAAACACATATTTCTTGATGTCTTCATGAATCTGTTCCTGTGTCACATCATCATCATGCTGTGTGGATAATACCACTGCCTCGAGACGAACCGGCTTGCCAGCCTCGTCATATTCTACGGATACCTGGCTCTTGCCGTCAGGTCTTAAATATTTCAATGTACCGTCCTTACGCACCTTGGTCAGCTGTAAAGCCAGCTTGTGTGCCAGGTCGATCGGATAAGGCATATACTCCTCCGTCTCGTTGGTCGCATAACCAAACATCATACCCTGATCGCCAGCGCCTGTGTCAAGGTCATCGTTCTGCTCACCCTTCTTCGCCTCCAGAGCCTTGTCCACGCCCATAGCGATATCCGCGGACTGCTCGTCAATCGCTACGAACACCGCACAGGTGTTGCCGTCAAAGCCATATTCGGATTTGGTATATCCGATTTCTTTAACGGTATCACGCACAATCTTCTGCATATCCACATATGCATTGGTGGTGATCTCACCGGTCACCAGCACGAATCCTGTACAAACTGCGGTCTCACAAGCCACACGGCTCATGGGGTCTTTCTCCATGCAGGCGTCAAGAATGGCGTCTGAAATGGCATCGCAGACTTTGTCAGGATGGCCTTCTGTTACGGATTCTGAAGTAAATAATCTTTTTTCCATTTTCCCTCTCCTTTTTTAATAATTTGCTTCGCAGAATAAAAATCCGCTGATTTCTCACGAAATAAGCGGACCCGACAGTCGATAATCAAATCCTCTTATTGTTCGATCTGTCTGTGACAGCATTTCGCTCAGGTTGGCACCTTCCTCTAGGGGGTTGCCGTGGCTTCATAGATCCTATGTATCTCCACCACTCTGAATAAGAGAAAACTTACAATATGGAATTTTCATATCTGTAGATACAATACACCCTGACAGGGCTTCTGTCAATATCTAAAATTTCTGTCTTAACCAATCATCCAACTTTTAACTTAAATTTCTGCAAATCACGCTCTGTGGTCACCAGGTCGATCTGTGCCCCCAGGCTCTGTAATTTCAAATGAAAATCTTCATACCCACGTTCAATATATTTGATATCATCCACCGTAGTGATCCCATCCGCCGCAAGACCGGCAATCACCAGTGCCGCACCGGCACGCAGGTCGGGTGCTGTAATATTTGCTCCCGTGTATCTGGGCACCCCATCAATAATTGCAGTATTACTCTCTACTTTGATATTCGCGCCCATACAGGTGAGCTCGTCCACATATTTAAAACGATTCTCGAAGATACTCTCCGTCACAATGCTTGTCCCTGCGGAAAGACCTAACGCCACAGTAATCTGGGGCTGCATATCCGTAGGAAAACCGGGATAAGGCAATGTCTTGACATGGGTATGTCCAAGCGGTTTGGATGCCACCACGCGCACCGCATCATCGGACTCCTCAATCTCACAGCCAATCTCCAGGAGTTTGGCGCTGATGGATTCCAGATGCTTGGGAATCACGTTCTTTACCGTCACATCCCCTTTGGTCACCGCCGCTGCAAACATAAAGGTGCCTGCCTCAATCTGATCGGGAATGATGCCGTACTCTGTACCGTGCAGTTTGGACACACCTCTGATACGGATCACATCCGTACCCGCGCCCTTGATATTGGCGCCCATACTGTTAAGGAAGTTCGCCAGATCCACCACATGGGGCTCTTTGGCTGCGTTTTCAATCACAGTCTGTCCCTCCGCCATGACAGCCGCCATCATCACGTTCATGGTAGCGCCCACTGTCACCACGTCCATATAGATGTGATTACCTTTCAGTTTATCGGTCTCTGTGATGATCAGACCATGTTCAATCCTGACATTGGCACCCAGCGCACGAAAGCCCTTGATATGCTGGTCAATCGGACGCAGTCCTATGTTGCATCCGCCCGGAAGCGCCACTTCCGCCTTACTGTATTTACCGAGCAGTGCTCCCAACAGATAATAGGAAGCCCTGATTTTTTTGATATAATCGTCCTCAATCACCAGATCGTGAACCTGAGAGGCATTGACTTTCACTGTATGTCTGTCAATGCGGTTAATGACCACGCCTATACTTTCCATCGCCTGCATCATCACATTGGTATCTCTGACATCAGGCACATTTTCTATCAATACGGTCTCATCCGTCATAATGGCGGCTGCCAGGATCGCCAGTGCCGCATTCTTTGCACCGCCAATCTCCACCTCGCCGACTAACGGATTTCCACCTTTAATCGCATATTGTTCCATTTATGTTTACTGCCTTTCTCACACAAAAATGCCAAACATATAACTAACAGTATACCATAATTTGCCCATTTGTAAATGGGCAGATTAATTCAGATATTGCAGCGGGTTCACCTGGCTGCCGTTTATCAGGATCTCAAAGTGTAAATGCGGCCCCGTACTCACACCCGTATTGCCGCTTAAGGCAATCTTCTGGCCCTGGGTTACCGTCTGCCCCTGAGATACCAAAACCTTACTCAGATGTCCATATCTGGTCTGCCTGCCGTCCGCATGGTTGATATAAACCACATAACCATAACCACTGCCCCAGCCGGCCTTCGCCACCGTACCTGTGGAAGATGCCATAACCGCTGTGCCGACCGGTGTCGCCCAGTCTATCCCTTTATGATAGGTGCTTGCTCCCCTGGTGGGCGCTCTGCGCCTGCCAAAGCCGGAAGACTGTCTGCCGCCGGAAATCGGTTTGATATACGTAGGCGGAATCTTCGTGCCCCGCTCCACAATCTTAGGTACAGCTTCATAGGTAATCTCTTCTTTCAAAATCTCCCTGCTGACTTCCTCCTTATTGCGGTAAGACACATCCGCCACTACCTTACGGTGCCCTGCTGAAGGCTCCTGCAAAGTCTGCGTCTGGTTCGTATACCAGTTGTCATTGTCCACATAGATAATCTCCGCCTCATAGTCCTCTTCATAATACATCTGCTCTGTGCGTTCCACGGAAAGCTCCGGTTCCGGCACAGTCACGATCAGTTCATCACCCACGCGGATCATGGAATTTTCATTCTCTATGGTCTCATTCATGGCGATCAGATCTGCCAGCGGAATCTCGTTTTTCTCTGCAATCTGAGAAAGGGTATCACCCGATACCACCTCATATATCTGTTCTTTCTCCTGATCCTTTGTCACCTCTTCAATGGCTACGGAAAGAGGCGTCAGTTCATAATCCTGGAGATAGGATTCCACCACTTCCACAGTATCCCCAAATTCCAGGGACAAAAGCCCCAGTTCATAATCAGAAAAATCCTTTTCCGCCGCCGGCTCTATATCCTCAAACATTTCGTCTATGACCGCGTTGATGCCTGCGCTGGTCATGACCTCCTCGGCTTCCTCTTCCTCCTTGTGTTCCTCCGATGAATAAATCTGCGTAGTGAGCACATTCAACTCTCTCTCTGAATCCAGCACCAAATCCACATAATAAGCGTTTTCACTGTCATATTTTTGGATGGATGCCTGCAAAAGCGCCAGCACTTCCTGTGTACTCGCCAGATTTACCGTATACTCGTTAATCTTCACCGTGTAGGAACGGTTCAACGTCTCTTTCACGCTTCCCCGCAGCGCAGTAACCATGTTGGAGATTATGACACTATCGTCATCTACTGTGCCCCAGAGTACTTCCTCACCCTCATAGGTCAGCTCGCTCTCCGCAAGCACCATCTCATCACTGCTGCCTGCCAGCCTTTTTCTGGCCGCGATCAGATAGTTGTCAGCCTCTTCGATGTCGCCCATCACGCCCACCGCCATACCGTTTAAATATACCGTAAAGATATTATCACCGGTACTCTCCAGCCGCTGCATATAGGGCAGACAAAAGGCGGCTGCGATGATTGCAAGCACCGCAACCTTAATATATGCAATTTTCATTTTTTTATAATGTCTGCTGATTATTTTCATCTTACAAATCCATTGATGATGGGGAGAAGATTGATCACGATATCAGCGATCACCCCGATCAGTATCAGGATGCAGACTGGCAAAAGCGCCTTGCTGCCCTTGACTTCTTTCGTCTGTTTACCCAGTTCTTCTGTAAATGCCGCCTGTACATTGCGGTAAACTTTCACGTTCTCCTTGTGTGCAAAATCCTCTGACTGCTTAAAACGCTCCTCTATAAGCGCTTTGATCTGCGCAAGTGTCTGTTCCGTGTCGGCCGTCTGTACACTGCTTGTCTCTATGGACTCCAGCCTGGCTATGCACTCTTCCAATACCTTTTTCACTTCCGCCACGTTCTCGGTCGTCTTTAAATTCACTTTGCGGACTTCCTGCATGATCTCATCATAAGCCTTCATCTGATTCTGCATCTGTTCCAGCCTGGCTGCCTCCGCCGCGGAATTGGCACGGATCATTTCCTGCGCATTTCTTTTCTGTGCCAGTTTATCAATAAAAGTATCCATTCTATGCCTCCATCTCATCTTTAGACATTGTACCCAATTATTTTTTCATATTACCATTTTTCCGGCTCGATGACAACAAATAAAAGACTTTTCCTGATATCGCCATCTTTTCATTTGTGCATATTGCATATTTTTTTTGCTTCTAATTCTATCCGTTTGTAAACATTAACGATAACTTTACACTTCGTTCATAATTTATTCATATTTAGGAAGTATACTTTAAACATACCAAACGAGACAATATGTAGTGTTATCATTACACACATGGATAAATTTTTTCATAATAGCCCGGGTACCGCAAGGTGCCTGGGCACTCCTCATTTTATGGATAGATTTGTTCATCTATACAAAAAAAGAGAGGCGGCGTGCCTCCCTTTTCTCTGTCTTCTATTCTCTCTGTCCCTGCCCTTCCTGCTCAATGTGCAGGATTTCCTCATTCAGGGACATCATCCTTGCATCCAATGCAGCCACCATCTGCGCACACTCTACAAGCTGTTCCTTAATGTGTTCCGGTGCATTTCCCTCGAACTTATAGTGAATCTTATGTTCCAGGCTGGCCCAGAAATCCATCGCTACTGTCCGGATCTGAATCTCCACCTTGGCGTCTGCAATCCGGTCGGAAAGATAGACCGGAACCGTCACCAGCATATGATAACTCTTGTACCCGCTGGATTTGGGATTTACGATATAATCCTTCACGGAAATCACACGGATGTCTTTCTGGTTACTGATCATCTCCGCAATCTGGTAAATATCCGATGAAAAGGAACAGATGACACGGATACCCGCAATGTCATTGACATAGCGCACCATATTATCGATCGTAGACTCATAGCCATGCTTCTTCAGCTTCTTGACGATACTCTCCGGCGTCTTGATCCTCCACTTGATATGCTCAATCGGATTATATCGATGTACATGCTGGAACTCATCATTTAGGATTTCCAGTTTTGTTGAAATCTGCTTTAAGGCAGAATTATAAATCAGCTGCACTTCTTTCCAGCTGTCAATATCGCCATCTCTGTCTCTATCTACAATAACTTCCACGTTTCGCTGATCCCCCGATTACTTCTTGCCATTTTTTCTTCTTACGTCTGCGCCAGGCTGCACACCTCTTTTCGCAGTGCAACTCGTAAAACCTTCGGTTTTCCTCGTTCACGGGCTTCGCCCTATGCATCCGCAATCTGAAAAAACTGTCAGCAAGCTGCCTTTTTTTCATCTTACGTCTGCGCACTGCTCATTGCTTTCGTGGACATTATACCATAATCTTTTTGTAAAATGTTTAAATTTCACAAAAATTTTATAAATTTTTATCATTTATTGTATATTTTCACTGCCATTTTTAGGCAGATCGTGTCTCAGGCAGCAATATATTGCGGGTACGGTCACCACAAAGGGGTACATATAGCGTATCAGCACCGTGGGCGACAATAGGAGCGTCAGATAATATGCCGCTAAAAAGGCCGCCGGCAGTATCATTATGTATTTTTTATGGTATAAGGCCGCCGCCATATACATGCACAGCATCCACCAATAAAATGCCGGCGCAAAGATGATCCGCAGCACTGGTATCCTCTGATAGGCATTATCTGACACGATCTTTTCCATCAACCGGCGAAGTCCCGGGAGATAACTGTATGGTACAATCTCGCAGCCCGCCGGCATGGTACGTGTATCCGTGGAAAGATAGCCAAACCCTCTCTCCGTGCCAATCCCATATATCTGTGCGTGGGATATATCTTCCAGATACCAGTATCCCACACAGTTATCCAGAAATGCATCCACATAGACCGCCGGATATTTCATCCCCAGCCGAATCCAGGTTTTGATCAGGCCCGCAGGATCGTCATGGATCACTGCCCGATTCTTGACCGGATCCGCCAGATGCGGGTCATACGCCGCAAAAACCCATTCCGCAGGCATATATTTATCCAATTCCTGCCTGAGTTCCGGTTCTATCTGCTGTTCTTCCCTCACCCTGGTACGGGCCATCTGTTGCAGCGGTACGCTGAGCATCTCCCTCGGGCTGCCGCTATGAGCATGTACGGCCGTCCGCAGACCCATGCTGCAAACAGCAAAGAAAATAAGCGCAGCCACAGACAGCAGCAGATATCCCCGCGCACCGCCCATTTTCTGCCGATTCTTTCCTGTGTCGCACCATTTCCGGCACCCGGCATATACCATTGGCATACTGACCAAAAATGCATATACCGCATTGTTGCGAAACAACAGTAAAAGCACGGAAAGAACCACATAGGCTCCCACCTCTTTGGCTTTAATACACATTTTCTTATCGCATATCATTTCATAGAGCACAATCGTATAGAGCAATACAAGTGCCGAAAAAAGCACATCTTTGGTAGTGCTGAGCGCCAGAATCGAATTTGTCGGAAACAGTGCATAAAAGGCCAGCAGCAGGAAACGCTGCCACCGCGGTATTTCCTTCTTATACAAATATGACAGCACGAAGGCAAACGCACAAGCCATCAACAGCATCTGCACCACCGAATGAACTGCCATGCCTGCGGAGTAGGATCCAAGCGCTTCGCCCAGCCGGAAAAAGGCTCCCAGAAATAAGGTATGCAGAAGCGGATGATGTGTGCTGTAATCCCCTGCAATCACCTGATAGAGCTGCCCTTCCGCATCATATGCAAAAACAGAGGGATAATAGGCCAAAAATACCGGCATCCAGCACAGCAGAATAACCACTCCATAAAACAGCCCCGCCTGCCAGGCTGGATACCGTTTACCTGCCGTGTTTGGCGCCTTTGCTACTGGCGGTCTCTGATAATGCAGGAGCGGCGCAATGCAGGAGGCCGCCGCCACAGACAGACAAACCACCGCAGCAAGTGATTTCAGAACGTTCGCTGCCCCGCCGAATATCGTCTCATCCGTTCCCAGACGTACCCCCATCACATAAGAAGCTGCCAACAGCACTCCCCAGAAGAAGGCATGCCGTACAAGCCTTTTATCTTCCTGGCAGAGCAGTCCGCGAATCAGCCTGTAAAAAAGAAATGCCCCGGCCAGCCAGACTACAGCCATAATGATAACCGGCACGACAGGAGACGTGGTAATCCCGGGGATTGAAAACATTATCATCATTTCATAAAAAGCCCTGCTCATGTTTACCACTAAAGATATATTTATGACGGCAAGCAGGAAAGATATTCCACTTATTATTTTCTTTTTCCGCGCAGTCATCCCAGACAGTCTTTGATCCATAATTAAACCTGCTTCCTCAATCTCCCCTATCGGTCCACATACCGCCCGCACAGTGCCATCCTGACAGTCCGTATCCGGCATATCCACACCTGTATCATCCACATTCGCCACGTCTGATTCTCAATGCTGTACCCAGTATAACATTGAATTCCCAAAAGAAAAAGTATTTACATTTGCCCCGCAGGTTTGTATAGTAATTGATATAATAAGAGGCAGAGAGGAAGAACTTCCATGTTTCGTTTATGGGCCAGAGAATTTAAAGACAACCGCATGTTAAAGGATACTGTCATCGAGGATGAACGGGACGATACCCGCACCCACAAGATCTTCCGTGCTCTGGAAGAAATCTGCCTGCAATTCGATCTGAGCAAGCCCATCTGGCTGGAATCCACAGTCTCTGACTTCAAACGGCACAGCAAAACCCGTTTCACACAGGATAATTTCATCGATGAGATCGACTTTGATTATCTGGAGATTCAGGTGATCGAGGAAGACTGACCCATTTTCTCATATCCAATCTGTCGATATCGCTCTTAATAAACATTTCATAAATCTTTTGCATAAATCCATTGACTTTGCATACCTTAAGTAGTAGTATCATAGTATATTTAACATAGTTTTCAAAACTACATGTTGTCGCATTTATATCACTCATTGACAAACCCTAGTTTTTGAAACATCCTATGTTATGAGGAGTAAGAAAGGAAGGGATTTTATGCAGATTACAATTCGCGAACCCGGAAGTGCGATTACCCATTTTATTGGAATGATGATGGCTATCTTTGCAGCCACACCACTGATGGTCAAGGTGGCAACCACCTCCAACCATACCGCATTTATTGCAATGGCCGTTTTTATTGGCAGTATGGTAGCGCTCTACGGCGCCAGCGCTGTCTATCACAGCATTACCGTGAAGGATCAAATTTTAAAAGTATTTCGGAAACTGGATCACATGATGATCTTTGTCCTGATCGCCGGTTCTTATACCCCTGTCTGCCTGATTGTCCTGGGCGGAAACTTGGGCTACACATTGCTTGCCGTGGTATGGGGCATCGCCATTGCCGGCATGGTCATCAAGGCCTGCTGGATCACCTGCCCGAAATGGTTTTCTTCGATCATTTACATCGCCATGGGCTGGGTATGTCTCGGGGTATTCGGGACTTTGTGGAACACGCTTCCCAAGAGCGCCTTTTTATGGCTTCTGGCAGGCGGCATCATCTATACCGTGGGAGGCATTATCTACGCGCTCAAGCTGCCGATTTTTAATTCCAGACATAAGAACTTCGGCTCCCATGAGATTTTCCATCTGTTCGTGATGGGCGGGAGTATCTGTCATTTTATCTTTATGTACTTGTATGTGGCGTGAGAAGAACTTCTCACAAGAAGGTAAATTCACTCCGCTTTGCTGAAGCAAACCAGGAAGATTGCAGTAAATCAGAATACACAAACACAATCGTTAAGACGCATACCCACATTTTCTCAAATGAAAACAGATAGAAACAAGTTTCCCTATTTCTATCTGTTTATTTTTCTGCTTTATATCCGCAATATAAAATTTTTATTTTGCTTTGCCGTTCTACTCCTGTAACTATTTGATATCTTAATCATTATGAGCGTCAAGTTATATGAAAATTACTTAATAATTAACTTAATTACGCAATTATATTATCCTTATCAATATTAAAGTTTTCAAAAAATAGTTGTCGATTCCTCCTCATATCATTGATTTCCTGACACATAAAATCACAGCAAAAATCGTAAAACGGTTTATTGGTCCCTACATCCAAACGTTTTTGAAATTTTAGGGAAACATCATAATAGTTAACTAATGCTCCTTCCTCTGACAAATCTGCTGCAAATAAAAAGGCATATTCACACCCCACAATAGATTGTACATCAAAAAACTTTGGTGCTATAAACTTCCAAAATAAAGTTTCACCCATAGGATGCCCCATATTATATGTATTCCACTTACTTTTCATATTGTCATTTGTACAAAAATGAACAAGTTCTATAGCGGAATGTGTACTTAACACTCTTAGTATTTTATTATTATCTTCCATTCGCTTGTCATCCGCCAACTGTACAAGCAATTCCCTTTTCCATTTTTTCTTTTCTATAATATGCTCAATATCTTCAAGTGAAACCTTGTCACTAATCTGATATTTCATCAAAATCTTATTAATCTCATCTGTTCTAAAATCAACACCATCTACATTCTCCATTGCCTGCAATAAGATTGTTAGACGTTGACAATCCTTTTGCACTTCATTCTCATCAAGCAATGCGTCAAATAGTGCCCCACATTTCATGGAAAAAAACATCAACATTTCATTTTGTCTCGTTTTTATGACATAATATGCCGTTTTTCCATCCTGTTCTTCTTTCAGACCAAATCTTTTAAAATAATTTACGAGAGATGAACCTCGTTTACTAACAAAGGCATTAATCAACGCCTCTATATCAATCCAAATTGCGATAACATCGCTCTGCGTTGGTGAACCCTCTTTGCATCCTCCTTAATATCTTCCAAACGCATCGGATTGTCACCATTAACCCCATCAGCTATTCCAACTCGCGATTTTTTCCATGAAAGCTCCCCATGAGTTAATCGGCTTAAACTCCATGAATCCTTTGCCGAATATTCCTCAAAAACTTTATTCATCACATGAAGAATACGTGCAATAACATCATCTGGAACCTCATCGTAGAAAGCAGAATCCCTGTATGCTATACGGATTTCTTTCAAAATTGGTCCAAATTTCCATCCATAAAAAACAGCATCAAAAAGAGGTTCATTATCCTGAATTAAAGACTCTCTTTGAGCAAAATACATCAATTTATGAAGTTTCATTTCATCAATGTTTGTTCCATTTTCACTCTTATATCTATTATAAATATAAGAAGCAACATTCATTAAGTCTTCCACGATAACTTCCTTTACAAAATTAAATAGTTAATATAGTATATCCAAAAAAATATAAAAATCAAGTAATTTTATTATATCTCAATCCTAATATTTTTACCCTGAAGTGAAAAGTTTATTTCCACTTTGAAGGGAGCAGAGTGGATCTTAGTCTTTCACCTATTTCCACTTCCACAAATGCTGCTTTTAGTCTTACACTTTATTTACCTGACAGCTGCCGGAAAGGCAGGCAGCATATGAACAATACGAATAATACGAACGCTTTTTCCCATCTGACCCTGGATGAAAGACGTATCATCCTTACCG
>CAMNXA010000069.1 GCA_946566685.1 uncultured Lachnospiraceae bacterium
TTCAGTGCTGTGCGACTTTCATATAATATCAGATGCTCTCTAAGATGTCAACGGGTTTTTTTGATTTTTTTGAAAAATTTTTCCGTATGAATTTATAACACGTAAATCCCTATATACTCCAGCACTCTATAAAGCAAATAAGAAAGAACCAAAGCCTCCGCAGCGCCCATGACAGCACCCAATAATTTATTGAGTCCACCGATCACAGAAAGATTACCAAGCGCCAACAGCGGCTGAAAAATAAGATTGCAAAGTTTAAAAACAATTCCTAATAAAACCAGGCCGATAATACAAACCGTCAGAGTACTGGTCGCTTTAGCCGTCAGGCTGCTCACTGCAAAGAAAATAAGGACAACACAAACCAGAGAAATCACACCGGACAAGATATTGACAATCTCCTGCATGATGCCATTGGTAAACCCTCTGTGAACTCTCCATATAAATAGTAAAAATATTGCTGCCGCAAAAATGAAAGTAACCATTTCCTGCCTCATCATCATGTTCATTTTAACTCTATCGTATCGATTGAATTTGACGTCACTACCATATAGCGATAGTTCCCGCTCAACGGTACTAATACCAGCGCAGACTTATTGAATGTACCGTTATATTTTTCAACACCTTTACTATTATAGATACAACACTCAGACTCATTATGAATAATGATCTGGTCCTCGTGGAATAAAATATCCGTATACTCGATATCAAATTCAATGGATCGCTGAAACACCCCTGATTTATGATACACATCCAGCCGATACTTGTTATTACCCTGTGTACTGTTAAACACCAGACCGATATATTCCTCACCATAATATACGCCGCGAATTTCTTCACTGATAAGCGCTTCCGCCACCATGACAGGTTTCTGTGCTCCGCCATAAAACATGATCCGGTCATCAGATACAGCAAACACCGAACGATTATCCAAAAAGTGTGTCAAAGGCACCACTTCATTCAGATAATCATAACCGCTGACATAATTATCCGTATTGTTTTGTCCGACTGCACCAAAATTATAGAATGCCACACTGGATTTCATATGACCACTGTCCACAAACAGATAGGACACACATACCAATTCCCCGCTTGGAGAAATAGATACACTGAACGGGTATCCGCTTTCTTTCATGGTCGTCCTGAAGCGCACCAGTTCATTTCCTTTGGCATCATACAGACATATAAAAGTGACATTCGTGTCATCTAATACTGCTGCCACAACACCGTTAGCCGCCACACAGAAATCACGCACCGGCCTGTTCGTAGTGATGCTCCCCAAAGGCCCAGTTGTATCCATGACATAGATCGTCCTGCCGTTATAATCACCAATGGCGACCACATTCTGACAGATATCCACCATTGGGTTCTGCATCCCAAATGTCTGATTCCATATCGCATTTCCCTTGGTGTCCATACAGTTTGCTCCATCTTTACTGTAACTCAGAAGATGTCCTGCAAATGGCATCAATTTCGCATCCTGCGTAATATTGATCTGCACGGAAGACAGTTCCACACTCTCCGTGTAAATCTTATTCTGCCATTGAATAAAAGCGGCCGCGGCAATCGCAGCAATCAAAATGATAACCAGAGTCGTCCGGTAAAAAATTGTAAATTTATGGCTCTTTATCTTTTCTCTATAGCTTACTCTGGGAATCTTGTTCTTCTCATTTTCCCTCTCTGCCCTTTTTTTCAGGTAGTCTCTAATATTTACCATCGGCTGTACCTCTTATACCCTCTTCCTTCCCTGCCGGTATATCACTTCACATATCATACCCTCTGAACCTGCGTCTACTATATCATATTCTCTGACGCTGTAATCCTTCGCTATATCTGCAAGAATTACGCAGTAATTCTTGGGACGCAGGTTGCTGAACCTGCGTCCATTATATCACAACTCCAACTCATCAGGGCAGTATTATTTTTTGGCCGGAACGGATTCGATCCGGATCTGATATATCATTCAGTTCGCATATCTTTTCAACCTGAGATATATCTCCATAGATTTTCTGACAGATTGTATAAAGCGTATCGCCCTTTTCCACTTTATAATATCTCGTCACATTTCTGGAAAGGGCTTCCGTCTGATCCCCCTCATTCGCCGCAGACTCTTCGTTAACATCTTCAGAATCCGCCTTCTGCACATTTGCATCTTCCAATATGCCTTCTGGTTCATCTCCATCAGACTCATCACTTCCTGGCTGTTCCTGATTGGTATTTTCATCTTTGGCCTGTTCTGTCTCCGTTATGTTTCCTGTATCTCCATCATCCTCACTTTGCTGATTGGTTCCCTGATCGTTACCCCGATCATCCTCTTCCTGGTTTATCTCCCGCTCTACCACAATATCTTCCTCAGGCTCATAGCCAGCCGCCACCGAATCGTCCGCCTCCTGGTTCTCTATCGCAAAAAAGACCTCTTCCGCCGACTGATTTAACTGCTCCATTTTATCATAGCTGTTCGCAGAATTAATGACAATGGCAATCAGGATGATCAGGATCATCCCCAGCTGCGCTGACATCACCCCATGAGAATGAACAGGCTTTGTTTCTGTTTTACCCATACCCTGCACAGGCATTCCCACAGGCCCCTGCTTGTCCTGTTTCTTTGTTGTTTGCGGTCTGTTAAAATGGCGCTGTCTCTCTACCATATAGCTCTGCATCGCCTGGTTGTCCTGATAAAAGATATCATATCCCTTAATCTGATAGATTTCTTCCGATTCCCGCACCATAAACACCGGCCCTGCCTGCGTCAGCCGGCACATCATCTCTTCCAGCAAATCATATGTATCAAAAACCGGAATCTGTTTATCTCGCCCTGCCCCGTATATAATATACTTTCTCTCCCCGCTCTGCTTGGTTCCATAGAAATATATCTCAGAACATTCCAGCGACCCGGTTTCATACTTTAAATAGGATAAAACATAATCTTCTACGTAAAGCTTGTACTTTTCCTCTTTTCCTCCTTTGTGAATGACAATCGACTTCGATTCCATCTCATTCACTCCTCGCCACACACATCCTCCAAAGATAGTCAAGTTCAGCGTTAACAGGACTCCTTCTCCGTTAACGAATCTGCCCCGTGTACAAGTATATCATACACTTCCTGAAAATATAGGAGAATCCGGCGATAACCAAAACACAAAATATCTTTTCATCCGCCTCCTTATACGTAACCGGAAAGTTCTCCATGCAATTGCAATAAAAAAGGTGCCCCTACAGCACCTTTTTACTGTCACTCATTTTTTCAGCTTTTTTATCCAGCAGCTTCCTGCGCAGGCACCAATAGATAACGGCGCCCACCGGAATCGCAAGAATCAACATCCAACTGCCGTTGTTATAAATTTTCAGGGAAGACATAATAAACCAGTTTACGCCGAAACTCACATAGGTGTTGTCAGGCACCCGCCGAAGCAGGAAGCTGAAAAAGGCCAAAACCACCACCAGCCACAATCCAAACAGCCTGGGCCGTTTCCGAAGGATGTCAACGACCGTGATGATAATCAGCAGATAGGACAGCACCGCTTGCACCAATATCGCCCATTGCATCGCAGAGTTCTCACTGGCCGTTGTAAAGCTGCCGCTGATCTGCATTGGTTCAGCCCCTGCTTTGAGATAGAACCCGCCCATCCCTTCTCCATCATCATCTGACAGATAGGATATGTTAATCGTGTAAAACTTATCCGGTGTATATATGTAATACTGTGCCTCACAGAGTTTGGAATTCCCGGTATTGCCCATGGTCTTCTGGGTATTGATGGCATTCAGCTTCTTGGTATGGGTGTAGGACTTTTCCCAGATTTTACGGATGGTCTCATAGGACTCGTCAAATTCCTCGCGGGTAACGATCCCCGGATGCAGGGATTGATAGATTCGATCGGCATCGTCCTCATTTAAAGCCGCAATCAATCGCTCTACTTCGCGATCCATCTGCTCATTTTTAAGCAGGTTTCCACAGCCTGACAGGAAACAACAGGCTAAAATGATGAAAGTTAAACATACCACCCTCGTTTTTTTCATGGAAATCCCCCTTAATCCATTAGACCATATTATAAGTCAACCACACCCTGCCCCTTCCGCATCAGATAAACTGATACACTGTTTCTGACTGATAATCCTTTCCCGGCCCAAATACTGCCTGCGGGAAGTTCTCATGATGAATATTATCCGGATAATACTGCGTCTCCAGGCAAAATCCCATCCGCGGCTTATAAAAAGCGCCATCTTTTGCCGGCTCTTCAGCAATACAGTTACCCGCATAGAATTGTACGCCCGGCAGAGTGGTAAAGGCTTTCAGTCTCCGTCCGCTCTTCGGATCCTCTACCTCCGCGATCTCCCGCAGGGTTCCATCCGCGCCATCGATCACAAAATTGTGGTCATAGCCAAGTGTCAGCTTAAGCTGTTCATAATCGGCATTGATATCCTGTCCGATCGGTTTGGTAACGGTAAAGTCCATGGGCGTTCCTGTCACAGACTGTATCTCACCTGTAGGAATCGCACCGGGAACCACCGGTGTAAAATGACTTGCATTTAATTTCAATCTATGATCCTCAATACTGCCAGCTTTATGTCCTGCTAAATTAAAATAAGTATGATTGGTCAGATTAATGATCGTATTCGCATCCGCAGTCGCATGATAGCTTAACTTGAGCGCATTGTCATCGGACAGACTATAGACCATGGTAATCTTCTTATTCCCGGGGAATCCCATATCCCCGTCCTTGCCCTCTATGGTGAGCGTCAGGGAGTCTTCGCCTTCTTCAGCCGCCCACACCTGTTTATGATAGCCCTGCTCCATATCCGTATGCAGATTGTTAGGCCCGTCATTGACCGCGATATGATATTCCTTTCCATCAATGGTAAAGCAGGCGCCGCCGATACGATTGGCGCTTGGCCCTATGGTCGCGCCCAGAAAACTGCCGTTTCTGTAATAGTCTTCCAGATTGTCATATCCAAGCACTACATCGTCCAGTTTACCATCTTTATCCGGCACCAGAAGGCTCACCAGATTGGCTCCAAAATTCGTGATCTTCGCCTCCATGCCGTTCTTATTTTTCAGTGTATATAAAAATATTTCCTCACCAGATTTTGCCACGCCAAATTTTTCTTTTAAAATACTCATCCTTACCCCCAGCTCCTTTCCTGCTAATCCCTCTCAAGTACTGCTGCTTTCCTCATGTCATCTCATCCTGGACTTGTAATAAATAGTCCGAGACATAATTTCACCTCTGCCTACAATTCTACTCTGCCCTCAAGCGCCCGAAGCAGCGTCACTTCATCAATATATTCCAGATCACCGCCCACCGGTACACCACTGGCAATCCTCGTCACCCGGATGCCCGTAGGTTTGACCAGCTTACTGATATACATTGCCGTAGTCTCTCCCTCCAGGCTGGAATTCGTAGCAATGATCACTTCCTGCACATCGCCTTCCAGGCGCTGCATCAACTCTTTGAGTTTAATGTCACCCGGCCCGATTCCCAGCATGGGAGAGATTGCCCCATGCAATACATGATAGACGCCGGTATATTTGCCCGTCTTCTCATAAGCCGCCAGGTCACGGGTGTTCTCCACCACCATGATGGTTGCATGATCCCTGCGCTGATTAGCGCATACCGGACATACATCCTGATCTGTCAGCGTATAGCACTCTTTACAGTACCGCACATTCTCCTTGGCGCTCACGATGGTCTGCGCCAGCCGCTCCACCCGCGCCTTCGGCATATTGATCAGATGAAAGGCCAGCCGCTGCGCTGATTTGTGCCCAATCCCGGGAAGCGCTGCCAGTTCCTCTATTAACTTATTGATATGTCCGCTGTATAAATCCATCAGAAGGGAAATCCTCCGCCCATGCCAAGGCCCCCTGTCATCTTGCTCATGACTTCCGCGTTAGCCTCTTCCGCCATGCGAAGCGCCTCATTTGCCGCCGCCATCACCAGATCCTCCAGCATCTCGATATCATCCGGATCTACTACTTCCTCGGACAGTTTGACCTTTGTCACTTCCTTCTTCCCGGTCACAGTCACTTCCACTGCACCGCCGCCGGATTTTGCCGTAAATTCCCTGGTCTCAAGTTCTTTCTGACTCTCTTCCATCTGACGCTGCATCCTCTGTGCCTGCTTCATCAGATTGTTCATGTTGCCCGGCATGCCGCCGCCGGGAAATCCTCCACGTTTTGCCATAGTCTGTCTCCTTTATATGATAAATTTATTGCATCTTTATTCTATCTCAATATCCATATGCACGATCTGGGAGAGATCCACATAGTTCAGTGCAAAGTCTTCTTTCCTCTGTATCCCCTGCACCGTCACGTCAATCTCCTTCCCTACCGCATCCGATAACATCTGCGTAAGCAGTTCCCTATGTCCTTCCTGCTTCAGGAAATAATCGGAAGCCAGTCCGTCTTCCACCACGACCATCAGTTTATTGTCGCCGCCCAGACTAAGCCTCGCCTCTTTCAAATACTGCTTCATGGGCATAGGCGCGCCTGACACGATCTCCTGCCATCGCTCCACCGCCACCTGCACATCCTCCGGGATTGCCTTGGGCAGAGGCGGCCGCTCCTTTGCGGGTACCGCACCCATCTGACCGGACACAGCGCCCTCCCCGGCATAGCCCTGCATACCTGCCGGCATCACTGCCACACCATTTTCCAACTGTTCTTCTATCACCCTGACCCGCTCCACCACAGAGCCGAAATCCTTCTCCATATTCGGGCGGCACAGTTTGATCAGCGCTATCTCCACCAATATTCTCTTCTGTGACGCATATTTGATCTGCCCCGACAGTTCCGAAAAGATACGGATATAGCGCATGATCGATTCCACTTCCAGCATCTGCGCTTCTTCCTTGAGACGCGCCAGATTGTCGGAAGACACATCTATCACATCTTCAATATCATCAGAAGACTTTAACAACAGGAGATTGCGCAGATACCAGGTAAAATCCGTGACAAACTGCGTCAGTTCACGGCCCTGCATGACTATCTCCTCCAAAAGCCCGATGCAGCCCGTCACGTCCCGGTCCACCACATGCCGAAGAAGCCTGCTGAACACTTCCGTATCCACCGCTCCCAGCACATTCAATACTTTATCATAAGTCAGTTCCTGTCCAAAATGAAATGCAATACACTGATCCAGGAGACTCAAAGCGTCACGCATAGATCCGTCCGCCGTTTTTGCCACATACCGGAGGGCCTTCTCCTCCACCGATATCTGCTCCTCCTCCATCAGCTCCCGCAGTCTGTCTGTGATCGTCTCTATCGTGATCCTACGGAAATCATAACGTTGGCAGCGAGACAGTATGGTGATCGGAATCTTGTGCACCTCCGTGGTCGCCAGAATAAAGATCACATAAGAAGGGGGTTCCTCCAATGTCTTTAAGAGTGCATTGAAAGCGCCGATGGAGAGCATGTGCACCTCATCTATGATATAGACCTTAAACTTGCCCTCCGCCGGCGAATAAGAAACTTCATCCACAATCTCACGGATATTATCCACACCGTTATTGGAAGCGGCATCGATCTCGATCACGTTCATGCCTGCCCCTGCCGCCAATGCCTTACAGCTTGCACATTCCCCGCAGGGGCTCCCTTCTATCGGATGCTCACAGTTGACCGCTCTGGCAAATATTTTGGCTACCGAAGTCTTACCGGTCCCCCGTGTTCCGCAAAAAAGATACGCATGACCAATACGATCCGCTTTTATTTGGTTTTGTAAAGTAGTAACAATATGTTCCTGGCCTTTCACATCCTCAAATCGACTGGGCCGAAACTTGCGATATAACGCTGTATATGACATAAATTAATCTCCGAAACTGATACCCACCATCTTCGCTTCTTTCACGATAGTAGCATCCGGTGACACCATCTTTAATTTGCCTGCCACCTCTTCCAGCGGAACTTTGACGATCTCTCTGTTCTTATAACCTACCATAAATCCATACTCGCCCTTCAGGATCAGCTTACCTGCCTCAGCCCCCAGACGGGTTGCAAATACACGGTCATAAGGACAGGGGCTTCCGCCGCGCTGTGTATGACCAGGCACTGTCACACGCACTTCCTTGCCGGTCTTCTTCATGATCTTATCCGCAATCTCATAAGAAACTGACGGGTAAGGATAATTCTTCATCTTCTCTTTATATTCTTTCTTGGAAAGTTTCGCATCTTCCTTGGAAATAGCGCCCTCTGCCACTGCCATGATGGTAAAGCGAGACCCTCTTGCCGCCCGCGCATCCACAGCCTTGATGATACTGTCGATATCATAAGGGATCTCAGGGATCAAAATGATATCCGCACCGCCTGCAATACCGGCATTGAGCGTCAGCCACCCCACTTTATGTCCCATAACTTCCACGATAAACACACGGCCGTGGGATGAGGCTGTAGTATGGATACAGTCAATACAATCTGTCGCAATATTCACCGCACTCTGGAATCCAAAAGTCATATCTGTACCCCACAGATCATTGTCAATGGTCTTGGGAAGCGTGATCACATTAAGCCCCTCTTCGCGAAGCATGTTAGCCGTCTTGTGCGTACCATTACCGCCCAAGATCACCAGAACATCAAGTTTCAGCTTGTAATAGTTCTGTTTCATCGCTTCTACTTTGTCAAGTCCGTTCTCATCAGGTTCTCTCATCAGTTTGAAAGGGGTTCTGGAACTGCCAAGTATGGTACCGCCCTTGGTCAGGATTCCTGCAAAATCATTGCCTGTCAACATCCGAAAATCACCGTAGATCAGTCCCTTGTAGCCATCCAGGAAACCATAGATCTCCACGTCCTCTCCGCTACAGGACAGACACTTCACAACACCTCTCATAGCAGCATTTAATGCCTGACAATCTCCGCCGCTGGTTAACATTCCGATTCTTTTCATTTTACTTCCTCCTTATACCCCGTTTTCCATATTGTCGTTGCATAAAAACACTAAGTAAATTATAGCCTATTTTTTCCTTCACCACAACTTCTATTTCTTCTGCTCCTTACTTTGACCGTCAGTGACACAATCGACTTCCTGTGCCTCCCGGCGAAGTTGTTTTTCTATCCTATTTCTTTCCCGCAGTTCCTTAAAAAAAGCCTTGAGCAGACCGGTACACTCTTCCTGCAAAATCCCCCGGCGCACCACCACCTGGTGATTAAACTCCGGCATCTCCAGAATATTTAAAATGGATCCACCGCACCCAGCCTTCGGATTCATGGCTCCGATCACTGTCTCCGTAATCCGTGCCTGGACAATGGCTCCGGCACACATCTGACAGGGTTCTAACGTCACATACAGCGTACACTCCTCAAGCCGCCAGTCCTTCATCTTCTTACTCGCTTTGTTGATGGCTGTAATCTCCGCATGGGCAAGCGTGTTTTTATCTGTGTTACGCCGGTTATATCCTCTGCCGATGATCTTATCCTGATACACGATCACACAACCGATCGGCACCTCCCCCAGCGCGTATGCCTTCCTGGCCTGGCGGATCGCTTCTTTCATATATTTTTCATCCCGTGTCATTGCCATATTTTCCATCCATCCTTCAGTACAGACTCTTGCTTTCTCTTTCCGACCGAGTCTCTTTCACAAATATTATCCTATCACATTTCATAAAAGATTCCCAAAAGATTTTAGAAAACAGTAGACAAGGCTTTGATTTCAACTTATAATCTTATTCGTATGGAGATGTATCGAAGTGGTCATAACGGGGCGCACTCGAAATGCGTTAGCCCTCCGGGGCACGAGGGTTCGAATCCCTCCATCTCCGCTAAAAAAGCCAAGGCATTGCTGCTTTGGCTTTTTAATGTGCAAATCATGATCATTATCATAGCTATATACACTTGTCAGTTGAAGATTATCATAATATTTATCTGCCTCATCCTGTTCCCATTGTTTATGGCCTGTGTAATTTTTTAATAATCTCATCACTCATAATTTTCACTGCATTTTCAGGATAACAAATGTCATTATAAGCAATGGCGTAAATCTCCTTCCCTCTTAACAGAAATCTTAACATATATTTATATTCACTCTTATCAATCTGATTATAGACCCACGTGCTTTTCCTGATAAATCGATCAATGTTTCTATTTCTTGGCAAAGACCAGCTCGAATCAAAATAATCCACAAATCCAAAATCCCAATCAATGAACTTTTCTGCACTATATGCCATACATCCCTTACCGTGAAATCTATGACTCATTCCACCCGGCTTCTCCTTCTAATTTTACTCCACCTGTCTTTGTCTGGCAATCATCCTCCGGAGAAGATCAGCAATGCCTGTACAGGGTGTGGGAGCGGCAGAATGACACTATCCTCATAAGAGGTGTAATATCTCCCGTGCCGCCTGTTCCAGATCCGGACATACTTTCCTGCAATACGGCACTATCTCTGAAGACGGCTCAATCAGATCTGGCACCATTACCGTAAAGCAGCCCGCGGCGTAACCGGCCCGGATCCCATTCTCACTATCCTCAAATACAAAACATTCTTCCGGTGCACAGCGCAGTCTTTCTGCTGCCAGCACAAAAATATCCGGCGCCGGTTTCCCTTTACTCACTTCTGCTCCGCTGACAACGTTTGAAAAGTAATCCCTTATACCTGATTTCCGCAGATTGGCCTCTATCTGCTGCACCGCACTGCTGCTTGCAACTGCCATTCCTATACCGTTATCCCGAAAGAAATCCAGTATTTCACGGACGCCTTTTTTCATCGGAACATGAACTGATAACTTCTGTCTCACCTGTTCCATGCAGTTCTCCATAATTTCCGTTCCATCCGGCACATGATAATACGCTTCAATCACCTGACACATACGGGCACCGTTTGTTCCGGAAATTGCCTTCAGGAAACTGCCGTCCAGAATGATATCCCGCTGGACGGCAATCTCCTGCCACGTTTCCTGATAGATGTATTCTGTATCAAACAAAAGCCCATCCATATCAAAAATCGCACCTTTAAATCTCATTCGACATATCCTTTCTGCGCTTCTCCAGTTCGAGAGTCATCTTATCGCGCAGTCCATCCAATTTATAAAAGTAAGTACACAAGGCTATCAATACGCACAGGGCAATCGGAATCCATATAAAACAGATCTGGATATAAGACAGTGCCTTGGGCGTCTGCTCTGCATTGGCAACGTAACCGCCGTTCTTTAAAAACACCCCGATGATAAAACTGGTAAGCCCCATACCGCCTTTTACAAAAAATCCCTGAAACGCTGCTATTAGTCCTGCCACGCTTGCATTTTTCCTATATTCCGAATAATCAATGACATCCGGCTGCATGGCAAAGGTAATACCGAAAATACCATAAATGCCCAGTCCTGTGACCACCAGACCGATCAGCAGACATGCCGCAGAATTTTTTCCGGCAAAGATCAGCAGATCACCCGCTATGTATAAGAGAATACTGAAAAACATCAGACTCCTCTTACTGTATTTCCTTTCCAGCGCCGGAAGCAAAAGAAGCATCGGCAGCCCGGACAGGATCCCCAAGATACCCACCAGAGACATCCATTCTGTCCTGCCCAGATTATACTTAAAATAATACAGGACAGTTGTACTCCTTACAACATACAAGGAAAAATAAAACAAGTTTAACAGGAACAAAATCCATGCCTGCCCGGTAAGCCCCTTAAAATCCTCCCGGAGCGAAGAATGTTTCTGGCTGATTGTCGGCGGCACGACCTCTTTCGTACTTGCAAAGGTAACAAAGAAGATGCACATGGCAGCGATTCCATATATAGTCATGGTGCCAAGATATCCCCTTGCCTCATTTCCTTTTCCCCAAAACCGTACCATCGGTTCCGTAATCGACATGACAATGGCCGTTCCTGCCAGAGCACAGACCATTCTCGTTGACACCAGAATATCTCTCTCGTGCACATCGGAAGTTAACCGAGGTACAATGGTATTAAGCGGTATGTTTACCACCGTATAGGCGGTACAGAGCAGACAGTATGTCACATATGCCCACACCAGCTTACCTCCGCTTCCCAGATCCGGTATATAAAATGTCAGAAAAGTAAAGATTGCAAAGGGTATCGCACCCAGCAGAAAATATGGCCTCCCCTGACCCCATTTGGTATGCGTCCGATCTACGATCAATCCCATTCCCGTGTCCGTAAAAGCATCAATAAACTCTGTCACCAGCATCATGGTGCCTGCGGCTGCCGCCGTAATCCCAAATACATCTGTATAGAAGACCATAAGGTAGGATGCCATCGTGCTAAAAACCAGATTACAGCCAAGATCCCCTATTCCATAACCAATACGCTTTCCCCATTTTCTCATTATTCTTACCTTTCTCTGCTAATCTATTTACCCCATCTCCCTTTTTAGAAACAGGTAAACGCCCCGTCAACAATAAAATCTGAGCCGGTTGTAAAGCTGCTGGTATCACTTGCCAGGTACACGCAGATTGCCTGTAGTTCTTCCGGTTTACCCATTCTTCCAAGCGGCGCCATCTCATTCCACTTTTCAATCAGGGGAATCAGTGTAGGAGAATTTAAGGTCAATTCTGTTCCGATATAGCCAGGGCTGATACTGTTCACGCGCACACCCCTTTTGGCCCATTCAATTGCCAGGGATTTGGTAAGCTGGATCACGGCTGCCTTGGAAGCATTGTATGCGCACTGCGGCTGTGGCACATTTACGATATGAGCGGACATAGAAGCCGTATTGATGATGGAACCGCCGCCATGTGCAAGCATATATTTCCCGGCAGCTATGTCTGTCAGAAATACGCCGTTTAAGTTAATATTGATCACCTTATTCCACTGCTCATAAGTCATCTCCTCCGCCGGCGCGTTGATACAGATACCGGCATTGTTATGGCAAAAGTCAAGTCCCCCCAGTTCCTTTACCACCTGTTCCACCATAGCATCCACCTGTGCAGAATCCGTACAGTCACATCCTATCGCAATCACTTTCCTGCCTGTTTTGTCCGCAAGTTCCTGGGCTGTCTTCTTAGCCTCGGCAATGTCAAGATCTACAATCGCAACATCTGCGCCTGCCTCTGCAAACGCCGTGGCTGTACTTTTGCCAATCCCTCTCGCCGCGCCTGTCACAAATCCCTTTTTTCCGTCCAGTCTCATTTTTTCAATAATTCCCATAACCGTTCTCCTTTTCTTGTAAATTATTTTGTAAAATCATTTATCAAATTATATTTACATATTAGCAGTGAAAATCTTATCAGTCAATCTGTAATAATGTACAATTATAAGAGTTACAAAATCATATAAATTGACCAATGGTTTTTTATGATGCCTTATGATAGAATATAATTTTGTAAAATGTTTTTACAAAATAAGGGGCAATTATTATGAAAAAGAGCATAACACCCAACCAGATCAAACAAAATAACCGCAGTCTGATCTACCACTATATTTATAAGAACAAAAAAGTGTCACAGCAGGACATTTCCTACGACCTGCGTCTTAGCCGTCCCACTGTCACAACAAATCTCACTGCATTGGAAGAAAACGGTCTGATTCACAAAGACGGGCAGATTGATACAGAATATGTGGGCAGAAAGGCTTCCGCCTACTCCATCGTGCCGGATTATCGTATCAGTATTGGTGTGGAAATCTTGGAAAAAGAAATAAAAATGATTGCCATTGACCTGTACGGCGAACAGATCAGCCATATGGTATCTGCAATCAACTTTGCATACAATGAAGCCTATTTCAAGACCTTATGCAGCACAATCTTAGAATTTAAGGATTCTCTGAAAATAAAAGACCCGCAGATTCTCGGTATCGGTTTTGCTGTGCAGGGACTGGTAAGCCCGGACAAGCAGACCATCGTATATGGTAAAATCTTATCCTGCACCGGACTGTCCATCACAGAATTCTCACAGTACCTGCCTTTTCCATGCTGTTTCATTCACGATGCAGACAGCGCGGCCATATCAGAATTATGGGTATCTCCTGAACTGACAGACGCCTTTTATCTCTCATTAAGCAGACATCTTGGCGCGGCCATTATCTCCCAGGGACAGATTTTATCCGGGAAGCATGGTCACAATTCCACAATCGAGCATATACAGATGCAGCCAGACGGTGCGGCGTGTTATTGCGGCCGCAAGGGCTGTATGGAAACGCTGCTTTCCATGACATCCCTGCTTACCGACAATGAGGATGCGGAGGACTTTTTTAAAAATGTGCGTCAAAAAGAGCCGGCCTCTTTGGAACGGTGGAACACCTTTCTCAACCATCTGGCCAGCTCTATCAATATGCTTCATCTGGTTTATGACACAGACTTTATTCTCGGCGAATACCTTGCGCAATATCTACGCATGCAGGATCTTGATTTCCTGCATGAACAAATCCAGCAGATGACACCCTTTTCAGAAGCGCACGATTTCCTCCTGATCAGTAAAATGCCGAAACATAATATTGCAATCGGGGCCGCACTCCCTTATATTCAGGCTTTCTTAAATGATTCTGTCATTTAATATTTATCGCACAAAATTAGTCATAACCCCCGGCTCTCTCTCCGGAATCCCGTAGGCCTCTTTGCCAAGTGCGATACTCTTCATCAGGAAAGCCATATTCTTTGCCAGTGTACGCATCATCTGAAGCCCCTCTTCATCCTGCGCGGCTTCTCCCGGTGTTCTGCCATGGATGCCGTTCCAATACTGTCCGGAAGCCACCGGCATACCGGCAATGGCAAAGAATTTATTGAGTTCATCAAAGGTAGCCGTCAGACCGCCTCTGCGGGCCGCCGCCACACAGGCTCCCACCTTCATCGTCTTACCAAAATGTGTGCTGTAGAAAAGCCTGGTCAGAAATGCCACCAGTGTGGCGTTGGCGGAAGCATAATACACGGGACTTCCCACTACCAGCCCGTCACATTCTTCAAACTTTGATGCCGCCTCATTGACCATATCATCAAACACACATTTTCCCGTTTTCCCACAGGAACCGCAGGCGATACAGCCCCGAATGGCCTGATTGCCCACATGCAGGATTTCTACCTCAATCCCCTCGGCCACAAATACTTTCTCCATCTCCCGCAGCGCCACATTGGTGTTCCCATTAACCCTCGGACTGCCATTGATCATCAGTACTTTCATAATTATGTCTGCTCCTCTCCG
>CAMNXA010000070.1 GCA_946566685.1 uncultured Lachnospiraceae bacterium
GCTCATAACCGGTCGGTCCTGGGTTCGAGTCCCCGAAGGTCCATCAGAGAATCCGTCAGGATTCTCCAGGAGTTAAGCTCCACCAAGAAGTCCATACTGGAACAAATTCTGTAAAGAATTTGTTCGGAATTAATTCCGAAGGAATTTATTCCATTGACACAGGAAATCTTCTGGATATATAATGTAATAGCTGAAACAAAGAGGCCCGGTGGCTCAGTTGGTTAGAGCGCCGCCCTGTCACGGCGGAGGTCGTGGGTTCGAGTCCCATCCGGGTCGTTTCAAAACAAACTCATAAACAGATTGTCACAATATGCCGGCGTGGCGGAACTGGCAGACGCACAGGACTTAAAATCCTGCGGGACTAACCTCCCGTACCGGTTCGATTCCGGTCGCCGGCACTATTAAAAAAAGGGGAAACGTTGATTTGCAGAACGTTTCCTCGATTTTTTGCACGGATTCTCTGGCTCTGTCTAATGCAATTCAGAAAAAAACAAATCGCCTCTAAAGTCTTTTGAGAATTAACCGATACAAATAATGTAAGGATTTTGAATAGAAAGAAGGAGGAGTCCGATATGCGTATTGAGGCCTATTCACAGGTTCAGCAGCTTTATGGTGCGAAGAACCGTACTAAAACACAGAAAACAGCTAAAAATACGGCTTCTGACCAGATTCAGATCTCCAGTATCGGTAAGGATATTCAGGTTGCCAAAAATGCAGTGGCAGCGGCTGACGATATCAGGAGTGAACTGACTGCTCCTCTCAAAGCAAGTATTGCGAACGGGTCGTATCAGGTGAGCGCAGAAAGTTTTGCAGAGAAATTGATGAAGCAGTATGAGGAAATGGATAGTCTGTAGACACAGTGAAAGGTGAGGTTTGATGTGGCAAGTTTAATGGAGACCTTGATCGAGGTTTTGGAGAAAGAAAATCTGGAATACAAGAATCTGTTAGAATTGTCCGTCAAGAAGACACCGGCCATTGTGTCTGAGGACTTGCAGGCACTAACGAGAATCACGGATGAGGAGCAAATCATAGTAAGCAGAATCAATCATCTGGATAACCAGAGAAATGAAGCTGTTGATGATATTGCGAACGTACTTAACAAGGATGTTGCGAAGCTTAAAATTGTAGATTTAATTAAAATGCTGGAAGCAAGGCCGGAAGAACAGAGCAGACTGGCGGCAGTGTTTGATGCGCTGCGGGAGAATGTCCGTGCGGTGAAGCGGATCAATGAACAGAACAAAGAGTTGATTGAGAGCGCATTGGAACTGGTTCAGTTTAATATGAATGTTCTTCAGTCCATGAACAAGGCACCGGAGACGGCGAACTATAATAGAGGCGCCTATAATACCGGTGACATGATCGGGATGAATAATAAGGCTTTTGATGCGAAGCAGTAAAATTGTTGAGGACGGTAGATTATGTCATTATTCGGAAGCCTTTATATAGGCGTTTCAGGTTTACAAACATCAAATAATGCGCTGAATACAACTGCGCATAACATGTCTAATTTGGACACCATAGGATATACCAGGCAGCAGGTTGCTCAGGGAACGAGGACATATGTCACGATTGCCAAGAGCAACAAGACGAACTGGAAGCAGACAGGTCTTGGTGTCAATTATACCCTAACGAGACAAGAACGAGATATGATATTGGATAAGAACTATCGCCGTGAGTCGGGACGCATGGCTTTTTATGATATCTCTGCGAGCGCGTTAGAGGAGATAGAATATATTCTGGGCGAATCCAATGAGGGCCATGAGTTCTCGGAAGCGCTCAGCGGGGAGAACGGATTCTGGGTTGCGGTGGAAGAACTCAGCAAGGATCCGACCAATTCGGTCAATCAGAATCTGTTTGTGACAAAAGCATACGAGTTTATCACAAGAGCATCGGCGGTGTATGACAGCCTCAAAGAATATCAGCACAACCTGAATAAGACAGTTGTCACCGATGTCAATAAGATAAATGCCTATGCCAATGAGATTGAGGCTCTCAATAGGAAGATCATGAGCATTGAAGCCGGTGCGGAACATGCCAATGATTTAAGAGACCGCCGCAATTATCTTTTGGATGAACTGGGCAAGCTTGGCTCCATCATGTACTCGGAAGATATGACCGGTTATGTGAGAGTGAGATTTGAGGGTGTCGATCTGGTGCAGGCCGGTATCGTCAATGAAATGTGTCTCTATAAGGATTTAGAGACTGGCTTTTATACGCCGTACTGGAAAAATCTTGCCACCTTTGAGTACAATGCCGAAGGGGAGCAGGTCGCAACCGAAAAAGGAATCGAAAATGCTAAGGTATTTGACTTATCGGCTGAGATTTCTTCGCAGTTCAATACGGACATTGGTTCTTTAAAGAGTACTTTATATGCCAGAGGCGATCATTACGCCACTTACCGGGAGATCAATGATATCAACAAAGATGGTGTATATGAAGAAGGCTGGTATAACACAAATATCAATCAGTCTCTTGTTATGAATGTGGAGGCAGAGTTTGATCAGCTGATCAATGCGGTGGTGACCAAGATCAATAAGATTCTGGAAGACGCGGCCAACAGGCAGGGACAGCCGCCGGAATCCTATTATTTGAGAGATGAGAACGGGAACCCGTATCAGTTGTTTGAGAAGATTGTGGAAGAGGGAGATTGGACGGTGGATAATATCATCATCAACAGCGAACTCAGGCAGAATCCATCCCTTCTCACATTTAGGCTTGGAGAACATTCAGAGGATAATGAGACCACAGAGCTTTTGAAGAAGGCTTTCGAGGAAGCGATTTACAAGCTGAATCCCAATGTGCAAACGCCGGTGTGTTTTAAGGACTATTATAAAAATCTGGTGTCGCAGATTGCTAACACAGGTTCGGTATGCAGGGCTGTGCAGGCGAATCAGACGGTGGCCACCGATGCACTGGGAGGCGCCAGGGAACAGATCGTGGGCGTGTCTTCTGATGAAGAACTGACAAATATGATCATGTATCAGAACGCATACAATGCATCCAGCAGATACATCAATGTAATCAGCGAAATGTTAGATCATATTCTGACTACGCTGGGACGTTAGGATGGAGAGGTGATAATATGGCATCAACTTTTTTTGGCTTGACAATTGCATCATCAGGACTTCGGGCAGCTAATGCAGCTCTGAATACTACAGGCAATAATATCAGTAATGTGAATACGGCCGGTTACAGCCGCCAGCAGGTGACGCAGGAAGCTGCCAATGCACTCCGTGTGTTCGCTACCTACGGCTGTGCGGGAGCGGGTGTTGAGACCATAGCAATCGAGCGTGTGCGCGATAAATTTTATGACAATAAATTCTGGTCAAATGAGACGAAGCTTGGCGAGTATGATGCGAAGGCATATTACTGCAAGATGATAGAAGATTATCTGGAAGATGATAACAAGACAGGATTCGTGTCAGTGTTTAGCAGGATAGAGGATGCGCTGCAGGAAATCACGAAAAATGCCAGCAGTTCCAGTACCAAAGCACAGTTTATCGCGGCTGCCAAGAGTCTGACAGACTATTTTAATAATATGTATGGAGATTTGCAGAATTTGCAGTCGGATGTGAATGATGAGATCAAGATTCGGGCAGATCAGATCAACTCCATTGCACAGGATCTGGCTACGGTGAATAAACAGATCAATACCATTGAAATGACAGGTACCAGGGCCAATGAACTGCGGGATAAGCGAGACATGCTGATCGATGAACTCTCTGCGATCGTGGATGTGGAGACCAGCGAGACACCGATTTATGATCTGCAGGGCAATGCGACCAAGGCCAACAGATTTATGGTGAAGATTGCAGGCGGCCAGACACTGGTAGATATGGATGACTACAGACAGCTGGTATGTGTGGCCCGCACCAAAGAAGAAAAAGTCAATCAGACCGATGTACATGGACTTTATGAGATTTATTGGGATAACGGTCTGGAATTTGGATTATATAACGCCTCCATGGGTGGTGCGCTGCGCGGCCTGATCGAGATGCGGGATGGCAATAACGGCGAGTATTTCAAGGGAACGGCAACGCAGATTTCTTACCGCGGCGATACGACAAAGGTCACGATCGAGACGAATGCTTCCTATCTGGAGGGCATGACCAAGTGTAACCTGTCCGATACGGGCGGTATCATCAATATCGGTGACCAGCTTTTCTACTATACGGATTGGTCTTATGACACAGAGACCGGCAAATATACTTTTATAGTAGATAATAATGCCAGCGATGCGCCCCTGACACCGGTGAAGAACCAGCAGTCAGTCAGTATCGGCGGCGAGGTGAAGTATCAGGGCGTACCTTATTACCTTAAGCAGATGAATGAATGGATCCGTGACTTTTCCCAGAAAGTCAATGATATTTTCTCAGCAGGTATCACACAGGAGGATCCGCCGCAGGATGCAGGTATCCTGTTCACGGCTGACAAGGCGACTTCGGATGACCAGTTTACGGAGCGGGAATTGAATGATTCCAGAAATAACGGTAAGGGATATTATTATATGACGGCCGGCAATTATGCCATCATGGATGAACTGATCAAGAATCCGGATCTTCTGGGTACCAGAAGCGATGTAGATCTGGATAAGGGTGACGATGTGCAGGATCTTGACGGTGTGGAACAGTGCAGACAGGTATTTGCGGTAATTTCCATGATCAGCGACAAGAACCAGTTCAGCTTCCGCGGCAGGGATGCAGGCGGTTTCCTGGAATGTATCCTGTCGGATGCGACTTTAAATGCGGGCAATGCCAACACCTTTTATGCAACATACTTAAGCCTGGAGACCAATATTGACAACCAGAGAGCATCCATCTCCGGCGTAGATGAGGATGAAGAGGCATTGAACCTGGTGAAATATGAAAATTCCTATACACTGGCTTCCAAGATGATCAATGTACTGACGGAAGTGTATGACAGATTGATTTTACAGACTGGCGTCTAATAATGTAGAGAAGAGAGGAAGATGCGTTATGAGAATGACAAATAAGATCATGCGGAATAACTCCATATATAATATCAACCAGAATAAGATTCTGCAAGATCAGCTGACGAACCAGATGACAAGTCAGAGCAAGATTGTTAGACCTTCCGATGATCCGGTGGTAGCGATTCGTGCGCTTCGTCTGCGCAGTAATGTGACCACGGTGACGCAGTATAATGATAAGAATGCGGAAGATGCCAAGCAGTGGCTGACATTGACTGAGGATGCGCTCACTACGGTAAATGAAGTGCTCGATAAGCTCCTTGAGCAGGCGGAAACAGGTGCAAACAAGTACCAGACTTCCGATACCTTAAAGATTATCATGGAGCAGATGGAGTCTCTCACCAATGAGTTTTATGCCAGCGGTAATGTGGATTATGCGGGGCGTTTTATCTTCTCCGGTTACAGGACTGACACACCTGTCACATTTACAAAAGAAGATGTCCTGGAGATGGAGAAACATCCGATATCTTACAAGATAGAGGAAAATATCAATTATAAGCAGATCAGCACGATTAACTATACCAATTTTGATGCAGTGGGAAAGGATCTTTCCAATGCTGCTGATAAAGATACGAATTCCTACGAGCAGCAGGTGACCAATACGAACCTGTACCGCTTCCGCCTTTCCTATGATGGATTGGATTCGATGGACAAGGTAAATGCGAATAATCCGGGCGCAGCGGCACCGACAGACGTGATTGAGATTAAATCCGGCACAAGCACATTGAAAATAGATTCTGCGGGCGGAGTAACAACAACTCCTGCGGGTGGTGTATTTGACGGGATCACCATAGAGCAGTTCCTCGATCCGGAAGAGGCTTACAAGGCGGTGGCCAATGGTACCTGTAAAGGGATAGCCTACTGTCCTTCCAGTGGCGAACTGGTTTTTGGAGAAGATCTTTATAAGAACGATGCGATCTTTAAAGAGGGTACTGACTTTACCATCACTTACAATAAGAGCAGCTGGCAGGACGGCGATGCAAACCCGGTACATTACTTCAAATGTATCGAGACCAAGGACGTTGCTGACGGCACAATGACTGATGTGAGAAAGACCGCCTATAATGTCCGTGAGAAACAGGAAGGCAAAGATCAGGACATCTATTATGACGTAGGTTTCAATCAGCAGATTCAGGTTAACAGCCGTGCAGACGAAGTGTTTACCCATGATGTCAGGAGAGACATGGATGACTTTGACCATTGCCTGAAAGAATTGCAGAATGTTGAGACCAAGAAGAAAGAAATCGAAGACAAGATGAAAGAGGTTCCGGAGGATTCGCCGGAGTATGAAGATTATAAGAGAAAGTATGCGGCGGTAGAGAAAGCGGAATCCTATATCAGGGAGAACATCCATAAGAAATTTGAAAACCAGATCACAAAGTACAAGAATTATCAGGATGATACCAGAGTGGCTATGACCAGTAACGCGACAAGAGGAAGCAGGCTGGAACTGATCTCCACACGTCTGACGAATCAGAAGGCCACCTTTAAGGAACTTCAGACAGATAACGAGGGAATCGATGTCACAGAGGTGGCAGTGGAACTGACCAGTTCGGAGATGACCTACAGTGCGGCACTGATGGCTACCAGTAAGATCATGCAGACAAATCTGATGAATTACATCTAATTTGAGGAAGGCGGTTACGAGGGTATGCAGATTACAACGAGAGTGTTTGGAGAGATTACGATTGACGATGAGAAGATCATACATTTTCCCAATGGTATCATAGGATTCCCGGAATTGACTGATTTTGCTCTGATTCATGATGAGGAGAAAGGGACGGATACGATTCACTGGATGCAGTCCTTGCAGGAACCGGGCTTTGCGATGCCTGTGATGGATCCGCTCATTGTCTGCCCGGATTACAATCCGGAGGTGGATGATGAACTGCTCAATAACATAGGGGAGATCGTACCGGAGGAACTTCTGGTGATGGTTACGGTGACAGTACCGAAGGATATCACGAAGATGACGGTCAATTTAAAGGGACCTATGGTGATCAATGCGGCGCAGAGGAAAGCGACACAGGTGATCGTAGAGGGAGATGAATATCCGGTCAAATTCCCGATTTATGAGATTCTTAATAAGAACAAACAGAAAGCAGGTGAGTAGATGTTAGCTTTATCCAGAAAAAAGAATGAGGCGCTTGTGATCAACAATAATGTGGAGATCACGGTTCTTGAGATCAAGGGCGAGCAGGTAAAGCTAGGCATTAGCGCACCGAGAGAAGTGCCCGTATACCGCAAGGAAGTTTATGTTCAGATTCAGGAAGCCAATAAGACGGCTGTGGATGTGGACGGTATGGAAGCTTTGAAGAATTTGCTTGGTTAGATTGGATTGCAGAAAAGAGTCAAACAATAAAATATGGGGCAGATATGATAGATAGAATTATCATGTCTGCCCTTTCTTCTTTGTCACTGCGCCTTCGCTCCTTAAGACGGGTATCTCTATTGCAGCTGTGCATTCGTCAATACTTTCAACATCTGCGCCAGCCGAATCTCATAGGTGTGGTGTCTGGCGACCTTCTCGTAGCCGTTGATGGCAATTTCTACGCGCTCTTCCTCGTGGGTGAGGTAATATTGAATCTTTTGCTCCAGTTCTTCCAGGGATTCGTAGGTTTCCAGGTCTTTGCCGATCTCAAAGTAGTCCGGGATCTCGGACTGGTAGTTGGTGAGCAGGAAACCGCCGCAGCCCAGGATGTCCCAGACTCTTAAGGAGAGTCCGGTCTCGATGGGACGGATGGTCATATTCAGGTTGATCTTGCTGGCCTGAAAGACTTTGGGCATTTCGGTCAGGGTATTGACACCGCCCTTGCAGTGAACATCAGGAAGTCTCCCCGTATCGCTTCTGGTATAGAGCGTCACATCAAAGTGTTTGGCCAGGCGGTTTAAGGTGCGTTCCCGTTCCACGGCGGCCAGCTTCATGCCGATGTACTGGTGGGCCACAAGATAGCGGTCCGTATCGCCGTAAGTGTCTGCGCCTTTGTAAAAATCAGGATCGGCCGCTGCAATTTCCCGGATCACCCGCTCCGTCAGGTTGTCGGGGATCAGGTTACAGCCATAGATTTTCAGCTGGGCCTCGATCAGGCCGTCCACGAAACCCTGCGTATAGAGGGAAATCGGGGCCTCATGGGAAGGATCATTGTGGCTGCCAGCGTATGTCTGCGCCATTTCGCAGGGTGTCTCAGCTGTGAAAGAAGACGCCTGCATTTGCAGCAGCTTGTCGTAACGGCATTTTTCCGTGTAGAGAGAACCCACGAAAGACACATCTGCGCCGTAGGTTTCATAATCCTTGTCTGTCATGGCAAGCACTGCCTGTTCCCAGCGTTTTACGTTCGTGGCCAGAGGCAGATAGTGGATGCAGGAAGGATTCACAGGAGAGAAGAACGCGTACTGTGCCCGGTCAAAGAGAAAAATGCGGTTACAGGAGTTTTTCAGGGCATTGGAAAATAATTCCGGCACCGGGGAATCCACGCTCCAGCAGACATAGGGTACTTTCAGGCGCTCGCAGGTATAGGAGATGGCCGGAAAGAAATTGATGCTGAATACGAAAGCAAGAGAGTGCGAAAGGATGTGTTCCGTTACCTTTTCGGCGCATTGCCTGGGAGTGACATGCTTGTCATAAATTTCCATATCCTCCACATGGACTGTGACGCCGAAGTCTGTGAAGACCTGAAGAATATCGGGTTCGCATATGCTGTTGTAGCGGTAAAATAATATTTCCATGGGTGTCCGTTTCCCTGCTATATTATATTTATATAGTATCCGAGTCCGCGAAGCAAATTTACTTTTTTTTATTGAAATTCCGCATCAAATGCCGCATAGAAATTCTGGGCCGCAAGATGCAGATGTTCCAGATACAGCTGTCTGTCCCTGTCATCTGCCCTGTCCGCTAACACGCTGTAGTAGTCCATGACCGCTTCTTTCAAAGTGTTGGCATGGATTGGCAGTTCCGGGTTTTCCAGATAGTCGTAGCAGGCAAAGAGCATCTTTTCCGCCTGGCGCAGCAGGTCGATGGCATACAGGCAGTCTTCCGGGCTGGAAGCATCCTCCAGCATATTCCGGGTCAGGGTGCTCAGCATGTCCATCTGTGTGAAAAGTCCTTCCGTGTGTGCCAGAACAAGGGCCTCAGCACTGTAAGGATATATCAGGTCATAGAGCGCCTGATCCATGGTAAATGTGTAGAGCGTGCAAGAGGCAAAGGCAGTCCTGGTGCCGTAACTTAGAAGTTCGGCCACACCGCCAGGAGGCACATCCAGGATGGTATACAATACTACTGTCCCGCCCCTGCGAACCTTGGTCATGGCATCGCAGATGGTCTGCATGTCATGACAGGCATCCAGGTCAATGACTGCCGCATGCCAGGAACTGTTGGCAAGGCCGGAGAACAGGAAAGGATTTGGCGGCAGTGCGACAAGACTGCTGTCCGTCTGCAAAAAGGTCATGAAATCCTGTAGGCAAGCGGTGAAAGAGCCCTTGCTGTCCGGGCCGTAATACAGTACATTTTTGGCCTGACTGCTGGAGAGCAGGGGCGCATACAGGGCGCTGAAAGTCATGAGATAGCAGCCCAGACAGGAATCTTCCGGACAGCATTCTTCCAGATTTTGCAGACATTGGCCAAACCGTTCCCAGATTGTCTCTTTGATGAGATGGTAGGATTTCACCAGCGGTCTTGCCGTGACATTGCCATAATCTGCGATATCCGGTTTGGTCAGCAGAACACAGGAAGAGGCGCCGTCATCTGTCAGCAGGGTGATATTGGTATCATTGATGGTTATCTTCATATGGATCCCTTTTCTGCGGCAATAGCCTCGAACATCAGGCCAAGCCGCTTTGCAATGTGGTCATAATCAAAGTGATGCCGGATATAATCCCTCATGGCTGTAAAATTGCGTTCCAGATAAGCCTGATCCGCACACAGGGCCGAAAGAGTCTGGGCATAGCCTTGAATATCGTCAGGGTTTTGGGCAATCTTTCCAAGCCTTTCTCCATCCGTCATGTCCTGGGCACTATCGATGTCTGTCGTCAGCACAGTACAGCCGAATCCGGCAGCCTCAGCATAGACATTGGGGCTGCCTCCTTCCATCTGGGAGGTGAGCGCGAATATCTTGGCCCGCCTGTAATAAGAGTGCAGCAGTGCTTTGTCTGTAATCGGGCCTGTCAGGCGGACATGGGGGGCGATCGGCGGAAATTCCTGGCAGAAAGCATCATAAATCTCCTGAAATTCCGGGGTGACGGAACCGATCATCACCAGATCCCAGGGCTCGCTAAAATGCAGATAGGACAGGGCATAAGCATACAAAAGCACATGGGAATTCTTCTGGACGCTGCCAAGCCGGCCTACGGTTAAGATGAGATTTTCCTTATCCGCATAGGTAGTCTGCGCTATGGAAGGATACAGGGGATAATAAAGCCCGTTAGGGACGTATTCTATGGTTCTTCGCCATTTCCGGCTGATCAGATGCTGTAGACGGCGCGCTTCGCAGCTGATGATATCACAGGCATCCAGGAAGTCTGCATAAGGTTTGTGGTCAAGGGGCAGGGCATTGGCCCAGCCGGAATTGATGTCCAGCTTGAGATAAATGATGCCGTCAGGGCGAAGAGCCTTATATTGTGCTGCAAGTTCAGCATATTCCAGTCTTGCGCCGAAGAGAAAGAGCAGGTCGATCTCCTGATGATGATCGGTCACATACTGCACCGCCGCCTCCATGTGCGGCAGTTCGTCCGTACATGGCAGAGCATAAAGCTGCGCACCCGCAAGACAGGTCAGATAGGGATATTCCTCAATCTTTTGGGTCACGATGGTCATGCTCCGGCCAAACTGCCTGTAACATGCATAGGGGATCAAGATCCGGTCTTTTAACAATTGTACATTTTCCAGCGGATAAGCCGGAATCACACAGATATTATATTCTTTCATAAACCCTCCGCATATCCGAGGCTGCGAAGCAGTCCTCGCAATCGAGCTTGCTCGATTTGTTAATCTTCCGCAGGAATTTACCTTTGCTCAAATTATACCTTAGATATGTTTTTTTTTCAAATTTTAATGAGAATAGATAATTTCTTTTAAACCACAGCTAAATTATTGTTGCTTTTTTCCGATATAAGTTATAAGAGATTGCGTCTGTTTTCATGCAAATGGGAAGAGACGTTGTCAAAAGACGATTCTATTAATATTTTACTATATCACATGGAGGTGATTTACGATGGCAATTGAACCATTAAACAGTGCCATGACTTATCAGGCACAGGCAGCAGTAAAGCCGCAGACGGTGACACCAGTGAACACGGAGGTTCCTGAGGACGGACAGACAGTCAATGTCGATGAGACAACAGCATCCGTGACGAAGCCGCAGGCTGAAGAAGATACGAACAGCGGTGCTGAAAATGCCGGCAGCCAGCAGCAACAGGCAGCTAAGAGTGCACAACAGCCCAAGAGTGCGCAGCAACCGCAGGTGATGTCTGATCAGCTTAAGAAGGCGATTGCGGAGATGAACAGGAAAATCAACAACAGTAACGAAGAGGCTGTTTTTGGTGTTCACGAAGGAACCAACAGGATTATGATTAAGATCATGGATAAGGATACGAAGGAGGTTATCAAAGAATTTCCTCCGGAGAAGACCCTTGATATGATTGCTAAGATCTGGGAGATGGCTGGGATTCTTGTGGACGAAAAACGTTAGGCATCTAGGAGGGAAATAAAATGGCTATCAGAATAACAGGTATGTACTCCGGTCTTGATACCGAGAGTATTATCAATGAACTGGCTTCAGCACAGAGTTATAAGAAAACGAAGCTGGTGAAGGCGCAGAAGAAACTGAGCTGGAAGCAGGATGCGTGGAAAGCGCTCAATACGAAGATTTACAGCTTCTATCAGAAACTGGATGATATGCGTCTGCAAAGTTCCTATCTGAAGAAAAAGACCACCGTGTCCAATCCCAATGCGGTGAAGGTTACCAGCGGCGAGAATACCGTGGATGGTGTGCATACACTGACAGTGGATAAGATGGCCAAAAGGGCTTATCTGACAGGCGGCAGCCTGGAGACATCCAAGGGTGTGCGCTTTACAGGCAAGGCATCCATCAAGCAGGTGGCGGAACAGAATGGTTTGAATTTTGAGGAAGGCAGTATCAGTGTCAACGGCGCATTGGGGCAGACCGTAAAGATTGATATTACCGAGGACATGACCATCAACGACTTTGTGGATAAGTTAAAGGGCGTGGGCTTAAATGCCAGCTTCGACCAGGATAACCAGCGTATCTACATCAGTTCCAGGGATACCGGTAAGGACGCGAATTTCACACTTTCCGGCAATGATGCAGGCGGTTTTCAGGCGCTTGCGACATTGGGGCTTTTGACTGCACCTGATCTGACTGATCCGAAGTACAAGGAGACTGCGGAGTACAAGGAGTATGAGAAGTGGGCGGCGTATGCGGATCCGGCAAACAAGAACGACAAGGATAAGCTGATTGCCGATCTGGTAGCGGAGCGCGCTGCGGCCTATAAGGCAGAGAACGATGCGCTGGCGAAGGATAATGAAGTCTTAAATGGCGCCAAAAAATATAATGAGGACGAATTGAAAAAGCTGGACGGTTATGCGAAGTACGGTGATATTTCCACATCTGCTACTGCCGGCGGCGACTATGCCAAGTTTAAGACGGAACTCTATGATAAGATTTATGGTACGGAAAAGGAAGTTGATAAGATAGGCGAAGACGGAAAGCCGGTGTTGGAGGATGGAAAACCAGTCAAGGAGACAATCCGTGAAGGTGGTCTTGCGCAGGATCTTGCAGCGGCGAAGGAAAAGCTGGCGGAAGAGGAAGCGAAAGCTGAGGCGGACCGCGATCCGGCTGCCATTGCTAACGCCAAGGCTGAGGTAGAGCGTATAGAGAAAGAAATAGGGGAAGCGCAGGACTGCTACAGCTTCGTCAACGCCATTGCCGCCAATGAAAAACTTATTAAGGATAATGAGACGAAGATTGCCGAGAATGAGAAATACTTTGAGGTGGATAAGGATAATCCTGATAAGGTGGTAGGAAAAGAAGCTTTAGAGAAAGCGGTGACAAAAGAGGTAGAAGATAAGGCGAATGCCGCCGCTGCATTCTTGAACGGCAGCTATACTTCCGGACTGTCAGAAGATAAGCAGGCTCACAAGATTCAGGGCAGTGACGCGCAGATTACGCTTAACGGCGTGAAGTATTCTTCCTATAATAATACGATCACAGTCAACGGCATGACCATCACAGCGCTGGAAGAGACCGATGGCAAGGAAGTTACCTTATCTACGACTTCCGATACCGATGGCATTTATGATATGATCAAGGGACTCTTTACCGAGTACAATGCCCTGATCAATGAGATGGATTCTTTGTATAATGCAGAATCATCAAAAGGATATGATCCTCTTACTTCGGAAGAGAAGGATGCTATGACTGACGATGAGATTGAGGAGTGGGAGAAGAAGATCAAGGATTCCCTGCTTCGCAGAGACTCCACACTCAGTACTGTAAGTTCAGCCATGAAGAGCGTGATGTTACAGGGCGTAAATGTGAATGGCAAGAACATGTATCTGTCAGATTTTGGTATTGCTACGCTTGGATATTTCGGGGCGAAGGACAATGAGAGAAACGCTTACCATATCGATGGCGATCCGGATGATGTTTCCGTCAGGGGTAATAATGATATCCTGAAGAGCATGATCGCGACAGATCCTGAAACGGTGATGAATTTCTTCGTGGGCTTGACCAATAATATGCATGATGAGCTGAATAAGAAGATGTCTGCTACGACACTCAGCAGTGCGCTCACAGTCTATAATGACAAGCAGATGAAGAAAGAGTATGATAATTACACGGATATGATCAAGAAGCAGGAAGAGAAGCTGAATGCCCTGATGGATAAGTGGTATGCGAAGTTCTCAGCGATGGAGACTGCTTTGGCGAAGATGGAATCCAAGAATAATGCCGTATCCAGCATGTTTGGCGGTTGATTCTGGTAAAGGAAATGGCAGGTTGGATCAAGGAGGAGAATGGCTATGCCGGCACACAATCCCTTTGCGGAATATACAAATAACAAGATTTTGACAGCTTCTCCGGCGGAAGTTACACTGATGCTGTATGAGGGCGCTATCAAATTCTGTAATATTGCGATCATCTCCATACAACATGGCGAGATCGAGAAAGCACATGTCAATATCAAAAAGACACAGCGTATTATTGAAGAATTCAGGAATACCCTGGATCATAAATATGAAGTGGCGAAGGATTTTGACAGAATTTATGTTTATCTTCTGCAGAGACTCTTCGAGGCAAACATGAAGAAGGATGCAGCAGTCTTAGAGGAAGTCAATGTGCATCTAAGAAGCATCCGGGATACCTGGAAAGAGGTCATGAGACGAAGCAAACAGTCATAGAAAGGTAGTGCAGGCATGAGTCAGAGCAGTGTACAGATACTGGTAGATAGCCTTGAGAAAAAAAGCCGCCTTCTGGATGAGATCATTCAGGAGAATGAAGTACAGGAAGATATCCTGAAGCAGGAAGAACTGGATATGGATGCCCTGGATGCGTCCACAGACCGGATCGGAGTCCTGGCGGAAGCCCTTGAGAAGCTGGATGACGGTTTTGAGGCGGTATATGAACGTACCAGGGAGGAACTGATCGCCAATAAGTCTGCATATCGCAACGAGATTGCGCACATGCAAGGGTTGATCGGGCAGATCACAGATAAGGTGGTTCGAATCAATGCAGTCAGGATGCGTAATAAGATGAAGGCGGAGCGGCAGTTCCAGAAGAGCCGGAATCAGATCGGCCAGGCAGCGTCTAAAATGAAGGTGAGCAAGAATTATTATAACAGCATGAACAATCT
>CAMNXA010000071.1 GCA_946566685.1 uncultured Lachnospiraceae bacterium
ACCTGGTTGTTTTCAATTACCTTATCTGTCATGTTTTTTCTCCCTTCTACACTGCGTGATCGCAGGAATCCCTTTTAGTATTGTATTATCAATATATAGGATGAAGAGAGAAAATAGAACTGTTAATGGTCGCGCGGCAGGCTGATTTATGTTTAATTTTACCACATATTCCCAGACTATTGCAAGAAAGAGGAACTAGTGATATAATGTCCGAGTTTGAGGAGAGTTGCAAGACTAAGAACATTTATACAAGTTCAAGAAAGGCACGGTAACACATGAGACAGACAAGAGAAGATGTAAGAAATATAGCGATCATCGCCCACGTAGATCACGGAAAGACTACCCTAGTGGACGAGTTATTGAAACAAAGCGGCGTATTTCGGGAGAATCAGGAAGTGGCGGAGCGCGTTATGGACTCCAATGACATCGAGAAAGAGCGCGGTATCACGATTCTCTCCAAGAATACTGCCGTCACTTATAAAGGCGTTAAGATCAATATCATCGACACACCCGGCCACGCTGATTTCGGCGGCGAGGTAGAACGGGTCTTAAAAATGGTAAACGGCGTTATTCTGGTGGTGGATGCCTTTGAAGGCCCCATGCCCCAGACCAAATTCGTCTTAAAGAAAGCATTGGAACTGGATCTGTCCGTCATTGTATGCATCAACAAATGCGACAGACCGGAAGCAAGACCGATTCAGGTAGTGGATGAGGTGCTGGAACTTTTCATGGATCTGGATGCCAACGATGAACAGCTTGACTGCCCCTTCGTCTACGCTTCCGCCAAGGCCGGCACGGCCAGCACACAGCTTACTGTCAAAGGCGGCGACATGACTCCCCTCTTTGACACCATCATCGAACACATTCCGGCGCCCCAGGGAGATCCCGATGCCGGCACCCAGGTGCTGATCAGCACCATCGACTACAATGAGTATGTGGGCCGTATCGGCGTGGGTAAAGTGGACAACGGTTCCGTCAAAGTCAATCAGGAAGTGGTCATCGTCAACCACCACGAACCAGATAAACAGAAGAAAGTAAAGATCAGCAAACTCTATGAGTATGACGGGCTGAATAAAATAGAAGTCAAAGAAGCCGGCATCGGCGCCATCGTGGCAATTTCCGGCATCACCGACATCCATATCGGCGATACCCTCTGCTCCCCCGATGAGCCCAAGCCCATTCCTTTCCAGAAGATTTCAGAGCCCACCATCGCCATGCACTTTATCGTCAACGACTCTCCACTGGCAGGGCAGGAGGGCAGGTACGTTACCAGCCGCCACCTGCGCGACAGACTGTTCCGGGAGCTTAATACGGATGTTTCCCTGCGGGTGGAAGAGACAGACACCACCGAGGCTTTCAAAGTCTCCGGCCGCGGCGAACTGCACCTGTCCGTACTGATCGAAAATATGAGGCGCGAGGGCTATGAGTTCGCTGTCAGCAAAGCAGAGGTACTGTATAAGACAGACGAGAACGGCAAGAAGCTGGAGCCCATGGAACTGTGCTACGTGGATGTACCGGAAGAATTTTCCGGAACCGTCATTGAAAAGCTGAGCCTGCGCAAAGGCGAACTGAAGAACATGGGCATGGCCTCCGGCGGATACACCCGGCTGGAATTCTCCATTCCCTCCCGCGGCCTCATCGGCTATCGCGGCGAGTTTATGACCGACACCAAAGGCAATGGCATCATGAACACTATCTTTGACGGCTACGGCCCCTATAAGGGCGATATCCAGTACCGCAAACAGGGTTCCCTGATTGCCTTTGAGGCCGGAGAAGCCATCACTTATGGCCTCTTCAACGCCCAGGAACGCGGCACTCTTTTCATCGGTCCCGGCACCAAAGTCTACTCCGGCATGGTGGTAGGCCAAAATGGCCGCGGAGAAGATATCGAGTTAAATGTATGTAAGAAAAAACAGCTCACCAACACCCGTTCTTCCAGCGCGGACGAGGCACTCCGCCTCACACCGCCCAAGGTCTTGAGCCTGGAACAGGCGCTTGAGTTTATCGACACGGACGAACTGTTGGAAGTAACCCCCGAAAGCCTGCGGATCCGCAAGAAGATACTGGATCCTACCCTGAGAAAGCGGGCTGCGATCTCGGCGGCGGCGAAGAAATAAACAGGCAGGACAAGTTTGAAAAGCGCTGGGCCGATCACGACTACCATGCGGACAACGGCAAGTCCATCCGCATGGTACAACAACGGAATATCGAACCACTCACAGAGATTCTGACCGCAAACAAAGCTAAGAAAATCGTCATTGGCACACAGGGAACGGCCCTCAGCTCTATTTTGAATTTTAATAGGACTTATGAACTTGCACTGTTATAATGTTTCAGTCCCTGCGTCCACAAAACTGCCGTGACTGCGCTGAACAAAGCCACCACCCCGATTCCAAAGGCAGCTGTCTGCAAATTCATTTCTCCTATCATGCTCTGCACTGGCAGGGTGGCCATAATCCCATAAGGCAGAATCAGATAAAAAATCACCTTATACACTCCATAAAAGGCAATTCCCGGCAGCTTCATGCACAGTTCAAGGCCGGCCTCCTCAATCTGTTCCAGACGAGCCATGGATACCATATATAGAGAAACAGAACGGATGACCACTTCCAGTTCATAATACAGGACGATCATCACAAGCACCCAAAAACCGTAACTGATAACTACCGGCAGCGTCAGGGGCATACGCAATGTACTGACCCCGTACGCCACGATACAGAGGCTCATCAGGATCAAGGGCACAGAACCCGGACTGATATTCTCAAAAGTCAGGCGAAACAGAGGACTGACCGGTTTTGACAAATACAGATCCAACTCCCCCGACCTGACTTTATAGGGTATGCTGTTGACACCAAAGAAATAGATTGTCATATTTATGGCATTTAGCAGGGAAAAGGTGCCAATATACAGGATCATCTCACCCCTTCCCCAGCTTCCGATGGCATCCACATGGCCATAGACCACCCCAAAAGCCAGCAACTGAATCACGAACAAAGAGCCGTCCACAAAGAAAGGTGCCAAAAAATCCAGTCTGAACACCATCAGCCCATGCATCCGCAAATAAAACAATTCCCGCAGCACTCGCATATTTTTCTTATTCATATTCCCACCCCGTCATACTTTCTCAGATATTTCTTCCAGGTACCATGGATGATAAACTGCATGGCCAGACACCAGCAGCCGATCGCCATCAGACCCATCCAGGCTTCCTCCCCACACTTTCCGCTCAATAACATTGCGGGAAGATATGTGACATAATAAAAAGGCAGCAGACGCATCATCTTTACAATCCCTTCCGGAAATAGCGCAAGCGGAATAATCGTACCTGTGATGAGCGCCATCAGATTATTTTTAATCATCAGGAAGGTGCCAATCCCCTGGTATTTTAACGTTAACAGCCCCAGAAAATAATTCAACTGTACCATAAAAACCATACCCAGAACCGCCATTACCACCGCACATACAATCACCCCGTTATCCGCAGTAAACACAAACTGAATCCGGAATATAAAGACCCACACCATGGCAGCGATAAAATCAAACACCACATAAAACAGGACAATTCCCAATTCCATGGCCATAAAATACTTCTCCACGCCAACCGGTATGACTAAATATTTGGAAAATGTGCCATTGCGTATCCTCTCATGAATCTCAATGCCGATTCCCTCAGACATCTCCAATTGTGACAAAAACGAGCTGATGATATAATATGACATCATGCCATGAAATGTAAATTCCCCCACCATTTCTTTCTGTTGAAAAACCATCTCCCATAAAAGATAGGCAAAAATAATTCTAGTAATCGTGAAAACCATATTAAATATTACATCCGCTCTCCATACCAGCTGTGTCTTCATATAAGTCCTGGTAACTTCAAGATATTTACCCAAGATATTCACTCCCTTCCTGATAAATCCGCTCTACGATCACACCAATCTCCTCTTCTTCCACCACAATATCTCCCGGCTCATATTTCATCATCTCTGCCAGTAACCGTCTGGCCGACTCCTTCGGCACCTCATAAACTTTTTTATAGGATGTATCTTCCACCAACCGTGCATCCTGTGTTTCCAGAAGGAGTTTTCTCATCGGTTTCCCGAAAGATACAATAATCCTTTTATTCTTCTGGTATCTGTCAAAGAGTTCCTCTGTGGAACCATCATAAATCTTCACACCATGATTGACGACAACTGTTCTCTGGCATAACACCTGAATATCTTCCATATAATGTGAAGTCAGAAGAATGGTCGTACCTTTTTTCTCATTGATTTCCTTTAAAAAACTGCGGATCTGTTTCGCTGCCACCGCATCCAGACCGATCGTTGGCTCATCCAGAAACAGGATCCTGGGATTATGCAGTAAGGAAACGATCAGTTCCATCTTCATCCTTTCCCCCAATGACAGTGTCCTGACCTGTACATCCATCAATTCCTCAACCCCAAACAGCTTCATGAAATACTGTTTGTTCCTCTGAAACTCCTGCTCTGAGATCTCATAAATCTCCTTGAACAGGCGCAGGGTATCATTAACGGTAAGTTCAAAGAACAGCTGGCTCTTCTGTCCCATCACTACGGCATATTGTTTCTTAAATTCGTTTCGCAGATCGTTCGGATAATATCCAAGCACCTCAATCTCCCCGTCCGTAGGAGCAATAATGCCGGTCAACATCTTGATCAGTGTGGTTTTGCCGGCACCGTTAGGCCCGATCAGTCCGATAAACTCGCCTTCCCTGACCGATAAGTCCACACGGTTTACCGCAGTTTTTTCTTCATAGTTTCGTTTCCAAAGACTGGCTATACTGCCGTAGAGTCCTTCCTCCTTCTTGTATCTTCGATAGGTTTTTACTAAATTCTCTGTATGGATTACTATATCCTTCACGTTACGGTTTCCTCTCTTTCAATCATAATAAAAGACCATGACAGCCCGACAAACAGCGCTACCACGGTCTCTCCTCATTCTATAACGAATCTTCCCATTCACAAAGAAAAAGCACGACCATACCGTCATGCTTCCATACTTTTTGAAAAAAATACCATATTATTAAGCAGTTGTAAGGCGAAAATGCTGACAGTTCAAACTGCCAACATATGGGCAGACTCCGAGTGTCACACTCAGATTCTCCCTGCAATATTTATTTTGCAATCTTCTCCGTTACAACAACAATTAACATACAAAATCCTCCTACTAAATCTTTTAACAGTCTAACACACACCATTTGTGATTGTCAATTGGCAATCTCTGACTTGCCTCTTCACAACCGGTGGATTTTTATTGCAAAAGCTTATATGTCCCTTTCCCAATTTTCCTGACTGATCCGGCACTCTCACATTGGTTTAATATTCTTTGAAGCTGTCTTGCACTGCAATGAAGATGAAAGGCCGCCTGCTCGATTCCCTTTAAAGTTCCATCACTGCATTTATACTTCATATAAGACCTTACCCGCTCCGTAAGGGACGCCGGGGCGGCATCCATGGTAGTCATCAATCCGATTTTGGCTGACAGACTGCCGCAAATAAGCTGTAAAAACCTGGTATTGCAAAGAAGGGTTTCCTTGTGCTTCTCAATGGAAAACGAAATACAGACCAAAGACTCCACCGCCTCCGCATAAATATTAGCGTTTGGAGGATAAAAGAGTTCCATGTCTCCCAGAAAGTAATCCGTGGTTCCGTTTGACAGGGAATAACGCGTACCATCATCACGGATAAAATAGATATTGATAACCCCCTGTTCCACTATCTTAAACAGCAGTTCGCTTTCATAGGGGGAGCATACCAGTTCGCCTTTCTCATACTGTATCAAATAAAAATCTATATCCAATGAATCCAGCACCGCATGGTATTTACTATGGGCAATGCAGTCTGCAATTCTCTTTTTATCATAGATTCTTTCCATAACCCCTCCAAACAGGACATATGTCTTGTTTTTAGGATTTATTTTATATTATAATGCTAAAAATTGCAAGGGAGGAAAAGATAACATGACATCCGTTTTTGAAGAAAAGAACATTTCCAAAGCGATCATGCGCGTTGGATTACCTGCTATGCTGGGCCAGCTCACAACGCTTATTTATAATATTGCTGACACCTTTTTTGTCTCTCTGACCAAAGAACCTGCAACAATCGCCGCGGTGACGCTGTGCGCACCGATACTGCTGATCATCATGTCTATCGCCTGTGTATTCGGAATGGGAGGCAGCAGCGTGATTGCCCGATTACTGGGAGAAGACAAAAAAACAGAGTCCGGCGCTGTCATGAACTTTTGCGTATACGCTATGACAGCTGCCGGCATTATCACACTTGTTCTGGGACTGGCATTCCTGCATCCACTGGCCAGAATATCCGGTGCAGATACAGACAATATGGCCTATACCTGTGATTATCTGAAATGGATTTTTCTCGGTGCCCCTTTTATCATGCTTGCAAATGGGTTTGTTCATTTATTCCGCTCCATCGGCCTGATCAGGGAAGGCACCATTGGACTGATACTTGGCAATGTGATCAATATGATACTGGATTATGTATTTATTGCCATCTTAGGCTGGGGAACTGCTGGCGCCGCACTTGCAACCTCTCTGGGATTTGTATGCGCTGCCATATATTATATTGTCTGCATGATCCATGAGGGGCATAAGGGAAATCAATTGGTACCATTGGCCCCTAAATATTTTACACCCAATGCCAGGATGATCCGCAATGTCGTGAGTATCGGTATCCCAGGCGCTCTTATTACAGTTCTCATGAGCATTTCCAATATTGTACTCAACAACTATATCGGCATTTACGGATCCGATGCGGTAGCGTCCTATGGAATCGCCTATAAACTTGATATGATCCCGATTTTATTGTCAGTAGGATTATCACAGGGCGTTGCCCCTTTAGTGGGCTATTGCTATGGGGCAAATGCGCAAAAAAGGATGTCCGATATTGTGAAATGGACAATGCTGTATGGTATTCTGATCGGTGCGGTATTTACTGCCGTCTTCATACTTCTAGGGAAAGCGCTTGCCTCTGTATTCCTGCAAAATAATGCCTTGATCGAGCAGACCGGATACTTTTTGAAGGTTCTGTGTCTGTCGGCTCCTCTGTTAGGTATCATTAATATCATAACGAGTTATTTTCAGGCTTTAGGCAAAGCGGCAAAATCGCTGATCATTACCCTGTTGAGAAATGCATTCCTGTTTATACCCGGCGTAATCATCTTGAATTATCTCTGGAAACTAAATGGCGTGATCGCTGCTCAGCCTGTTGTGGAAGCCCTCTTAGCGATCATCTGCATACTGATGTATCTCCAGGATACCAAATCAAACAGCCGTTAGCCGTTCACCAGGTATTCAAAATATCCAAACTCAGCTTCAGAACCATAACCGGAATAATCCACTGCCGCAAGCCCTACAAATGCTCCGGTAAAAAATCCGCCATAATGGGACATCACGTAATCATCGGACAGTACCATAGCATCCAGCTTCACAGGAATCCTGTGCCACACTGCCCCATCGAAGGAATACTCATACCAGTACTCCAGATGATCCACCACGGTCTTAAACCAGACCCATTCAACGTCCTGCGCAATGATCACGGCATCCTCTCTGAGCATGGAAGTGTACTTGCTGTTATCACACTCTGCCACCTCGATCACCCGATTGTTATTGTCATCCCTGGTGATAAAGATCCACGACCAATGCTCATTATTATAATAATTGGCAAGCCCCGCCATCGCCTGATAGCTGTAGGGATCGAATTTCACTTTGGTGACAGCGGCAAACATAAAATCCCGCCATCGCCTGGCCACAAAAGACAGGTCAAACCGATTTGACAAGGAGCCCCGCCCTGTCAGCTTAAGACTGCCACCGCCAACACTGCCCATATGTTCTGAAAAGGGTACCCGCAGGGTGTTCCACTCTCCGTCCAGTTCTTTCGCCATGAAATCGTCATATACCGCATGGGTTTCAGGCGCCTCCGTCAAAATCGCATCTTGAGGGGCCTCCACTTCCACAAGCCCGCCATGTCCGCCCTCGATTCTCGGCCAGCCCTCTTCGTCCCAATATACTTTCTGAATACTGGTCTCACGTCCAAGGGTACACCACCCTCTGGGATCATGGCAATTTTCAGTCGGATGATGCAGAGGACGTCCGCATAAGGAAGCATAGTACCACTCTCCGGATGGCGTCTCCACCAGCGCGCCATGTCCCTGCTTCTGCAAATAATGATCCGGCGTGTCAAAGTTAGTGATAAAAGGGCCGTCAGGCTCACTCTCATAAGGGCCGTACAGTTCCCTGGATCTGGCCACAATCTCCTGATGACTCCAGGTGGTTCCTCCCTGGGCAGCAAAGATATAATAATACCCGTTAATCTTATAAAGATGTGGTCCTTCCACTAACTTAACACTGGTTCCCTTATAAACGATTTTTGCCGTTTCCGGTTTGAGCCGTTTCGCCTCCGGGTCATATTCCGTAAGCGTCAGCCCACGGAATGCATGATGGTACTCCCGATGATCCCAGGTCTGCTGAATCAGATACTTCCGGCCATCTTCAGCATGGAATAATGATGCGTCAAAACCCACGCCGTTCAGATAAATCGGAGCACTCCAGGGGCCATGAATATCCTCTGCTACAGTCAGGTAATTATACATGTCTTTAAAAGCGCCGTCCACAATTTTAATGTCTGTATAAACCAACCAGAATTTCCCGTCTGCATAGGACAGATCCGGAGCCCAGATGCCGCCGGAACAGGGATCCCCCTTCATATCCGCCAGTTCAATACGGTCAAGAATAGAAGCCGTCAGATTCCAGTGAACAAGATCTTTGGATTCATGGACTCTGATTCCCGGAAACCATTCAAAAGTCGAACTGGCAATATAATAAGTATCTCCCACCCGAATGATAGAAGGATCTGCGTGAAAGCCTGAAAGAACCGGATTTACAATTTTCATAGGTATACCTCCATATATTTTACATTTTATTATAGCCAATATTGACCGTTAATGCTGGGCATATCTTCTTTTATATATGTGAGGATTTTGCTTTTCTATCTATTCATCCTCGCTGTATCGGGAAGTATTCTATATTGCTTTTTTGACTTATAAATGATACTCTTTATGAAATAATGATGGGAGAGATATCGCCATGCAATTAGATAAATACTATGAAAACCTGTCCTTTGGGGAAGGCAGGAAAATTAATATCGCCAAAAAGATTTATGCAGATTATGTGGACACCATGCATTGGCATCCTTATGCGGAAATTCTCCTGAGTCTCCAGGACGGCAACACCGTTACCATCAATTTCAATAAGTATGTCCTAAAGTCCAATGATCTCATCATTGTCTATCCGGGAGAACTGCATTCCGTTAAAAATGTATCCGAAGAATCCTTCCTGATCATTCAGTTCCCGATCAGCCTGATCACCGTGATGAGTGAGATCAACCGCATTCTCCCCATTTTATCGAAAACGCCCTACTGCGCCTATGACCCCTGTAATGTGGAAAATGACAGGATGGTTCTGACATTAAAACAAATAGATGTTCTTTGCAAATCGGAACATCCATTTGTTGAAGTTAATATTTATTCCCTGTTACTGGCTTTCTTTTCCCTGTTCGGACAGTACTGCCTGCATTCGAACAATGCCGCAGACTCCGGCTACACGGTCACACAGTATAAGTCCTCCAGACTTATGGCACAGGCCTGCCTGTATATCTCCCAGAACTGTGAAAAACCCCTGACACTGGATATGGTCGCCCATCAACTCGGTATCAGTAAATCCTACTTTTCCCATTTGTTTAAGGATTATACCCAGATGACCTTTATCGATTATCTTATCCAGGAACGGATCAACAAAGCGGAAGCGCTGTTTCTGGGACCCAAAAAGAGAATGATCGATATTGCCTTCGAATGTGGATTTTCCAGCATTTCTGCCTTTAACCGTACTTTTAAGAAGGTCAAAGGCATCTCTCCTACCGCTTTTCGGGAAGCCATGATCGAGCCTGTTTCTTAGGTTGGTTAAATCTTATGACAGAATTCTATAATTTCATCTCTTCTTTGCTCTACTGCCTCTTTATATTCCACGGAACATAAACCTAACCTGTCACAACATTCGACCTCTAAATGCCCATAAAAATGTTCAATGCTATCAAAAATACGCTGACATTCCCTCATGTTTGTTCCTGTCCTTAATGCCAACACATACCCTTTCTTTCCAGTGCTTAAAGCTGCATGTGGCTCATGGGTATTACACCAGGGCGTGCATCTGTCAATAAAAGCTTTAAACTGTCCGGGAATATCTGCCCAATAAGAGGGCGATACTGATATGATGACATCTGCCCACTCATAGTTTGCAATTACTTTGTCAACATCATCATGCTGAACACATTTGGCCGTATGATGACATGCTCTGCACCCTTTGCAAAAATGAATGTCAAAATCATCAATGCATATACTTCTGACATCGTATCGCTCCTGTAGGCATTTTGAAACTATGTTTACTATTTCTGCTGTTGCTCCAGTTCTGACAGGGCTGCAATTCATCACTAAAACTTTCATTTCCCTCACCCTCTACAATCGCGGTCTGTCTTTCTTCTACTTATGTGTCGTATTTATCTTATAAGTATATTGCACGTAATTATAACAGCGTCCATCCTTGCTGCACATTTTATATTCTGAAGATGTCATTGTAAAACCCAATGACTTTGCCAATTGATTGGAGGCTCGGTTTTCCTCTCTTGTAGAATATCTGAATTCCCTGGCTCCTAATTCTTCTCTGCAATATTGGATTAATCCTTGCAGAATCTGCTTTCCAAGTCCTTTTCCTACATAATCCGGCCCCAGGCATATCCCCGTTTCCTGGTATATGTACGGTTCGATCTCTTCTACACCGGCAAACCCGATTGCCTTACCGCTTGCTTTTTCATAAACTACATAGGTATCATGTTCTTTTTGAAATGCGATTGATTTCCTGATTCTTATTTTGGCATCCTCTTCACTTGTTGTAATCTTCCATGCCATATATTTTGCACTTTCCGGCCGCGACCAAACATTATCATACATCTCTTTCCAATCTGAAAACTTTGCCTTATCTAGAATAAGGCTCTTTGTTTCAATCATATTTGCCACATTTTACTCCTAATATCTTTTTGATATCCTCATAGTGTTCTTGGCATATAACTCGATATTGTATCCAGCCGCCATTGCCACAAGGATATTTTTTATCAATATACTCTTGCGTGTACTTTTGCACCTCATGATAAATAGTTTCATATTGCATATTCGTTAATCTCGTCATAACTGTAAACGCGCCATTTTCGGCAAAGATATTGCATACAAGCTTTTTCCTTATATAATGTCCTATTCCCCAACCATATTTATTTCCATAGGGAAAAACAACTTTTTTCTCTGTATGAAAGGTAGATACCAACCATTCATTCAGCAAAGAAAATCTTTCTGCATTATTACCACAAAATGTTGTCATTTCTTCTATATTGGGCATCTTTTGTTTATTGAGCATTCTCTCGTACATAATAGCCTCCACAAATTATTTGATTCCCCTGGTTCCACCTCTAAAACCACTCCGGCAAGCACCAACGATTGCTCCAATCAGGGCAAGCGGCGCTATTCTGATAAACAGCCACTCAAATGCATGAAACACTACTCCGACAAATGCGGTTTCGGGATGACTATAATCCCAACCCAAGTAAGGACTGTTTAATTCTATCAGGACTGCAAAACCAGCCACTATAACCACACACAATGAAATAAAGAGCCAATGAATTGTTTTCTGTCTCATTGCTTTTCCATGCGCAAGCTGCTGGTTTATGACCTCAAGTTTCTCGGCAATTACTCTCAGATCATCAGCCTTCGTCTCGGCAATGTTCTCTCCAAGCAGTGTGCTTACAGGTGTCTCAAATACTTCCGAAATGGCAATCAGCATATCGGCATCCGGAACCGACAGTCCCTGTTCCCATTTAGAGATTGTTTGTCTCACCACATTCAACTTGATCGCAAGTTCTTCTTGCGAAAGTCCTTTGGATTTTCTGATTATTTTGATGTTCTCGTTTAGCATCAGGGATGCCCTCCTTTCACTCTTTCACTGCCATTATCATACGAGGGAAATCCCGTTGCGGCAAGCAACGCAAATTAACATATGCCAATCGCAAGCAATTTGGGGCTTAACTATAACGATTAACGTATTTCATGTCATTCCTTGCTCTATTCAATCCTTATATACCTCCTGTTTTTAGTGGCTGCTGTGCAGGTTAATCTGCCCATTGCCACCAGTTCATTCAGCAACTGCCTTGTCCTTGGTCCTTTTAATCCTATTTTTTCAGCAATATCTTCTGTCCTATATGGTACTTCTAACTCCATGCACGCAAGTATCTGCTTCTGCCTTTCAGATAACAATGCCGTTTGCGTTTCTGCTGATTTTTCTGCTGATTCTGCTGATTTTTCTGCTAATTGTTCTCCACGTTCTGGAATCATTTTAAGATAAAGAGTTACCTGATTAAGGGCGGTATCTTCTATCAGAAGCGGCTGCACCCAGCCCTCTTCTTTCCAAGTTGCTAATATGGAGGGAAATCCGGAGCCCGCATTGTCTCCAAATCCAACCATTCTAAGCATAGTCTGCATATGTGGATTTCTTGATTTTGAATTTCCTCCCCGGTAAATATCCTCCAGCGGAAGCTTTAGAATACCCGGATTTGTGAACTCAAATCCATTGAATCTTTTTATCACTTTTAATACACCTGCATCCATCAAATAATCGGCATGTATAATAAGGTTTACAAATGCTTCCCTCACCGCTTTGTGTACCGGAGTCTCATCTATCCGCTGTATGCCCTCAAGCTTAAATGGTTTCTTCAAATCCTCCGTTAATTTTGGCGTGACTTTGGTGAAAAAATTAAACAGATTATTTTCCCATGTTCCATCGTAGGTAATCCTGTCATTCCAGCGGATATCCATTGTAATTTCGCTTTCATTCCGATAATCCATTAAAATATTGTCAAATTCATCCCGTATGGCAAGTCCGTCTCCAAACATCATCAGGCCTGCAAGTGTCAGTCCTTCCTTGCCCTCTCTTCTGTCTTTTCTGTATCCTCCAAGTTTTTCCAGAAATAATTTGTCGTCAAGGCCATTCCAGACATGCCCATCATTCCTAATTTCAAAAATTTGCCGGTATTTTCGCAATGTTTCCTTATCAATATCGTCCATTGTATAATATTCTAAAATCATTCCATCGTTGCCATCCGGATTCTGGTCACGAATCATTCCTCTGATTTCATGTTCCGTTGCGTGATAATCACCTTCGTTATTTCGTTTAAATGTTCCTTTGTATGGA
>CAMNXA010000072.1 GCA_946566685.1 uncultured Lachnospiraceae bacterium
CTGTCGGGTTTTTGATGACTACCTTTTGGCTTACCATACCCTTTTCCTCCAACTTTATTTCCGATTGCTAACCCCCATGTCCACAACCTAACACTAACTATAACATTTTTTTGAAACTATCACAAGTCCTATAACATAATATTCTGAATCAGTTCGGCCAGCTTGTGCGCCTCTTCATCAATCATTTTCTGATCTTTACCCTCGATCATGACTCTGACAAGAGGTTCTGTGCCGGACGGCCTGATCAATACACGTCCCTGTCCCGCAAATTTCTTGTTCAGGGCTTCGATGGCCTCCGCAATCTCCGGATAATCCATATATTTCTCTTTCTTGTGATTCGGCACCTTAGCGTTCACAAGCGCCTGCGGCATCACTTCCATGACTGTCTTCAATTCTGAAAGTGGTTTGCCCGTCTCCACGATCACCTGCAAAAGATGCAGGGCGCTCAACAATCCGTCACCGGTAGTATTCTCATCCAGGAATATCACATGACCGGACTGCTCGCCGCCGAGGCTCGCTTTGATCTCACGCATGCGCTCCAGCACATATCTGTCACCGACCTTGGTCTGCTCCATATGAATCCCGTTCTTCTCCCCCATCAGGAAAAAGCCCAGGTTGCTCATAACGGTCGCCACGATCGTATCCTTATTGAGTTTGCCCTGCGCTTTCATATGGGTACCCACAATAGCCATGATCTGATCGCCATCCACAATATTGCCAAGTTCATCCACAGCCATCAGTCTGTCGGCATCACCGTCAAAGGCCAAACCAACCTGCGCTTTCTCAAAAACCACCCGCGCCTGCAATTCTTCCATATGTGTAGAACCACAGTTGGCATTAATGTTCGTGCCGTCCGGATTATTATGAATGGCCACCACTTCCGCACCCAATTCTTTCATGGTCTCCACGGAAGTATAGAAAGATGCTCCTTCTGCACAGTCCAATACAATCTTCATGCCCCGCAGATCAACATTGACTGCTTTCATCGCATGATTGATATATTCTTCCCTGGCATCCGTCCGATACTTGATCTTACCGACACTGGGCCCGGTAGGGAACTTGACGCCCTTCATATCGCTCCTGATCAGTTCCTCAATCTCATCTTCCAGAGAATCCGGAAGTTTATAACCATTACCGTCAAAAAACTTGATACCATTAAATTCTACCGTATTGTGGGAAGCGGAGATGACCACGCCCGCATCTACCTTATATTTTCTGGTGAGATATGCCACTGCCGGTGTGGGAACCACTCCCACATAGACTGCATTCGCTCCTACGGAACACACGCCAGCCATCAGGGCATTCGCCAGCATATCGCCTGAAATTCTTGTGTCGCACCCCACCATGATCGTGGGTTTGTGTTCATTTTCCCTCGTCAGGACATAAGCCCCGGCCTGCCCCAGCTGCATCGCCAGCTGCGGTGATAAATCCTCGTTTGCAACTCCACGGACACCATCTGTACCAAATAATCTGCTCATTCTATTGATTCCTTTCCTGGTTCAATTCTTATATCACGCGGGCTACTCCTCCGCGATAATATGCACCCGTACTTCCGTCTCATCACGTTGTCTGACAGAATCATTGGCCAGAATGACATGCACCGGGATCCAGTAGCTTCCCTCCATGATCTCCGTCATGCCCTCCTCTTCCATCCAGGCCTCCAAATCTATCATGGCCGTAACATCCTCAGCCGTGACAGTCTCCAGATTAGAGGCAAGACCTGTCAGCATAATGCTGCATTCATTTTCCGGTTCGGTGATGACTGCCTTATACTCCTGCGGCAATCCAGTAAATACAATATCATTTACGGGAACCCGCACGCTCCGCTGTGTTTCCTGCTCTACATGCGCCGTAATCTCAATCAGTCCGTCAAACTCCGTATCAGCAAGCACCACGCCTTCCGGCAGATACTCCTGTATATCCACAGCCACAATGACATTTTCTTCAGCGCCTGTCACATCCACGATCCCCTCCGGAATCTCAATGGCATTTACATGATCGAGCACTTTGCTCTTACCCGCTATCCGAACGGCATTACTTGAATAGCTGACCTCTCCTGTAAACTGATTACCGTCAGCCACAGTCCCCGTCACCACACATGTCACTGGCACTTCTCTCACCTGTAGGATTTCTACATTGACACGCACTTTGGAGATGCTCTTCTCAATATTGCTGGCTTTAATCTCCTTGCCATCCTCATCATAGAGACGGATGTCCGCGTCCGTATTGATGTTGCTGTTAAATCCGGAGATATTTACCTCCGCCTGCGCCCTGCTGACTTTGGAGATCACAGACTGAGGGCCTGATATCCTGATCAGGTTCTGGTCTGACGTAACATCCCCCACCATATAGCCTTCCTTAACATCCCCGGCAGTGCTGGGACGAAGCGGAAGTGACTTTGTCTGTTTTTCTTCAATACTCAGTTTTACACTGTCAATATTGCCTTTGATCCCATCGAGTTTATCATTATATTTGTTGATGGACAGTTTGATGGGAATGGTATCCACACTGGTCAGATCATTCACATCGGCCACCGCCACCACATTGCTCTTATCCAAAGCATCAATGACGGACCGCGGCGCTGATACCGTGACCACATCAATCACGTCCGTACCGTCCAATATTTCATATACCTGCCCCTTATCCGTGATCAGACTGGCATTTCTGATCGTGACGGGTACATCCGATACCCTGAAAGATACCACCGGATCATTGATATTGGTCACGACAAGCCACAGACCGGCCGCACACAGGAAAGAGGCAATCTTGAGTCCCCAGTTTTTGGTGATCTTATTCTTCATTCCCGGACCTGCCTTTCCAGAGTTTACGCTTCTTCTCCTCCATCGGTTTATCCTGGATATCCGACAGCCTTGCCCGCAGTCTGTCTGCATCAAGTCCTCTTTCCAGCTGTCCGCCATAGGCAACACTTATCTTACCCGTCTCCTCGGAAACTATCACGGTCAGGGAGTCCGTCACTTCCGAAATACCAACCCCAGCCCTGTGCCTGGTTCCCAAATCCTTGCTGAGTGCCATATTATCCGACAAAGGCAGATAACAGGTGGCGGAGATAACTCTGTTGCCCCTCACAATCACGGCTCCGTCATGCAGGGGCGTATTATGCTCAAAAATATTGATGAGGAGCTGGCTTGAAATAATACCATCCACATCGATACCCGTTCTCTCATACTCTTTCAAAGGCTGTTCATGTTCGATCACGATTAACGCACCTGTCTTCGCTTTTCCCATCTCCACAGATGCCTTCACGATCTCATTGATCGTGCGGTCAGAAAAGCGCCCATCCGTCCGTTTGCTGGAATCCAACAGCGATGAGAAAATATTTTTGCGTCCCAATTCCTCAAGAGCCGACCGCAGTTCCGGCTGCAATACCACAATAAACGCAGTCACACAGACACTGAAGATATTCGGTACGATCCAAAGAATCGTGTTCATCTTGCAGAGTCCTGCGATTATGACAAATACCAGAATCAGGATAACACCCTTTAACAGCGCCCACGCCCTGGTATTTTTAATCCAAAGTAAAATATGATAAGCCACAAAAGTCAGAATTATGATCTCTGCTATATCATTCCAATGGACCGAGGGCATATGCAAGTTGGAAAGATATGGCCCAATCCATTTATTCAGTTGTTCCATTCCCTCTCTCACCTACCTCTAACACTTTATGATTCGTGTGTACTTCTCGTTCTCTGCACCGGTCTTGCATTCCTCTGTGTATTGATCTGTTTCACTTTTTTCTCTGCTCTGGCCACGGTCACCTTGGGCACCGCTTTTACATAATAATAATACTCATCATCCTCAAACTGTACCTTTTCTGTCCGGCTGTAATCCACGTTAAATACGAAGAACTGCAACACCAGCACCAGCAGAAACGATATAATGGTTCCCAGAATAACACCAAAAAGCGCCACATTGGTATCAAACATCAGGTCTCCTACCAACAGCACCATGATATTCACCACAGCGCCCGCCGCCATGGCGATCGTCCACGCATAGTCAATACTCAGCCTTCTGATAATATACACCAGAATCACCGTAACGGCAAAAGCCGCGATGGTTATCACCATTTCCTTATTGGAGAGCAGCCCATCAATAAGAAACTTAAGCTTCGCCGCAGTCTCCTCATCCGCCATGGCTGCGATCACCGTTGCATTCTGTATCACATAATGAAGCATGTAATAAACCATCACGCCGCAGGCTACGGACACTGCCGATGCCGGCGTCCCCACCAAGCCCATGGAAATGGGAATCACATAGGGAATCTTCATCAGGAAACAGACTGGCAAAAGCACGATCACCACGGTATCTTTCGGGGAAAATCGAATATACAGCAAAAACATTAACAGGAATCCCACACCGATCACCAGCGCCGTCTCCAGATTAAATTTGTAAAGATGAAGCATAGTAAACGCTGCTGCCGCCACAACGATAAAGTTCATCGGCATAAAGGAACACATAAGCGCTACAATCAACACCACGGTCAACTTATCAATGTTTTCCATGTATCCCAGCCGTGAATTGATCATAAGAAGTGTCACAAGCGCCAGCAAAAACTTCAGAAGCGGCGTGATATACACTTCATATTTACTGTATATTGCCATTAAGATCTGTTTTGCAACAAGTAAGGTAGTCATCATTTATCCTTTCAGTTAAGACCTTCCGCTTTTGTACATACCTGCCAGTTTATGCAGATTCATATAGTACAGCCGCAGGCTCTTCTTCGCCCTGCTGTAACGGAATGAATAAACCAAATAAGAAATAAGCGCGTAAACGCCCACTGTCTTCAGATAATTAAACAGCACGTTCTTCGCAAATTCCAGAAGGTCCATCTTATAGATTTCCATCATGAAAATCTCAAAATCATAAAAAATGTACATGGCAAAAACCACTACAAATGCGATGGTTGCACTTATAATGGATTTAAGTACCTGCCATCCTATGTAATCACTCCGGAAATAGCTTCCTATGGCTACGTTCTTCTTACCCTCGTTCGCTTCATAGGAGGCCATCTGAGTCATCAGGATGATTCTCTCTTCGTTTAACATACAAGTCTCCAATGTCCAGCCGGTTCTAATTTAAAAACCGCATCTTCGGATTTTCCTTCTGATCCTTCTTCGGTTCAGGTTTCTTGACTTCCGGCTTTTTAATACTGCTGTTAAGCTGATTTGCCATACTGTTCTTACATTTAGAACAGAAACGTCCTGTCAGTATCACAGCCCCGCAGTTCTCACATGTCAGAGTGATTCCGGATTCTGCGCTGAGTTCCAGACGCTCTTCCCGAAGCCACTGGTGAATCTGATTCGTGCTCACATCACATGCCTCGGACACCTGCGGAATCGTTGCATGCGCATTATCCCGGATATACGTCTTGACTTCCTGGAATTTCTGTTCCAGCGCTTCCCTGCACGCCATACAGATTGGCGGCCCGGATACATAGTTAAAAAGGTTTCCGCATTTTCTGCAATTTCTTACATTCATACTTTATCCTCCTGCTGACAAATGTTGTTCATGTCCCCCTGCCTATGGCAAGTGTCATAAAATAAATTCGTTCTACCCCCGCTTTTTTCAATTCAATACTCATGGCATCTATCGTACTCCCTGTGGTATAGATGTCATCAATAATTATAATCGTACTTAATTTTACATCATTACGGCAGATTTTGAAAGCCTTTTTCAAATTATTTTGTCTCTCTCTTGCAGATAAATCTTTCATGGGTGCAGTTTTGTGCACTCTCAGAATCAGATCCGGGACTGTCGGGATGCCCGTCAGCACAGAAAGTTCCCTCGCAAGCACCTCTGCCTGATTATATCCTCTCTGATATCGCCTGCTCTTGTGGATCGGCACCGGTACCAGCGCATCCGGCCGGCATTCCTCAATAAACTTCCTGCCTTTATCCGCCATACAGGATGCATAATAGGAGGCGTACTCCTGCCGCCCCTTATATTTGAAACGATAAAGAGAGTCAGAGACAGTCTTATACTCAAAAAGCGCTATTCCCCTGTCAAAATAGTGTTTCTGCACACTACAGTCGCGGCAGTATTCTTTTTCTTCCTGCGCAAGGGGTTTGCCGCATTTCATGCAAAACGGCTGTCTGATATATGGAAAAGTCTGCTCACAGGACGCGCAGACAAGGCTGCCAAAAGGGGCGACAGGACGGTCGCAGACAGGACAGCGTCTGGGAAACAGGAGATCCAGAAAAAACTCCCGAAGTGATTTTATGCGATTCATAATTAAATAATTCCTTCCTGATATGACCCGGTCTGGGGGATCAATTCCCTGATACGATCCGAAAGTCCCGTATACCGGCGGTTCTGATAGTTATTGGCAACCATCTGGCGAAGCGTCTCACGGCTTCCCAGGATCGTGACACAATTCCTGGCCCGCGTCACACCCGTGTAGAGAAGATTGCGGTTAAAGAGCATCCTCGGCCCGGACAGAAGCGGCATGATCACCGCCGGATATTCACTGCCCTGGGATTTATGGATCGTAACAGCGTAAGCCAGTTCAATCTCATCAAGCTGCGCATACTGATACGTTACCAGTCGATGTTCATCATACTCCACCACCACTTCGCGGGAATAATCGTCAATAGATTTTATCGTGCCGATATCGCCGTTGAAAATACCGCTCCCTTTGTCAATCGGGATCCCGTACTTACTGACCACCTCCCACTCCAGCTGATAGTTGTTCTTAATCTGCATCACTTTATCCTGCTCCCTGAAAAGTGTCTCCCCCGTCTGGCACTCTCTTTTGCCGGTGGAAGGCGGATTCAGGTATTTTTGCAGGATACCGTTTAAAACTTCCACCCCCAGCTTACCCTTGCGCATCGGCGTCAGCACCTGAATCTCATAAGGCTGCGTTCCCACATAGGGCGGCAGTTTATCTAATATCAACTGTATCATATGTTTGTAGATAACATCCGTGTCATTTCTTTCCAGAAAAAAGAAGTCCCTGCTCTTATTATCCAATGCAAGTTCCTCTCCTGCATGAATTCTGTGGGCATTCAGCACAATATCGCTCTCTCCTGCCTGCCGGAATATCTTCTCCAGCACCACCGCCCGAAAACGGCCGCTCTGCATCAGATCCTGCAACACCTGTCCCGCACCCACCGAGGGGAGCTGGTTCACATCACCCACCATGATCAGTCTCGTCCCCACCGGGATTGCTTTTAAGAGCGCCTGGAAAAGAAAGATGTCCACCATGGACATCTCATCCACAATGATCACGTCCGCTTCCAACGGATTTTCCTCATTTCGTTCAAACCGGGCTGCCCTGGCTTCCTCGGAGACTGCACCATTCAATTCCAGAAGCCTGTGTATCGTGCGGGATTCATATCCGGTGGCCTCTGTCATGCGCTTGGCCGCCCTGCCTGTGGGGGCCGCCAGAAAGATATCCATCTCCTGCGATAAAAAATATCGTATGATTGCGTTGATCGTGGTGGTTTTACCCGTACCGGGCCCGCCCGAAAGAATAAAAATACCATTTCGGATACACTCGAACACCGAACGTTTCTGTAATTCGTCCAGTTCTATCTCCAAATCCGCCTCCACCCGATCAATCTTGGACATGATTGCCGCTTCCTCGGCAGGCAGCAATTCCTCCCTGATGTTCAGATCATGGAGCATCTTGGCACAATTCAGTTCCGCATAATAATAATTCGCCGCATAGACCTTCCGCTCAGTCTCGCCCTCTCCCGGCATTTTGATGACCAGCTTCTTATCCATCGCCAGGTTCTGTAACTGCGCTTCCAGCAGTTCCGGAGCCAGCCCCAGCAGTTCCCCGGCCCGCTCTAACAGTCTGCTCTCCGGCAGATAACAGTGCCCGTCCGCACCTGCCTGCTGTAGAGAATATAAAATCCCGCTGCGGATACGATAGTCGGAATCCGTATGAATACCAATCCTGGCCGCAATCTCATCCGCAATCCGAAATCCGATCCCATGAATGTCCTCCGCCAGACGATACGGATTTTCCCTGAGGATACCGTACAGATTCATTCCATAAGCCTCATAGATGCGGATGGCCAGCGTATTGGAGATACCGTATGTCTGCAAGAAAGTCATGGCCTCCCTGGCATCCCTCTTTTCATAGACAATGACGGCAATCTCCCGGGCTTTGCGCACGCTGATCCCCTTCACTTCAGCCAGACGCTCCGGTTCCTCCTCAATGATACGGTAGGTATCCGCACCAAACATTTTCACGATCCGCGAGGCCAAAGCTTCTCCCACACCTTTGATGGCGCCGGAACCAAGATACCGCTCTATGCTCACCACATCATCCGGCGGCAGTATCTTGTATTGATCTATTTTAAATTGTTTTCCATACACCGGATGCGTGATATACTCCCCCTGGGCCTCGATGGTCTCTCCCTGATCCATGGTCTTAAAAAATCCCACACAGGTGATTTCCGCACCATCACTTATCAGATTGAGCACCGTGTATCCATTGCCCTGATTGCGGTATATGATATGTTCTATAAAACCCTTGATTGTTTCCATTGTCAGTTTCCTATACCAAAAGTAAATTTGCTTCGCAAATTAACTTTGCGAGATCTGCTTCGCAGCCTCGTAAATCCGGAGCAATTTTCTATACCATAACACAACGGACTGCCTTTTCAAAGCAGTCCGTTGTGTTATCTGTCACTACCATCAGAGATTGTAGTTGCGTTTCGCCTGTTCATATAACATTTGCGCCAGGGAATTAGAACCCTGAGATGCGGTTTGCTGTGAAATTTCCTGAATAACAGAATCTTTAAAGAAGTCTACCATATTGGAGGCGTAACCATCCTCATCCTCACCGAAGAGATCTACGCTCTTCTGCATCTCCTTGTAGACCTGCTCCCACAGATAAGATTCAAACTGTTTACAGGCATCGAAGAGAGCTTCATTCTCTTTGGCTTTCGCCGAATCTTCAAGCTGCCTTTGCAAATTCTCTGTGGCTACACGGTTGGTGTCCGTCATGTAGTCTGTGTAATTAGATAATCCGGTTAAATCACTCATGGTGTTTGTCCTCGTGGTGTTATTTTAGTTAACGTTTAAGGTTGTTAGCCACTTCCAGCATGGAATCGGATGTGGTGATGGATTTGGAATTCATTTCGTAGGCACGTTGTGCCACGATGAGATTGACCATTTCGTTCGCCACGTGGACGTTCGAGCCTTCCAGGTATCCCTGTACGATCCTGCTCTTCTGCACTTCCGCATTGGTATCCTCATTGATGGCACGGCCGCTGGCATCGGTCACCGCAAAGAGAGTATCACCCTCTCTGTTCAGGCCGCCCGGATTGCTGAACTGGAAAGTGCCAATCTTTCTGCCGATGGGAACCGGACTGTTGGTCTCATCGGGATAGCAGATCTCGCCGTCCTCAGAAATGGACAATCTGCTTGCAATATAAGTTCTCGGTAATACAATGGCACGCGCCTGGGAATCCAGTACCGGCAGACCATCCGCATTGGTCAGTGTCATGCCGCCATTTCCGGCCAGCGCCCATGTAAAATCACCGTTTCTCGTATAGTATGTATTACCATCCTCGCCACGCACCGCAAAGAATCCATCGCCCTCAATCGCAAAAGCCGTATCACTGTCGGAATCCAACAGACTTCCCTGGGTAAAGATGGAATTAATGGAAGAAGTACGAACACCGAGTCCTACCTGAGAACTGGTGGGTTTCGGGTCTCCGTTCGCCGTGGTTGTGACTGTCTGTAAATTCTGGTACAACAGGGACTTAAACTGCGTCACCTGTGCCTTATACCCCACGGAATTGACGTTAGCAAGATTATGCGCTATCGTATCTACATTAGTCTGTTGTGCATTCATGCCGGTCGCGCCCGACCATAAACTTCTAACCATAATTTACCGCCTCCTGTACACTCGCTTAATTCAATCTACCTAACTGACTCACTGCCTGATCAAGTGTGTCATCATATGTAGTGATCACTTTCTGGTTGCTCTCGTACTGCCTCTGTAAAGTTATCATATTGACCATCTCTGTCACCACGGAAATATTGGACATTTCCAGATAACCGGCATAAATCTGCGATTCCACTTCCTCGGTTTCCACCGCTCCCTCTATGGGCTGGAAATAATTCTCGCCAAAACGCTCCAGATAATTGTAGTCTTCAAAGTCCGTGAGTCCTATGGTGGCTACAAAAGCGCCATCCTGTGTAATATTTCCATTCCGGTCAATACTCACCGGAAGTTCTGTCTCCATCCTGATATGGCGGCCATTCTCATCCAACACGAAATCTCCGTCCTGTGTAACCAGATTTCCTTGCAGATCCATGGTAAAATTGCCGTCTCTCGTATATTTAGTCGAAGTCTCCCCCGCCTTGTTGGTATATTCCACTGCGAAGAAACCTCTGTCGGAAATTGCCAGATCAAACTGATTCCCCGTCTCCTTGATGGGGCCTTCCGAATAATCCACGTAATTCTCGCCGATCTTGACACCCAGATTCAAGCCGGTTCTTCTGACTCTGCGCTCTAAATAATCTTCATTATTCGGATTGTTCATCTCATTCTCATCCACAGCCCTGTTGCGTGCAAGCGGTCTGGGAAGATTGCCCGGCTCAGACAGATCCTTGATCTTATACGCCAATACCGTATCAAAAGCCTGGCTTGTGGTTCCCTCCTTCTTGAATCCATTGGTGGTGGAGTTCGCCAGATTGTTCGCCAGCACATCCATTCTGTGCTGTTCGTTGAGCATCCCCGTATACGCAGTATACAATCCCTTAAGCATCTATATTCCCTCTCTTTATCAATCCTCGCGGTATCCCGCCAGAAATTCCACATATTTGCCGGTGCCGATAGCCACCGCTGTCATCGGATCTTCCGCCGTCATCGTATTGATGCCGGTCTTGGCTGCGATCAAATCCTCCAACCCGCGAAGCAGACTGCCGCCGCCAGTGAGAACAATTCCCCTGTCTGCGATATCTGCCGCCAGTTCCGGAGGTGTTTTCTCCAGAACGCTGTGTATCGTTTCCACGATCTGCACTGTCGTTTCGTGTAACGCTTCCTCTGTCTCCTCGGAAGAAACCTTCACGGTTCTGGGAAGTCCCGTCACCAGGTTACGTCCTCTGACATCCATATAATCAACTTCCGGTCTTCTGAAAGCGGAACCGATTTTAATCTTCAAATCCTCCGCTGTCCGCTCACCGATCAGCAGATTATGTTTCTTACGCATATAACGCACGATCGCCTCATCGAAATCATCTCCGGCAATCTTAATGGACGCGCTGACTACCGTACCGCCCAGAGAAATCACAGCGATATCGGAAGTACCGCCGCCAATATCAACGATCATGTTGCCACAGGGCTTGGAAATATCAATTCCAGCACCGATAGCCGCCGCGATAGGCTCCTCAATAATGGATACTTCCCTGGCGCCTGCCTGATAGGTAGCATCCTCCACGGCCTTCTTCTCGACTTCCGTGACACCGCTCGGTACACACACCGCGATGCGGGGTTTGCGGAAAGTCTTTTTGCCCAGAGCCTTCTGAATGAAATATTTCATCATTTTCTCTGTGACCTGATAATCCGAAATAACGCCCTGCCTCAAAGGTCTTACTGCCACAATATTGCCCGGCGTTCTGCCGAGCATCAGGCGCGCGTCTTCCCCTATGGCCTTAATCTTATTGGTATCTCTATCAAAAGCTACAACAGAGGGCTCCTTGAGCACAACGCCCTTGCCCCTGATGTATACTAAAATGCTGGCCGTTCCTAAATCTATTCCAATGTCCGTGTACTGCATTTATCTTTGATCCCCTTTCCCTTGGTCTCTCTATAATAATTTCCAAATACTGTCAAACTAAACAATCAGACAAATCTCACTTCACAAAAAGCGCAGTATGCTGGATATATTATAACCTAAAGAAATGGTTTTTCAAAGGTTTTTATCATTTTTTTTGAAAAATTTAAAAAACGCCAAAAACAGAACGGTTCCATCCGTTCTATTTTCGGCATCCATGCCTTTCTCAGAATGTTTATCGGAAAGTCAGCGCGATTCCTTAACCCTTTCAGGAAATATTTTTTCAACAATCGCTTCCGCAGCATAACTGATCACGATACCGCTGATCACCCCAAACAGCACATCGCTGGGATAATGCACCCCCACATACAGGCGGGAGAGCGAAATCAGGATTGCCAAGATCAGCGCCGGCACACCATACTTTTTCGGAAGCCTGCGGAACATGATACACGCCGCCGAGAAGGAACAGCCCGCATGCCCTGACGGAAAAGAAAGATCCGATGGCTTCCTCACCAGATATGTAAGACCTTCTATCACTTCATAAGGTCTGGTCCTGGCCACCAGATTCTTCAATATGATATTGTTGATGATCAGCGTGCCCAGAAGGGCTGCTGTCAGCATACACCCCACTCTTCTGGTTCTGGGAATTGCCAGCAGAAGAAGCGTCAGGAGTATCCAGATCAGGCCACTGTTTCCCAGCGTTGTGATGACCTTCATGATCGGTGTCAGCAGGGGATTCCTGAGAAACTCCTGAATAAAGAGCAGTATGTTACCGTCTAAGAGCAATAATGAATCAAGCATGTATAATTCCTTCCATCCTGTAATCTGCTTATCTTTTCCCTGCAACCGCTTACTCAAACGTCATCGCGGTTGCCGCTGTTCATTGCGTTTATCATCAGGCCAAGCATAAATCTGTTAAACACCAAGAGTTACAGATAAATATTCCAATATCCCTTTCTATCAGACCCCACTCTTTCTATAATACCCTTTTCTCTTAGATTTTTGAGCTTAATAGATACAGTTTTTCTGCTTATATCAAGCATTTCAGCAAGTTCAGTCGTTTTATATTTCGAGTTATCTTTTAATAATTCAATAAGCCTTTTTTCTGTAACATCTGTAACACTTTCTGTAACTTTTGTAACCTCATTGCTTTTTCTATCACTTGTCAGCGTTGCTCCCGCAGGCCGCATAGGCACAATCAACCTAAAAACATCATTTTCTTCAAAATTCGGTTCTGCATTGGAATAGATTTTCGTGTATTTATACAAATTCCGAACACCGGAACCAAGTGAATCCGCATATCCAATGTTTACAAAAAATTTCGCTATTATGGGATTTTTCGGATAAGGAGTGAAATTCTCAAGACTGATTCTCCCCTTCCACTGTGTCCTGCTCCAGTTCTCTGTCCATATCCTGTCCTTTTCAATAATCAGTTTTGCAGGAAATGCACTCTTAAATTCCCTATGCACAAGCAGATTGCTGACAATCTCTCTGGCT
>CAMNXA010000073.1 GCA_946566685.1 uncultured Lachnospiraceae bacterium
CTACTTTTTTAATTGCTGTTTTCAAAGTGGAAATAAACTTTTCACTTCAGCATAAATATTTTCCTAGTTACTTTTCCTACTCCTCATCACGGTTTCCCTCCCTTGCCGGAGGATCCTCTACTGGCAGGACACCAGCCGTCTTTGCTATCGGAAGGCCCTTCGCCTTCCGGAAGGACACTGTCACCGTAAACAGATCGGCGTCTGTCTCCACGGTCAGTTCACCGCCGCAGGCCTGGGTAAAGCTCTTGGCAATGGACAATCCCAGTCCGCTGCCGCCGTCCGTGCGGCTCTCATCGCCGCGCACAAAGCGCTCGGTAAAGTCTTTGGTGCTTTTCAGTTCCACACTGGACGTATTTTTCATCTGAACTACAACATATTCCATCTCCTCGGTGAGCGTCAGATAAATTCTGGAACCTTCCAGGGAATAGTGTAATGCATTCTGTAACAGATTCTGGAATACCCGGTAGAGTCTCTGACCGTCAGCCAACACCGGCATGGGTGTCTCCGGGATTGTCAGTTTCATCGTGAAGCTGCTCTGCTCAATCTGCACATTCATATCTGCCAGCGTCTGCCGCAGCAGTTTCCCCATATCCAGGACTTCCATCTGTATGGGCAGCTGCCCTGATGTGGCCTTACTCACCTCAAACACATCCTGCACAATATTTCTCAAACGTTCGGACTTTTCTCCCAGAATCTGGATAAATTCCTTTACATGTTCTGGCAGATCCTGCTCCTGTCTGAGCAGTTCCACATAACTGATAATGGAAGTTAACGGTGTCTTGATATCATGGGACACATTGGTCACCAGATCCACTTTCATGCGCTCACTCTTAACCTGTTCTCGCAGCGCCGTCTCCATGCCCTTCTGAATCTCGTTCAGGTTCTTCGCGGCCTCCTGTAAATCCGTATCTTCTGAAAGCTGTAGACCCTCGGTCAGATTCCCTTCCCGCACCGCCTGGATCTGATCGGATAGGGCACCGATATCTTCCGCCAGCCGGCGGTTTTTATGAAGCGTCACGATGTCAAGGATCATAAATCCCAGAAACACACCTAAGAATACAATGCCCATGATCACTACGACTACAACAAAACTATCAACGCCGCTGCCGTACATCCATTCATAATACCACTCACTCCATGCGCCGCCATACCCATAATAATCATAGGCTTCCATACAATCTGCGGCCGTCCCGCATACCAGACACAATATCGAGCCGACTGCCCCGGCAAACATCAATATGACAATCTCAATCACCACTCTGATCCGCTGTCTGCGTACCAGCCGCTTTTGCAGCGGGTATTTAAGATCTTTCCTCTTCAGCATATCCAAAAGCGGTTTCCTCTGCTTCTTTCTGTTGCCGCTAAAGTCCAGAACTGCCAGATAAAAGAGCCAGAAAAAAGCGGCCAGATAAGCGCCGGCCCGGAACATCCGGGATATCTCATAGGTAATGTCCCCGCCCCAGCAATAATAGGAAGAAAATCCATTCTCGATTTTCCAGCAGGCTTCCGACAGCACGCCCATGCTATTGCCTGCCAGCATAAGCAGGATAAACAGGAATAAGAAGACTTTCACTTCCAGATACACTTTTCCTGACAAAGCCGCAATTTCCTGATCTGCCAGCCGTTTACTCTTATACAGAAACAGGGAAAGCGCCAATAGTATAACAGCTGCTATTAAATATCCGCAGATCTCCTGGAACTCCCTGTGCATGGCTGTCCTGATCTGTTTCATATAGTAGAGTCTGCCGCCATACTGGTCCACGCCATATCCGCCATAATCTCCCACCAGATAAAGCTGCGGATTCTTCGCCACGGCGATAAATACCCTGGCCTCTTTGGCTGATTCTCCCAACGTAAAATTCGCATAGCCCGGCACATACCAGAGACTGTCATCCCCATAGATGCCGTCCCCGTACACATCCACTTCCCGGCCATCCTTCACAATCCTCACTTTGCCATCATCTTCCCGATTATACCAAAGGGAGAAATTATACTCCTCCAGCGGAAGGGCCGCATTAAAATCAGATCCGTCCCACGCCTTACCAATCTGTTCTTCATATTGCTCGATGTTGGAATAGAGCAGTTTATCCTGATACACAACTGCATAACGGATGTTTTTATTATGCGCCATATCAGCCATGTAATCTTCCAGCATCTTTTCTTCATCGTAATTCTCAGCGTACCAATCATCGTAGGAACCATCATAAAAGCCACCGTAGTAATCATTATAATATTGCTCCAGTTCCTCCGGATTAAGTCCGTACTCCGAGGCGATCGCCGCACGCTCTTCTGCCTGGTGTCTCAACCGGTCTTCCGTCACTTCCTGATACTCATCCCTATAAGCAGGATCCGCAATCTCCTCTACCACTATGCTTTCCTCCACAGCCGTCACAGTCGCCTCATTGAAGGCCCGGTCAAGCCATCCCGTATACCCGCCAAAACCGCTGTCATAATAACCATAGTCGTTAGAAAATGTCACTGCTTCACCACTGGTCCAGCCTTTTCCGCCGGTAGCCACACTGATCAGGTCGGACAGCTTTTCACTGACAAACCACCTGAACTCCTCGCTCTCCTGATAATCCACTCCGCCGTCAAAAACCTGATTGCCTAATGCCAGATACAGGGAAATTGCCGGAACCAGATTCACAAGCAACATGGTCACACCGATAAAAAACACTGCAAAACTGCATATTACCTTACCTTTTTTCCATCTTGTATCCAATACCCCACACCACCTTTATATATTCTGGCTCTTTTGGATTCAGCTCGATTTTTTCCCTGATATGACGAATGTGTACCATCACGGTATTCTCCGGCGCAAAGGACGGTTCCTCCCAGACTCTCTCATAAATCTCCTCTGCGGGAAAGATTCTTCCCCTGTTTTTCATGAGAAGTTCCATGATCTTGGTCTCTGTGGCAGTCAGCTTCACCGGTTCCCCGTCCGCATAGAGCGTGCGTTCCTGCAAGCGGTAACAGAGCCTGCCGTTGACGATCTCGTCTTCCTCGTGCTGCGCATGGATGCCGCCAAGCATCGTATACCTGCGAAGCTGGCTTTTGACCCGAGCCACCAGTTCCTGGGGATTGAAAGGTTTGGACACATAATCGTCCGCTCCCATGGACAGTCCCAGAATCTTGTCCGTATCCTCCGTCTTGGCGCTCAAGACGATGATGGGCAGGTTCTTCCGTTCCCGAATCTTCATCATGGCGGAAAGCCCGTCCAGTTTGGGCATCATCACATCCATGATGATCAGCTGCACCGATTGTTCTCCCAGAATCCGCAGTGCCTCCATGCCGTCATACGCCTTAAGCACACGATACCCTTCCTTTTCCAGAAGCAGAGCTATGGCCCGCACAATCTCCCTGTCGTCATCCACCACCAGTACACATTCGTTCATTGTTAAAACCTCACTTTTCCTTAAGCCTGTTGTCATCATAAAGGAAGTTCCTTACAAAATCCCATGGGATTTCTTATAAATATCTTAACTTATTCTCTCTTCGCCTGCTCCAGAAATGCAGCCACGTCCTTGGAAATTTCTTCCAGCAGATAACGCTTCTCCCCGGTTTTCCCTTCCGTCTTCTCCATATATTCCTGCCGCAGTTCCTCCGCCGCCAGCATCACTTCTTCCCGCAATTCCCTGGCGGAGACCCTGACCGCCCCGGCGCCCATGATAATCAGCTGTTCCAGTCCATCCGAAGTGGCCACCCGCACACGGTACTTCCGATTCATCGCATGGGCTACTTTCTCAATATACTGGTCGGCCGTCTCCGCTTCCTTGGTATAGACCACATCCATATTGTGATACCGCACCACACTGCCGGGATTTCCCTTCACTTTATAGGCATCAAACACAAGGATCAGCCGCATCTTTCGGCACGCCTGATAATTGCTTAAGATATCCATCAGTCTGCCCCTGGCGCCATCCAGGCTGGTTCTGGCCAGTTCCTGTAGTTCTTCCCAGGCAAAGATGATATTATAACCATCTACCAGCAGATACTCTTCCTGGGGCTTCATCTGGCCTTTGTATTTCGTATCGGATTCCCCGGAAGAATGAATCGTCTTCGCCCAGCCCTGCTTTTTCCTTTCCCGGGAACCATAGGTGCGGTTAAAGATTTCCTCAATCTCCTCCTGCCCGATAAAATCCTCGGCAGTGCTGGATGTATCGGCGCCCCTTCTTCTGGCATATCTGGACGCAAAACTCTCTGCTGTTTCTTCTGCACTTCCTGGTTCTCCATACTCTCCCTGATAAGATTGACTGTTTTGGTCAATTCCGTCACCATAAACCGTCCCGTCCCGCAGTCTCCAGCCCTTGGTCAGGGCAGATTCCAAATGCATATACCCTTCCACCTGATCCCACTCCACCACGAAACCCGCACCGTGGGCACAGAACACGGAACCGCAGGGATTATCCGTATCATGTTCCGCCTCATAGCCCGTCTTTTCAATGACTTCCTCCGCATTGTGGCAGGGCTCATAACCCTTTAATACCGTGGTCAGCCGTCCTTTTCCGCCGGAATAGGCCAATAACCTGGCCTGATAACCGCCCATCTCGGATACCGGCACCGTGCCTGTGAGAATTGCGTACTCTCCCTCCGTCTCCGGGGTGCCAAAGTTCCCCGACCTGGCCTGCATATCCGTCATGGCGCACCCGATCAATGCCGCCGGGACTTCTATCCGAAACGTATAGACCGGCTCAAGCAGCACGCTCCTGGCCTGACAGAGCCCCTGCCTGAGCGCCCGGTAAGTCGCCTGCCTGAAATCCCCGCCCTCGGTATGTTTCAAATGGGCTTTCCCCGCCGCCAGGGTAATCTGCATATCCGTGATCGGTGAACCGGTCAGTACGCCCAGATGCTCCTTTTCTTCCAAATGCGTCAAGATCAGCCGCTGCCAGTTCTTATCCAGTTTATCTTCACTGCATCGGCTGTGAAATTGCAGCCCGCTGCCCCGCTCTCCCGGTTCTAAGATCAAGTGCACCTCCGCATAATGCCTGAGCGGTTCAAAGTGACCTACGCCCTCCACCACATCAGCGATGGTTTCCTTATAGACAATGCTTCCCTCGTCAAAGTCCACCTCCACACCGAACCGCTCCCGGATCAGGTTCCGCAAGATCTCAATCTGCACCTCTCCCATAAGCTGTGCATGAATCTCGCCAACCTGCTCTCTCCAGACAATATGAAGCTGGGGTTCCTCCTCTTCTAGTTGACATAACATGTTATGCATGCGATGCACGTCACTTCCCGCTGGCAGTACAATGCGATACGTCATGACCGGTTCCAGGAATGGTATCGTATCCTCCTGCTCGGCCCCCAGTCCCTGCCCGCAAAAAGTCCGCACCGGCCCCGCCAGGGCACAGATACTCCCGGCAGGCGCTTCCTGCTCTATCGTATATTTCTCACCGCCATACAAACGTATCTGGTCGATTTTTTCCTCTACATTGGCATCTGCTCCTGCCTCCATCTCCATGCGCCTGTCCCGCCTGGAAACGCTGATCGTCTGCTTCACCTTCAGACTGCCGCCGGTCACTTTGACATGGGTAAGCCTGACGCCCTGGGCATCTCTTGTGATTTTAAACACCCTGGCCCCGAAATCCGCGCCATAAGCAGGCACGCGGGTGTAGCCGGAAAGCCCGTCCAGAAGTTCTTCCACCCCCTCTCCCCTAAGGGCGGAACCAAAGAAGCAGGGAAACAGCTTCCGCGCGGCAATCAAATTTGTTATCTCTTCCGTAGTAATGGGCAGGCCACTATCTGAATCCGGTCTCTCCGTCTGTTCTCCCGGATACCGTCTCTCCTGATGCTGTCCTTCTGCGCCACTCCGTCTCTCCTCCCGTTCCAGATATTTCTCCAGCAGTCCTTCATCGCACACTGCCACATTCTCATAAAAGGAAGCCCTCTCCTCCGCATTCCGGCAGACAAAAGATACGCACCGCTCATCCAGACTTTTCTGAAGTTCTGCAAGCAGTGCGTCTGCCTCCGTTCCCGGCTGATCCATTTTATTGATAAAAAGAAACACTGGAACCTGATAGCGTTCCAGCAATTTCCAGAGAGTCAGCGTGTGTCCCTGCACGCCATCTGCGCCGCTTATGATCAAAACCGCGTAGTCCAGCACCTGCAAAGTCCGCTCCATCTCCGCCGCAAAATCCACATGTCCAGGAGTATCCAATAACGTGACTTCCATATCCTTCCAATTAAATAACGCTTGTTTGGAAAAGATTGTAATGCCCCGCTCTCTTTCCTGCCTGTCCGTATCCAAAAAGGCATCCTTATGGTCCACACGCCCCAGTCTGCGTATCATACCGCTTAGATAGAGAATCTGTTCCGCCAATGTCGTCTTGCCTGCATCCACATGGGCCAGGACACCCAACACCAATTTCTTATCCCTCATACCCGAATCACATCATCCTTCCCATCAAACCTATGATCAGCACACTGGACAACTCACACAGGCTTAAGAAATAGCCTGCCAGATTTCCTGTGATACCGCCAAACTGTTTCTTCGACATATAGAAATAGTATGTCCATACCCACATGGATGCCAGCGCCATCACCGCACCGATTACCGGTGAGATCAGGATCAGGCCAATAAAACAGCCGCCCAATAACAATACCAGCACCACCCGCACCGTCTGTCTGTGTGCCGCGGCCGAAATCTGATAGGAAAGCCCCTCCTTCGCTGCTTCCCGAAACCATACAAGGGAAAGACCGCTTAAACATCTGGAGATCACGAAGCTATAAGCCAAAAGCAGCAGATGATTCGTCCGCCAGATCTGTGTCAGTCCTGCCGCATATAGGAAACAATATCCCACCAGGGATATCACAGCAAAGGCACTCACGTGAACATCCTTCAGACTTGCCAGTTTCTTTTCCCTTGCCTCATAGGCATAAAGTGCATTGGCCGTATCCATAAACCCGTCCAAATGGATGCCCCCTGTTACGATCAATGGCAGTACTGTTCCTACCAGCGCAAAGCATACCTGCCCAAAGCCACAGGCCATGCAGGCTCTGCCCCAGGCATAGATAAGTCCCCCGATCACCACGCCGATCACCGGAAAAAAGCATATTACGTATTTCATATTCTTCTGGTTTCGATCACTCTTCGGCACAGGAATCCTGGAATATACGGAAACCGCAATGATAAAACTGTTAAATACCGCCTTCATACGTAAGTTTTTCCTCCACTTTGCCCCATATCAGCCATACTTCTTATCTTTCATCATTCACCACAGTATGGTTTGACAACAATCAGGCATTATTTCATAACAAGCGTTACAAATTGTTCATAATGTTCCTTTTTAAACATAACCCTGTAAATGGCGTCTACCGCTTCCCATGTTGGCGGCACCATTTTCTCTCCCAACTGCCGATATAGGATGCTGTACTCTACACCGAATAATTTCGACTCTAATCTTGTCATCATACAATCACAGGATTGATAGAATGCGATCCGCCTTTCACGAATGACCTGCTCCTTCTCATTCTTCGCTCTGGCAACCTGCTCTGCTTCAATATAAATCCCGTTGATTTCCGGCATCCTTTCTTCAAAATATCTTAGGAGAAGCTCAAACGCCTCATGCCCTGCGCCCTGTCCCCTGCGTTCTTTCACAATCGCAAAATAGTCCAGCAGCGCACATCCCATCTCTTTACAGACAATGAATACGGCATACCCGATCAGGTTCTCCCCCGCATAAAACCCCAACGTAAATCCAAACCCCTTCTCCATGCTTCTTATGATATGACTCAGCGGCTTCAATTCTCCCGGTGGGAAATCCGGCACCATATAAGTCTTATAAAGATACCCCAATTCTTCCTGATTCAGTTTCTTAACCGTATAATCCATACTCCTCACGCTCCCTGCCCCCTCCAGGTGGCAAACATACTCTCCCATTTATCCTCCGGCACCAATGCCGCTTTCATGAACATCAGGGAAATTCCCATTTCCCACTTGAACTTCTCCCCAAAAGACATACCTACTGTCTGCTTTTTCTTAAAAGTATAATACTGTATCATTTCCAAAACCGTCCACAACAGAATCACAACCAGTCCGGCCCCGATACAAAAATCCGGAAAATCATAAGTGCCACTGCCCCGGATATACAGATAGTCTAATGTGTATGGACTGTAGCTTCTGGCCAGAAGCCTGTACACCATGACCGCGGCCTCCACATCCACAGCATATAGCCACCAGCCTTTGCCCGGCGTCTGAAAGAAACGTATCATAACATCCATGAAACGGAACAGATAGCCCGCCATGAAAATAGCCGCCAGATTCTCGATGCATAAAAGCCATGCATTATAACTGAGTCCCCATCTGCCGTGCAGCCAGCTGCCCTTCGTGTTGTAGACCGGAGAAATGGCCATATAAACATTTAATATAACAGGTGATTTGTTCAATAAGTCATAGTTCATGTAAACTGCACGTTCTAAAATAATGGACAATAAAATCACCAGAACGCCGACCAATAAATGCGGATATAATTTTTTCATACAATTTCCTGTTTCATGCCTCTTCAAAATTGCTGTTTTTTATAATAACACATGCTTTCATTAAAGCTCGTCCCTTCTGCCATATCCCTGTACATAAACAAACTGCCCGTTATCCCGGCTCACACAGTATTCCCGGTCAAGAAGCGCCTCCACAAAATCCTGCCCGCCGGATTCCACCGGCACCACAGAAATCCCCAGCGCAGCTTCCACATCGGATACTGTCACATCATCCAGAAAAACCTGCTCTCCGCTTCGCAGCATATTGACCGGTATCAAAAGCGCTTCTCCCAGGTCTTCTCCCTCTGCCTGTCTTTCTTTCAGCTGGGCAATCAGATCCTGCCCTGTGACCAACCCGGAAACCGTAATTGTCTCTCCAAAAAAGTCATTGCGGATGGCAAAGACACGAATCTCAAGTCCCGGCCACGCTTCCATCATCTGTTTCGCCAATCCTTGCAATGTTGGACAGGCCAGTTGCCCCGTTGCCACTGTTAACTTCCTCTTCAGTGTATTTCTGCTCTCATTATAACACTCGTTATTTATTAATATCTCATACGCTGCCGCGAACTCCTCCATCAGCAAACGCATCATCCCCACGCCGTTCTCCAGCTGGATATAACCGTCATAGCGTTCTTCTTCCGGAAATTCCCGGTCCGCCAGAATGTAGAATTCATCGCTGGCATGAACGAAATGCAAACCATACGCATCATAACACGCCTGTTGACATTGCTCGATCATATCCACAATCTGTCCTGCCTCCTCTTTCGTGAACAGCTCGATCGGATATAATCCTTCCCGAAACCTGCTGATTCCCGCCGGCACCACCGACACACTGCGCATAAAGGGCAGATATGCCATCAGATCCGTGATACTGCGCCCAAGTTCCTCTCCGTCATTGACACCCTTACAGCACACAATCTGCCCATTCATCTCCACATGTCCCTCATAGAACTTTTGCAGAAACTGCAATTTTTCTCCTGCAAACCGGTTGTGAAGCATCCTGCATCGCAGTTCCGGATTGGTCGTCTGCACGGAAATATTAATGGGCGCAAGCTGCATCTCAATGATCCGCTCCACATCTTTCTCACTCATATTGGTCAGGGTAATATAATTCCCCTGCAAAAAGGAAAGCCTGGAATCATCGTCCTTAAAATACAGCGTTTCACGCATCCCCGGAGGCATCTGATCGATAAAGCAAAAAATACACTTGTTATTGCAAGAGCGGTAATCGCTCATCAGGCCATTCTCAAACTCAATGCCCAGATCGTCATCGTACTCCTTATCGATCTCCAACAACCATTCCTCACCGTCCGGTTTGCGCACAAGCACCTCTATATACTCATCCTTCACCAGATAGCGGTAATCGAATACATCCTCTATTTCTCTGTCATTAATTGCAAGTAAGACATCTCCCGGCGTAATCTCCATTTCCTGGGCAATAGAGCCGGGCATGACCTCTTTCACGATATGTTCTGTTTTGTTCAATGTCTGCTCCTGTGATATTTATTTCCAGATTTTCTCCCTGCTGATCTCCCCGATAGAATAGGCCCCGCACATTTCCATGGTATCCCGCAGTTCTCCGGCGATCTTGTCCACATATGCCTGGACGCCTTCTGCGCCTGCCCCATACACTGCTGTCACAAAAGGTCTGGCAATCAGCACGCCGTCTGCGCCCATGGCCAGAGCCTTGAACACATCCACACCGGAGCGGATACCGCCGTCCACTAACACTCTCATGGAACTGCCCACCGCATCCACGATATCCTCCAGCACCTCCGCCGTGGCCGGGCACTGATCCAGAACCCTGCCCCCATGATTGGATACAACAATCGCAGCAGCCCCCGCTTTTCTCGCCTTCACCGCACCCTTGACTGTCATGATACCCTTAACGATAAAGGGAAGCCCCGCTTCCCGGATAATCTGGCTCATCTCCTCCACGGACTTTGCTCCTGCCGGCGGATTCATATTCTTTAAAAAGGGCAGACCCGCCGCATCAATATCCATCGCCACCGCATAGGCGCCGGCTTCTTTCACCAAGGCAAGCTTCTCCTGTATGGTCTCATAATTCCAGGGTTTGATGGTAGGAATCCCTGCGCCGCCCCTCTCTTTGATTGCCGCCGCTGCCGCCTCCATCACTTCCGGACTCGTACCATCCCCCGTAAATGCCGCAATCCCGGCATCCGCACAAGCCGCCACCAGCACATCATTATAAGTCATATCATTATATTTATCCCCATAATGCAGATTTACCGCCCCCACTGGGCCGGCAAAAAACGGATACTGAAAGGTTTTTCCAAACAATCGTATGGAAGTATCCACCTCCTGCTTCCTGGTCAGTGTATCCATATTGACACGGATTTTCTGCCATGCCTCATAATTTCGTATGGCCACATCGCCCACGCCTTTCGCCCCCGGCCCGGGAATCCTGTTGCCGCAGGCTCTGCCGTTACACACCACACACGCCTTGCACACCTGCCCCATATTGGGCCTTGCCGCCTCTAAGACTTCCTGATAATTCATACACCTGCTCCTTTCCTGTCATCTTTCATACAGTTCCTGAAAAAGGATCATCGGCGGCATCTTTGCAAGATGCGGCCCAATCTGCTTTTCCATCCAGACCATATGATACCACCGCCCGAATTTATAGGCACATTCGTGGAACTGCCCCACCAACCGGTAACCCTGTTTTTCATGAAAATACACACTGTCCTTCGTCAGATATTCATCCTCGGCCTCCGGATATGCAATACAGGCCGCCACATTGACAATATTCTGCCGAAGCAATATCTGCTCCAATTCCCGATACAATGCGCTGCCGATTCCCCTGCCTCTCTGCTCCATACGCACATAGATGGAAGTCTCCACCGACCAGTCATAGGCTGGCCTTACATGAAGCGGCCCTGCATAGACATAGCCCAGAATTTCTTCGCCATCCACTGCCGCCAGATAAGGATATCTTGTAAGTGTACGTGTAATCCGCTCCGCAAAATCTGCCGTTGAAGGTACTTCATACTCAAACGTAACAGCTGTTCTTTTAATATATGGCGCATAAATATCCAGAAGCGCCTGCGCATCCTTTGGCGTGACTGTACGGATGCGGATATCCCTCCTGGCAGAATCTTTTATCTCTTCCATATGTATGGGCCGCCTTTCCTATACCTAATAGACAACATGACCATCTACAGCAGTTTTCGATGCAGCATGATCAACTCCTCCGCGCCCGGCGTCTTTCCCAACATTCCATAGCGGTTGGAAAACACCAGGGCCTCAATCCGTATCCTTGATTCCGCATAGCCCTTAAGCACACGATCCACCCTGTGCATAAGCTGTCTCATGGCAGGCTGCAAAAAGGCCGTCATCCACAATGCTTCTATCGCCTCGTCCATCGTATTACAATACAATACTCTCTGGGATACTCCCGCATCTCCTCCGGCCAGCAGAACACAATCCGCCAGCACCTCCATCTCGTCATCGTTCTGATGTTTATATTCATCCTGTATTTCGCCAGCAATTTGGAGCATCTTACCCAGATGCCCTGCCAGCAGCAGACTGTTTATCCCACACTCGGCAGCCATATCTATCGTCTCGCTGATAAAACTGCCGCACTTTACCATATTCTCCAAATTCAGATTCAGCTTGTCCGCAAGAACCCCTTCCCCATAATTTCCCGGCGTGATGAGCAGATCCTTCTGTCCTCTGGTGCTGCATCGTAAAAGCTGTGCCTGAATTACATCCCGTTTTTCTTTCAGTATTACTTTTGCCATACTCATGGTCATCCACTTCTTCTATCTTTACTGACAGTACCTCTACAATATTATAGGAGAAAAAGCCAAAAACAGCAACCTTAAAAGGGAGGCTTTCGCCTCCCTGAAACTATAAATTCTCCTGCTCGCTAAATTGTTCCACCGACTTCGCTCTGGCCGCTGCTAAGAGCCAACGGTTTAAGGTTTCTTCCTCCTTTTCGGATTTTATCCTCTGCACAAGTTCCTGCGGTACTTCTTTATCTGTGTTGATATTTTGCAGTAAATGTAAAATAGCTTCCGCTTTTCCCTCTGCTTTTCCTTCATCCCGCACATACTCATCCTCATCCCAGCGGTCTCTTTTCGCTCTCCAGTATCCGTCATAGAACCATCTGATCGTCCTTATCAGTCCCATCTGTCTTACCACCTCTGCCACGTATCCCATCCTCCCATTCTGTTCTGCAATCCGGTCTATCATCGTTTAACACGAGCAGCACATCACTCAAAAACTGTTTCCTGACTTTTTCGTGGGCAAACAACTCCTTG
>CAMNXA010000074.1 GCA_946566685.1 uncultured Lachnospiraceae bacterium
TGGATACCTCTTCCGCATCTGATTTTCAGATGGATGGAACTACATTAGTGAAATATAAAGGCACGGCTGAGGACGTGTCTATTTCCAATTACGTGGAAAAGATAGAAGCGGAGGCCTTTGCGGATAATGCTTCTGTTAAGCGTGTCACAGTAGGGGAAGCGGTGGAAGTCATCGGTGCGAGTGCTTTTTCCGGGTGCATGAATCTGGAGAGCGTGACCATTCCGGATTCTGTGGAGATTATTGAGAATGCTGCTTTCAGCAGGTGTCCATCTCTGCGTCAGGTAAAGATTGGGACTGGGCTTAAAAGTCTTGGGAACGGCGCTTTTGCAGGGGATTATAGTCTGGCAAAAGTGGATATTGACAGCAGCAATCCATGGTTTGTCTGTGATGATGGGGCAATCTATAACAAGAAAGGATGGAATATTCTCTATCAGGTACTGGCGGGCAGAAAGGCATCCACTTATGTTATGCCTTCTTCGGTGTCCCAGATCAAACCCTATGCTTTCTGGGGAGATTATAATCTGGAGGCGGCGGAGATCAGCAGTAATGTGAAAGAGATATCCGGTTATGCTTTTTCCAACTGTAAGAATCTGAAAGAGGTCAATGTGCCTTTTTCTGTCAAAAATATAGACATGAAAGCTTTCGAAGATTGTGTGAGAATGCGCAGTATCAAGATTCCTGCATCTGTCAGCACGATTCACAGCACGGCTTTTGACGGCTGTACGAAACTGTCGATCGAGGCAGAGCCGGGCTCTTATGCAAGGAGTTTTGCGGATACTCTGGTTCTGGAGGATATTGATGTGTCAGAGTATGAAGAGGCGCCAATCCCTCAAAAGGCAGAAGAAACGGCATCGGGGAATGAAGTTGTGAATAATCTGCCGCCAGCGGATTATTATCATGAAGTATCCCGTATGAATGCTATGGCAGAGGAAGAAGATTCTGCTGTAAAGGGGAAGACCAGAGTCATCGGACAGGAAGCGTATATATTGGTAGATAACGCCAAGGCTACAGTGAATGTGGGCGCCACGGGCGATAAGCTGGGCGGTGATCCGGAGAGTGATGTGGAAGAGGAACTGGATACGGTACCGGGGCTTGCCGGTTCTGAGGATGCCAAAGGCGGTTCTTTCCCCAAATATACGGTAGTGAATAAAGATACCATAGCAGCGCAGGCTTATTATGATGATAAAATGACTTCCTATGAGTTTCCGGACGGGATCCGCAGGATTGGAGAGTTTGCCTTTGCCAGGGCAGATCTTACTTCCGTCAGGATTCCGGAGGGTGTGGAAGAAATCGGCTATGCGGCTTTTTATCACTGTGATGGGTTGACTGATATAGTCATTCCCCAGAGTGTTAAGGAAATATCGGTGGCGGCCTTTACGAAGACACCTTGGCTTGATCAGTGGAAAGCAAGTGGAAACGGTGACTTCCTGATCGTGGGAGACGGCATTCTGTTAGCTTACCGGGGAACCGGCGGTATGGTTAATATTCCGGGAAATGTAAGGCAGATTGGTGCGGAAGCCTTTATGGATCAGACGAGTATCACCGGTGTTCAGATTCCTGACAGTGTTGAAGTTATCGGGGAGGCGGCTTTTGCAGGCTGCGGCAGCCTGTCCACTGTGCAGGGTGCTGAGGGTGTGAGAGAGATTCGTGACCGGGCTTTTGCAGGCTGTCCGCTTTCGACCGTGCAGATTCCGGCATCGGTGGAACGCATAGGGCTTCTGGCTTATGATAATACAAACACAGATGGTGTGGTTGTCTTTGCAGGAGATACGCTGCCAAAGCTTTCTTATGAGGATACGGCTACGAAATTGTATCAGGACGCTTATCGCGATCTGAGTTTTAAAGGATGTAATCTGGCGGTAATTCCTGCAAGTGTTACCGATCTGACAGACACCATATTATCGGACGCGGTGCCAGGTTTTACGGGTGTGATATGCAGGCAGACCGGGGAAGCAGCCGAGGGTGACAATGGTAAGCTTCAGATTGTAGCTAAGAGAGGAAACGGGCCTGCGGCCGGTGATACCTGCCAGATCAATGGACAGTCTTATGTACTGGAAGAATCGGAAGAAACCCTGACTGACGCTGAGAAAGCGAAGAGCGGCGGGGAAGGCATCGTTGTAAATAATAACAGTAGTACAATCTCACAGGATGGCTTTATCAATGCCATTATGCAGGGCGGCGAGGGCAGCTATCAGATTGATATTGCAGACAGCAGTGAGGCCAAACTAAAGATAGAAGATGTCTACAAAAAAATATATGGAAATAAACTGCCTTATACCCTTCGTGCCTATGAGATTAACATGAGAGAGGCTGCTACCGGGATTCCCATTACGAGTCTGGGCAAGCAGCGGGTGGAGATAACCATGCCGATTCCGGCTGGCGTAGGGCAGGAGAATCTGCATGTGGTGTGTCTTGACGCAGATGGACAGCTGGAGGAAGTGCCCAGTAGGATTGTGGCGGCGGATGGCAGAGATGCGCTCACATTTACAGCGGCTCACTTCTCATACTATGGGATTTATAATTATAATTCGAACAGTACGGTGATTTCTGATGTCAAAGATGGGCAGGCAGTCTTTATGTCGCTTGGAAAGAAGGATGATTCCCCGGACACAGGTGATCATAGTATTCATCCCAAGTGGTTCTTTGGAGCAGGTCTTTTCTTTGCAGCGATGGGGGTGTTCTTTTATCGCGGCGGCAGACGCAGGGGAAAGAAGAAAGTAATTAGGAAATGAATTATTTTGAGAAGAGAATGTTTTATGTTGTGTCATAAACATTCTCTTCCTTATTATAAGATATATGGGATATTGGGAAAATATAGTTGATGAAAAGAAAGGCATAGCTTATAATGAAAAATATGTTTGAGTTCTATTATGTTTACTCAAATCAGCTATATAAGGTCAAAGGAGCAAGTGATTATGAGTAGATTAGTTATCAAAAATCTTGGCCCAATAGAAGAGTGTGATCTGGAATGTTCTCATTTTATGACGTTAACAGGATTTCAGGCATCTGGCAAGAGCACGATCGCAAAAGCAATTTATTATTTTCGGACAGTAAAAGACGATATACTGAATCTTGCAAAGAATCAGGCTTGGGATACAGTTCCCATAGATGAGTTAGAAGATCAATTTGGCACCATACATGGAACCACATTAAAAAAAGGATTGGAGAACTATTTAAGGGAAAAATTTTTAAGGACATTTGGGTCATCTTGGGGAATGTCAAATGAAATGTATATGGAGTATTATTATACAGATACATGTTTTATTAAAGTTTCGCTCAAAGAAGACACAAAATTCAATACACCGAATTATATTTGGATTACGTTTAGTGATGAATTGAAAACTTTCTTAAGAGAAAAAAATAATTTCTTTATGGCTACGCCATTAGGGGTCGCAGATGATGATGTAAGAAAGTTAAAAACAGAATTATACAATATATTTCATGATGGATGTTCTGTTGTGTATATTCCTGCTGGTAGAAGCATGATAACTTTATTGTCACAGCAGGTTGGATATATTTATGCGATTATGGACGATGTGCAGAAACGTTCTTTAGATAGTTGTACACGGGATTATCTAGAGCGCATATTGAAACTTAAATCAGAATTTTCGGAAGGGTTGCAGGGATTAGCAGCTTATTCATCAGGAAAAACCAGGATATCGTCAGAACTTATAAATCAAGCACTGTTTCTAATTAAGAAGATATTGAGAGGAACATATCGTTATAGCAATGGAGAAGAACAGATAGTTCTTGAAAATGGAAAATACGTAAAGATTAATTTTTCATCGTCCGGGCAACAGGAAAGTGTGTGGATTTTAAATTTGTTGTTCTATTATTTGTTACAACAGAATCCGGTTTTATTTATTATTGAGGAGCCGGAATCTCATTTATTTCCTGAATCACAGAAATATATAGCAGAATTAATTGCACTGGTAAGTAATTGTAAGCATTCGATAGTGTTGACAACTCACAGTCCGTATGTTCTCGGAACATTAAATAATTTATTATATGTACAAACGCTTTCGAATCGGTATAAGCAGAAAGCGTGCAAGATTATTTCTAATTATGTTTGGCTTGATGACAAAAATTTTGATGCATGGTTTGTAAAAGAAGGTACAGTTGAAAATTGTATGGATCGGGAAATCCATATGATTCAAAATGAAAGAATTGATGAAATATCAAAAGTAATAAACAAAGAATTTGATGAACTTTTATGTTTACAGGATACAAATGAGAAAGGTGATAATTGCTAATGCCATTAAACGGTTTTAATTCGATATGTCATAAAAATGCGAAGCAGATAGTATCAAGGGATAAAGGTAATCCGCAGTATCATAAAGCATACAATCAAAAATCAGCGTATGTTACACATTATAAAATTGATGGGGTTGTAATAACGAATGGCAGTCGATGTGATTTTCTACTAATGAATGAAGAGAAGAAAGTGGCATATTTAATTGAATTGAAGGGATCTGATTTGGTAAAGGCTGCGGAGCAATTGGAGGCAACAGAAAAGAGATTGAAGTCAGAGTTTTCCGGTTATGATTTGTATTATCGGATTGTGGCAAACAAGTGCAGAACACAGGCAATTCATTCATCTGCATATAGAAAGTATCAACTTCAATGGAAGGGCAGACTGTTGCAAAAGACAGGATTTATAGAAGAATACATATAGTGTTTATGGATTGAACCGGACAAAACTCTCGGCATAGAATAATCTAAAGCCGAGAGTTTTTAGGTGAAGATATCGTGGAGCGTGTCAGAAGGCAGCTTGGATGCAGTTTCTATATACAAAGTTCGATCATAACACAGGACATTACAGTGGCTGTGCTGGACACAGGTATTGGCAATCATCCTGATTTTAACAATAGAATTATCGATTTTGCGGATTTTGTGAATGGCAGACTTGGAAGCTATGATGACAGCGGACATGGCACTCATGTAGCAGGATGTATCGGCGGAAGCGGGTATGCTTCCAAAGGAAGGTTCTGTGGGATTGCGCCAACTTGCAGACTCTGTGTCGGTAAGGTACTGGATTTAAACGGTGAGGGAAGTATCGAGAGCATGTATCAGGGACTCTTGTGGGTGTTGCAGAACAGGATCCGCTATCAGATTCGTGTGCTGAATATTTCCGTGGGTATCGGAACGAGCAGTGATAAGGAACGGATGGCGGAGTTGATCGGTCTTCTCGATGCGGTTTGGGAACAGGGGATTGTGGTAGTCTGTGCGGCCGGAAATAATGGTCCAGAAGAAGATACCATCTCACCGCTTGGAAGCAGCCGCAACGTGATCACAGTGGGCTGTCATGAAGGGGGATTTTTTGGTTCCAGACAGGATCTGTGTGAGAATTATTCCGGTCGCGGCAGCGCGGATATGCTTTACCGCAAACCGGATCTGGTGGCGCCGGGTACGGATGTGATTTCCTGTAATGTCAAATGGCAGAATGCTTTCCGGGGCGGATTTCGGAATGCTTATATTAAAAAGAGCGGTACTTCGATGGCTACACCGATTGTTTCCGGGGCGGCGGCTCTCTTTCTGCAAAAATATCCTTATAGCAATAACCAACAGGTGAAACGAAAGCTGATTTATACCGCCAGGGATATGGGAGATTCCTGGAACAAGCAGGGATGGGGGATGCTGGATATCGGAAGATTATGTGGATATCCTGGAGAAGATGATTGAAGGTGTGGATTTGACTATTGACAGAGCAGCTTGGATTGTATACAATTATACGAGGTGTAAAAAGTTATTTAGCGGACGCGGATTAAGCAGCGGAATTTTTCATTTTACAATTTAAAATATAAGGATAATATCTTCAGGGAAGTCGGAAAGGGATATGGAAAGAAATGGCGGGCTATGATATTAAACATGATGTAAATGATAAGTATTCTCTGCGGGGGAGAGTATTTCAGAAACTCAGGGAAGATATTTTAAGCGGCAAGTATAAGGAACATGAGGAGTTAAAAGAAGTCGCAATCGGTGAGGAATTGGGCGTTAGCCGCACACCGGTCAGGGAAGCTTTCAGACAGTTGGAACTGGAAGGATTATTGCAGATTGTACCCAACAAAGGCGCTTATGTGACCGGTATCACAGCCAAAGATGTCAAGGATATCTATATGATCCGCTCTCTTTTGGAAGGACTCTGTGCGCGTCTGGCTACGGAAAAGATTACGAAGGAACAGATGGAGGAGATGGAAGAGAACATCTATCTGGCTGAATTTCATGAGGACAAGGGCCACTTGGATCAGATAGCGGAACTGGACAACCGTTTTCATGATATTCTCTATGAAGCCTGTGATTCCAAGATGCTGGAACATACCCTGAAGGATTTCCATCAATATGTACTTCGAGTCAGGCAGAGAACCCTGGCTACCAATACCAGGGGACGGGCCTCCAATGAAGAACACAGGCAGATCATGGAGGCAATCAAAGCTAAGGATGCCGATCGAGCGGAGAAACTGGCGAATCAGCATATGATCAATGCCTATGACAATATGGTGAAAAATGGTCTAAAAGAGATATATGGCGATGAGAGCACTTCCTGATGTGCGGTGGATGATTTGGACAACAGGATCAATCAGACGATTGTCTGTAATGGAATAGGTAAGTGAAATGCACGTAAACAGATAGACGGAGAAAGGAGCAGAGTTATAGTATGGACAAGATTGCAATGACAACACCTCTGGTAGAGATGGACGGAGATGAGATGACAAGAATCCTCTGGCAAAAGATAAAGGAGGAACTGTTATTTCCCTATATTGACTTGAAAACGGAATATTATGACCTGGGACTCGAGCATCGTAACGAGACCGATGATCAGGTCACTCTGGATTCTGCGGAAGCGACTAAAAAGTATGGCGTGGCAGTGAAATGTGCCACCATCACCCCCAATGCCGCCAGAATGACGGAATATAATCTCAAGGAGATGTGGAAAAGTCCCAATGGAACAATCCGAGCCGCTTTAGACGGCACCGTATTCCGTGCGCCCATTATTGTAAAGGGGATTGAGCCTTGTGTCAAAAACTGGGAAAAACCGATTACCTTAGCGCGTCATGCCTATGGTGATGTCTATAAGAATACGGAAATTAAGGTGCCTGGTGAAGGAAAGGCGGAACTGGTCTTTACCGCCAAAGACGGTACACAGATCAGAGAGACCATCCATGAATTTGCAGGCCCCGGCATCCTCCAGGGCATACATAATACGGACAAGTCCATTGCCAGCTTTGCCAGGGCATGTTTTAACTATGCGTTGGATACGAAACAGGATTTATGGTTTGCCACCAAAGATACCATTTCTAAAAAGTATGACCATAATTTTAAGGATATTTTCCAGGAAATCTATGAGGCGGAATATCAGAAGAAATTTGAGGAAGCAGGCATCGAGTATTTCTATACGCTGATCGATGATGCCGTGGCCCGTGTGATGAAAGCGAAAGGTGGCTTTATCTGGGCCTGCAAGAATTATGATGGAGATGTGATGAGCGACATGGTGTCATCTGCTTTCGGGTCTCTTGCCATGATGACTTCTGTATTGGTATCTCCGGACGGTGTCTACGAATATGAGGCAGCCCATGGCACGGTTCAGAGACACTATTACAAGCACCTGAAAGGAGAGGAGACCTCTACTAACTCGGTAGCCACTATTTTTGCCTGGACAGGGGCCTTACGCAAACGAGGTGAACTGGACAATAACAAAGCCCTGATGACCTTTGCGGACAAACTTGAAAAGGCTACCATTTGGACCATTGAACAGGGCAAAATGACCAAAGACCTGGCCCTGATCACTTCTCTGAAGGAGGTAACAGTCCTGAACAGCGAAGATTTCATCAAGGAAATCCGCAAAACCCTGGAAACGTTATAATATTTACAGGCATTTACTTGGCCCGCTGCCTGAGGACGGAAAAGGTATGACACTAAATATTGAACGGCAAAATAACGAAAAGATAAAGTCACAACTTGAAATTTCAGGTTGTGACTTTAAAATGAAGTTCCTTATTCCGACAACTCGTCCCACTTCTCATATAACATCTCCAGTTCCTGTTCATTTTCTTCTTTTTCCCGGCTAAGTTCTTGCAGCCTGGCCACATCCGTACACACATCCGGTTCGCACATAATTTTTGCAATCTCCTCATTACGTGTTTCCAGGGATTCAATCTGTTCCTCACATTTTTTAAGATCATTTTCCCGTTTGCGCCGGGCGGCCGACAATTCTTTCTGCGCTTTCCAGTCCAGCTTGGTATCGGATTCCGCTCTTTGCTTCCCGCCATCTAATGCATTGTCTGAGGATGTCGTCTGGCCTGTATGTATATTTGGGCCTGTCTTTCTGGCAGTGCTCTGCGCATCGATCCGCGCCAGCTGTTCCTCTTTCTTTTCCAGATAATAATCATAATTGCCCAGATAATTTGTGAGTACACATTTATTTAAATCCAGGATACGGCTGGCTGTCCGATTGATGAAGTAACGGTCATGGGAGACATAAAGAACCGTACCTGTATATGCATTTAAAGCATCTTCCAGAATCTCTTTGGACATAATATCCAGGTGGTTAGTGGGCTCATCCAGAATCAGGAAGTTAGCTTCCGACAGCATCAGCTTGGCCAGGGAGATGCGGCCTCGTTCGCCGCCGCTCAAAGTTTTGACAGTCTTAAAGACGTCCTCACCGGTAAAGAGGAAAGCCGCCAGAGTATTGCGGATTTCCGTGTTGGTAAGAGTCGGATAGTCATCGGATATTTCCTCAAAAAGTGTTTTGTCCGGATGCAGTACATGATGCTCCTGATCATAATAGCCAATCTGTACATTGGTTCCCAGCCGGATCGTGCCGTGGTCTGGAGGAAGCAATTCATTGATCATCTTCAGAATGGTTGTTTTTCCGGTGCCATTGTCTCCAATGATAGCGACATGTTCTCCCTTTTTGATTTCAAAAGAAAGATCCGTAAAGAGAGTGAGTGCACCAAAAGATTTGGAAAGCGATTCCACTTGCAAAACATCATTGCCGCTGGGATATTTGGGCTCCAGATGCAGGTGCATATCGGAACGCACTTCCACGGGTTTATCCAGCACCTCTATTTTATCCAGCATTTTTTCCCGGCTTTCAGCCCGTTTGATGGATTTTTCCCGGTTAAAGGATTTTAGTTTTTCGATTACGGCTTCCTGATGTTTGATCTCCTGCTGTTGTTTCATATAAGCATTGTAGGCGGCAGTCCGGAGAATTTCCTTTCCGGCGGCATAGTCGGTATAATTGCCATGAAAAACAGTGGCCTTGGTATTGTCAATCTCGATGACTTTATTGGCAATCCGGTCAAGGAAATAGCGGTCATGGGAGACGATGATAACAGCACCCTTATAATTCAGGAGATAAGTTTCCAGCCAGGTGATGGAAGATAAGTCCAGATGGTTGGTAGGCTCATCCAGAATGATAAGGTTGGGTTTTAACAGCAGAAGTTTACCCAGCGCCACACGTGTTTTCTGACCGCCGGAAAGAGTGGAAACAGATTTATGAAACTCTGATTCCATAAATCCAAGGCCCTTTAACACCCCGGTCAGTTCACTTTTGTAGGCATATCCATTGGCGGCTTCATAAGCATGCGTCAATGAAGCATAAGTGTTCATAAGTTGTTCTAAGTGATCGCCGGAAGCGGTCTTCATCTGTAATTCTATGGTATGCATCTTTTGTTCCATATCGATGATTTCCCGCTTGACGGACAACAGTTCTTCATAAATCGTATTTTCGCTCGACACGGCCTCATGCTGGGATAAGTAGCCAATGGTTTTTTCCTTGGAAATGGTCACAATTCCTTCATCTGCATCCAGTTCTCCCATGATGATGCGCAGAAGGGTAGTCTTTCCCGCCCCGTTGATGCCAACAATGGCAGCCTTATCATAGTCCTCTATATGAAACGAAACATTTTGTAAAACAGGCACCTCGTGAAATGCCTTATGAATATTGCTGACGGATAGTATCATGGTATAATCCTTTCCATAAATATATAAAAATTCCACCGCACATCCCTACTAGTTTACAAAAAGGTGCAGTCGCTGTCAATTCATTGACATAATTTTAACACAGTTGTATACTTATCTGGAATATATAATCATACAGATTCGGGGGAGGCGGTATCGTGGAAGAAAAGGAAATTTCACAGACCGTGGTTGGCCGTTTGCCAAGGTATTTCAGATATTTGGGTGAACTGAAAGATGAGGGGATAGAACGGGTTTCTTCGCAGGAACTCAGTGATATTATGCAGGTAACTGCTTCGCAGATCAGGCAGGATTTGAATAATTTTGGCGGCTTTGGACAACAGGGATATGGATATAATGTGGGGTTTTTATACGATGAGATCGGGAAAATACTGGGGCTTCACAGAGAGCATAATCTGATTATTGTGGGGGCAGGACATCTGGGACAGGCGCTGGTCAATTATACGAATTTCGAGCGGCGCGGCTTTTTGTTCCGCGGCATCTTTGACAAGGACCCGCAGGTCTGCGGACAGAAAATCCGCGGGATTACGGTGCGCCCGATGAATGAGATGGAAGCCTTTGTGCAGGAGAATGATATTGATATCGCTGTGCTTGCCATACCCAAGACAAGTGCGGTGGAAGTAGCGGAACAGTTGGTCTGTTGTGGGATTAAGGGAATATGGAATTTTGCGCATGTGGATCTTAGGGTTCCGGAGCGGATTCAGGTGGAGAATGTACATCTCTCGGACAGCCTGATGAAGCTGTCCTACAACCTGTCTTCCAGGGAAGACGAGGAATAGGGATTCATAAAAGAGGGGGATGATGATAATGTCGAAGACAGACGAGACATTTAAACAGGCGCTGATTGGCAAAAAGATTCCTATTTTAACGCTGGATCATAAATGGCATCAACTTTTTACCCAGGCGGAATACTCATCAGAGATAAAATATATGGAGGAGGAATTAACCGGACTGCTCAAACGGCAGGGCAAAGTCAATACAAAGCACAGGGAAGTAAAGAAATTGAAAAAGAAGCTGATGGATGAGGTTGTGATCCTGGCTGATGCGATGGGGGAACACCCGACCAAAAAGCAGGACAAGGATATGGCCGATCACAAACGTCTGATCAATGAGTGTAATGAGAAGATGGAATCTTATGAGGAAGAGATGGTGGAACTCCCCAGACAGATCAATCAGCTCAACAATAAGCTGATGCTTGTCACCATGGAAGTTTGTTATCAGAAATTACAGGAAAATACCGAAGAACTCGAAGAGATTGAACAGTGGATTAAGGAGATCAGGCGGGAACTGAAAAAGAAGGTGGTACGCAAGCAGGAGAAAGAGGCGATAAATCACCATCTTTATGCATATATGCATGATATCTTTGGCGCGGATGTGATTGAACTTTTTGATATGAAGTATAATCCGGAAGAAAAATATCAGAAGAAAACTGCGGCTCAGGATAACGATAAAGACAGGGATAAAGAGAAGGAACAGACTGAGCAGGCAGAGGGCGAAACGCCGAAAGAGGAGAACATGGATGCGTTGAAATCTTAGGGTTTTGACGCTTCCTTGCTTCTTGGGATCGTTCGGCAGGGTGAGAGAAAGGGCGGCTATATATGAAAGAATATCTTGTGACTGCTGCACAAATGAAACAGTATGATCAAAATACCATAAATGTTCACCGGATGCCTTCCCTGCTTTTGATGGAGCGGGCGGCGCTTGTCACGGTGGAGGTTTTGCAGCGTATCTTTGAGGCAAAGGGAACGAAGGCAGTGGTGCTATCCGGCAGCGGCAATAATGGCGGGGATGGTCTGGCAGTGGGAAGACTGCTGCTGTTAGCTGGATATTCGGTAGACTTTGTTCTGCTGGCGGATCTTGCGGAATGCACAGAAGAGACCAGGCATCAGGCGGAGATCCTGCAAAGTTATGGAGCCAGGATTTTTGGCAGAATCGAAGATATCACATATGATATGGATATAGTGGTAGATGCGCTTTTGGGTGTGGGACTGTCCAGACCGGTGACGGGGAACTATGCAGCGGCAGTAGACTGGATCAATGAGAGAGATGCCTTTGTATGCAGTATCGATATTCCTTCCGGAATCAGTGCGGATACGGGAGAGATATTGGGATGTGCGGTACGGGCGGATCTTACCGTTACCTATGCATTTAGAAAGCTGGGGCAGATGTTGTATCCGGGTGCAGGATACTGTGGAAGGCTGGTGTGTGGGCAGATTGGCATTGATGAAAGAAGTTTTCTTGGGCAGACACCTGACTGGTATACTTACCAGGGCATACAGAAAGGAATTTTGCGGGAGCGTGTACCGGATGGCAATAAGGGTACCTTCGGTAAGGCGCTTGTGATTGCGGGTAGTAAGCAGACCTGCGGTGCGGCCATGCTGGCGGCAAAGAGTGTGTTTCGTACCGGGGCGGGCATGGTAAAGGTGGTCACTGCTGTAGAAAACCGGGATGCCATTTTACAGTATGTGCCGGAAGCCATGATTGTGAC
>CAMNXA010000075.1 GCA_946566685.1 uncultured Lachnospiraceae bacterium
CTATTCGGTCGTTTGTTTTCGATTGATGGTCGATTGAAAATATTTGTGTGTATATAACTGGGTGTCGCTAAATAATCTTAATCGATGATTGAGCGACACCCTCTTTTTGTCCATTATCCTATTTTCCCTGTCTCCTCTTACCCTTCATAATGCTCCAAAACTACCCCATGGGCAATGCCGGGTATGGTCTGTCCCTCATTAAAACTGGTCTTACTCAAGAGCGCCCCCGTGGGCACAAAGAGCACTCTCCTCCAGACGCCTTCCTGCAATTTCTTTAAGATATAGGCAGATAGCACCACCGCGCTGCACCCACAGCCGGAACCGCCCGCATCCGTATGCTGCTTCTCACTGTCGAAGATTTCCATCCCGCAGTCCATATGCTGTTTGGTGATATCAATCTGCATTTCCGCAAGCAGGTCAAACAGCAGTTTCTGACCCACCATGCCCAGATCTCCGGTGATGATCTTATCATAATCCTTTGGCGCCCTGCCAAAATCCTCCAGATTCTGCCTGATTAAATCGGCGGCTGCTGGCGCCATACACGCACCCATATTCATGGAATCCTTGATCCCATAATCCACAATCTTACCGATGGTAGCGCCCTCCATGACCGCACACACCTGCTCTCCGGGCTGGGCCGACAGGATAAAGGCACCGCTGCCCGTTACCGTCCAGGTAGCTGACTTGGGCCTCTGGTTGCCATAAGCCAGGGGAAATCGGAATTCCTTCTCCGCACTGGCAAAATGGCTGGATGTAATACATGCCACCTTCTGGGCAAAAGCGCCCGCCACAGCCATGCCGCCCATGGTAAGGGACAGGCCGCAGGTAGAACAGGCCCCATACAGTCCCACGTGGGGCACCTGATAACCCGCCAGGCCAAAACTGCTGGCAATGGACTGTCCAAGAAGATCGCCCGCAAATACCATTTGCAGATCGTCCTTTACCAATTTCGCCTTGCCAAGGGCTATCTCAAGCGCCTCTTTCTGTAGGCTGCTCTCCGCATCCTCCCAGTTCTGAGCACCAAACATATCGTCATACCCTGTCTTATCAAACAGTTTGCCCATGGGTCCCTGGGCTTCTTTACTGCCCACGATGGATGCACTGCTGATGATATAGGGTTTACAAGTAAACTGAACACTCTGCTTTCCTAACATGCCGCTATCTCCTTTATTCATATCGGACAGCGTATGTAACCGCCGTCATCCCATTTTTTAATGATAGTATGCATGTTTTTTCTTATAAATATTCTAAATATGCCCGCCGATTTAAAATTGCGCCTCTACCGGAATCATATCATACGCGATGTCCTGATCCTCCTGGCTGCAAACCGCCACACAATAGTTCCCGATTCCGTCATATTCCTTCATATGATAGTATTTGGCATCCACCTTATGCCGTACCCGGATCCTCTGGCTCTCCTCATCCACGTGGACTGCAAATTCGGAAAGCGGCAATGTCATGCCCCTGCCGGTGACTTTCAGAAAGCTCTCTTTCATCGTCCAGATGCGGAACATCCTCCTCGTCCGCTCCTCTTCGTCCTCCACTGCATACAGCCAGTCCTGCTCTTCTTTAGCGAAAAACCGGTCTGCCACTTTAAGGCGCCCCTGCCTGATATGCTCGATATCATTTCCAACCGGATGATTTCCGATGCTGCAAATGGCATAATCCCCGGAATGGGAAAGGGAAAAATGAATCTCCGGATGATATTTTAAGACGGGTTTTCCCCATTTCCCAATCTCATACTCAACGCTGCGCTCCCGCAATCCGTAAGCCGCCAGCGCATGGTCCAGCAAGAGTCCCGCTCCCAGACTCCTGTTCTTGTCCTTTTCATGTTTCAGGAGCGCCGCCTTCTGCTGTCTGTAGGGTGACAAAATCTTAATCTTCTCCTGAAACAATGCAGCATTATCAAAACATCGCACATCCATATAGTACGTATAAATCATGTCCAACCTCCATAACGCCTCTATATGGCATCTCAGATTCTCCTTCCTCCTATCCTGCCATAACAGCGTTCACAGACCGGGTACGCATAATCCCACATAAGAGGCCTGCCGCAGATACGGCATTTTTTCTCAAACTGTCCTTTGTCCTCTTTGAGCATCTCACCGATCTCATGCTGGGCCCACTCTCTGTTCGCGGCCACTTCTTCCTTGTCGATCACCCAGGCCATCCTGGCGGAAAACTGGGTGTAGAGATCAAGCTGCTTATAATAAGATTCCAGTCCTTCCAGGGAAAAATCCCTGGGCAGCATCGGACATTCCCGCTGTTTCTCCGGTTTTTCGCAATAACGCAGCCACAGTTGCAGCACATCCCTGTCCTTCACATCAAAGGGACAGGTGATCAGCGTAAGCACCAGCCTTCTGTCATCCATATATGGAATTTTCTTTCTGTAATTCTTAAGATACTTATATTTATTGATACTCTCCGCCATGGATATTTTGTCATACATGGGCAGGTCACGTGTCTTTTCCCAGGCTGCTATGACCTCGTCCAGTTCCAGGTCGATATCCAGCAAAACTTCCGGGAAGCCGACCCTGGCCCGCTTAAGCGGATAAAAAGGCTCCGCCAGTTTCTTTCCCACATATTCCATGTCCACGGCAGACTGTACATAGCCCACATCGTAATAGCCATACCGACCGGCCCGGCCCGCAATCTGCCTGATCTCCTCAGAAAGCAATCTGCGCATGCCCACGCCGTCAAACTTGGTGGTACTCATAAAGATCACCCGCCGAATGGGCAGGTTGATGCCCATGCCGATGGCGTCTGTGGCCACCACGACCTGATTATAACCTTCCGTAAAGAGGCGCACCTGCTCCTGCCTGGTCTGGGGCGGCAGGTTCCCGTAAATAACACTGGCCTTGATGCCCCGGCTTTCCAGTTCCGCCGCAATGGCCAGCACGTTTTTCTTGGAAAATGCGATCAGGGCATCCCCCTGTTCCACGTCATGTTCTATATCATATCGGTTCGGAATAAATTCCAATTTGGTATTGCGTTCGTGCATGATAATCTCATACGTATCACCGCACCGTTCGATCATCTTCACCAGCAGATCCTGCGCCGTGCCGGAACTGCACACGTGAATCTCCTCCGCCCGGATACCAAGAATCGCTCTCGTCCAGTTGCTGCCCCGGTTCTCATCCGCCATCATCTGCGCCTCGTCAATCACAGCAATGTCATAGACTTCCCGGATATTTAAAATCTCCACTGTGGAGGCCTGTACAAAACTGCCCGGTGTAAGGATGGTCTCCTCACCGGTGATCATATTACAGGGGATACCGGATGCCATCATACGGTCATAGACCTCCAGCGCCAAAAGGCGCAGCGGCCCCAGATAGATGCCCCGGTAGGCTTGTCTGAGTCTTTGCAGAGCCTGGTAAGTCTTCCCGCTGTTGGTGGGCCCGATATGCAGGATGAAATGCCGTTTCATACCCCGCGCCTCCGGATACTGCTTCTCCGGCTCCGCCTCCATCAGTTCCTCAATCCTCTGCCCTACCAGATACTGCATATAATCTTCTTTGTAGATTTCATAGAGCGACTTTTTCTGTAAAAGTACCGCCGTCTTCTCCATGGCCGCAATATCATCCGGTACAGCGCCGCCCGCCATTTTTTTCAGAAAGGAAATATCCAGTCTGGCAAGCATCCTCACAATCCGCCGGTATCTTTTCAGCCATGCAGTATCACGCACCACTACCGTATAACCGATCGTGGCAGTCTTCTTGTGCAGTTCTTTCATATCCGCCAGCACCTGGTGGTTCTCCTGCTTCTTCTTGCGGGCAATACGGCGTTCCAGCTGCCCTAACTGCTTCTCCGTTCCCCGGGTCAGGCGGCGGTTCGGATCCGGCTCAAACTGTAGGAATGCCTTTTCATAGACCTTCCACATCTGCTCTGACACCTGATCCTGGACTTTTCCCGGGCTGTCCTGCCTCTTTTCACTTCGTTCTGTGGTACTTTTTTCCGCACTGCCCTGTCCGCCAGCCTGTTCTGCCCTCTGTGCAGCATCCGCACCGCTCTTCTTTTTCCTGCGCCGCCTTCTTCTTTTGGGGTCCTTCTCCGGATTGCCTGCCTGTGCACTTCCCTGGCCATCTTTGCCGGCGGCTTCATTGCGTTCCTGTTCCCCAATGGTTTTTATCCCAGTTGTCTTTTGCTCGTCCTGCATAACTACACTCTTTTCCTAAACTTTATCCTTTTTCAATCTTTTTTCATCATAACATCATTTCATCCCTGCCCGCAAGCTTAGTATATCCCCGTGCGAAAAAAAAGAGTACGAAATAAAATTGATTTTATGGTGATATTGCTCTAAAATAAAAGTAACAAACGTAAATTCCTTCGGAATTAACGTTGCGAGATCCGCTTCGCGGACTCGGATAATAATCTATTGGAATTAACGCTGCGAGATCCGCTTCGCGGACTCGGTTAGTGATCTACTGGCGGATATTAACAAATCGAGGTGTCTTATGAAAAATGTTATTTTGGTAGTGGATGATGATAAGACCAATCTGGCACTGGCGCAGAAGATTCTGGGCGCTCAATATCGTATTGCTGCCGCCATCTCCGGTGCGATTGCTTTAAAATATCTGGAGAACCACCATCCCGATCTGATCTTGCTGGATATCAATATGCCGGGAATGGATGGTTTTGAAGTGATGGAAAGGCTGCGCGCCAATGTTGCCACCGAGTCGATCCCCGTAATCTTTCTGACGGCAGACAATCTTGCGGAGACCGAGATCAAATGTTTTCAGATGGGGGCGCTGGATTTCGTGGGCAAACCATTTGTGCCCGATATCCTCTTAAGTCGTGTCAGCAAGACCATCGAACTTGACCAGTACCGGCATAATCTGGAAAACATGGTGAACGCCCAGGCTGAAAAGATCACGGAAAATGCCAGACGTCTGGGAACCATCCAGGAATCTGTCATCATCGGTATGGCCAATCTGATTGAAAGCCGCGATGGAAGTACCGGCAAACATGTTAAAAATACACAGACCTATGTCAAAATGATCGCCGATGAACTGTACGCAAGGAGACTGTTCCCGGAAGAACTGACGCCCGATTATATTCAGACCCTCTGTAAGGCGGCACCGCTCCACGATGTGGGTAAGATCAAGATTTCCGATGCCATTTTGCAAAAACCCGGCAGACTGACGCCTGACGAGTTTGAGACCATGAAGTTACATACCACACACAGCCGCCAGATCATTAAGACGATCATCGGTGATATTGAAGATGAACATTATGTACATATGGTGGAGGATATCGCCATGTATCACCATGAACGATATGACGGCACCGGATATCCGACCGGCCTGACCGCGGAGAACATACCGCTCTCCGCAAGAATCATGGCGGTTGCTGATGTATTCGATGCGCTCTATGAGGAACGATGCTATAAACCGCCGGTACGCCCCATTGAACGTATCATGCAGATTATGTCCGAGGGCAGGGGCACGCAGTTTGATCCTGTCATCCTCGATGTATTTATGGAACTGCTCCCGAAACTGAAGGAGCTGCTGCACATTTCCCAATCGTAGGAGAAAGGATGGTAATCGGTTGTGGATAATCATCAGTTAAAGACATCTCCATCACACAAAAAACTGGAACGTATTGTACTCGCTGTACTGACTCTGTATACACTAGCCATGTTTTTTACCAGCCTGCTCTACGGTTGGAGTATCTATGTCAAAGAATTTATCTTCCTTCCCATGGCGGCAGGATGGTTCGTCCATTTTCAGGGATCCTGGGATCACGGGCGCAGGGCCCGGTTCATAGCCGTCATGGTCTGGATCAATTTTATCCTTTTTGCCATAAATACGGACAGTTTTCCCTCCATGCTCATCACCATGGCAGGTGTTATTGTTCTGCTCAGCATATTCTGTATCAGGCAGATCGTCTATCTGGGCCTGGTCATCCCCATTTTTATCTTTCTCTATCACGGCCTGATCGCCAGGACTATCAGCTTTGCCAACATCCATGATATCCTCCGCTTTTGTATCCAGTTTATCTCTCTTTACACGGTATCCGCAGTCATGTGGATCATTATCAGGGATCGTCAGGACACCAGCGAGCAGCTGATGGAGAACATCCAGGAACTGGAGATTGCCGAGCGAAGCAAAGACGACTTTCTGGTCAACGTCTCCCATGAAATCCGCACCCCCATCAACGCGGTCTGCGGTTTGAGCGAGGCAATTTTACAGGAAGACCTGCCCGCCTCTGTCCGGCGAGATGTGATAGACATTCAGACTGCCGGGCGCAATCTTCTCTCCACCGTCAGCAATATTCTGGATTTCTCGGAACTGGAAAGCGGCAGGCTGGAACTGGCGGAAGAGAGTTATAACATTACCTCCACGATCACTGATATCATCAATACCGCAATGACCATGGATAACGGCCGGCATCTGGAACTGATCGTGGACTGCGATGCCAATCTGCCCAGTAATCTGTTGGGAGATGAGCAGAAACTGCGCCGCATTATCCTGAACCTGATCGGAAACGCCGTCAAATTCACCAGGGAAGGCGGCATCATCCTGCGGATCAAGGGCCGCAGAGAAGGATACGGCATCAATCTGACGGTCAGTGTAAAGGATTCCGGCATCGGCATCAAGCGCACTGACATGGAAAAAATCTTTACCAGTTTCAGTCAGGTGGACTCCAAACGCAACCGTGAAGAAGGCGGTGTCGGTCTGGGACTTGCCATCACGCAGGCGCTTGTGCGCAGTATGGGCGGCTTTATCACCGTGGACAGCGTTCCCGGCACCGGAAGTGAGTTTCAGTTTACCGTACCGCAAAAAGTGCTGGACGAGACACCCATCGTGTCCATCAAGAACAAGAAAAACCTCTTTGCCGCCTGCTACATCAATCTGGATAAATATAACTATTCTGTTATCCGTGAGGGTTACGAAAACTGTATCAACCATATTGCCAGCCAGTTCGGCATTCTCTTCAGGACCTGCCGGAATCTGCCGGAATTAAAGCGCCGGATGGAAAATGAGTCCTACTCTCACATTTTTATCGGCTGGGAAGAATATAATGAAGACCGCAGTTTCTTTGAAAAGCTGGCCGAGGAATGTACCGTGGTGCTTTTCCTAAACTATGGGCAGGAAGTTTCCATTCGTGGAAATATGCTCCGCATCTATAAGCCCTTCACCGTGCTGTCTATCGCAGCAGTCTTTAACGGACAGAAACTGATGCAAAATGAGGATCAGCATATCATGCTGCACAACAAATTTGTCGCTCCCACAGCAAAAGTCCTGGTGGTAGACGACAACGCCATGAACCTCAAGGTGATGGCCAGACTCCTTCTCCCCTATCAGATCAAAGTCATTCTGGCTGGCGGCGGTCAGGAAGCCCTGAACAAACTGGAAACACCGGAATTTGACTGTGTCTTCCTTGACCATATGATGCCGGAGATGGACGGTGTGGAGACACTGCATAAGATCCGGCAAAAACCCGGCGCTTATTATCAGTCGCTTCCCATCATCGCCTTTACAGCCAATGCCATCGGTGGCGCCAGGGAAATGTTTCTCTCTGAGGGCTTTAATGATTTTATTGCCAAACCGATTGAATTGAGTGTTTTGGAGCGGCTGCTGCGCCGTTATATTCCAATCCAGAAACAACTGATCATCGAAGAGGAGACCGCTTCTTTGTCTGTTTCCGCTGCTGCTTCTCCTGGCTCTCCTGACCTGGCCGAGACTGCGGGCAATACACAGGAAGAATCCGATTCCAGGGCACTTACCCTTTTGACCCGATTTGGGATCAATCTCGAACAGGGCTATGCCTATTGCGGCGATAAGGAAGGGCTGCGCGAGATCATGGGAATCTTTCATACAGAAGGCTCCAAACGTCAGGAACAGCTTACCCATTTGTTCCAGGAACAGGATTGGAAAAATTATGTGATCACAGTACACGCCTTAAAGGGCAATGCCAAAGGTATCGGCGCCGAAAATCTCTCAGAACTTGCCAGACAGCTTGAGATGGCCGGCAAGGAAAACCGAATCGACTATATCTTAACGCACCATGATGAACTGATGGTTAATTACAGCCGCCTTCTGCACGCCTTACAGGACAGCGCTTTCCTCTATCCGGACGGCCCGCCAGACCCAAAACAGGCCGCTGCTGTAGATGCGCAATCACTTACTGATCTGATCGTCCAATTGGAAGAGAAATTGTCTTCTTTTGAAAATGAGGGCCTGAAAGAACTTTTAGACCGGCTTGCCGCCCTCCAATACTGCGGGACTCCACTCGCCGGGCTCTCAGAGAAGCTTCGCCAGCTGACGGCTGATTTCGACTTTTTAAGTGCTTCGGAGGCACTTAATGCCTGGAAAGAATCCCAGTCAGGCATCCGTGGCAAATAACAGAAAGGCCGGGTAATAATCATGTTGAAAAGAATCCAACGATTTATAAAAAAGCTATTTTCCCCACAACTGGAATTCCATGAGCGGCTTCTGCGCATGGTTTTGTCCCTGGTATTTGCCGCTTCCGTGATCGGTACAGGACGTGTCGCACTGGGCGCCGATTCCAGGGTACTTCTGGCGTTGATTCCGATGTGCATACTCTCCGCCCTCTCCATCTGGATCGTAGTGGACCGCCATAATGCCAGACTGGCATCCTGGCTGCTGATCATCGGTACGAATATGGTGCTTTTCCCGTTTCTTTTTATCTTAAGCGGCGGGATAGACAGCGGTACGCCCATGTGGTTTGTGTTGGGGCTGATTTATATTTTCCTGCTCTTTGAGGGGAAATCCTTCTGGCTCGCCATGCTCTTATCCGCCGCTTCCTTTCTCATAACATACATTGTGGCTTACTTTTATCCTGATACCATACCGCCTGTGAAACGTTTCTACACCTTCACAGACTCCTATGTGACCCTGCTTTTTATCAGCTGTTTTATCGGTATTCTTTTAAAAATTCTATCGAAAACTTACGATCAGGAAAAAAAGCTGACGGAAAAACAGAAAGCGGAAGTGGAGCAGATTGCCCTCTCCAAAGATGCTTTCTTTACCAATATGAGCCATGAGATCCGTACTCCTATCAATACCATTATCGGTCTCAATGAAATGATCCTGCGGGAGGACATCTCCGATGAAATTGCGGAAAACGCTATCAATATCCAAAATGCCAGCAAGATGCTCCTTACCATTATCAATGATATCCTGGATCTGTCCAAACTGGAATCCGGCAAAATGGAGATCATTCCCAGTCAGTATGAAATCAGTTCCATGTTCAGCGATCTGGTCAACCTGATCTGGGTTCGGGCGCATCAAAAAGATCTGGAATTTAAAGTGGACATCGATCCGGAGATTCCTTCCATGCTCTACGGCGATGAGGTCCGCATTAAGCAGGTCATCACCAATATGTTGACCAATGCAGTCAAATATACAGACACCGGTTCTGTCACACTGCGGGCAAAGGGAGAACGTGTCGCCGCAGACCAGATTCTGCTGCGGATCAGTGTGGAGGATACCGGTATGGGTATCCGCAAGGAAAACCTGGATAATCTTTTCCGCTCTTTCAAGCGTGTGGACGAATCTGACACCCGCAGCATAGAAGGTACCGGACTGGGACTCAACATATCCAAACAGCTGATCGAGATGATGGGTGGCAAGATCACCGTGGACAGCGTATATCATAAGGGATCTGTGTTTACCATAGAAATCCGGCAGCGTATCGTCAATGTACGCCCCATTGGCGTCATCAATTTCGCCGCCCAGAAGCAGCTAAAACACCGTTCCCGCTACAAACAGAGTTTCACCGCACCGGATGCCAGAATCCTGGTGGTGGACGATAACACCATGAATCTGATGGTGGTTGTGAAACTGCTCCGGGACACAAAAGTCAGGGTAGATACCGTGGAGAGCGGCCGGGAATGTCTGAAAAAGACTGCCGAGAACGCATATCATGTCATCCTGATGGATCATATGATGCCGGAAATGGATGGAGAAGCTGCCCTGCATGCCGTCCGCAGCCAGACCAAGGGATTCTGCCAGAAAACACCTGTGATCGCCCTGACCGCCAATGTCATGACCGGTGCAGAACAGATTTACCGCAATATGGGCTTCGATGGCTATCTGGCCAAACCCATCAACGCGGCTCTGTTAGAGGCCAGCCTGCTAAAATATCTGCCGCCGGAGTTGATCGAATATATGGCGGAAGAAACCGATACGGCTTCCGAGGATACCAGCACTGTAAATCAGATACGCTCTGCCAGAAAACGTAAGATTGCCATCACCGCAGACTGCATCTGTGACCTGCCGGGAGACCTGCTGGAGCGTTATCAGATTCGCCTCATGTACTGCTATGTCCATACAAAAGAAGGCCGTTTCTGCGATCTCTTTGAAATCTCTTCCGACAGCCTGCTGCCCTATCTGCAAATAGAGGGCAACTATGCTCATTCTTCCACCGCAGATCCTGCGGAATACGAATATTTCTTTGCCGAGGCTCTGGCCGAGGCAGAGCACGTAATCCACATCACTGCCACCACCAGCTTAAGCGGCGCCTATCCCAATGCCAGTCAGGCCAGCCGAAGTTTTGGCAATGTGACGGTAATAGACTCTACCCATATCAGCAGCGGTCACGGCCTCATGGTGCTCTATGCAGCCATGCTGGCAGAAGAAGGCAAAAGTGTTCCGGAAATCTGCGATGCCCTGGAGGAATACAGAACCCGCGTTTTCTCCAACTTCCTGGTGCCCAGCACACAAACCCTCTATCGCAATGGCAAGGTAAGCAGTGTCGTCCACAAACTCTGTTCCGGCCTGAACCTCCATCCTGTTCTCGCCATGTCCAAAAACAGGCTGAAACTCTGGAAAATCGAAGCCGGCAGCATGCATCGGGCAAACAGTCAGTATGTCCGCAAGCTTTTAAAACACAGCAAACAGATTGACTCCCGCCTCCTCATCCTCACCTACGCAGGATGCAGCGTGCGTCAGATTGATGAGATTCTGGCCGAGGTGGAGAAATATGTTAAATTTGATAAGATCATTCTGCAAAAAGCCTCCGCTACCGTATCCAGCAACTGCGGTGTCGGCACCTTCGGGCTGATGTTTGCCAGGAAGCCGGTTGAACAGAAATAATCAGTCCTCCATGACTTTCCGATACTGCTCTTCAGCCTGTTCCACGGACAGGCTGTATTTGTTTTGCAGGGCTTCCTTAATTTGGGGTTCTGAATAACCGTCCCTGAATAATTTGAATACATACTTGAAAATTTCCATTTCCCGCTGTGACTGCTCTCTGTTTTTCTCGGCTTCTTCCAAAGCCACCTTCACAGCCTCCTCTATATCCCTTTTTCTGGCCGCCTCAAAATTCTCTCTCACGCCTTCGAATAATACTCCCATTTTGCGCTCCTTAATCTTTGACACTGCGTTTTCCGTTTTATCTTCATCCATATCCATATTGTAGAGCAGTGCGCGCAGCACCTTCTCCATAATGGACAAAAGATAATCCGGCGTATCCTTAAGTATCTCATCTACCTGCTCATCAGGAATACTGGTGAACGCTTTCATATCCTCCGGATTCCTGATCTTATTGATCAGCATAGCCAGGGAAATCTCGTCACCTTTCGCCAGCAGATCTTCATTGCTATAATCATGCAGTCTTACAGTCTGATATCTGAAATGCGGCAGATAACCGCCCAGCAGTTCGCCGCATAATATCCGGTCTGCCAGATCTGTCGAAGCCGTCCACTTCTCTGTTCCCTCATAATAAACGATTGGCAGTACCGGCGGATAACGGAATTCCTTCCTCCTGCTTATATATGGGTACTTTTTTTCCATTTCCTTCTCATAGTCTTCCCAGATGTGGACTGTATATCGAAGTATCTGCATAGATACATTATACTCCACTTTGGTCTTATGTTCAACCAAAGAAACAATATAAAGCGGTAAATTTATTGTTTTTCCGCTCTCCTTTGTCTCTACGTATCTGGAAATATTTACTTTCTTTACCGTATCACTCTCCCGTTCTACACTGTACAACGGAACGTAACGTTCAGATACATCCTCTATATCTTCCGGTTGCACATGCCGTAAAATTTCCAGATCGGCATAATCCCTTAAAAACTGGGCGCAAAGAATGTTATCGCCAAAAATAAGCTTACTACTGTTGTCCCGCAGCTGCGGATTCATAATCATCTTTCTGTCTTCTTTTGTCATAAGGCTCCTTTCCCGACACAATGCAATATCATCATGTCTAAACACAGAAAAGGAAAGAAGCCTTGTATACCATCTACATTCCCTCACCCTTTTCTGTCAGTTAAATGTTGGTAATCCTGGAGCGATCTGCTCCGTTCACCCTCCGGTCAAGCCGGAAGCTAGATATCATATCTGAAAATACGATATTGAATGTACGATTACTATAACATTGTCTGACAGAAAAGACAAGAGATATTTTCAAATATTTATTTATAAATATTTTCCCCTGAAGTGAAAAGTTTATTTCCACTTTGAAGGGGGCAGAGTGGATCTTAGTC
>CAMNXA010000076.1 GCA_946566685.1 uncultured Lachnospiraceae bacterium
TGGACGCTCAGAAGCATCCCGAGAACTATCCTCAGTTGACAATCCGTGTATCCGGTTATGCAGTTAACTTCATCAAGTTGACACCGGAACAGCAGGCAGACGTTATCTCTCGTACATTCCATGAGAGCGTATAACAAAAGTAATTTGCTTCGCAAATAACTTTGCGAGATCCGCTTAGCGGACTCGGGATAAGCGGTAGAATTTAAAAATGTTTTTTGGGGACTGACCGGATTGCTGGTCAGTTCCTTTTTTATATTACTGTCTTTTATAACGGAAATTACAAACCATCTGGTTTTTTACTGCGGGAAAGAGTATACTATTGTTATCATGAATAGAAAGGCGGTTATAAATATGCAAGGCAGAATACATTCTTTAGAGAGCTTTGGCACCGTAGATGGGCCCGGTACACGTTTTGTAGTCTTTGTCCAAGGCTGTCCTATGCGCTGCGCTTACTGTCACAATCCCGACACCTGGGAAATGAACGGCGGTACATTGATGGAGCCGGAATATATTTTTGAACAGTATAAACGAAACGAGGCCTTTTACAAAGGCGGCGGCATTACAGTCACCGGCGGTGAACCTTTGATGCAGGTGGATTTCCTGATCGATCTGTTCACCATTGCCAAGGCAAATAATGTGCATACCTGTATCGATTCGTCAGGTATCGCCTATAAGAAAAACGCCAATCCCGAATGGCTTGCCAAGTTGGATAAGCTGATGACATTGACCGATTTGGTCATGCTTGATATCAAACACATTGATCCGGAGAAGCATAAAGAACTTACCTCCCAACCCAATGATGGTATTCTCGCTTTTGCCGAATATCTCAACGAAAAGCATGTGGACATGTGGATCCGCCACGTGATCGTACCCGGGATCACAGACGATGACAAATACCTCTATCAGCTTGGCTATTTTATTGGTGCATTCACAAACCTGAAGGCTCTCGATGCGCTCCCCTATCACACCATGGGAGAATCCAAGTACGAGAAGCTTGGCATGGAATACAAACTGGCTGGTGTTCCTCAGATGGATAAGGATAAACTGGTAGAGAAAAAGAAGGTCATTTTGGACGGCATCCGCAAGCGCCGTGAGGAACTTGGCATTCAAAATCATCCGGCGGAATAAACCAATATTTGGCAATAATAGAGTCCTTCGCAACAGTGAAACTTTACCCTTGTATATTTAGTGCATTTATATTAGAATAGGATGTAGGTAATTGATAAATATATATCAATTTCAAACAGTCTTATATGCAAGGAGGATAATTGTTATGGCATATGTAATTGGTGACGCTTGTGTAGCTTGCGGTGCTTGTGAGGCTCAGTGCCCGGTAGGCGCTATCAGCATGGGGGATGGCAAATTCGAGATTGATGCTGATAAGTGTATCGATTGCGGTTCCTGCGCAGGTGCTTGCCCGACAGGCGCTATCTCTCAGGGTTAATGATCCAACGATCCCCTATCATAAATTGATAGGGGATTTTCTTTTGCCCTTGGACAGTTTTTCCTTCGGGAGATGGCGCTGCCTGATCATTTCATCAATCTTCCGATAATGTTCTTCTTCTTTCTTCCAGTGCTCTTCATCCCGCTCCTCCTGCTGTCTGAATTGATAGTCCAGTTCTTTTAGAATGCTCTCTTTGATCTCTGTGCACATTTCCCGGTTAGCGGACTTTACGGCCTCACTTACCATATGCTGTAAAAGATACTGCAATCTGGCAGCCTTCTGTGTCTTATCCATCTCCTCCTGCACAGTATACTCCGGTATTTCATCCTGCGGAGTTTCTATGACCGGTTCCTTGCCTTTGGAAAGAGTGACCATATATTTCTTGGCCTTTTTCATGACCATATCTTCTACCTTTTGATCCATATTTTCCACATTTCCCATAGGATTCATCCCCTCCAGACTCAGGCCAACACCTTCCACTCCACTGTCCTTGCTTTCTTCTTTCTTCCGTTCTTCTTTTTGCCCTTCTGCCTCCTTATTCTGTTTTATATTTTCCTCAACAGGCCCCGTAACTTTCGTACTGTTTTCCGGATAATTTTGTCCTGTCATGCGAAATTTATCTAATAAATTATCTTCTTTTTCCTGCCGCATCTTCTCTGTTCCAGGTATCATGCTGCCGCCACACAGAAATGTCCGTATCGCCTTCAACTGCAATCCCTGCTCTTTTAAAGCCTTAATCTTCTGTAACTTCTCGATATCCTCGGACGTATAGCAGCGATGCCCCATTTCATTGCGCCTGATTGCAAGCTGCAACTCCTCTTCCCAGTAACGCAGGACATGTGCCTCCACCTGTACTTTCTTAGCCGCCTCCGATATGTAATAAATCGTGTTTTCTCCCATTCTGCCCTCTCCTTTCCCTTTTCATTTCCTATAGAACAACAAAAGAGACTCTGCCGCTTCCGGCTCGTCTCTTTTGTATAAGCTTCCTATTAACTGTTTTTATTTTTGCAGATTTGCAAACTTGGTAAAATCCGGCAGCCATACCAACTCAACCGTACCGATTGGGCCGTTTCTCTGCTTCGCAATAATGATCTCTGCGATCCCTTTCTTCTCCGTATCTTTATTATAATAATCATCCCGGTAGATGAACATAACCACATCGGCATCCTGCTCGATTGCCCCCGACTCACGCAGATCGGAAAGCATGGGTCTGTGATCCGGTCTCTGTTCCACCGCACGGGAAAGCTGTGAAAGCGCGATCACAGGCACCCGCAGTTCTCTGGCCAAAGCCTTCAGGGAACGGGAAATATCCGAAATCTCCTGCTGTCTGGAGTCCGTGGATCTGCCGCTTCCGGACATCAGCTGCAAGTAGTCTATGATGATCATTTCCAGATTGTGTTCCAGTTTATATTTACGGCACTTGGAGCGCATTTCTGAGATGCTGATACCGGGCGTGTCGTCAATGATCAGGTTCGACTTTCCGATCACCGCCGCGCTCTCGATCAACTTCTCCCACTCCATATCTGAAAGATTACCTGTTCTAAGATGCTGGGAATCCACCCTGGATTCCATGGAAAAGAGTCGGTTAACCAATTGCTCCTTGGACATTTCCAGACTAAAGATTGCCACTGTCTTATTTTGCTTAAACGCCACATATTCCGCCACATTCAGGACAAAGGCCGTCTTACCCATGGAAGGCCTTGCCGCCACCAGAATAAGATCGGAAGGCTGCATACCGGCAGTCTTATAATCCAGATCCAGAAAACCGGTGGCTACACCGGTGACATTACCTTTATTATGGGATGCCCGCTCGATATTGTCCATAGCATTCATGACAATCTGCCTGATCGGTACAAACTCGTCACTATTCCTTCTCTGCACCAGGTCAAATACCCGCTTCTCCGTATCCTCCAGAATATCTTCCAGGTTCTCTTTCCCCACATAACAGGTATTGGCAATCTCCTCATTGAGGCGGATCAGCCGCCGCAGAGTAGATTTTTCTGCCACTATATTGGCATAATATTTGATATTTGCCGAGGTGGGCACCGCCGTGATCAGATCACGGATAAATTCGAGACTGCTCACCTCTGGCGGCACATCCTTCTCTTTCAGTCTGTCCTGCAGGGTGACCAGATCCACCGGTTTTCCTTCATCGTTCAGTTCCACCATGGTATCAAAAAGCGTGCCATACTGTTTATTATAAAAATCCTCTCCCAGTACGATCTCCGCCGCGACTACAATTGCTTCCCGGTCCATGATCATGGAACCGATGACAGACTGTTCCGCCTCCATACTATGCGGTAAAATTCTCTTGAGTAAAGCTTCCTCCAATGCCTGTCACCTACGCTTCTTCTATCACTTTGACCTTTAATTTACCGGTCACTTTGGGATGCAGTTTCACACCTACCTCATAGACTCCCAACGCTTTGATCGCCTCCGGAAGCTGAATCTTTTTCTTGTCGAGTTCCAGTTCGCACTGTGTCTTGGCTGCCTGCGCGATCTCCTTGGAGGAGATAGAGCCAAATGCCCTGCCGCCCTCGCCGGATTTCATCTTCAGAACCACTTCCTTCGTTTCCAGCACCTTAGCAAGTTCCTGGGCTGCTTCCAGCTGTTCCTGAGCCACCTTATCGGCATTGGCCTTCTGCAATTTCAAGTCATTCATATTCTTAGCGTTCGCTTCCACACCAAGTTTCTTAGGCAGCACATAATTCCTTGCATAACCGTCACTGACGTTCACAATCTCGCCTTTTTTCCCCAAGGACTTTACGTCCTCCAGCAATATAACTTTCATCTGTATGATAACTCCTTTCACAAACCACTGTCTTACTCTCTATCTTACCTTCCGGAGGCTTGTCCTACGCAAGTTCTCCTTCCGCTATCATCGCATCAAGTGTTCTCTTAATGGCTACAATGCCTTCCTCCAGTGTGCCATTTTCAATCTGGGTACCGGCAATGTTCAGGTGGCCGCCGCCGCCCATTCTCTCCATGACTACCTGTACGTTTACCTCATCGATGGAGCGCGCACTGACATAGATAATCCCATTATAGGGCGTCAGAATAAAGCTGGCCTTGATCCCCCTGATATTCAAAAGTTCATTGGCCGCCTGAGCGCCCACCACTGTAGGGCTGGCCACATCCTCACCCATACAAACAGATATCGCATAATAATCCCTGTAAATCTCCGCCTGGCTGACCGCATCCGCCTTGGCTTTATATTCCGCAGCATCATCTCGGAAAATCTTCCTCACGCGCGTCACATCGGCACCGTTTCTTCTCAGAAAGGCCGCCGCCTCAAAAGTCCTGACACCGGTCTTGGTCATGAAATTATTAGTATCGATCATGATGCCGGAATACATACAATCGGCCTCTTCTGAGGTCAGCTTCAGATCATCACTGATATACTGCAATATCTCAGATACCATCTCACATGCCGAAGAAGCATACGCTTCTATGTAAGACAGAGTGGCATTTTCGATGATCTCCGTCCCCTGCCTGTGGTGATCCAACACCACCACGGACTTACAGCGTTTGAGCAGTTCCGGACACTCCGTGATGCTTGGCTTATTCACATCCACCACTACCAGTACCGCGTTGTTGCCTACCATCTCCAGCGCCTGCATGTTGTTGATGATCATATCATCCGCATATTCTTCATTGTCCAGGAACATTTCCACCATAGGCTGCATAGAGGCTGTCACATCATTTAATACAATATGGGCTTTCTTTTCCATGGTTTTGGCGATCCGGTAAATACCCACAGAAGCACCGAAGCTGTCCACATCCCCTATACGATGTCCCATGACATATACATCGTCTTTTACGGAAATGATTTCCTTAAGCGCATGCGCCTTCACCCTTGCCTTGACACGGGTGCTCTTTTCCATCTGCTGACTCTTGCCGCCATAATAAATCACATTTTCCGGCACCTTCACCACAGCCTGATCGCCGCCGCGCCCCAGAGCAATATCTATGGCATTTCTCGCAAACTCATAATTCTGTGCATAAGTAAGTCCGTTAAGCCCCATACCGATACTGATCGTGACCGCCATCTCATTACCGATATTGACTGTCTTCACATCTTCCAACAGATCAAAACGACTTTCTTGCAGCTGGGTGACAGCCTGCTTACGCATGATGACCAGATATTTGTCTTTCTCCAGTTTCTTACAGATGCCGTCCATGGCTGCTATATATTTATTCACCTTACGGTCGATCAGCGCGATCAGCAGGGATCGTCTGACCTCTTCCACACTTTCAAGCGCTTCCTCATAATTATCCAGATAGATAAGCCCCACCGCCAGGGACTGGTCATCCACCTCTTTTAAGGCAATCTTAAGTGCCGTCTCATCAAACAAATACATGGCGATCAGATATCCGTCATATCCTTTCGCCTCTATGATATCACTGTTTAGGGCCATCTCCCTGAGAGAAATCTTCTTGAGTTTTGCAATATAATTGCCGGACTCATATTCCACATCAAACTCAACCTCATCCTCCTCATTGATACCCGGAAGCTTGTCCTTGGTAATGGAAGGAAAAAGGGACGTGACGGACTTGCGATACCCCTTTTCCTGATGAACCAATCTCTCAAAGGCAATATTGGTCCAGATAATCTTCCCCGTATCGTCAAGAAGTGCATGCGGAAGTTCCAGATCCCTCAGCAATCTTCTCTGTATCTGTCCGTACTGCGTTGCAAAGCTGATCAGCTCGTTCATGATGATGGGCTTATTATAAAGCATCATGGACAGAATAATAGCAAAATACAAAATTAGAAAGACACTTAAAACAAGCCCTGCCCTATAGTCTATCATATAGATCAGAACATCCACTGCCACCAATAAAAATCCTAAATACAGAGATGACTGTAAATAGGATTTCAGTCTTCCTTTTAATCTTACATTATTTTTCATCTTAACCTCTTACCCTAATCGAGCTGCGCTCGATTGCGAGATCCGCTTTGCGGACTCGGATTCCATCAGGGAATCTCCTGTCCAATAAAACATAATTTCCCATGGATAATATAAGTATAGCATTTTTTGTAAGATACTGCCACATCAATATATAGACCTTTTTCTCAGAAAAATGACAGGATATTGAAAAAGACCAATGGAACATGTCCATTGGTCTTCCTTGATCCAAACTTTCTTAGTCCTGCACGTAAGGCATAAGCGCTACGTGTCTCGCACGCTTGATTGCTACGGTAAGCGCTCTCTGATGCTTTGCACAGTTGCCGGTGATTCTTCTGGGAAGAATCTTGCCTCTCTCAGATACATATCTTTTGAGCTTGTTGGTATCCTTGTAATCTATCACATTATCTTTACCACAGAATACACATACTTTCTTTCTTCTGCGCATCCCGCCCTTTTTCTTAGGGAAATCCGGCCTGTCTGTTTTATTAAATGCCATGATGTTACCTCCTTCATCAATTAAAAGGCAGTTCCTCGTCGATTCCATCCGGAATATTCATGAAACCGTCACCGGCGGCTGCTGGTGCCGGAGCTGTTCTGCCGGCAGGGGCAAAGCTTCCGTCGCCCGCAGAACTGTTCTTGCTCTCTGCGAACTCCTGATCTTCCACAACCACATCCGTTGTATACACCTTGACACCATCCTTATTGGTATAACTGCCAGTCTGGATACGTCCGGTAACCACAACCTTAGTGCCCTTATGAAGATATTTCTCTGCAAACTCTCCTGCTCTTCCAAATGCTACACAGCCTATAAAATCTGCTGTCTGATCATCATTATTACGATTGAATCTACGGTCTACCGCCAATGTGTATCTGGCTATCGCCATCGCGTTTTCCCCCTGGGAATATCTCACCTCGGGGTCTCTTGTCAAACGTCCCATCAGTATAACTTTGTTCATAAATACCTCTTTCTATTTCTCGTCCTGTCTAACGCACAAGTATCTGATGACGTTGTCCATAATACGGATACGGCTTTCAATCTCGACGGGAGCGGTACTCTCTGCCTCAAACTGAATAAAGTAATAGAAAGCCTCTTTCATCTTCTGCACTTCATATGCGAGTCTTCTCTTACCCCAGTCGTCAACATTTGTGATCTGTCCGCCGAACCGCTCTACCAAAGCCTTGGCTTTCTCTAAAGTAGCAGCCCGCTCGTCATCTTCGATCTTTGCACTAACAACAACGGCTAACTCATATTTGTTCATGCTTCGTTACCTCCTTTTGGTCTCTGGCCCCTCCCTCACGAAGGAGCAAGGATGTATGGCACTTGGCCAAATTAGTATATCACGGATATTTATGATATCACAGGTGTGATAGAAGTGCAAGGGATTTCAGCACACTTTTCACAATTTTTAAGTTCTGTCTCAAAATAGCAATCTCTATACTATTGTGTCATTCTGCTTCCCAGAACTTTGCCAATAGTTCATCTATTTTACTTTTTTCCTGGCCTGTCTCTAAACAAAGCTGTTCTCTTACCTCTTCCTTTCCCATTCCTTGATTTCGATAAGTTTTGATAAGGATATGGTATAAATTTAAGTTCTCCTGTTCTGCCATCTCGGCCCGTTCTCTCTGTTCTGCTGTATTGCGGCGTTCTAACTGAATATCCATTTTCTCCATATTTTCCCATAAATATCCCATATTGCCACCTCTTATCTTCTCTAATAGATCTGTCGTCTCCTCCGCTGTCAGGTTCAGTCTCCAGCACAGACTCCTTACCGTTGCGAGGATAATCTCCACCACATCCAATGATGCATTCTGTAAAATTTCGTTCAGATGTGTCATCGGTATCTTAGACACTTCCTGAAAATCTTCTGCCTGCTGGATCTTATTGAGCAACATTAGCAGTGATATCGCATCTTCCTTTGATAAAAGTTCCTCGTTGGAATACGCTCTCGTCCTTACCAGCTTATAAGTAAAATCCGGTATGTATGCCTGAAACAAATCTCCCAACATAATCCTGTCTTTCAAATTTCGGGCCGCTGTCCATTCTCCTGCTCCTTCATAGTACACAATTGGATAGATGGGCGGATAGCGAAACTCTTTGCGCCTGTTTATCTTCTTTCGTTGTTTTTAAGTCCCATCTGTCTCTACAGACTGCATCATCTCATCTGACACTTCTCTTCTGCCCGTCATCACGGATTCTGCCGCAGATACTTCTTCCAACTCCTTGACGTAATTCTCCCAGATACAGACCATATACCGGAGTATCTGCATGGTCACATCATAATCTACCCCGCTTTTGTGTTCAATCAGTGAGATAATATAAATATCCTGCGCTTCTCCGTCTGCTAGATTTCTCAGACGCACCTTCTTTACGGTATCCGCCTGCAGTTCCACCTCCCGGAATAAGTGAAACCGTTCTGAAACATCCTCGATATCCTCTGGCTGTACACTGGCAAGTATCGGCAGTCCCGAATAATCCCGCAAAAACTGCGCGCACAGCGTGTGATTCCCGAAAATACTTTTGCTACTTACATCCGCCTCCTGGCATGAGGCAGACTCGCTCTGGTTTCCTTTGTACTTCATGTTCTCCTCCCGTCTGTACAGGAGAAAACATGTCTGCTTTTCGCCTGTACTGAAATAAATGTGTTGAAATTGTCTGGCGAAAAGCCTTAAGTTACGCACTTGAAATTCCCTGAATGGATTGTGCGTGATGGGGAAAGTTATCATGATAATATCCTTCCCTGTGTTATAAGCCCCTAAGAATATCTATATTCTGTGAAGCAATAATATTAGTTAGAATATACCATACACATTCCGTCTATGCAAGCAATTTTTCCTTTAAATGACAAATATCTATGTATAACGTTAAATCCACCTTTATAAAAGAAAAAGCAGCATTTACCCTTTTCTGCAAGAGTAAATACTGCTTTTTCAAATCATCCCTTCTCCGGTCGAATAATCTCTCTGACATTCTTCTCCGCCTGCGGACGCGGAATCATGATCTGGTGCCCGCAGCCCTTGCATTTCAGGCGAAAATCAGCCCCGATACGCAGAACTTCCCACTCCCTGGAACCGCAGGGATGCTGTTTTTTTAATTTTAAAATATCACCAACCTGTATGTCCATATCCGCCCCTTATTTTCGCACTAATCTAACTGAGAGAAAATCTCCCCGATGCTGCCCTGCACCACCAGATCCGCAATGGAATCCCTGGGTGTCGGTGTCTTATTAACCAGCACCAGCTTATTTCCATTATAATAATCCAGAAGCCCCGCCGCGGGATAGACCGCCAGGGAAGTGCCCCCTACGATCAGGACATCCGCCTCACTGATACAACGGATAGCATTTGATAAAGTCTTCTGGTCTAATCCCTCTTCATAAAGCACTACATCAGGCTTGATGCTGCCGCCGCACGCACAGGCCGGCACGCCCTCCGAGTGCAGGATGTATTCTGCGTCATAGAATTTACCGCAGGACTCGCAGTAATTGCGAAGCACCGATCCATGCAGTTCCAGTACCACCTTACTGCCCGCCGCCTGGTGAAGCCCGTCAATATTCTGTGTCACGACCGCCTTCAGTTTCCCTTCCTGCTCCCACTGCGCCAGTTTCAAATGTGCCGCGTTTGGTTTCGCATCCAGACAGAGCATCTTAGCACGGTAGAACCGATAGAACTCCGCCGGATTCCTGCGGTAAAATGTATGGCTTAAGATTGTCTCCGGCGGATAATCATACTGCTGGTTATACAGACCGTCCACACTCCTAAAATCCGGGATCCCGCTCTCCGTAGACACGCCGGCGCCGCCAAAGAAGACAATATTGTCAGTTGTTCTCACCCACTCGTTAAGCTGTTTTATCTGTTCAGACTGTGCCATATGATCACCTTCCCTCTCCTAATCCCAGTCTGTTCACCGCCGAGAAGATTGCCCGCACGGAAGCCCTCGTGATGTTAGAACTTACACCTACACCGTAGGTCACTCTGCCATCATCCGCATCCAGCAGATGGATATAGGCTGCCGCCTGAGAATTGGAACCGCTCTGCAATGCATGCTCCTCATAGTCCAAAATTTTCATATGAACATCCAGTTCTTCCTGCAATCCTCTCTTCACGGCATCGATCGGCCCATTGCCCACCGCTTCAAAGGACTTCTCCACACCGCCATTGGTATAGATCACTGTTACCTTGGTATCAAATTCAGATTCGATCTCCCCGCTCAGATCATCCACCCGCAGCTTGCGGAAGTGAATGGGCTCCTTCTTCATCAGATATTCCTGACGGAAGCTTTCCATGATCTGATCCGGAGATACCTCACCCTGCTGTTCGGAGATTTTCTGGATCACATTGGCAAATTCCTTGTGCATCCCCTTCGGCAGTTTGAACCCGAAATACGTATCCATAATAAAAGCAACGCCGCCCTTGCCGGACTGGGAATTGATGCGCACGATGGGTTCGTACTCCCTGCCGATATCCGAAGGATCTATGGGCAGATACGGCACCTCCCAGATATCGCTGCCGCGCTCTTTTAACGCCTTGACGCCCTTATTGATGGCATCCTGATGAGAACCGGAGAACGCAGTAAACACCAGCTTCCCGGCATAGGGATGTCTGGGATGTACCGGAATCTTACAGCACCTTTCATATATCTCTATACTCTCATTCACATGCTCGATTGCAAGCTGTGGGTCGATACCCTGGGAAAACATATTATAGGCAATGTTCAGGATATCTACATTACCCGTTCTCTCCCCGTTTCCAAAAAGCGTACCCTCCACACGGTCAGCGCCGGCAAGCAATGCCAGTTCCGCAGTCGCAACACCGGTTCCCCGATCATTGTGCGGATGTACACTTAAGATAATGCTCTCACGGTCTTCAAAATGTTTGTTCATCCACTCAATCCTGTCCGCAAACACATTGGGTGTGGTCATCTCTACCGTAGAAGGAAGATTGATGATCATGGGATTCTCTTTCGTAGGCCCCCACTCTCTCTGCACCGCAGTACAGATCTCCAGTGCATAGTCCAGTTCCGTGCCGGTAAAACTCTCCGGAGAATACTCCAAAATAATCTTGCCGGGGAATTTATCTGCATATCTCTTGACCATCTTCGTGCCCTCCACGGCAATGTTGATGATCTCCTCCTTATTCATATGAAATACAACATCCCGTTGTAAGGTAGATGTAGAATTATAGATATGCACGATCGCCTGCTTACAGCCCTGGATAGACTCAAATGTTCTCTCTACCAGTTCTTCCCGGCATTGTGTCAATACCTGCACCACCACATCGTCCGGAATCAGTCTGCGATCCACTAACTGACGCAGGAAATCAAACTCTATCTGACTGGCCGCCGGAAACCCAATCTCAATCTCCTTAAAGCCCAGTTTGATCAGATAATTAAAGAATTCTATTTTTTCAGAGACGATCATCGGATCTATCAGAGCCTGGTTTCCATCCCTCAGATCTACGCTGCACCAGACCGGTGCCTTCTCTATCTGCTTATTGGGCCACTCTCTTTCCGGATAATCCTCCACCGGATTTCTGTGATATCTTTTATAGTTTAACATCCTCTTTCCTCCTTTTATAAAAAAAATAAAGACCCGTTGAATACAACGGGCCTCAACAAACAGCGTTATTCTCCGAGTCCGCTCTCAATCGCACCAACCAGTGCTTTCAGAGCCGCCTCCTCATCTTCGCCATCACATACAAACTCGATCTCATCGCCACACTTGACACA
>CAMNXA010000077.1 GCA_946566685.1 uncultured Lachnospiraceae bacterium
CGTTTGGAGACTAAGGGCGGCTTTTATATAACACAGATCAAACAACTGCAAGATCGGATTTTTGAACGTCTGCTCGCAGAAAACGGCATTGAAATAAGCGGCGGGCAGGGACGGATTCTCTTTGTCCTGTGGAAAAACGATCAGCTGACCATCAACGAAATCAGCGCCCGGACTTCTCTCGCCAAAAATACCGTCTCCATTGTAGTGGACGGCATGGTCAATAAAGGGATCCTGACAAGACAGACCAATCCCCACAACCGCCGCCAGACGATCATCTCCCTCACTGAATATGCCAGATCCCTGCAGACAAAATATGAAACTGTTTCGCAGCAGATGAACACACTCTTCTACCAGGGATTCTCCCCGGAAGAACAGGTGCTGTTTGAACAATTCCTGGCAAGGATTCTGGAAACATTGACCCTGGAAGAACAAACCCATAAAAAGACAAAGGAGGATTAACCATGAAAACCAGAAAACAGCTTTTTGACTTTATCCAGAAACAGAAGGTATCCTTTATCGCCTCGGTAGACGAGGAAGGATACCCTAACATGAAGGCTATGTTCATGCCCGGCAAGATTGAGGGGGACAGCTTCTATTACTCCACGAACACCTCTTCCCTTCGCGCCGGACAATATATGAAAAATCCCAAAGCGAGCATTTACTTTTATAACAAAGGGCGCTTCAAATATGAGGCCGTCATGCTGATTGGCACCATGGAAGTCCTGCAAGATCCCCAGATCAAGGAAGAACTCTGGCATCCCGAGGACGTGATGTATTACCCACAGGGCGTCACCGATCCCGATTACTGCATCCTCAAATTCACTGCCGTGAAAGGCCGACATTACTGTGCCCTGAAGACCAGTAGTTTCCTGGTCGCGGATTTAATCTGACTTCTTGCACCATAGGCTTTCTACCCGAATTTACCGGTGATATATTCCTGCGTCCTCCTATCTGCCGGATGCACAAACAAGCGGGCAGTGGTATCAAATTCCACCATCTCTCCCATCAGGAAGAAGGCCGTGTCGTCTGATACCCTGGCTGCCTGCTGCATGTTATGTGTCACGATAACGATGGTGTATTTTCCTTTCAACTGCCCTATCAACTCTTCCACTTTCAAAGTAGAGACCGGATCCAGTGCCGAGGTGGGCTCATCCATCAATAACACCTCCGGCTCTACTGCCAGGGCACGGGCGATACAGAGTCTCTGTTTCTGCCCTCCCGAAAGCCCCATCGCTGTCCTATTCAGCTGATTCTCCACTTCCTCCCAGATGGCCGCCTGCCGCAGACTCCTCTCCACAATCCCATCCAGCTTCTCCTTATTTCTGACACCATGCACTTTGGGCCCATAGGCAATATTGTCATAGATGGTCATGGGAAAAGGATTGGGCTGCTGAAACACCATCCCTACCCTTTTCCTGAGTCTCGTCACATCCATTCCAGACCCGTAAATGTCCTCCCCGTCCAGATATACTTTTCCTTCCGTCCTTGCGCCGTCTGTCAATTCATTCATACGGTTTAAGGATTTTAAAAAGGTGGATTTCCCACAGCCGGAGGGGCCGATCAGCGCCGTCACCATATTGGAACGGATCCTGATTGTAATATCCTTTAACGCATGTTTGGCGCCATAGTATAAATTCAGTTTCTCTGTACTGATCTTGCTCTGCGGCATACCATTCTATCCTTTTAAACTGTCTTCTGCTTTCTGTCGTGTCTTTTCCACATTACTCGCCGCCTGCATCTGTAAATTTGGCCGTCTCGATTTTTCTGATGAAAAATCTGGTCAGTAAATTCATCCCCAGCACCATACCAAGCAGCACTACCGCAATAGCAAACGCAGTGTCATACTGCGCCTTTTCCATACTCAGATACAACTGTATCGTGAGCGTCCCCCCGGACTCTACCATCTTATGAAACCACCCGCCCAAAGACCGGGGCAGAAAATACCCGCTTCCTGCCGTAAATAACAGAGCCGCCGACTCCCCCAGAATACGCCCCACCGCCAGAATGATCCCCGTTACAATTCCCGGCATTGCAGAAGGTAACAGAATCGTCCGGATCACATACCACTTCCCTGCTCCCATACCAATGGCACCGCTTGTGTAGCTTTCCGGCACCGTCTTTAACGCTTCCTGCGTATTTCTTGTGATCAGCGGCAGCACCATCAGGGAAAGCGTTAACGCTCCTGTCAGAATCGAATATCCCAGCCCCAGTGTAACCCCAAAAAAGACCATCCCAAAGAGCCCAAAGATAATGGAGGGAATCCCGGACAATGTCTGCGTGGTAAATTCGATCAGCCGTACTATTTTCCCCGGCCTGGCATACTCATTCAGATAAATGGCCGAACCAATGCCGACAGGCACTGCGATCACCAGCGTCAATACCACCATATAGATCGTGTTGACTATATTACCGGCAATTCCCACCGTTCCCTCCAGAACACTGGTCACTGTGGTCAGAAAGTGCAGACTGATATGGGGAAATCCTTTGACAAACACATACACCAGAATCCCGATCAAAAGAAATTCCGCAAAAAAAGCCGCCAGATAGATCAGACACAAAAGCACGTCATCCTTCAGCTTTCTCATCATCCCTGCCTTTCCCCCTTTAAGATGCCGCTCAAAATCCCATTGATTACCATGATAAACACAAAAAGTACCAGACCGATCGTAAACAGCACCTGCCGGTGCAGACCCCCTGCATATCCCATCTCACTGACGATCGCTGTGGTAAGAAACCTCACCGAACAGAAAGGAAGCGGCAGATTCACCGAATTACCGGACACCAGACTGATGGCCATGGCCTCACCCACAGCCCTGCCCACTCCAAGTACCACTGCCGTCAGGATTCCCGATCTGGCCGCCGGAATCGTAACCCGAAAAATAGTCTCCACCGAAGACGCCCCCAACGCCAGGGAAGACGCCTTCAACTCCGGCGGCACTGCCCGCAGCGCTGCCTCACTGATACTGATGACCGTGGGCAGTATCATCACCGCCAGCACAATCACCGCCGAGAGCAGATTGGCGCCGCCTGTAAACTGGTGCGTCAATGAATCCGCGAAAAGCATTTGTTCCAGACAGTACATCCATGGATTTAGGATCATCATGCCCAGAACACCATAGATGACTGACGGTATCCCCGCCAAAAGTTCTACCGCCGGACGTATCACCGCCGCCAGCCAAGCGGGCGCTGCCTCTGCCAGAAATACCGCCGTAAACAGTCCGATAGGCACACCCAGTAACACCGCCAGAAATGTGCCCACAACAGAAGTCAGAATCACATAGAGGATTCCAAAGGATGCATCCCGTGCAACAGGCTGCCAGACCGAAGAGAACAATATCTCTTTCCATCCGACTTGCCAAATGGCCGGCACGCCATTGGCAATCATGTAGAGCGTGATGGAAAATACTGCCGCCACCGCAGTGAAGGCACAGAGGGAAAACATAAGTTCTGCGGCTTTTTCGATGGTATGGGCTCGGTTTATTGATTTAATACTGCACTTTGCCGACTCTATCTGTCCGTTCCAAATGACTGTCTTATACCTGACTATGATAATCTCCCCCCTATTTCACTGCGAATCAGACAAAATTACCCCTGTTTTCTCAAGCAGGGCTCTTCCCTCCCCAGACTCCAAATACCGGAAAAACTCCCGCACAGCCTCACGCTGCTCCTCTACTTTGCCCTTTGTCACCATCACATACGGCCTGCTCAACCCATATCTGCCAGTTCTGATTGCCTCCTCTGTCGGCCTGACCCCGTCTATTGCCAGAACCGCCACCGTATCGTTCAGCACATCCCAGGACACATAACCGACAGCCCCCGGTGTAGACGAGACCCTGGCCATTACCGCTCCTGTAGAGTTCAATTCATTGGCATAGTCACACTGGTCTTCCAATTCCAGATATTCCTCGAAGGCTTCTCTCGTCCCGCTTCCGGCTTCCCGTCCCACTACCACGATAGCCCTATCTTGGCCGCCCAATTCCTGCCAGTTTCTGACCTTCCCCTGATAGATTGCTGATAACTGCTCTTTCGTCAATTCCCTGACCGGATTTCCTGCATCCGTGACAATCACAATCCCATCCAGCGCCACGATATGCTCCACCCCTCCGGCTGCCTTCTCCTCCGGGCGAAGCCTTCTGGATGAATTGCCGATATCCGCGCTGCCTGTCAGCACCGCCTCGATTCCTGCGGAAGAGCCGGTGAACTCTGCCGTCACCATCACATACGGATACCGATTCCTAAACCCTTCTGCCAGTGCATTGGCGATGGGTTCCATGGATGTGGAACCGGCCATGGTAACTGTGCCGCGTAAGGGCGTACTGCGGTCAGATTGCCCCCAACTGCCCTGCCTGTCATTCCCCCTGCTGCCGATGGCCAGCAGCCCGATGATAAGTATCATGGCCGCAAGAAGCCCTTTTTCATTTCGATTCATCCGATCTTCGTGCTTTTTCTTCATGCCCGCTGTCCATAGCAACTGCCTCTTCTTTACAACTTATGCTTTTTGCCGGCGCTTCATATCTCCTAATTGATTCAGATACACTTTTATCGTATGATAAAAAGGTACTTTTCTGATAACTCAACCAACAGTTTGTGTACAAAATACAGTCTTTCATGTAAGATGCATCTAAACAAGGAATATGCATCTAAGGAGGAAGTCATAATGAATCAGACAGAAATTGGAACTTTCATCGCCAAATGCCGCAAAGAACAGAACCTGACACAGGCACAGCTGGCAGAAAAACTGAATATCACAGACAGAGCCATATCCAAATGGGAGACCGGAAAAAGCATGCCAGATTCTTCCATCATGTTAGAACTGTGCGCCATCCTGGGCATCACCGTAAACGAATTGTTAAGCGGGGAAAAGATTGCTACCAAACATTCAGAAAATTATGAGAAAAAGGCAGAAGAAAACCTGATCGCCCTGAAAAGAAAAGCGGAGAACAGCATCTCCAAAAATGGGATCATCGCCACCCTTTTTACCGTGACATTTTTTATTGGAATCGTGGTATGTCTTACCTGCGATATCGCTATCTCCGGCCACCTGACCTGGTCACTCATTCCCATCAGTTCCATTGCCTTTGCATGGGTGATATCTTTTCCAGGTATGTTACTGGGGAAAAAGGGAATTGTTGTCAGCCTGATCTCCTTAAGTATTTTTGTCATCCCTTATCTATACCTGCTGAGTTTCCTGATAAAAGTCCATGAAATATTAACCATCGGCACTGCCACGGCAATACCCGCGCTCGTGTTCTTATGGCTTTTGACCATCATTTTCAATCGTATTGGGAAGACAAGAAAACTGACGGCTCTGGGAATCTCCCTGCTCGCCACCGTTCCATTTGTATTTATCATCAATGTAATCTTGTCCAAAATGATAGGAGAACCCATCCTGGATGTGTGGGATGTGCTGACAATCTTTATCCTGTTGGTGCTGGCTTTTGTCTGCTTCGTGGGGGATCATTACAAATCCAGACCATCGGCTTAGCCGATGGTTTCTTTACCCCTGCGGTATCACGGTCAAAGCTCCCGGAAGACTACGCAGGATCATACTCGCAAATATAACCTATCTTGCCTGTATACGATGGAAATGCAGACAGAATATCCTCCGGCATGTCCATGATGTAGCATCTGTCATCTTCCGGCCTGTAAAGGAGCATCACACAATATTCCTTCACGGTTCTGCCATCTTCTGTCTGCCCCTCATAACTGGGCTCATCTCCTATCCAAAACCCATATAGGGCATTGAATAATGCTAACATATCATAGGCCTCTTCCGCACTCGGATCAATCCAATGAAATCCCCATGAAAGCTCGGAATCCCCTTTTAAGCCCCTCTCCAGATTGGCTCCAACCCAAAAGGAAATATCTTCTTTCCCTTCCGCCACAATCTGCTCTTTTATCTGCTCCAGTTCTTCCCACGAAGTGATTGCCGCCAGATAACCGCCGCGAAGATTGCACGCCTGACATGCTTCTTCCCACGTCATGTCTCCTTCCACCAACTCGTACCTGTGTTTCGCGGAAGTGACATCCCCGGTCAACAGGATTGAGCGCATTTCATTTTCTATATAATAACGCTCATCCTCCTGCGGATCCATTGCATGATCATCCGGATTAATAGCCTGCTCCCTCGGAAATACGGCATTTAACTGCCGATAATACTCCTCCTCTTCCACTTCCACCTCATTCCACCAATACACAAAAATCTCATTCCCGTTCTCATCTAACTGCACACCTTCCGGCCCATCGCCCAGTTCTCCGCCGGCAACATATTCCCATTTACCATCTCGGATGGTATAGACATAATCAAAATAAACCCCCATATTGCCATCCGAATTACAAAGTCTGTTTCCCTGCTCTATGTATGAAAAATTCAGCCTTATCGTCTCTAATTCATCCACAACATTGTCATGGACTGTCAAGATCACGCATCCGCCTGCGCAAGATCCCCTGTCTACTACCAACTCCGGTATATAATCCTCATCCACATAAATCAACGTATAGGTGAAAGAATCTGCGTACTCCATCTCATTCAGACAGGTAAGATAAATACGCCGCCAATCCTCCACTGTCATAAAGGCATAACTTGCATTTCCGTAAAATCCCCGTTCCTGCTGTTTATCCATGTCCCATGAAGCCGTCACCTGGTAAACCCTGTCCATATCAAACATAAGAACAGAGGGCACCTCGTCATAAGTTGTCCGCTCCGCCTCCGCCTCATTCTGTGCATCCAGGGCATCTATGCCCCATTCTTCCACCACCAGCGAATCGGGCATTACCGCAAAATTGACCTCAAATCCGATTTCTGTCTGTTGCTTTTCCTCTGGAATACACAATACATTCCGCGTCCCTTTTTTGTATAAATCCTTATCTAACGGACTTGGCCCGCAGGCTTCTGCGCCGCTCATCATGCCGTCCCCTATCTCATAATTCCAACTGTAATTGGCACAAGAAAACTCATGCAAAATCTCCCCGTCAGCATCCGCGGCAATCAATTCCAGAACCGGCGGAGAATCCGGAATGTCTTGATTCAGTTTTCGTGCGGAATCTGACGGCAGCACTGACGCAGATGGTGCCTCGGACTGCTCCTCTGAGCTGGAATCTGCGGTTTGCTCCGTATCCATCGCAGACATCTGTCTGTCGGCACACCCGCCGCTGGCACACAACATGCAAGACAGGCAGACAATATATGCTATTTTCCTCATTATCTTGTATTTGATCCCCCTCATTCTCCCACCGCATAATCACATGGATTCTGTCAGATAATTTAAAAAGGCCTCGCATCCCTCCAGGATATCATCGTAAGTCACATCAAACTCTCCCGTATACCAGGGATCGGCAATGGCTCTTTGGCTTCCCGCATACTCTAACAGCTTGTGTATTTTATGTTCCGGGTCACCATTGGCAATTCTCGTCATGTTACGGATGTTGGCATCATCCATGCCGATCAGGTAATCATATTTGTGGTAGTCCTGCTTCGTCATCTGCACTGCCCGATGGGGTACAACGGGAATCCCTACGGCTCTTAATTTATTGACTGTGCCATAGTGGGGGCTGTTGCCGATTTCCTCGCGGCTCGTGGCCGCGGAAGCAATCTGGAATTGATCTGAGAGGTGACGTTTGTTTACTAAGTAGGTCATGACACTCTCGGCCATTGTGCTGCGGCAGATGTTGCCATGGCAGATGAAAAGTATTTTTATCATTGTCGTTTAACTCCTCTAAAATGCCGATTTTCCTTGATTTTACTGTGGTTTCAGGATTTTTCATTTTTTAAGGTTTTACAATTTTTTCGGTATAACTTGGTATAAAATCGCATATCTTCTGCTTCAAAAGTTGTAAAAAAGTTGTAAAACGGACCCATTTTTACTGCTTTACAACTTTTTACAACTCAGCGGTTACATACCTTTTTCATCTCACTTTGCACATCTTCAAAGTCAACATGCGTATACACATTCAATGTAACCCCGATATCGCTGTGCCCCATGATCTTCTGTAAAGTCTTCGGGTTCATTCCCGACTTTGCCATGTTGGAACAAAACGTATGCCGTGCCACATGGGGCGTGATCACAGGAAGCTGTACCTTATAGATACCGTTATACTTTTCCCTGATATGCTGGAAATACTTCTCCCAATGAAGTGCCACCATCGGCATACCGTTCTTATCAAGATACAGGAAACCTGTCTTCCCGTCAACCATCGGTTCCACTTTTGGCTTCGGACGGTTCTCTAATATCCGTGCAAAACACTCCTTCACTTCATCTGTCATCGGTACAAGCCTTGTCCCGCAGTCGGTCTTCGTATCCAGAATGGTGTACTTCATATTCCGTGTCCGCTGTAACTGATGGTCCACATTGATAATGCCATTCTGAAGGTCAATGTCCGAAACGGTCAGACCGACAAACTCGGATATCCTTAAGCCCGTGTGGAACAGGATATAGATTCCTTCGTAATACCTGCAGAAGTGCCTGTCATTCTTGATAAACTCAAGGAACTGTCTTTCCTGTTTTCTCGTGATCGCTTCCCTCGTTACCGAATCATTTACTACAACAGTAGCAAGCTGGAACTCAAAGGGATTCTTGCGGAGCAGATCGTCATCCACCGCCATCTGGAATGCAGGTCTTACCACACCTCTGACCGTATGGATGGTGCTGTACCCACGACCATCTTTCTGCAGTTTGATAAGCCACAGCCTGGCATCGGACAGTTTCACTTTGTCAATTTTCCTGCGCCCGAACTCTTCCTTCTTAAGGATATTGATCACAAAGTTATAACCGACACGAGTATTCTCCCTGACTCCTGTTTTTTGTGCGACATATTTCTTTACAAGTTCCAATACTGTCATATCTTTGCCCGATGAAATAAGACCTGCCTCCAGATCCCTCAGGACTAATTTAATCTTATCCCTAAGCGGCATCTCATCCTTTACCCCCTGTGGGGCAGTATCAGTCCTTACCAGCCTCCAACTGTACAGATATCTCGTATCTCCCGCATTGTCAATGTACTTATACATATATCTTCCGTCTTTTCGCTGGCTCTCTCCATTCTGCAAAATACGGTTCTTATTATCCCGTCTTTTTATACTCATAATGTTTCTCCTTTCTTCTTGAAAAGAGCCCCGATATGGTATACCTATTGTACCATGAACGGGACTCATAATCTAGGCCCAAGTCCGTCTCCACCCCTCAGACCGAACTACATGACCGTTAACTTTTCATCAATGAACTTTTCAAATACCTTCCTTTTGATCTGAACCTTTGTCCCGTTGTAAATGATGAAGTCCTCATTCTGATGTTCCTTTATGAACCGCCTGAGTGTCTTCTCCCCGATGCCGAAATACAGGGATGCCTCCTCGATTGTGAGTGTGTATTTCTCCCACCAGGGCAAAGGAATGTCTTTTCCAACAACCATATATGCAAATCCTCCTATCAGAAAATTTGCTCTAATACAGACAATAGAGACTTCCTCCTGCGTAAATTTTCAAACAACTTTATGTCAACCACTGGTTCTGTATAACCAGCAGTATTCTTTTCTGCTTTTTATCTATATAAAATTTTTCTTCCTCTAAACTTAAAAAGGTTCCCAGCCTTCTCTGGCTGGAAACACTTTTTCATATATTTCAAAGGTATGAATCTTCTTTTTAAAACTAATTTGTTAAGCCTCTGACTCAAGTATAATGATCTGCTGTTCTGCAGTGGGATCCTCGCCAAAATAAAGCCGTAATGTAAACGTCAGAGCAGACATACCTGCGCTCAACTGCTGATAAGCAGTTTCATCTATTTCCCCTTTCTTCAAAGTCCTCAAACATCCATTTAATAATGCAGCCATATCTTCCATATCAGATATTAAATATTCTTTTTTTGTCATAATATACTTTCCCTCCTTTTTTCTTAAAATGCTTTGTCAACTGTAGATTGCATAAAACTTTTTTTACTTTTCTGTTTCTCAATCTGCCAAAAGTCTCTTCTGTAAAGTAGAACATCTCTTAATACACAACCGCCAATTATAATCCATATACTTATCCCATTTTGCATACAGACGCGGGATGCCTGTTTTTCCATATTTATCCTTAAAATACTCTGCATATTCCTTCGGCTCATATTTGTCATATAACAATACCAAATGCTTATCGCCTGTTTCTACTTCCGTGCCTTCTAATATGGCATAATGATACGTTTGCTCCAACATCTTGTAAGTACAGTCCCTGCGGTCTTTCTCACTTCCGAAGGTGACGGAAGTTCTGCACGTTGAAGATGTTTCCTCTACCCACTTGTTATCATAATAGAAATCATTTATCTTCCCTATTGCATCTTTCAAATCATTACTCTCCAGCATTCTCTTAAGCTCCTGTGTTTTCAGTCCATATAGATCCACACGGAAACCCTTTATGCCATAATTTCCCAATTCAGCTAACTTATTCATAAAGGCTTTGTCGCTTGCGGTATCCGTACACAACTCTACAAAATACCACTCCCCATTGACCTTCACCCAGAGCGGCGCCTTCAGTCTTTTGTTCTCTACCTCTGGATATATTTCATGGTATCTTGTATCTCTTCTTATTTCTTCAAAAATATATTTCTTTCCATCCCTGCAGCGGATGTATCCATACTGCTCTATGATATGGAAGACCAGCTTTGACAGTCCCCATCCTTTCTGCATATACTCCTTTATCCAATCTGCTGTTACTAACTCCTGTACCCTGAGTTTTCTATCTGTAAGAGTCCTTTTTACAATCTGCTTTCTCTCCGAAACTGCCTTATTTCCTCTATATTCATTAAAATTGATCACTTTACACATAATCATAATCTCCTTTCATTTTCCAATTTATATCCAAACAGCCTGTGCTGTTGTAAGTTTCCTGCTTTTCTTTTCAGCTATATCTTTCTACTGCCTAGCTGTTGGCAGAACAGGTATCTTCTAGGTTTGTGAGTCCGTTATGAAGTTGTCAAGGTTCAGTGTTTCTGTGCTTTTGTTGCTGCACAGCCCTATGCTGGCAATGCCAAAACAGGGTTCTACAGCAACAAAAATAGTGGTCAGGGCATTAAAAAAGTTTCCATCAGTAAGATAATTTCTATAATGTTTGCGATGTCCTTTAGGGCATAAACGTCCTTTACATCCTGCAAACAATTTAACGAAACTTCTTACCAACCGAAACAATAATGTCCTGACCACTATATGATTTGATCGATATTATTTAGTTTTTGCTCGACATTGTGGAGCACATATTAAACTTATCAAATTCTTTTAAGCATGTCAATACACTTTGAAAATATTTTTATGAGCGAAAGAAAAAAGAACTCCTCACTTAAGAGAAGTCCTATTTTTTTACTACACGATATGCACATTACCGCTGTATCTGGTTATCATCTTTGCAGTTGTTCTTACATTGTAATCCTCATCATAGGCAAGAATATCCAAACCATAACCCTGTTCGGCTACCTTTTTCCTGACAAAGGGATCTTGATCATACAGAAGTACATCCAGGCCGTAGCCCTGCTTTGCAACAGCTACTCGGACAAGCAGATTTTCATCATGAACAAGGATACCTAATCCATACCCTTTCTTAGCTACTGCCTCTCTGACAAACCAATTCTCGTCACGAACAAGGACATCCAAGCCATAGCCCTGTCCCGCTACTGCTTCTCTTACAATATAGTCTTCATCATAGAGAAGAGTATCCAGACCACAGCCTTGTTCTGCTACTGCCATTCTGATATAGGAGTCTCTGCTTTTGATTAACCTGCCCTGGTTTATATTAAAATAATCCCAGATTTCTTCTTTTGTAAGTTCCCTCACAAGCCTGATCTTCTCTGCTGCATATTTATTTTCATCATACTCTATGATCTCTCCGTCTGCTTCTATCTCAAATATCCTGCTGTTTTTAATGTTATAATAAGTATTCAAATATTCAATCGCTTTGCAAA
>CAMNXA010000078.1 GCA_946566685.1 uncultured Lachnospiraceae bacterium
CGCTACTTTTTTAATTGCTGTTTTCAAAGTGGAAATAAACTTTTCACTTCAGCATTTATTCTGTTTCCGCCTTCTCAACCTGTGCCACCGCAGATTTCTGCATCGGAATACGACAGTTCTTATTATTGCCGAACTCCACGATGAGAGTGTCATCCGTAATGTCAATCACAATCCCATAGAATCCACTGGTTGTAAGAACCACATCACCAACACTCATATCCGCCAGCATGGCCGCCAGCCTCTTCTGCTCTTTCTTCTGCGGACGTACCATCAGAAAATACATGAACGCAACAATGACCACAATATAGATGATCATAACCAGACCACTGCCTGTAGCAGCCGCCGTATCAGCCGATAATAATAATCCCATTATAGTTTCCTCCGTTATCTTTTCATCAAAAGTCTAAAGCATATCATACACAATTTAATCCGCAAAAACAAGCCTTTTCACAGAAAATTTATGTTTGGGACATTTTCATGCCCTCCAGTTTGCTCTTTTTATAAGAAACAAAATTTCCTTCATCAAGAGCATTCCGGATTTCTTCCATCATAGTGTTATAGAAATACAGATTGTGCAGCACACACAATCTCATGCCCAGCATCTCCTTGGCCTTGAGCAGATGTCTGATATAAGCCCTGGAATAACGCCGACAGGCCGGGCATTGACAGCCCACTTCTATAGGCCGATCATCCAATTCATATTTCGCATTAAAGAGATTAATCTTGCCCTGATTCGTATACAGATGGCCGTGTCTGCCGTTTCTGGTAGGATAGACACAATCAAAGAAATCCACACCACGCTCCACCGCTTCCAGGATATTAGCCGGCGTCCCCACACCCATCAAATAGGTGGGTTTGTCCTTCGGCAGATAGGGCACGGTCTCCTCAATCACATGATACATCTGTTCATGGCTCTCACCAACTGCCAGACCGCCAATCGCATAGCCGTCACAGTCAAGTTCTGAAATTCTCTTAGCATGCTCAATCCGAATGTCATCAAAGACAGCCCCCTGATTAATGCCGAAGAGAAGCTGCCCGGGATTGATGGTATCCGGAAGTCCATTCAGACGCTTCATTTCATTCTTACAGCGTACCAGCCATCTGGTAGTACGCGCCACGGAATCTTCCACGTATTTTCGTTCTGCCACACTGGAAGGGCACTCATCAAAAGCCATAGCAATGGTAGAAGCCAGGTTGGATTGAATCTGCATACTTTCCTCCGGACCCATAAAGATCTTACGCCCGTCCACATGAGAATGAAAGTACACCCCCTCTTCCTTAATCTTGCGCAGTCCCGCCAGTGAAAAGACCTGGAATCCGCCCGAATCCGTAAGAATCGGCTTGTCCCAGGACATAAACTTATGCAGCCCGCCCAGTTTCTTTATGACCTGGTCACCGGGGCGCACATGCAGATGATAGGTATTGGAAAGTTCCACCTGGGTGCCGATACCCTCCAGATCTTCCGTGGAGACGGCCCCTTTGATGGCTGCCACTGTGCCCACATTCATAAAAACCGGCGTTTGAATTGTACCATGCACCGTAGTAAACTCGGCACGCTTGGCGCTGCCTTCCCGCTTCAAAATCTTGTACATACGAACCTCATACTTTTATCATTATAAATACTTATCCCAAAATTCTTCCAAACAGATGTTATCCTGCTTCATGGTCATGGCTGCCTCCCTGCCCACATAGCGGAAATGCCATGGTTCATACTCAATACTGGTAATATATTCCTTCCCCTCAGGATAACGCAGAATAAAACCATATTCACAGCTGTGTTCTGCCAGCCACTTGCCCGCTTCCGTATCTTCAAATCCTTTGTCCAGGGATTTATAGTTATCACTCCATATATCCAGCGCAAGTCCCACCTGATGTTCGCTTGCCCCCGGCACCGTAACAGTCTGAGATGCCAGCTTATATGCTTCCATGTAGGACATCCCCTGTCCCATATAATTCTTTATCTTCCTATTAAAAAGATACTCCTGCCGGTTATCCCCCCGATACGGCGAACAGACTTCCAGATTAACACCATCGTTCTTAGCAGCCTGCATCATCAAAAGCAGATCGTCAATGATACGCTCATCACAGCGCATGCCAGCTGTAAATGTCCCCAGTGTAAAATCATAATCTTCCGGAATCGGGTGCTGCTTATTGATCAATACCAACCGCCAGTCTGAGGAATCAAAGACATACTCTTCTCCCGTCATCTCCACCGCTTGATCCGGCGCCTGATAGGTTTCTCCCTCGTGGCTTGCCAGAAGATCCTCCAGAGAATAGGCCGTCATAATCTCGTCCTCTTCCGTTGTATCACATTCTGAGGCACCAGTATTCTCCTCCAGGGTTATCTTTTCCTGCGGTTCCACCGGTTGTTCCGCCAGGGTAATATCCGAATCCTCAACGATTGCACTGTAAGTCTCCTGGGCGCCGATAAATCCGGTACGCTCTGCAAACACCGCAAAAGAAAAACTACAGCTGCTCATAAAGAAGACAAACACAAAAGCAACGCTGACATAACGTTTTCCATTATTCACAAAATGCATGAAAATATGATAAAAGAACAAAACAACAGCTACCGCCGCAAGACTGGGATATTTTAATATCTCATGTTTTCTGGCGATACCTGTGAATTTCGCTATCACATTTTCCTGAAATGTCTTCTTCATGAAACTCCTCATCCATAAGTTAATATGTAAACCTATTTTATATCATAACATATAAAATTTATTTGTACAGTCTTTTTATGTAAATCTTTAAACTTTTTATAGTTTTACCGACTCTATATTTATTTTTATTTCTAAATATGGTATGCTACATAAGCGAATTGGTTTACTTTATATATCAGTTGTTTTCAAAAAGAATCCATGCAGTTTTTCTATCATCAATATTAAATATGCATTTTATATTTCATTGGTTATTTAATTTTGCAGGTTATCCTGCATGATATTTTCAGAAAATTGCACAATATTACAGAAAGGGGAAATACAATGGCAGGTTCATCACTAGGAATTGTCTTTCAACTCACCACCTGGGGGGAGTCCCACGGCGCGGCACTGGGGGTCGTAGTCGATGGCTGTCCTGCAGGACTTTCTCTTGATAAGAGTGACATCCAGGCATATCTGGACAGGAGAAAACCCGGTCAGACCAGGATTGCAACCCCCCGTAAGGAAGCAGATGAGGTGCAAATCCTCTCCGGCGTCTTTGAGGGCAGGACTACCGGCACCCCTATTTCCATGCTGGTTCAGAACACTTCCCAACGTTCCGGAGATTACAGCGAGATATCCAGCTATTATCGTCCCGGCCATGCTGATTACACCTTTGACCAGAAATACGGCTTCCGCGACTATCGAGGCGGCGGACGTTCCTCCGGCAGGGAGACCATCGGCCGTGTGGCTGCTGGCGCCATTGCCGCCAAAGCTCTTTCGGAGTTCGGCATCCATTTGCGCGCCTACACACGCTCTATCGGCCCCATTTCCATCTCCATGGAGAACTTTGATGCCAGCGCTATTCTGGAAACCCCCACAGCCATGCCGGATAGGGAAGCATCCGTTCTGACAGAAAAATATCTGGCCGACTGCATGAAGGAATACGATTCCGTAGGCGGTGTTATTGAATGTGTCGTGGATGGTATGCCTGCCGGTCTGGGAGATCCGGTCTTCGAGAAACTGGATGCCAATCTTGCAAAAGCCATTATGTCCATCGGCGCAGTCAAGGCCGTAGAAATCGGTGATGGCGTAGACGCTGCCCTGCACCGCGGCTCTGTAAACAACGATCCCTTCCGTATACAGGATGATCATGTCGTCAAGTCATCGAATCATGCAGGCGGTATCCTTGGCGGTATCAGCGATGGTTCCCGCATCATACTGCGAGCCCACGTCAAACCTACGCCCTCTATTTTCTCTCCGCAGCAGACCGTAAATCAAAAGGGAGAAGAAATCGAAATCTCCATAAAAGGACGCCACGATCCTGTCATCGTTCCGCGGGCCGTGGTCGTGGTAGAATCCATGATGGCTGTAACCATACTGGATTCCCTTTTAGTCAATGCCTGTTGTAAAATGGAAAATTTGAAGAAACTCTATTTGAATGCATGAAAAATTCTATACGCCCCGATCATCACACCGCAGGAATCCGAACCATGTCCGATCTTTGCTGACTTGACAATCGGAAGATCACCTGCATATTCCTGCACCAGTGTGATGATATCCGGGCGGATCTTTTCGGCCTCCATCTGTGTAAAGGTTCCCAATAAAACACCTCTGATACGGGCAAATACGCCCATACACTTAAGCTGGCTTAAATAAGTCACAAACTGCGGCAAACTTCCCCCGAGCGCTTCCAGGACCAGAATCTTATCCGTCATGTCCGGGAAAAAATCTGTGCCGGCCAGTTTCAGCAGGCACCGGATATTGCCGCCCACTACAATCCCCTCCATGTGGTCTCCCTGCACAAACTGGTAGGGAAAGGAAAACAAAGAATCCTTCCCCTTCAATACAGTATCAGCAAAATTCTTACGCTGGTCACCGCTCTCATCCCGAAGGAGATTCATTACCTGATAAAGAATCCCTGTATGACCCGTTTGGGTATAAACAGCGTTTAATATTGTGGTCAGGTCGCTGTATCCCCAAAATTGCTTGGGATGCTCCCTGATCACATTATAATCCAGATAAGGCAGAATCTCGTTGGCAATATCTCCTCCGGATATGTCAAAAATCGCTTTTATATTGTCATCCTCGTAAAAATGCATCAGCGCCTTGGCACGTTCTATTCCGGTTCCCGAAAACACCTGATTTTCCGTGTAAATATGGTCACTAATTACAGGTGTAATTCCAATTTCCGTTAGGGCAAGCATTAATCCTTCCACTTCATTTCTACGATTCTTGTTCACACCATTGGAACAACATACGATTCCCGCCTTGTCACCCTGCTTCATAATTTCTCTTCCAATCCACGGATCATAACCTGCCCTGTACACTCCATCACCGGATCTTCCCGAATGATTTCACCCACACTGTCCACTGTAATCCTGCCAGACCGTGGATTTTTGATAGAGATCACATGCCCCTGAACGTCCGCCTCCACGTCAGAATATTCAAAGGAAAGGTCCGTATCATCCATGGTACAGTTAATCAATTTCAGGTTCTTGCAATAACATAGCGGCTGTGTCCCACTGATCTTACAATCAATCAAAGTCAATCCATCGGAAAACCATCCCAGGTATTCTCCCTTTACCACACTGTTTCTGACCGTCACATTTTCGCTGTGCCAGAAAGCATCTTTGGTATCCAGGACACTATCTGTAATTTCCAGATCTTTCATATACTGAAAGGAATATTTACCATGCATTTTCACATTTTCCAATCTCACATGCCGACTGTCAAAAAACAGATATTCAGAAGTGATTTCCGTGTCCTTCAACACAATATCGCTGGATTTCCAGCCAAATTCCTGGGATACTACCTTACAATGCTCAAGACGTATTCCTGCACACTCTCTGACCGCCTTGATGCCGCCCAGATCAGAATGCCTGATCACACCGTCCTCTGCATACCAGATCGCCGCCCGCGTCAGTTCATCCATTGTAGAATCCTCCATTGTGAAACCTTTCACATGCCACAGAGGATAACGAAGTGAAAACGTACATTTGTACAGATTCACATCTCTGGATTCCTTCAGCACAGACTCGCCGTCTGCCGGCCCGGCAAAAATACATTCTGACACATCCGCCTGCTGTAAATTATATAACGCCCGTTCTTCATCAAATTGTTTCTGGGAAATATTTGTTCTCATCTAAATCCTCCCTACTGTCCTTACTGCATTAAATAACTGCTGATACAGTATAGTGTCTGTCCATTATAGTCTACCCTGGACCATCCATATGCTTCATTGATTCCCGTCCTGGTCACGTACTCGCCATTGTGAAGTACCGCCGCTACCACAGCATCCGGATTCGTTACACTGGGCAATGTGCGGAGATTGACTTCAATCTTGGCCGTCACCTGTTCGTTTCTTTCCTCAAACCTGGTCTTTAACCCGTCCCCGCTGCCGGCTCCTTCCTGGGGCTGCGCCTGGGGGTTCTGATAGGATAGATCCGTTGTCAGATAACTGGACACAGCATACACAATCTGTCCATTATAGGTAAGCCTTGACCAGCCGCTGTCACTGATACCGGTTCTCATAAGAGTCTCGCCATTGGGCAGTGTATATACTATCGTACTGTCACTTCCCTGACTGGGAATGTTTCGCAGATTCGTAGAATCCTTGGCCGTTACTTCCTCACTCACTTCCGTAAAGTTCATCAGCGCTTCCACATCCGCCTGCGCTTCCTCCGGTGTCTCTTCACTAATGGCATCTGCCGTGCCTTCATAACCGAAATAGGCAATATTTACATCCACAGGCCTGTCAATACCCGCAACCGTTCCCCGGTTGGTATACTGCCACATGGCATGGCTGCCGACATAAGAAGATTTCTCTGTCTGTGGATAGGGTTCTGTCGGATACTGGGAAACCCATACCTTATAGGTGTTTTCAATCCGTGAAGTCTCCCACTTGGCTTCTCCGGTCAGTTCACCCATAGACGCATAGAACATAGGCGTATAACCACGACTATAAATCTGTTCCAGAAAGGCAATGGCAATATCCGTGCGCTCTGTCTTGGTCAATGCATACTGGGCGCTTTCCGGCCTGTCAAAACCTTCACAGTCATAAGCCACGGGATAGGTGATCTGATACTGTGAAATATAATCTGCCACCCAGTCTGCTTCCTCTACCGCTTCTTTTGTACTGGTGGCCGTTGAGAAAAAGTAAGCACCTGCTTTGATCCCATTCTTCTGAGCTTCCTGCATATTATATCTGGCATTGGTATCCGCGAAGATTTCTCTTGTACTGTCCGTGCGATATCCCACACGCACCATGGCAAATTCAATTCCCGATGCTGCCACCTGCGCCCAGTCTATGGTTCCCTGATACCTGGCTACATCAATACCAAGTGTTATTTCTTCCGTCTCGGCTACTGCACCGGAGGAAAGCAGCGCTGTCACATCTACCGCAGTGCCTTGCTGCGTACTCATGGTTTCCGTCTGCGGATCCTCCGCCTCCTGCGCTGTCTCATCTGCCTTCTGGCCAGCATTTTCCGCCCCTTCGGTATCCGATCGATATTCCTCCTCAGCATCGGGAAGACTCTGCCCGGCCTGATCCTGTACCTGATCATCCTGCATTTGCTCTGTCTGCAATCCTTCCCCGGCTATCTCCTCCATCGCAGGTACAGTCCCCTGTGTATCCTCTGTATGATCACGATCCAATATAAGCAGTAATAATGCCGCCAAAATAATAACAATTGTTATTATAATAATCAAGACCTTTGGGGAAATAAATTCTAAATCCTGCTTCTTCTTTTGCTTCATCCTTATCTTCTCCTGAATAACTTATGTCAGCATCCGCCTAGAAATTCTCCAGAAGTTCCAAGTAGAACTCATAGTAATCTTTCCGTCCCTCTTTCATGAACTGGATTGCAGACTTCGGATGCTGGTTTAAAATCCCCGTCAGAAGATAGGGTACATCATATCCCCATGTTACCCCTGACTCCCGCAAGGGAACAATCTGCTTCTCCACAAAGTTTAGGATTGGATTGATATTATATTTCGGATTCTTCAAAAATCCTAACAGCAGTTCGCTGGGGCAGTTGCCGCATCCCCGTCCCATACCGCTCACAGTGGCATCCAGATAGCTGACGCCCATGATGATAACTTCCGCCGTATTGGCAAAAGCAAGCTGCTGGTTGTTGTGGGCATGTATGCCTACCTTCTTATTATATTTCGCTGCTACTTCCAGGTATTTATCCGCCAGCCGTCTCGCCTGCTCCGGATAGAGCGAACCATAACTGTCCACCAGATAAATAGTGCCCACGCTGCTTTGTCCCAGCAATTCCAGAGCCGCATCCAGATCTGTCTCATTCGATTTGGAAATCGCCATGATATTGACGGTAGTCTCATAACCTTTCTTCGTACAGTCTTCAATCACCTCTATCGCCGCCGGTATGGTGTTGATATAAGTCGCTACACGCACCAGATCAATCGGACTGTCCTTCTTATTCAGGATGTCCTTCCTAAAATCACACCGGCCCACATCCGCCATCACTGCAATTTTCATATCCGTCTTGTTGTCCCCAACAATGGCCCGGATGTCCTTATCATCACAGAATTTCCATTTGCCAAACTTGTTCACATCGAACATCTCTTTAGATGCCTTGTAGCCAAATTCCATATAATCAACGCCAGCCTTGATATTTGCATTATATAATGCCTTCACAAACTCATCCGTAAAAAAGAAATCGTTCACAAGACCACCGTCCCGCAAAGTACAGTCCACCACCTTGATATCTGGTGCGTAGGACATCAATGTTCTTCCTTTTGCTCTCTTTTCCATATCCGCTACCTCTCCATGCTTTCTCTTTGAATCTACAGATTTGTGTGGCCTTCCACAATCTTCCGTATCTGCTCTGTCCTTTATACCAGGATCTTCTTAAAGCTCTTTTTCCCTTTTTTGACGATAAAATCCTCTGCTGCAATATCCTCTTTGCTGTAAACAGTCTTGACATCGCCTACTTTTTCACCCTTAACGGACACACCGCCCTGCTCCACAGCCCGGCGGGCTTCCGAACGTGATACTGCCAGTCCGGACACTACCAGAATTCCCAGGATATCAATAACACCATCCCTGAAATCCCCCTCAGAAAGTGTCACCGTTGGCATATTTTCCAGGCTTCCGCCGCCTGCAAAAAGCCCTCTTGATGCCTCCTTGGCCTTCTGCGCTTCCTCCTCACCATGCACCAGATTGGTCAATTCATAAGCGAGGATCTCTTTGGCCTCATTCAACTGGCTTCCCTCCCAGCTGTCCATCTCATCAATCTGCTCTAACGGAAGGAATGTAAGCATCCGCATACATTTCAGTACATCGGCATCATCCACGTTGCGCCAGTACTGATAGAACTCAAAAGGTGTGGTCTTATTGGGATCCAGCCATACAGCGCCTTTCTGTGTCTTACCCATCTTCTTGCCCTCGGAATTCATCAGCAGGGTGATGGTCATGGCATAGGCATCTTTACTTAATTTACGGCGGATCAGATCCGTACCGCCAAGCATATTGCTCCACTGGTCATCTCCGCCAAACTGCATGTTACAGCCATATCTCTTATACAGTTCCAGGAAATCATAACTCTGCATGATCATGTAGTTAAACTCGAGGAAACTCAGGCCTTTCTCCATCCTCTGCTTGTAACACTCTGCCCGCAGCATATTATTTACACTGAAGCATGCTCCCACTTCCCTGATAAACTCCACATAATTTAAATCCAACAGCCAGTCCGCATTGTTGACCATCAGTGCCTTGCCTTCCGAAAAGTCAATAAACCGGCTCATCTGTTTCTTAAAGCACTCACAGTTATGCTCGATGGTCTCCTTTGTCATCATGGAACGCATATCCGTCCTTCCGGAAGGATCGCCGATCATCGCTGTACCGCCGCCAATCAGGGCTATTGGCTTATTGCCGGCTTCCTGTAACCGCTTCATCAGACACAGCGCCATAAAGTGCCCCACATGCAGACTGTCAGCGGTGGGATCAAATCCGATATAAAATGTGGCCTTTCCGTTATTGATCAGGTCCCGGATCTGATCGGCATCCGTCAATTGTGCAAGAAGTCCTCTCGCCTGTAATTCTTCATAAATTCCCATGTTTTATCCTTCCTTTCTCATTACATAAATGCGATGTACCAATAAGCAGATTCGTGTATGCTCGTCAGAAGTCGCCATCGACAGTCTCGTATGCAGGCATCCTGTCGCTGTCGTCTTCTGACTCTGCTTATTCGCGCAAGAAACCCCCGTCCTGTTTATCAGGACGAGGGTTAAACTCGTGTTACCACCTAATTTCACAGACAACTCACATTGCCTGCCTCATCGAGTACGATCATTCGATAGCGTGTGTTATACTATCTATGATGATACTTTCCTGCTATAACGTGCATCCTCCGTCACGACCTACTAAGACGCCCGATTTCTCTTGTGCAGTTACATTTCCCACACCGCATCGGTTCCATTCTGCCATGAAGCTCCGAGATGTATTCATGAAAAAGTTCCCGCGCGCCTCTCATCTGCCGGCTGCTTTCTGTCCGTTTCCTGATTCACTACTTGTTCTTATCAACGCCTGTCATATATTGTTTATAAAACTTTACTGCCTTATAATGTATATGATATTTTTCTGTTTGTCAACTATTTTTTATTTTAGATTCCATTCTTTACCATTTCTCAAAAATAAAAAAAAGAGATTTTCATACAAAAAAAGGAGCCTGTTACCCATACAGATCACAAGCTCCCTTTGTAATTCATTGTAATAGAATTAATGAAGGCCCAAATCTTCTCCCGCAATCGTTCCAATGCCGGCCTTTTCCAGAACAGATGTCAGTCCTTCTGCATCCGCCACACGGAAGATCATGCAGGCCTGCCCATCTTTCTGCCCGAAAACAGAATACATATATTCTACATCAATACCAGCGTCAGAAATCACTCCCAGTACCTTACTCAGGCCGCCCGGGGTATCCGGAACCGCCACGCCCACCACAGGCGTCATGGTCAGAATAAAGCCCTGCTCCAGCAAAATGGCAGAAGCCCTGGAGGCATCGTCCACAATCAGCCGCAGGACACCATAATCCGCTGTCTCTGCAATATTGATTGCCCGCATATTCACCTGATTCTCTGACAGAATATGGGTAATGTCCGCAAGCTGCCCCGCTTTGTTTTCCAGAAATACAGATATTTGAGGTATTGTCATATTGATAACCCAGCTCCTTTCAATCATGTTCAAATTTCCAGTTTAAATTTTACGCTTATCGATCACGCGCACTGCCTTGCCTTCACTTCTGGTAATGGACTTGGGCGCCACCAGACGTACCTTCGCATAGATGCCCAGCATAGCTTTAAGCGCTGACACCAATCCTTTCTCCATCTCTGTAATCTTACCCAGATTATCAGAGAAGTTCTCAGGCGTCATCTCCACCATAACTTCAATTGTATCGGAATTATTAACACGATCCACAATAATCTGGTAGTTAGCCGGGTATCCCTGCTCTAACAGCACTGTCTCAATCTGGGACGGGAATACATTGACACCCTTGACGATCAGCATGTCATCGCTCCTGCCCATAGGCTTGCTCATCTTCACATGGGTACGGCCGCAGGAACATTTTGCCCTGCTCAGGACGCAGATGTCTCTGGTACGATAACGCAGAAGCGGGAATGCCTGTTTGGTAATAGCTGTAAATACCAGTTCGCCCTTACTGCCTTCCGGAAGCACTTCTCCTGTGTCCGGATCGATAATCTCCGCAATAAAGTGATCCTCATTGATGTGCATACCGGTCTGCTCGCTGCACTCGAAGGAGACACCAGGACCGCTGGTCTCCGTGAGACCATAAATATCGTATGCTTTGATGTGAAGCTTATTCTGAATATCCTGACGCATCT
>CAMNXA010000079.1 GCA_946566685.1 uncultured Lachnospiraceae bacterium
AACACTCTTTCCCTACACGACGCTCTTCCGATCTTAATCACTTTGGAGGCCTCTTTGGAAAATACACCGGTTTTTACATAATTTTGGTTAAAATGAGCTATTACGCCGCTATGCTTGCTACTATCAAACCCATCCAATGCATTTACTGCGCGAATCCCATAAAACACCGAATAATATGCCCGATTCAATGCATTTTTATATCTATCGGCCTCATACATTATCTTTGCATCTTCCAACGCCTCAAGACTGCACTGAAATCGATACTTTGATAAATCTACTACGCTTCGCTCCATAACTGAATCCCATCTTTCTTTATATTCTGATAAAACGGAAGTACATTCTCCCATTCCCTGAAATTATCATAATCAACTAACAGAACTGAAAAAATCTTATTATATTCCAACTCCAAATCTACTGTCAAATCAATCATTTTATCATGCATATCTTCTGTATATTTACGAACAATGACTGCAATATCAACATCCGATTCCCTGCTCTGTGTCCCTCTTGCCACAGATCCATATAGGATAATCTGATTCAACACAGTTCCAAAGATTTTTTGAAATCCCAATGACAATTTTTCCAGTATCTCCTCGAAATTATCCATATAAAATGCTCCTTCTCTATTAATTTCGACAATCCCATCCGCAACCTGTTTGTATTAGCATATACTTTTTTGTCCAAAGTATCAACCATTTCCCAACATGAAAAATTCTTAAAAACCAGTACCAGCTCAAAAGAGCCGGCACAATCACATCGCCGGCTCTTTTCAAACTATTCTCCCACTCTCTGTCACATCATTTATTTCAGAAGCACCGTCACCACTTCATAAGGCTTCAACACAACATCAATGCTGTTGCCCGACACAGCCGCCTCACTCTCAATCTCCTCTAACAGGTTGCAGATATACGCTTTCTCAAACGCAGTATTAACCGTAAGTTTTGTCTTCGTATAAGAATTTTCCGACTCATACATACGGATCACAACGCCTTCGCCATCCTCGGCCTGTTTGATTGTCTCAATGACAACATTATCATGAGCCACCGAAGCATAGGAGAAATTCCTGCCTCCCTGCGTACCTGTCAGCGCTGTCAATGGCTGGTTCAACTTATAAGCTTCATCCACCGTACCGGCTGCCCGCCAGCCTTCCGCATGAGGATAAATCGCGTAAGTGAATTCATGTTCTTCCTGATCGGCCACCGGATTCGGCTCTGTACCGGACTTGATCAAGGTCAGCGCCATATTGGAATCCTTGACGGAATGCCCGTACTTGCAGTCATTAAGCAAAGAAACCCCGTAATGGCCTTCTGACAGATCCATCCACTTCTGGCCGCAGCTCTCGAAACGCGCCACATCCCAGCTGGTATTCCGGTGAGTCTTGCGCGTCAGGCTTCCAAACTGAATATCAAAGGCTGCCTCATCCGTATGCACAGCCACCGGAAAATGCACTTTTAACAGGGTCTGATGCTCTTTCCAGTCCACATGGGTGACAAAGTCAATCCTGCGGCTCTTCGCATAGAAGATGATTTTCTGGGCAAACGTGGAATTAGAAGCCTCTCTGTCAATCTCCAGCACAGCGCGCACCGGCCCCATCTCTGTCCATTCCATGCGGCTAATCTGATCCACATCCCAGAACTTCTCCGTATAATAAATGTCGATATCCCAATTATCAAAATAAATCGGTTTATCCTCGTACATCCGCAGCAGATTGGCCTGTTCGCCGGGCTGTATCACTTCCCTGTCATTTTCTTTATCATAGATGCCCGTAAACATCCCGCCTTCGTTAAATCTTACGGTATAAAAAGGGGTTTCCAGTTCTCTGTCACTGACCAGGCGGAAGGGCTTTTCTTCCTGTACGGCATCAAACACAGTAAACGACTGATAGCCTTTGGACGGCAGGTTTCTGACATAAGCGATACTGCCCTCCCTGGTCTTCTGCACCGGATATACATTGCCTTCCCCGTCCGTAAGCGCATTTCCCTCAAAAGCGCCGAGATTGACGACATCCTCCCGTACTCTGCCAACAGGATTAAAGACCGTTACCGCCTCTCCCGTCCCGGCAAGGGCGCCTCTGCGCTCATCGCTCATCCTGGCAAGCTGTTCGCCAAGCTGTGCATATTCTTTCTTCGTCACCTCATACACTTCGTGGATGGCAGATCCCGGCAGGGTATCATGGAACTGATTTAATAACACCAGCTTCCACATGGCATCCAGTTCATCTGCCGGATACCCCATCTCCTGCGCCGTCAGTACGCTCAGAAGTTCCAATTCCATCAGACCCAGTTCCGATTTGCGGTTGGAACGTTTATTTCTGGCCATGGAAGTGAGGGTTCCCCTGTGATACTCAAAATAGAACTCTCCCTCCCATACTGGAAGCCTCTTATTGTCTTTGACCCGTTCCTTCAGTTCATCAAAGTAGGTGCGGGCAAAGGCCTGCCGTACTTTGGGAATCCCCTTGATGCCTTTTTCCATACGGATGGATGTCTCCAGCATCTCTCTGGTAGGGCCGCCGCCCCCGTCTCCATAACCATAGGACACCAGGATATCGTTATTGATATCCTTATTCTGGTAACGCATCCAGCCGCCCATGATAGAATCCGGATGGAGCATCCCGTTGTAGGTCGTAAAGAAATCCTTGATGGGCTGGCTGACGCCCAAGGTGGTGATCAGATGCGTCAGCACCTCGGAGCCGTCAATGCCACGCCATATCATGGTATCATAAGGAATCTTGTTAAACTGGTTCCAGGCAAGCTTCGTGGTCATGAAATATTCAATGCCGCATTTTTTCATGATCTGCGGCAGAGCCCCGGAATATCCGAACACATCCGGCAGCCACAGGATCTTGTTATCCACACCAAACTCTTCTTGAAAGAACCGTTTGCCATGCATGAACTGTCTGACAAGAGATTCTCCGGATGTCAGATTACAGTCGGCTTCCAGCCACATGCCGCCCTCTGCTTCCCAGCGTTCTTCCCTGATCCGCTCTTTCACCTTCTCGTAGATTTCCGGATAGCGGGCTTTTAAGAATGCATACAGCTGCGGCTGGCTGGACATGAATTTATAATTGGGATATTCCTCCATCAGCTTCAGTACGGTGGCAAAACTGCGGCCCACTTTCTCCCTGGTCTGTTCCACCGTCCACCACCAGGCCACATCGATATGGGTATGGCCGATGCAGGTGGCGATCACATCCGTATACCCCGCCATATCGGAATACAGCGCCTGGTCAATATAGGCGGAAGCCTCTTCCAGGGTCCTGTAAAATTCCTCCGAATAGGGCGTGCGAAGATCCAGGAAATTAATGGTGGTATTCAGAATCTCCTGAATGTCCTTGCGGTTCTTATCGTCTTCCTCCATTCTGGAAAAGGCCATCAGCGGCACCCACAAGTCATAGTAAAGTTTCTCAATCCGGTGGTCAACCTCCCGCATCTGGGTGATCAGATTAAACTCCGTATGCAAGGTACCGCTGTAGGCCTGCAATTCCAGCGTCATCTCCTCCCCCGCCCTGGCGGAAGGACACAGGAATACGTCACGATGGTTCATATCAATACCCTGCACTGCCTCCCCGTTGACAAACAGGAGAAACTGGGGATTCTTGGCATCATCCCACTCGTCAATCTGGGTACCCACATGGAGCCACATCCGCTTACCATCCAGTTCCTTGGGCACCCGATAGACAGTCCTGAACCAATAGTGGCGGTCTTTGCCATACCAGTGCATATTCTTGCAGTCAAACGTCTGCCACGGCGTGCGGTCCGCCTCAGCATCTGCGGGGTGAAAGAAATTCCCTTCCTTATAATCCCACTGCTCGATGACAAACTTCTGCTTTACCTTTAACTTCTTCAATTCCTCACAGATGACATTCACTCTCTTGTCTAAAAAATACATTTCTGCCTCCTTAACCGGTTTTAATGAATATTTACAAATGCCGCCGCATGCGCCGCCAAAATGCTCTTTCCGTCCTGCGTATAGGCTGGCTGGTACTGATGCTTTTGCACTTCATATTTTTCGGGAAGTACATAGGGCGTGGAACGATGGTTCACAATGATCATCCCATTCTCAAATACCCCTGTCTCAATCCCCCGCTCCCTGATTCCGCTCACAGGCTGTATGTACCGTTCCAAAATATCCCGAATCAAGGCAGTTTTCGACTGAATCAGCGGATACATCTCCTTGTTGCCCTGCTCGTAGGGCACATGAGGGATATTTCTGGCTGCATAGGATGCCCCAATCTGCACGCCCAGGGAGTATACCGCGCCTCTGACATCCTCTGTGTACTCTGTAAAAATAGCTGACAGGGCGCCATCTTCATATCCGGCCACACAGCAGCTGCCATCCACATAATCCGCCAGGGAACTTCCGCCCCGATACCGGCAGAATGATTCTCCCTGGGGAATGACGGTCGTACCATAGCGATAGGGCATCTTTTGGCAAGGCTCTCCCGCAATGCCAAAACAGGATTTCGCCAACCCGTCACCCGGCCCGTGTATGAAAACGCCACCCTCTCTCACCCAATTCCTGACCGCATTCTCGCTCTTTTGATGCTCCACCGCCCCATAGCAGTCATTGGCCGGCACGATCAAAACCCGGTAAGCTGACAGGGCGCCTGCCTCTATCTCGTGGCTGCTTATCACATCCACCTGATACCCCAGATCACAACAGATCTTATACCACCCCAGCAGATCCAGCCGCCTTATCTTGTTATCTCCCACCTCATAGGGCTCAAAATGCGCCATTTCCGAGGGAAACAATAAAGCAATCTCCTTTTTGCGCGGCCCTTTTCTGATAGACAGCACCTCTCCAAGCCACGCATTTCCAAGGGCAAGGGATTCCAGAAAATCTTTTCCCATTCGGTTCAGCACCCCGCCGTCATCCAGCCCGTTCATGCCATAACAGGTATAACCGTCTGCGCCGCATGCCGCCATGGTTCCGATCATCTCCGCCGGCGTCAGGAAGGCATAAATATCATTATAGATATACCTGCCGAAATAAATGCCGCCTACCATGGGCTTTCCCTCATTCATAACCCGCATCATACTATGCTGACAGGATACCACATAAGCATCCGGATTTCCATCCGGCGTCACAGGAACCGTGATAAAATGACAGGAATCCACAAAGGGAGCCAGCGCATAAATATCTATACCTCTGACTGCCGTATCCCACAGCTGACTGTAATCATTGTCATGATCTGCCTGCTGCCGCCCGTATACATTCAGGAAATACCCCCACTGCGTCATATCCGGACACAGAAACAGCTGCGGATTCTTTTCTTTCAATGCTTTCTGCATTTCCTGAAAATAGAGCGTCAGTTCCCGCATCCGCCACAGGGCATTATCCCGGAAAATCAGGAAACGCGGCGTGCGCTGCCTCACATCCTCCTCTGTATAGAAGGTATCTTCCCCATAGCGCAGGCCGTGCCAGTATTCTCCCGGCAGCACTCCTGCAAAACTGTCTGCCATAATTCCGTAATTCCTGTTCAGCCACTCGATATCGCCCTGATAAAGTTCCTCCAAAAAGTCCGTATAGCGCTTGATCCCTTCCCCATCGAAACTGGGTGCTGCCACAGGATCCCACATACTGCACACAGGAATCACTTCTTTTGTCTGTCTCTCTTTCCCTGCCAGACACCGCTCACAGCCAGCCCCGTATCGATCCATCACACGTTCCACATGTTCTTTCATGGACAGCTGCGCTTTCTTCGACCAGTACTTATACCACCTTCCGGGACTGCCATCCACATATACCGTCTCTTCCCCATAGATCGGCGGGCTGAAACGGATATGCGGATACAGATTATCCCCGTTTAGATATAGAAGCAGGAAATTATACGAAAGTCCGTGAGACAGGGCCGAGCGCCCCATATACTCCTGCATTTTGACATACTGGCTGAGCGCCCCTGTCTCACAGCGTTCCCGGAAATCTTCCCACGCCTTTGTATCGAACATGACACTGTTAAAACCAAGCTTTTTAATCAGCCCCATCGTCTCGTCAACAAAAGCTTCATCCTCATAGGCAGGGCAATAGAAATTCCCGAATATCACATTCATGTATGGTCTGTTATCTGTCTTACTGGTCAATTTCATAATGATTCCTTCTATATTACAAAATTTATCCTCGGGCCACACTGTAATGCTGCGCTACATTCTTTCATCCATATATTCGATCAGTCTGTCTACCGTAGTAAATGCCAGTCCGGTTACCGTGTCGGCGCATCCATAATAAATGGCGATCCTTCCTGTCGCCGCATCCGTCAATGCGGCACAGGGAAATACGACATTGGGCACATCACCCACACACTCATATAGTTCATGCGGCCCCAAAATATAGTTCCTGGTTCTCTTTTTGACTTTCCATGGCTCATCCAGATCCAGCAGCGCGCAGCCCATCCGATAGACAAAACCATTGCAGGTATTGATCACACCGTGATAGATCAAAAGCCACCCCTCATCTGTCTCAATCGGAACACTTCCGGCCCCGATCTTCGTGGACTGCCATGCGGATTCATCGCCTTTGATCGTTCCCATCACCAGGCGGTGACGCCCCCAATAGGTAAGATCCGGGCTCTCACTGATAAAGATATCCCCAAAAGGCGTATGCCCATTATCGCTCGGCCTGCTCAGCATATAATACTTTCCCTTTATCTTACGGGGGAACAGCACCCCGTTGCGATTAAACGGCAGGAATGCATTTTCCAGTTGATAAAAAGTCTGAAAATCATAAGTATATGCCAATCCGATGGTGGGATACCGCTGTATCCATTGCACCAAGTCACATAGTATCTGTCCTCGATGAAGCACACCCTGGGATCGTAACGAAACTCCCGCTTCGCCACCTCCGGGCAGGCCCCCTGCAATGCGATGGGTTCATCAGAAATCTCCCACCGGATACCGTCCTTGCTGAATCCCGGAAATATGTCCATGCTGATCGACCTGCTGTCACAGCGGAACACCCCCGCGAAGCCATCTCCATAAGGAACTACTGCACTGTTAAAAATGCTATTGGAATTTTTGGCCGCAAATCTCTCAATAATGGGATTTTCTTTATACCGCCACACCGGCAGCTTCTCCGTGCCATCCGGCTCCTGCCAGGGAATATTCGGAAGATCTTTGCCGATTATTTTTGCCATATCATCACCGCCTTCTCTTATTTGCCCATAAATTCGTCAACCTGTCTCTGTGCCTCTTCCATGACATCCTGCCACCCGGCCTTCAACAGTTCCTCTTTGATCTCCGGAATCGTATCCTTGGGATCTCTGACGCCGGTCATCACCTCACTGCGGTAACGCAGCCATATCTCACGGCAATTCGCCAGTTTATCATCAACCGCCGTGGAATCAAATGTGAAGCCCAGCATCACAGAGGATACCGCCGCCTCATTCAAAGCCCTGACCTCATCCCACTGGTTCGTCTCATTGGTATCCTCCAGTGTTACCGTAAAGAAAGTTCCCTGCGTATATCCGGCCATCGCCCACTCGTTATTGATCTTATGCGCTTTGCCGTCCTCTGTATAATTGAAGTTCACACCTTCTTCTCCATAGAAGAACATATCCCGAAGCTTGGTATCCGTATTGACCATATCCAGGAACTGTAGGCATTTCTCCGGATACTTCGTGTTGATGGAAATCATATTTAAGGATCCGCGCACCGTTTCATTGGACAAGATCGTATCTCCAATCTTCTGCACTGCCACTTCCTTGCCCATCTGCGGTCCCCAGGAGGTAACACCTGCTGATTCCCATCCCTGGGCAACTCTCCACATATTATAGACACGCGCTTCCGACAGGGTAGATGCATCCGGGTTAATGATCCCTTTCTGATACCAGTCATGCAATGTCTCCAGGGCGGAATAAATCTCCGGCTCCTCCAGGGTAAAGCACACCCTGGCATCCGTATCGTCATATCTCACGCCGAGAATCTGTGTGCCTGCACCAATCTGATCATAGACATCAAAAATATAGTAGACGCCGTCATTTTTAACATAAACCGGATAGTCATTCTTATCTGCTTTCAGTGTCTCAAACGTCTCTGTCAGAGAATCGATCTCCGTGAGGGATGCAAGATCCAGATTGTACGCATCCACCAGTTCCTTATCCCACACAGCATAGTTGGAAATAGAACTGTCCTTATAAGTAGGAATGCCATATATTCTGTCTTTTACCTTCACGCCATCCCAATATTTATCCGGCATCAGCTCTTTTAAGCCCGGCATATTGGCATCGATCATATCAGTAATATCATAACATGCGCCCAGATTGATGTCTGCAATATAATTATTACCCGTTCCAAAAATAATATCAAAAGGTTCATTCGTGCTGACGATAATATTGCGCCGCTTATCCCAGTCACCCCAGGGAATGACTTCCATCTCCAGATTCACCCCGATCTCAGGCTCGATATACTCATTGACTTTGGCGATCCAGCTGTCATAGTTTGCAGGCATCCCATTGCCGATGGTCACCCACTTAATATGGGCAATCCCGTCCTCTTCTGCGGATGATGAACCGCCGCACCCCACAAGCGTCCCCGCCGCCATCAAAACCGCTGTCGCCAATACCATAATCTTCTTAAATTTCATAATCATCCTCCTTTATATACGCCTCTAAAACAACTTACAACTCCCAAAACATCCTAACGTCCCGTCCTACCACGCGGAGAATGCCGCTCCTCAGGCATTCTCTGGTACGAGACGGAGTTGCAAAGCAACTCCTAGAACTTCTTAACGTCCCGTCCTGCCACGCGGAGAATGCCGCTCTTCAGGCATTCTCTGATACGAGACGGAGTTGCAAAGCAACTCCTAGAACTTCTTAGCGAAGCAGCCTCTGCTGCTGAGCTCTAGAAGTTCTTCTCGTATCACTCTTTGACCGACCCAATCGTCAATCCAGAGATAAAGTACTTCTGGAAAAAAGGATACGTACAGGCAATCGGCACGATAATAACGATCGCAATCGCCATACGCACACTCTCTGTCGGCATGTTCAGCTTGTATTCCTGCATGGACAGCCCGCCATAAGGATTATTGGCAATATATTCAATATTTTTCTGCATCTGGTTTAACAGAGATTGCAGCGTCTGTAGCTTCGGATCCTGAATATACAGGGAAGCCTGGAACCAGTCGTTCCAATAACCGAATGCCGCAAACATGCCGATGGTCGCCATCACCGGTTTGGAAATCGGCAGTACGATCTGTGACCAGATCCTGAACTGTCCGGCACCGTCTATCTTCGCAGATTCTATGATGGAATCCGGCACCGTTGTCCGAAAGAACGTCCGGCAGATGGTCACACTGAAAGCCGAGCAGGCCAGGGGCAGGATCAAAGCCCATATGCTGTTATTCAGACCTAAAATATTATTTACCACCACATAGCTTGCCAGCATACCGCCGTTAAACACCATCGGTATAAAGAGCAGCCACGTATACAGTTGTTTCAGTTTAAAAGATCTTCTCGAGACCACATATCCCATGGACGTGTTCAGTGCTATGGAGATAATGGTACCAATCACTGTCACCGCCACGGACATGAAGGCCGCCCTTAAGATCGTCATCCGCTCATTCCACAAAAACTCATATGCCGAAGCAGACAGAACCTGCGGGAACAGCTGATATCCATTGGTCCGGAGCACCTCTTCGTCCGTAATGGATATCGAAAAAACAAACAACAGCGGAATGACGCACATGATCGCCAGGATCAGAAACACCAGATTAAATACGATATTGGTCGATGTTTTGATCTGATTCAACGACTGACCGCTTTTATCCTTTTTACTCACCTTTCCCACCTCCTGTTATATAATTCTGTTTTCATTATCGATCTTGCTCACAATCCAGTTGGCCAGAAGAATCGTTGCACAGCTGCATATCGCCTGGAAGAACGATGCCGCCGCCGTCTGTCCGATAGGCGCCGAGGACTGGATCGCATTATAAATGTATGTATCAAAAGTGGATGCCGTTGTATATAAGGATGCCGGCAGCTGTCCGGTTACCTGATAGAACAGGCCGAAATCAGAATTGAAAATCTTACCGCAATCCAAAATCAACATCATGATAAAAACAGGCTTAATGGCCGGCAGCGTAATATGTCTTGCCTGCTGTGACTTTGTGGCGCCGTCCATCACCGCCGCCTCATACAAAGAAGGATCGATACCGGTAATGCTCGCCAGGTAAAGCACCATACCATAACCCATACCTTTCCAGGTATTTAAGAATACCAGAATGAACGGCCAGTACTTGCTCTCCTGATACCACATGATCCGTTCTCCGCCCATCGCAGTTATGATACCGTTAATGTATCCTCTTTCCGGTGTCAAAAGCGCGTAGACAAAATAACTGATGACCACCCATGACATAAAATAGGGCAAAAACATCATTGTCTGATACACCTTCGACCCTCTCTTGTTGCGCATGCTGCTCAGCATCAGCGCACCGCCCACCGCAACACTGGCACTGATAATGATGAAGGCAATATTGTAGAGGATCGTGTTCCTCAGAAGCATCGAAAACGAGTTGGACGTGAAGAAATATTTAAAGTTTCCGATTCCTGCCCAATCACTGTGCAGCAGATTGTAAATAAAACCATGTCCGCCGGGCGACAGCTTATATACCTTAAATGCAATGATCACCCCGAACATCGGCAGATAGGAAAATATCAGAAACCATAGCAGTGTTGGCAGCGACAACAGAAACAGTTCCGTATCGTCTTTGGACCAGCGCTTTTTCCGAGGCTTCTTGACGCATGTTTTTCCTTCGTCAATCACCTTTTTCATTTCCATTCTCTTTACCTCCTTTGTTTATATTTTCTTTATTTTTGTTAACACTAGATTAACATTCTTTTTAATATATGTCAACACGCGTAAGTAATTTTGTTAACATTCTACGTATTTTAAGCCCGTAATTTGTGCATTTTCCTGTAAAAAGAATATTTCTTGTTATTACATACGCATTTTTATATTTACAAATGTTAATTTTTGTTTAGTTCAATTTTTAATCCTCATGATTTTAATGGCTTTCACTTCCCTATTGACAGCTCTTAGTTTTATTTCACATTAACTTCATTTATTTATTGGTACAATTGCTTAATTTTCGTGTGCTGAGACGATATTTTCGCTGAATAGGACACTGGGAACATCCTGTATCCCACTGCGTCCTGCATGTATTTTGAAATTGTATTTGTATATTAACATTTGTAAACAAATTTGTTGTTTTTTTCTATTTCTTATGCTATACTAAAAGTAATTTCCTGCGGAAATTACTTTTCGAGGACCGCTTCGCGGCCTCGGATATACCAATAGCTTTGGTTCCTGCGGAAATTACTTTTCGAGAGCCGCTTCGCGGCCTCGGATATACCAATAGCTTTGGTTCCTGCGGAAATTACTTTT
>CAMNXA010000080.1 GCA_946566685.1 uncultured Lachnospiraceae bacterium
GAGATTAAGGAATACATCAATAATACATATGACGGCGGTGTGATTCCGTTTGACTGAGTATAGTGCGGCATGTTTTGTATAGATTAGGGTTTGAAAAGGAAATTATATTGAACAGTGTTGATGGCGCTTCCAGGATAGGAGGCGTCTTCTTTTATGGGTATAGAAAAGTCCACCGCATATCCGAGTCCGCGAAACGGAACTCGCAATCGAGCTTGCTCGATTTGTTATTCTTGCGAAGCAAATTACTTTTAAGAATTGAAGAAAATGCGGAAATGCAGTATAATAGGATAAAAGAAAATGCGGATTTGTAAAGAATTAAATGAAAACAAAATGCGGAAATGTGGGAAAATGAGGAAATAAAATTTGCGGAATTGGAAAAACTGATGGGAAGACAGGGTATCCCAGTGAAAATATTGAAATGGGGAATATGATGTTCAGACGGAAAATATATGAGAAACTGGTACAGTGGAAGCAGGAGTCAGCCGGTAAAACGGCATTGTTGATAGAGGGCGCACGCCGTGTCGGGAAATCAACGGTGGTAGAGGAATTTGCCAGAAATGAATATAAAAGTTATATTCTGATTGATTTTTCCAAAGCAGCAAAATCTGTCAGGGAGTTGTTTGAGGATGTCTCGGATTTGAATTATTTGTTTTTACAGTTGCAGCTTCAATATAAGGTGGATTTATATGAAAGAAATTCCGTTATTATATTTGATGAGGTGCAATTATGTCCCATGGCCAGGCAGGCTATTAAGTCTTTGGTACAGGATGGCCGTTATGATTATATGGAGACCGGCTCTTTGATTTCTATCAGAAAAAATGTGAAGGATATTCTGATTCCCAGCGAGGAGAGGAAACTGAATATGTTTCCAATGGATTACGAGGAGTTTTTGTGGGCACTGGGAGATACAGCGACATTTCCGCTGCTAAGAAGCTGCTATGAGGCACAAAGAGGAATTGGTGAGCAGGCACACAGAAGGCTGCTTCGTGATTTCAGATTATATATGTTGATTGGCGGGATGCCGCAGGCTGTGAGGGAATACATTGATACGAATAATTTCAGAAAGGTGGATGCTGTCAAACGAGATATTCTTTCGCTTTATGAGGACGATTTTATGAAAATTGATTCTACCGGGAAGTTATCTCTTCTGTTTGATGCGATTCCGGCGCAGTTAAATAAGAATGCTTCCAGATATCAAGTTTCCAGTGTACTGGAAGGAGACAGGGTGGATAAGGTGTTAGAGTTGATTACGGAACTTAAGGCTTCCAAAACAGTGTTGGTATCTTATCATGCAAATGATCCCAATGCAGGAATGTCAAACAGCAAGAACCTGTCTCGTTTTAAGATGTTTTTGGGTGATACCGGTCTTTTTACAACTTTAATGTTTAAAGACAGGGATTTCACGGAAAATGAGATTTATGAAAAATTGTTGAATGATAAACTGAGCGCCAACCTGGGGTATCTTTATGAAAATGTGGTTGCACAGATGCTTGCTTCCAATGGAAATGAATTGTTTTACTATACCTTTTTAAATGAGAAGTCGAAGCACAATTATGAGGTCGACTTCGTGATTGCGAGGAAAAATAAGATATGTCCTTTGGAAATCAAATCATCCGGTTACAAAGCACATACGTCTCTGGATACATTTATGGACAAATTCTCGGATAGGATTTTACGGCGTTATTTGATATACACGAAAGATTTCAGGAAGGAGGAAGATGTTATCTGCCTGCCAGTGTACATGGTGCCGTTTCTTTAAAGGGAAGATATTAAAATTGATATATAACCGAAATCTGCATTGATATTACATTAGAAAGGACAAAAATCCCGTGGCATTACAATTCTACTTCGGCGCATCCGGCGCCGGCAAGAGCAAAAAACTGCATCAGGACATCATAGATGCGTCTTTAAAGCATCCGGAGACGAATTATCTTCTGATCGTACCGGATCAGTTTACCATGCAGACGCAGATGGATCTGGTACTGGAACATCCCAATCATGCCATCATGAATATTGATGTGCTGAGTTTCGGCAGGCTGACACACCGGATTCTGGAGGAAGTGGGGGCAGTGCAGCTGCCGGTTCTGGATGACACGGGTAAGAGTCTGGTGCTTCGCAAGGCGGCCCAGGGGGTGAGGGACAAGCTTACGGTGATGGGCAGTCATCTTCATAAGATTGGATATATTCATGAGGTAAAGTCCGCCATTTCAGAGTTTATGCAGTATGGGATTGGGACGAAGGAATTGGAGGAACTGGCGGCGTATGCGAGAAGCAGGGGGGCGCTCTATTATAAATTGCAGGATCTGGGAATCCTGTATCAGGCCTTTCAGGAATATATCCGTACCCGTTTCATCACTACGGAAGAGACGCTGGACAGACTGCGGGAGGCATTGCCGAAGTCTGGGATTATCCGGGGCAGTGTGATTGCCTTTGACGGATTTACCGGCTTTACGCCGATTCAAAATCGTGTTATTCAGGAATTGATGAGATTGACCAGCAGAGTCATTATTTCGTTGACAATAGATGAGAGGGAGAATCCATATCGGTTGGAAGGAGAGCAGAAGTTGTTCTATCTGACCCAGAAGACGGTGGCGGATTTGAGGAAACTGATGCAGGAAGTGGAGGTTTCGGAAGCGGAAGCGGTCTGGTGCAGACGGGAGGGCAGCGGGCGTCTGCCAAGGTTTGCAGGCAATCCGGAACTGACGCATTTGGAGCATAATCTGTTCCGGTATCCCATTGTGCCTTATCAGGGAGAGGTGGAAAACATCCATCTGTTGGAAGCGTCCACACCCCAGGAGGAACTGCATCAGACCTGTATTGCCATTCGCCGGCTTTTGCAGGAGGCAGAGAGGCTGGGGAAGGAACTGTGCTACCGGGATATCGCGGTGGTGACCGGCAATATGGAAGTCTATGGGCGGGATGCGGCAGAGGAGTTTATGAAGTTTGGGATGCCCATTTATCTGGATCAGACCAGAGGAATCCTGGGGAATCCTTTTGCAGCGTATCTGCAAAGCGCCATGCAGATTGTATTGCAGGATTTCAGTTTCGAGTCGGTCTTTCATTATCTTAGAACCGGATTGACAGGGTTTGCGAGGGAGGACGTGGACAGGCTGGAGAATTATGTGCGGCGTTTTGGAATCCGGGGACGAAAGCGCTGGGAAAATATTTTTATCTATAAAGAGGAAGATAAAGAGGGAGAGGAAGTATCGCTTGCGCAGTTGGAGGCGTATAATGCCATGCGGGCGAAGCTGATGGAGCAGATTTCGCCCCTGCTTGTGCCGTATAAGAAGGCCGGAGAGCTTGTGCGGGCGCTCTATGAGTTTTTGGTGTGTAATGAAACACAGCAGAAACTGGCGGATCTGGAGAGAGATTTCAAACAAAAAGGGGATCTGGCCAGGGCGAAGGAATACGGACAGATTTATCCGCTGGTGATCGACCTGTTAGATCAGATAGAAGGGCTGTTAGCGGATGAGGAAATGGATCTGAAGGAATTTGCGGACATTCTGGATTCCGGGCTTGCGGAGATTGAGGTAGGCACGATTCCCCAGAATGTGGATCGGATTCTGGTGGGTGATATCGAGCGTACCAGGCTAAAGCAGGTGAAGGTGCTCTTTTTTCTGGGTATCAATGATGGGAACATTCCCAAAGGCACGGGAAAAGGCGGTATCATCTCGGATATCGACAGGGAATTTATCCGGGAATCTTCGTTTGAACTGGCGCCTTCTCCCAGACAGCAGATGTATATTCAACGGCTTTATCTGTACCTGAATATGACCAAACCCTCCGGGGCTTTGTATTTATCCTATGCCAGAGCAGGTGCAGACGGCCGGAGTTTAAGGCCGGCGTATCTGATCGATCTGATGCGGAAACTGTTTCCATCTCTTCGTGTGGAACAGCCGGAGGCTAGTCCGGCGGCAGGGCAGTTTGTGTGCGGGCCGGACGGTATCGGTATGGTGGCGGACTTGATGCGGGAGTATGCGGCGGGCCGGCTGGGGCTTAAGGAGCGCAGGCAGCTGTATACATTTTATCATTGTTATCACAGGGATCCCTGTTATCAGGACGCGGTGGACAGGCTTTTGGAGACGGCTTTTTACAGGTATCAGGACACACCGTTGTCGGCTATGGTGACGCGGGCGCTCTATGGGGCTGTCCTGCATAACAGCGTCAGCCGGCTGGAACGGTATGCGGCCTGTGCCTATGCCCACTTCTTGCAGTATGGGCTGGCGCTTAAGGAGCGGGGGGATTATAGTTTTGAGGCGGTGGATATGGGCAATGTCTTTCATGGCGTGCTGGAAATCTTTGCCGGGAAACTTGCGGAAAAAGGGTATACCTGGTTCGACTTTCCGGAGGAGGAGGCCCGGAAGATGGTAGAGGAAGCCATTGAGGCCTATACGGCTGACTATGGTGAGACGATTCTCTACAGCAATGCCAGAAACCGTCATCTGTTAAAGCGGATCACAAGGATCCTCAACCGGACGGTGACGACTTTGCAGACGCAGCTTCGCAAAGGAGCCTTTATACCGGACAAGTTTGAGATGTCCTTCTCTGTGCTGGAGGATCTGGATGCTCTCAATATCGCCCTGAATGAGCAGGAAAAAATGCGTCTGCGGGGACGGATTGACCGGGTGGACACCTGTGAGGTGGAAGACAGGGTATATGTGAAAGTGATCGATTATAAATCCGGTGACCGGAAATTTGATCTGGCGGCGCTCTATTATGGGTTACAGTTACAGCTGGTGGTCTATATGAATGCAGCGGTGGAGATGGAACAGAAGAAGCATCCGGATAAAGAAGTGGTGCCGGCGGCCATGCTGTATTATCATATCGCGGATCCCATGGTGGAGGATGGTGCGGAACTGACACCGGAGCAGATTAATACAAAATTATTGCAGGAACTTAAGATGACTGGAATAGTCAATCAAAATGACGAGGCTGTCAGACTGTTGGATACAGAATTTACAGACAAGTCGGATATTCTGCCGCTGGAGCGGAAAAAGGACGGTTCCTTCTCTGCTTACTCCAGTGTCATAAAGGAGGAAGACATGCAGGTGGTTTCGAATTATGTAAACCACAAGATCCGGCAGTTGGGCAACGAGATCCTGCGGGGGACCATTTCGGTCAATCCGTATGAACAGAATGGAAACCAGGCCTGTACCTACTGTGCCTACAGGAGTGTCTGCGGGTATGATACAAGGATCGATGGTTACCAGACGCGCAAGCTGCCCAAGATGCGTCAGGAGGAAGCCCTGGCATGTATCAGGGAAGCCTGCGGGGAAGATATAGGAATGGCAAGGGAAGAGCCTGGCAGTAACATAGGAATGGCAAGGGAAGAGCCTGGCAGCAACATAGAAAAAGTATAGAAAGAGCAGGGCAGCAGGATGGCGATTTCATTTACGGACAGACAAAGACAGGTGATCGATACCCACGGATGTAATCTTCTGGTCTCGGCGGCAGCGGGATCCGGCAAGACGGCGGTGCTGGTGGAACGGATTGTGAAGATGGTGAGCGAGGGGGAAGCCCCGGCGGATATCGACAGACTTTTGGTGGTTACTTTCACCAATGCGGCGGCGGCAGAGATGCGGGAACGGATCAGTGCGGCCTTGAATGACAGGCTGGCTCGTGACCCGGAGAACGAGCATTTGCAGCGGCAGGTGACACTTCTGTATAATGCGCAGATTACGACCATAGACAGTTTCTGCCTTTTTGTATTGCGCAATCAGTTCCATACCATTGGTCTGGATCCCGGGTTTCGGATTGGGGAGGAGGGAGAGGTGCGTCTTCTGCAAAAGGATGTACTGGCGCAGGTGTTAGAGGAGGCTTATGCGCAGGCGGATCCCGCTTTCCTGAACTGTATGGAGTATTTCAGCGTGGGCAGCCGGGATGAAGCGGCGGAGGAAGTGGTATGGAAACTGTATGATTTTGCTATGAGTATGCCTTTTCCGGAAGAGTGGCTGCTGGAGAGAAAGAAAGATTATTCTCTTTCCCTTACGGATGAAAGTATGGTAGACCTGATGTCCTTAGCGTGGATGAAGGACATGCTGATACACGTGCACTACCTGCTTTCTGACTGTGCTGATAAGATGCAGGCAGCCGTCAGGCTCAGCGAGGAACCGGACGGGCCTTATCATTACGGCCCCCTTTTGGAGCGGGAACTGGAGATGGTGGAAGGGCTGAGAGCGCAGTGTGGAATGTGCATGGAGTCAGAGGGGGCAGATTACAACGCACTCTGTGCGGCTTTTGAGAACATAAAGTTTGACAGACTCCCCTCCAAAAAGGATGACACCATCTCCCAGGTCAAGCGGGAACTGGCCAAGAGTCTTCGCAATGAGGTGAAGGAAGAATTGCAGGAGATACGCGGGGATTTCTTTTTCCAGACCAGCGAACAGATGGAAGCGCAGATGGAGGTCTGCGGGTCTGCGGTGGATGCGCTGGTGGATCTGACACTGCGGTTTAAGGAAGCCTTTGATGAGAAGAAGCGGGCGAAGAATCTCCTGGATTTTGATGATATTGAACATTTTGCACTACAGATTCTGCTTCGCAGGGAGGCTGATACCTGTGTACCTACGGAGACGGCTCTGGCTTACCGAAGCCATTTTCAGGAAATCCTGATCGATGAATACCAGGACAGTAACCTGGTGCAGGAATATCTTTTGTCTGCTGTTTCAGGCGAGGCGGAGGGCAGATATAACCGCTTTATGGTGGGGGATGTGAAACAGAGCATCTATAAATTCCGCCTGGCAAGGCCGGAGTTATTTCTGGAAAAATATGAGGCCTATGCGGGCAGAGCACAAAAGGAGCATGCCATGAAGATTGACCTGCACCAGAATTTCCGCAGCCGGCCGGAGGTGCTTGCCAGTGTCAATGGGGTTTTTGAACAGATTATGGGCAAAGAAGTGGGGGGCATTGTCTATGATGACCTGGCGGCCCTGCATGAGGGGGCGGTGTATCCGGTACAGGATAATCCGGTTGTGTCCAATGAGACGGAACTGCTCCTTTTCCAGACCCAGGATAAGCCGGAGGAAATCTCAGCCAGAGAGCAGGAGGCTTACGGGGCGGCGGCTAAGATCAAACAGCTGTTAAGAGAATTTCAGGTGACAGACAAGGAGAGCGGACAGCTGCGTAGGGCATCGTACCGGGATATTGTGATCTTACTGCGCACGGTCTCCGGCTGGGATGAAGTCTTTAAGCGGGTATTGGAGGAGGAGCAGATTCCCGTGCATATTTCTTCCAGAACGGGTTATTTTGCAGCCAGCGAAGTGCAGGAACTCTTACATTTTCTACGGGTTCTGGACAATCCCTTGCAGGACATACCGCTCTATGGGGTGCTGCATTCTTATCTGGGCGGTTTCACGGAAGAGGAGATTGCACTGGTGCGGGCAGCCTATCCGAAGAAAAAGTATATGTATGATGCGCTGGTGTTGTGCGGCGGGACAGAGGATGCCCTGCGGGGGAAGATTACTGCGTTTCTGGAACGTCTGACCACCTACCGCAGTTTGTCCACCTACCTGAGTGTTCATGAACTTTTGCAGACCATCCTGCGGGAGACCGGGTATCTGCATTATGTGACGGCCAAACCGGAGGGCGGTAAGCGCCGGGCCAATGTGGAGATGCTTCTGGTCAAGGCGGCGGAGTATGAGAAGACCAGTTATTTCGGACTCTATCATTTCCTGCGCTATATGGAGCAGTTGGAAAAGTATGAGGTGGATTACGGCGAGGCCGGTTTACAGGACGAGAACGCGGATGTGGTGCGCATTATGAGCATCCATAAGAGCAAGGGGCTGGAATTTCCAATCTGTATTGTGGCTGGACTCTCCAAAAAGTTCCAGACCAGAGAGGTCAATGGTCATCTGGTGGTGGATGTGGATGCGGGCATTGGTGTGGACTATGTCAATCCGCAGATGCGTGTCCGGGGGCGGAATCTCCGCAGAAATGCCATCTCTGTCAGGCTGAAAAGAGACAATCTGGCGGAGGAACTGCGGGTGCTGTATGTGGCCATGACGAGAGCAAAAGAGAAATTGATATTGACTGCTACAGTCAAAGATGCAAAAAAGATGGCTGCCGCCCTGCTGCCCATACAGAAACGGGAGCAATTGACGCTCTCCTATGGAACACTTCTGGCGCAGGACAGCTTTCTGTCTCTTCTGCTGACTGCACTTGCCAGAAACAGCTGTCTGGATGAGTTTTACGGAGCCTGCGAACTGCCGGCCTGTGAACAGGGAGCATTCTATAATAGGGACATGCACATAAAGGTATCTCTGAGCGGCTGGGAAGAGGCGGTGGAAGAGAAGTTGGAGGAAACCCTGCTAAGGGAGGAGGCCAGACGGCAGCTTCTGTTGTCGGATCCGGAAAGGGATGTGGACGGAGAACTTATGACGCAGATGTCGTATCAGTTTTCCTATCAATATCCGCATGACAATTTGAAAGATCTCTATACGAAGACTACTGTATCGGAATTAAAAAAGGCTGGTATGCAGGAAGAGGAGGACTTTTCCTTTCAATTATATGAGCAGGAGCCGGTGGTGCCGTATCTGCCCAAATTTATTGAGACTGACGAGACTGTCACCGGTTCCATGCGGGGCAGCGCTTTCCACAAAGTGATGGAACTCTTTGATTTCAGTAAGTTGACTAGAGAAGTCAATTCCAATAAGGAAGCAGCGGAGGCGCTTTTGCGGGAGCAGATAGAAGGGATGCGGCAGGAGCAGCTGTTGTCGGAGGAGTATTGTCAGATGATTTCTGTGCCGAGGCTGGCAGGTTTCCTGCGGACGGAAGCGGCGCTGCGTATGGCCGAGGCGGCCAGACGGGGCAGACTGTATAAGGAACAGCCCTTTGTGATGGGACTTGCAGCCGACCGGCTGAAAGCTTCCTTTCCGCCGGAGGAGACGGTGCTGATCCAGGGAATCATTGATGTGTTCTTCGAGGAGGAGGACGGTTATGTGGTGTTGGATTATAAGACCGATGCGGTGGAACGGCCGGAAGAACTGGTAAAGCGGTATCAGGTACAGCTTGCCTATTACAGTGAGGTATTGGAACAGCTTTCCGGGTATCGGAAAGACGGCAATGGCAAGCGGGTGAAGGAGCGGATTATCTATTCGTTCCGGCTGGGACAGGAGATTCCGGTATAAATGTACGAGGGAAACCACTAAGCTCGGAAATACCTCGCTAAGTGATTTCATGCCTCGTACTAGAGAATGCCCTCTGGAGGGCATTCTCTGCGTGTATCTATCCCATATATTAAAAACGGTATGATATGGAACAGGCCATATCATACCGTTTTATAAGTCTTGTAATCAGTCTTCTTTATAATAGTCATCATAGTTGACCAGTTCATCCAACAGCTTTGGAAGCTGTTCGTCCATGGTCTCATTGGAGAACTGACAGGTGCCTACTGCCTTATGACCGCCGCCGCCGTATTTTAACATCAGGCTGCCCACATTCACATGGGAGGTGCGGTTTAGGACGCTGTAGCCTACTGCTGCGGAACAGCCCATGCCGCCACGGCCGTTGACGATCCATGCGGAGATGTTCTGTTCAGGATACATACTGTAGATCAGGAAACGATTGCCGGAGTAGATGGGATCCACGCCTCTTAAATCGGAGATGATCACGTCCTTTTCTACCCGCGTATGTGCCTTCACCATTTCCCGGAATTTCTCGTCCTGTTCGCGGTAAATGGCGATACGCTCCTGCACATCGGGCAGGGCGAGAATCTCTGCGGTGGTCATGGTACGGCAGCACTCCATCAGTTTTTCCATCAGCTGATAGTTGGAGATTGTAAAATTACGCCACCGGCCAAGACCGGTGCGGGGATCCATCAGGAATCCGACAAGAATCCATCCGGTGGGATTTTGAATCTCATCGATGGTGAGATTGCCGGAATCCACTTTGTCTACGGCCTCCATCATATCATCAAAATGGGAAAAACGTTCCTGTCCGCCATAATATTCATAGATAATACGTGCACAGGAAGGGGTAATACGGCTTTCGCCCTTATATTTACCTTTCAGTTCATTGCGTTCATGTTCGCTGGAGTGGTGGTCGAACCATAAACCACAGCCTTCCACAAAGGGAACATTTGCCAGCACATCATTTTCATTGATTTCAACCAGCCCATCTTGCAGATCCTTGGGATGAGCAAATTTCCAACTGTCGATCAGACCGACCTCTTTTAAGAGGGCGCCGCAGGCCAGACCGTCAAAATCAGATCGTGTTACTAATCTCATAGCCTATTCTCCTTATCCGTATAATTTCCCCGTGTTTTGTCTAAACATGGCATCGGAAATCCCAATAGATTTCCCATCGTCAGTCAAATCTAATTAAAATTATATAAGATGTGAACGACCTTTTCAAGATAAAGATTTCGTGGTATCATGAGAAACGTATAAAATCTACAGATAGAAATAGAAATACCGTTGTGATTACGGTTTTAAAGGCGTAGAGTATGAGTAAAAAGCGGATTAAAAAGAGACTTTCCTCATCCCGGATTATACTTTTAGGGTTTCTGGGGGTGATTTTGTGTGGGGCCATGTTGCTGATGCTGCCCTTTGCCACGGCAGACGGCAGAGGCGCTTCTTTTCTGGATTATATGTTTTTTTGGAATTCAGACACCAACGTTAAGGGGGTGGTTGAGCAGGAAAAAA
>CAMNXA010000081.1 GCA_946566685.1 uncultured Lachnospiraceae bacterium
TTGCCGCCCGCTCCCGAAATGTTGTCAGTGGCGGATTTGCAACAGAGCAGGCAGTCAAAAGTAATGATGCGTGTCTGGTCATCATAGCGGAGGATGCTTCGGGGAATACCAGAAAGAAGTATAGCAATATGTGTGAATTCTATGAGGTGCCCTATGCCTATCACGGCACCAAGGAGGTGCTTGGACACTCAATGGGCAGGGAGGAGAGATCAGTCCTTGCTGTGACAGATAAGGGATTTGCAGATTCAATACAGAAGCATTTGGTGGATTCGGAATAGTTGGAGGTAGTAAGTATGGCGAAAATGAAAGTACATGAGCTGGCAAAAGAGCTGGATAAGAAGAGCAAGGATCTGATAGATTTTTTGCAGGATAAAGGATATGATGTGAAGGTGGCACAAAGTTCCATTGAGGATGATGCCATTGACCTGGTGCGCGGTCAGTTCGGTAGCACAGATACAAAGGGCAAGAATGCGCCGGCGGCAGAGACAACGGCACCGACAGCACAAAAACCAGCAGAAGCGAAAGCATCGGCGGCGGATCAGACGGCGGAAGCAAAGCCGCAGATGGCAGAAAAGGCAGCAGAGGCAAAACCGCAGTCGACAGAGAAAGCGGCAGAAGCGAAACCGCAGTCAACAGAGAAAGCGGCAGAAAAGGCAGCAGAGGCGAAACCGCAGATGACAGAGAAAGCAGCAGAAAAGGCAGCAGAGACAAAACCCCAGACGGCACAGAGAGCGGAGGCGAAAGCTTCGGCAGACAGACCGGCAGAGCCCAGGGGACAGCAGTCAGGGGACAGGTCGGCGCAGCCTAAGAAGAAAAAGATTATTTTTGTGAGCAACCCGCACAATTCCAAAATGTCAGGACAGCGTCCTGCCCAGGGCGGAAATAACGGTGGAAACCGCAATACGAACAATAATCGGCCGGCAGGAAACGGCGGCCGTCCGGTACAGGTACAAAATGCGCCGCATAAGATTGTAAGGCCGACCCAGAAACCGATTCCTGTAACGGCAGAACCCTACGAGGTGCGCCAGCGTCAGCAGCAGGAGCGCAGAATGGAACAGCGTCAGCAGGAGAAACGGGAACAGAACAAAAATGCTGTGGCGCAGCCGCAGGCACAGGAACGCAGACCGGCACAGACGCCGGCCCCCGGACAGGAGAGAACAGGCAGTGCAGGAGAAAATCGCAGACCTGAAGGTCAGAGCAGACCGGCTTATAACAATAATAAAAACGATCGTAACCGCAATGGCGGCGGTTTCAATGCTAACCGCGGCGGTACGGGTGGTGAGCGCCCTCAGAGAGGAAATGGCGGGCAGGACAATAGATTTCGGAAAAATAACGGTCCGAAGGACTTTGTGCCCGAGACACCTGTCAAGGAAGTGGAAAAGCACAGAGATGAAGAAAAGCGCAGAACAAATCAGGACAGGGATAAACGCTCGAAGAAAGATTTAATCTACGAAGAGGATGAGGCAGCAATCAAGAGCCGCAACAAAGCAGGCCGGTTTATCAAACCGGAGAAAAAGGTTGAGGAAAAAGCAGAAGAGCAGATCAAAGTGATTACCATTCCGGATTCCCTGACAATTAAGGATCTGGCGGATAAAATGAAGGTTCAGCCCTCTGTGATCATCAAGAAACTGTTCCTCCAGGGACAGATCGTAACGCTGAACTCTGAGATCAGCTTTGAGGATGCGGAGAATATAGCGATTGAGTATGAGATCATCTGCGAGAAGGAAGTCAAAGTAGATGTGATCGAAGAACTTCTGAAAGAGGACGAGGAAGATGCTGCGGCCATGGTGGCACGTCCGCCGGTTATCTGTGTCATGGGACACGTAGATCATGGTAAAACATCCCTTTTGGATGCCATCCGTAAGACCAATGTGACGGATAAGGAAGCGGGCGGCATCACACAGGCTATTGGTGCCTACACGGTAAGCGCCAAGGGACAGAGCATCACGTTCCTGGATACGCCCGGACATGAGGCGTTTACGGCTATGCGTATGCGCGGCGCCAACTCTACGGATATCGCTGTTTTGGTAGTGGCTGCGGATGACGGTGTCATGCCCCAGACGGTGGAGGCAATCAACCACGCGAAGGCGGCCGGCATAGAGATTATTGTGGCAGTGAATAAGATAGATAAACCCAACGCCAACATTGACCGCGTAAAGCAGGAGATGACAGAGTATGAGCTGATACCTGTAGACTGGGGCGGGTCTACGGAGTTTGTGCCTGTATCAGCCAAGTCCGGAGAAGGAATCGAGAACCTGCTGGAGACCATACTGCTTACGGCAGAGATTATGGAATTGAAAGCCAATCCTGACAGAAATGCGAGAGGCCTGGTGATAGAGGCGGAACTCGATAAGGGACGCGGTCCGGTGGCTACCGTGCTGGTGCAGAAAGGTACGCTCCATGTGGGAGACTTTATCTCAGCAGGGGCAAGCCACGGCAAAGTGAGAGCTATGATCGATGACAAGGGCAGACGTGTGAAGGAGGCTGTGCCTTCCACACCGGTGGAGATTTTAGGTCTTTCCGATGTGCCCAGTGCCGGTGAGGTATTCATTGTCCATGAAAATGACAAGAGTGCGAAATCTTATGCAGAGACTTATCTGGCACAGCATAAAGAAGAAATGCTTGCAGATACTAAGACCAGAATGTCTCTGGATGACCTGTTTAACCAGATCCAGGAAGGTAACCTTAAGGAACTGAACCTGATTGTCAAGGCGGATGTACAGGGCAGTGTGGAGGCAGTGAAACAGAGCCTGATGAAACTTTCCAATGAGGAAGTGGTGGTGAAATGTATCCACGGCGGCGTGGGCGCCATCAATGAGTCGGATGTATCCCTGGCTTCTGCTTCTTCGGCTATCATCATAGGCTTTAATGTAAGGCCGGATGCCACCGCCAAGACAGTGGCGGAGCGCGAGGGCGTGGATGTGAGACTTTACAAAGTCATCTATCAGGCGATCGAGGATATCGAGGCGGCCATGAAGGGCATGCTGGATCCGATCTTTGAAGAAAAGGTGATCGGTCATGCTGAGGTGCGTCAGATATTCAAGGCTTCTGCAATCGGTAATATTGCTGGTTCCTATGTGCTGGACGGCGAATTCCAGAGAGGTTGTAAGATTCGCATCCGCAGGGGCGATGAGCAGATTTATGAAGGTGAACTTGCTTCCTTAAAGAGATTTAAGGATGATGTGAAGGAAGTCAGAGCCGGGTTTGAGTGCGGACTTGTGTTTGACGGCTTCGATAAGATGCAGGAACTGGATATTGTGGAAGCATATATTATGGTGGAAGTGCCCCGCTAATAGGGCGTTATATAATCAGTAAGAAAGGGCTGGGATCATGCGTAAGAACAGTGTAAAGAATACCCGGATCAACGGGGAAGTACAGCGTGAATTGGCACAGATCATCAGGGGAGGCATCAAGGATCCCAGAATCGCGCCGATGACTTCTGTGGTTGCGGTGGAAGTGGCGCCGGATTTAAAGACATGTAAGGCGTGGATCAGTGTTCTCGGAGATGAGAAGGCGCAGCAGGACACACTTGCAGGGCTTAGAAGTGCGGAAGGATTTATCCGGGGCAGGCTGGCGAAGACCATCAATCTGCGCAATACGCCCCAGATTACTTTTATCATGGATCAGTCCATTGCTTACGGTGTCAGTATGTCCAAAAAGATTGAGGAAGTGATGGCAACAGACCGGGAGGCAGTAAAGGCAGATGAGGGAAATGACAATGCGGATAATCAGTGAGTTAAAAGATGCGAAGAAAATAGCGATCGGTGGACATGTGCGGCCGGACGGAGACTGTGTATGCTCCGTCATGGCCCTGTATCGTTATCTGCAAAAGGAACTGCCGGAAGCAGAGATTGATGTGTATCTGGAACGGCCTTCAGAGGTCTTTGACTGTATTTGGGGGATCGAGGAGATCTGTTCTGATTTTACTACGAAAGAGGTTTATGATGTTTTCCTGGCATTAGACTGCAATGATGAGCGGCTGGGAGATGCGCTGCCCATTTATCAGCGGGCAGGCAGGCGAATCAACATTGACCATCATATCAGCAATGCCGGCTGCGGGGATCTCAATATCATTGAGGCGGACAGGAGTTCCACATCAGAACTTTTATATGATCTGATGGATCCGGAGAAGGTGGACGAGGAGATTGCCAAGGCAATTTATATTGGAATAGCCCATGATACAGGGGTATTCCGGTATTCTAACACATCCCCCCACACATTGGAGATTGCGGCCAGACTACTTGCGTTCGGGTTTGATTTCTCGGCGTTGATTGAGCATACTTTTTATGAAAAAACCTATGTGCAGACACAGATCATGGGCAGAGCGGTATTGGAGAGCATTCGGTTTATGAATGATCGGTGTATCGTCAGTATGGTGAGCCGCCGCATGATGGACTTCTATCAAGTGACCCCTAAGGATCTGGATGGTATTGTAAACCAGCTGCAATCGGTAAGCGGTGTGGATTGTGCAATTTTCATGTATGAGATCGGCACCCTGGAATATAAGGTGAGTATGCGTTCCAATGGCAAGGTGAATGTGGCACAGGCGGCCATGAAATTTGGCGGCGGCGGTCATGTGCGGGCGGCAGGCTGCACCATGAACGGTACATATCACGATAATATCAACAATCTGTCCAGGGAGATCGCCGGACAGCTTAAGAAGGAAAAACAAGAGGATCAGGAATAGAATATGGCAGAGACCTTTCCATATAATGGAATCATGAATGTATATAAAGAGGCGGGTTTTACTTCCCATGATGTGGTAGCCAGACTCCGGGGGATCTGTAAACAGAAAAAGATAGGACATACAGGGACACTCGATCCGGATGCGGTCGGCGTGCTTCCTGTATGTTTCGGTTCCGGCACCAAATTGTGCGATATGCTCACAGACTGGGATAAGGAGTATATCGCGGTGCTGCGGCTGGGAATCACAACGGATACCCAGGATCTGTCCGGACAGGTGCTTTCTGAGGCCGGGCAGGCGCAGATGACGGCTCTCACAGAGGACAGTGTGTGCAGGGCGGTCATGGGATTTGCGGGAGAGTATGAACAGATTCCGCCCATGTATTCGGCGCTCAAAGTAAATGGCAGGAAACTTTATGAACTGGCACGGGCAGGGAAAGAAGTGGAGCGAAAGCCGCGGCCGGTGCAGATAAAGGAGATAGAGATTCTTGGGATGGCGCTGCCCGTGGTGAAATTTCGGGTGGTGTGTTCTAAGGGAACCTATATCCGGACGCTGTGCCATGATATCGGGGACAGGCTTGGCTGCGGCGGGGCCATGGAGTCACTGACCAGAAGCAGGGTCGGGTTCTTTGGTATGGAGGAAGCCTTGACGCTTGACAGGATAGAGAAGCTGCGGGATGAAGGAAGGCTGTCGGAGGTCATCACGGCGCCGGACAGGATTTTTGAGAATTGCAGGGCAGTCACCGTGACACAGGCGGGGCAGAAGATGGCGGCAAACGGTAATCGTCTGCGGGACAGTTTACTGACCGTACATATCCTGTCTACAGAACGGGAACAGGTGAGAGTATATGATGAGGCGGGCAGGTTTTACGGCATCTATCAGTATGATAAAGAAGCCGGGGATTTTAAGCCCGTGAAGATGTTTTTATAGATGAGGAGAGTGCAGACGGGGTGGCAGAATGTTGATCATAGAAAACACGACAGAGTTTGCTTTGGAGCATAAAAGCGCTGTGGCGGTAGGCAAATTTGACGGCATCCATCTGGGACACCGGAAACTGCTGGGCAAGATTCTGGAACAGAAAGAAAAGGGGCTTACAGCGGTGGTGTTCACGTTTGATTCATCGGCTTGCGCTTTCTTTGGCGGGGAAGAGAAAGAACTGTCCACCAGAGAGGAAAAGAGGGCTGCCTTTGCGCAGATGGGGGTCGATGTGCTGATCGAGTTTCCCTTAAATCAGGAGACAGCGGCTACGGAGCCGGAGGTATTTGTCAGACGATACCTGGCAGGGCAGATGCACACGGCTTATCTGTGTGCGGGACCGGATGTCACATTTGGCAGGCGGGGAGCGGGCAATAAGGAACTTTTGGCCCGTTATGAGAAAGCGTGCGGTTATCGGCTGGAATTGATCGATAAGGTGCAGGTGGATGGCGGAGAAGTCAGTTCCACCAGGGTGCGCAGTGCAGTCCGGGAAGGACAGATGGAAGCGGCAGCCCGGATGCTGGGGATGCCCTACAGTGTGAGCGGCCGGGTGGAGCACGGCAGACGGCTGGGACGAACGCTGGGGATGCCCACAGCGAACCTTCTGCCGGAGACGGATAAGCTGCTGCCGCCGAATGGCGTTTATTATTCCAGCGTGCTTCTGAATGGCTGTGTTTACCGGGGAATTTCCAATATTGGCTGTAAACCCACGGTATCTAAGGAGCACATTATGGGGGTGGAGACCTATCTGTATGATTTTGACGAGTCGATTTACGGCAGTCAGATCACGGTACAGCTCCACGCGTTTCGCAGGCCGGAGAAGAAGTTTGACAGTGTGGAGGCTCTGCGGGCGCAGCTGCAACTGGATATTGCTGCGGGCAGAGACTTCGAAGCGGGACGATAAGTGTCGATGAGAGTCGGTTTTTTTGCCAAAAGGCTTGTAAGTATGTTTTTTTTTAGATACAATAATAACGGTGCATTTACGTGAGGAACAAAGGAAGGAAACATAAACTGAGATGAATCCAACAATCATTCTTTCCATGGCAGGCGGCCTGGGGTTGTTTTTGTATGGTATGCGCATTATGAGCGACAGCATCGAAAAGGTTGCCGGTGCAAAATTGAGAGAAATCCTGGAACGGCTGACGACTAATCGCTTTATGGGGATTTTAGTGGGTGTATTTTTTACTGCTGTGATTCAGTCATCATCGGCGTGTACCGTGATGGTGGTCAGTTTCGTAAACTCCGGGCTGATGAACCTGACACAGGCGGCGGGCGTGATCTTTGGCGCTAACATCGGTACTACGGTGACAGCCCTTCTGGTTTCCCTGAAATTGGAGAAGGCGGCGCCGGTGTTTCTGCTGGTGGGCGTGTTGTTAGTCATGTTTTCCAAGAAGCAGAAAGTGTCCCGCTGGGGTGAGGTGATCATCGGGTTCGGTGTGCTCTTTATGGGACTTAGTACCATGTCGGGCGCCATGTCCGGCATGAAGGATTCTCCGGCAGTCTTACATATGTTTGCATCCTTGCAGACACCGATTTTGGCAGTCCTTCTGGGAACGATCCTGACGGCCATTATCCAGAGTTCATCAGTGACAGTCAGTATCATGGTCCTGCTTGCCAATCAGGGACTGATGGGGATGGATATCTGCATGTTTATTATCCTTGGCTGTAATATCGGCGCCTGCACATCCGCATTGCTGGCTTCTTTAAATGGTAAAAAGGATGCGAAGCGGGCAGCGGCGATCCATCTGATCTTTAATGTGATCGGTACGATCGTTGTGTACATTATCTTTAAGCTGGCGGTCAGCCAGGTGGTGGCGGTACTTACCCTGATAGCCGGCAATGATCCGGGACGTGTGGTGGCATATGCCCATATTACGATCAAGGTCTTCCAGGTTATCATTATGATGCCGTTTATCAAGGGAATTGTTAAATTGACTTATCTGCTGGTGCCGGGCGATGATAAGAAAGTGGGATACCGGGACAGTTACCAGCTCAAATACATTGGTGAAAAGGTGGTCTTAAATCCTGCCACGGCCGTGGTGGAGGTCATCAAGGAACTGGATCGTATGGCGTCTCTGGCGGATGAGAACCTGAACCGTGCCATGAATGCTTTGATGACACTGGATCAGGAAGAGATTGATGAGGTCTATGAGGTAGAGAAAAATATCGATTTCTTAAGCCATGCGATCACCAACTATCTGGTGAAGATCAACCAGACGACACTGCCGATCGAGGACTTGAAAAGTATCGGCGCCCTCTTCCATGTGGTCAATGATATCGAAAGAATCGGTGATCATGCGGAGAACATTGCAGATGCGGCGGTGCGGAGGATCGAGACCGGTGTGGGATTCTCCAAGGCAGCACAGAAAGAAATGGGAGAGATGATAGATATGGTGAATACCATTCTCCATTTTTCCATAGAAATGTTTGTCAAGAGCACAGAGGAACACGTAGAAGATATCCGACATCTTGAGGAAGCCGTTGACGAGAAAGAAAAAGAGTTACAGCAAAAGCATATCACCAGGCTTTCCAACAACGAGTGTACGCCGGAGGCGGGGGCGCTCTTCTCCGAAGTGGTGTCCGGGCTTGAGAGAGTGGCGGATCATGCAACCAATATTGCCTTTGCGAATACATATTATGAGACGGGGATGTAGTCCTGTCTCATATTTTTTGTCTAAAATGGTGCCTGAACAGATATAAATAATCGCACAGGGATTGACAAAGGATTGTAGACTTGTTATAATAACTTCGCAATTGTTACAAAATTATTACGAATGTTACAAATTAACGAGAGGACAATCCTTCTATGAAGAGACGGGAAATATCTTTGATTTTGGCAGGTTTTCTGCTTTTTATGATTCCGATGCAGATACAGGCGACAATTAATCTGCCTAACATTGTATCGAGCAGGCAGATTAATCTTAACAGAAATATTACAGGAAGTACACAGAATGTCACAGAATTGGATGTGGTGCAGGCTGATGCCGGGGCACAGGATGTGGCGCAGGTGGATGCCGGTACCTGGAACCGGACAGGGGAGAAGCCGGTAGAGAGCATCCATGATGTTTTGGGAGACTCAGTCGGTTCTGCCAGCATTTTTTCTGCGGATAAGACAATAGAGGATTATAAGTTGGCATATGAGCGTGCCAAGAACGCTAACTGGGGATATACAAACCTGGGAATCGCCAATGTGAGCGATAATCTGAATGTGCGTGCGGCCGCAGCGGAAGACGGGAAGATCATCGGGAAACTGCCCAAAGATGCTGCTTGTGAGGTGCTTGAGACAGATGATATCTGGGCACATATCAAGTCCGGAAGCGTGGAGGGATATGTGAGCAGGGAGTATCTTCTTACCGGAATCCCCGCGAAGCATAAAGCAGAGGAACTGGCGACAACGATGGCGAGAGTCACCACGGACAGCCTGAAAGTGCGGGCGGAAGCAAATACGGATTCGGAAGTTATCACGATGGTGCCTAACGGGGAGGAACTGGAGGTTGCTGCCGTGGAGGGAGACTGGGTGAAAGTACTTCTGGATGATGAAGAGGTGTATGTATCCGCAGAATTTGTGGAGGTCAGCGCGGAACTTGGCACGGCAGTCACGATGTCGGAACTGCTTTATGGACAGGGAATCTCTGATGTGCGTGTGGATCTGTGCCAGTATGCGAAGGAATTTCTGGGTAATCCCTATGTGTGGGGCGGCACCAGTCTGACCAAAGGTGCGGACTGCTCCGGTTATGTGATGAGCCTTTATAAGAAGTACGGCGTGAATCTGCCGCACTCCTCCAGGGCGCAGGCCAACTGTGGTACCACCATCAAGGTATCCGAGGCACAGCCGGGAGATCTGATCTTTTATGGCAAGGGCAGTACCATCAATCATGTAGCCATGTACATTGGCGGCGGGAAGGTGATTCATGCCAGCAGTCCCAAGACAGGAATCCGGGTTTCCAATGTTTCTTATAGAACGCCATTTAAGGCTGTGAGAATTTTACAGGAGTAAGCACTTTACAATAAGACAGGTTTGTGCTACACTATATCAGTATGATTTTAGCCGATACGCAGAGGCGGGACACTCCGACCCCTTCTTGGTATCAGGCGGTTATCAGGGCAGCCCCCTGAAGGAAAGGAGAAATTATGATTTCTAAGGAAAAGAAGACAGCAATTATCAAAGAGTATGCCAGATCAGAAGGCGATACCGGTTCACCGGAAGTGCAGGTAGCAGTCCTGACAGCGAGAATCCAGGAGCTTACCGAGCATTTGAAGGAGAACCCTAAGGATCATCATTCCAGAAGAGGACTTCTGAAAATGGTCGGTCAGAGACGCGGCCTGCTTGGCTATTTGAAAGAGAAGGATATCGAGAGATATCGTGCCTTGATCGAGAGGCTCGGACTTCGTAAATAAGACGGACAATAAAGCGGAGATAGGGTTGACAGGGTCTACCTTAAATCCGCTTTTTATGTGTATATTAGCAGCAGTCCGGATAAGCAGGGCGGCTGCGGACTTTCGGCGGGAGGAGGATCTGCCGGAAGGAGGAAGCGAGAAGAAAAAGGAGAGAAGAGTATGTACAAGAGTTATACCATGGAACTTGCCGGACGCACCCTGCGTGTGGATATCGGCAGAGTTGGCAAGCAGGCAAATGGCTGCGCATTTATGCAGTATGGAGAGACCACCGTGTTGTCTACGGCAACGGCTTCTGATAAGCCCAGGGATGGAATTGATTTCTTCCCTTGTAGTGTGGAGTATGAGGAGAAGTTTTATTCTGTCGGCAAGATTCC
>CAMNXA010000082.1 GCA_946566685.1 uncultured Lachnospiraceae bacterium
CCTCTATCAATCATATTTCTACAACTGATAAAGGACTTATTTACATGTCCTAACATATGTGCAAGATTCTCCTTTCCTGCGTATTTTTTCTATATGGTCACTTTTTTGGTCACTTTTTGTACCATTGTCTCTGAAACCCTTGATTTTACGGCATTTCCTTGGTCACTTTTCAGGGTTCAAGTCCCATCTTCCGCAGCGAGAACCTTGTAGATATTACATCTACAAGGTTTTTCTTTGTCTTAACTCAAATGCCGGAAACCTAAGCGACGCCCATTTCTTATATCCTGATATCCTGCCTATCTACTCTTAACCTAAGTACTCTTATGATAACATAAGCTCTATCTTCACAAACACTCTCAATCCCGTGTCTGTTCGAACACCGGGCCTTCATACGTAACGCTCTCCCACCATTGTATCAACCGCGTTCAACTGCATCCTCTTTTGTCTGATATTGAAGGTCAAGGTTGATCGCCGAGCAGAATCTAAATTCTGCTCGCGTCCTCGGCGCAAAGCACTTCGGAATGGCGTTACCTATGAACAACCGGCAATAGTAATTCATTGATCGTTTTATAAAAAAAGGAAAAAGCAATGCTGGCCAGCACAAATTCGGAACCGATCAGCATCAAAAAGGTGCCTGCCTTGTAGCGGATGATATTCCGATAGATGATCAGGGTACAATAAAAGGTAGAAATATCCTTTTGCCCTTCTCCCTGCATCCCGTGCCGCTTCACGACTGATTTCATAAAAGATTGATGAAACCGCAACATTTTCAGAAAATTGATCACGATCGGAAGATCATAGAAATCGGCAGTACAGGTCGGCAGCGGGATCATCAGATCAAGCGCTTCGCTGTGAAAAGTGATCTGTGGATTCCGCAGCACATGATAATTATGCTGAAACAGCCCTACCCTCTCCCTGCTGTATCGCTTCATAAAAGGCCATCTCTTCCAGGACGGCAGTTCCGGCATCTGCTCATGCAGAGCCAGGAGATTTTCCTGGAAAAGACTGATCTGCTTGTTGCAATAAAGTGAGATCACGGAGATCACCGCCGAGCCAAAGGTGGCAAAGATCGATCCAAGCGGAATACAGTTCGTCAATGTTGCCTCTGTAATGCACTCCCTGAAAATAAGATAAGTCAGATACACGGTGATACCAAAAGTAAACACCAGCAGGAACAGCTTCAGAAACCGGTACAAAAAAGTAAGCCGGACGATTACTTTCGCCTTCCTGCTGTTATTTAATAGAAGCTCTCCTTCTTTGACGCTGTAATTATATTCCATTCTGCCGCCCCGTCTTCTGTCGCTCTGTTTATAGATCTATCCTTTTATCGTTAACGCCATTGGAAATTTGTTATGCCGCTTAATTCGTTATGTCGTAAAGCAAACACGCTGTCTTCTCAGATCGCCTTCTCTTTCCACTTCCCTCTCCGGTAGAAGACATATGTAATCAATGCACCGATCAGCCAGGAAGCCAGGAGCGAGATAAAGATACATTCCTGCCGTCCGTTCGGGAGCTCTGCCGTCCTTGTAAAGAAGGAAATACCGTAGGCAATGGGCACGCGAATCAGGATCGTTGTCGCAATAGAAATCCACATGGGCGTCATGGTATCGCCCGCACCTCTCATGACGCCGGAAAGGCACTGTGTCACGGCCATAGCCACATACCCGACCGCAAGGATCCCCATCATATCACGGCTCAAATCCACCAGTTCCGGCGTCCTGGTAAAGATACCCATCAGTGCTTTGCCGAAGATCAGGATCAGGGCGGTGATCACTGTCGAGGTTACCACTGCGATCAGCGTTCCCTGCTTAGCGCCCGTATCCACCCGGTCATCCCGTTTTGCCCCTACATTCTGCCCGGCGTAAGTCGTCATCGCCGTTCCGAAGGAGAAGTTTGGCATCATGGCAAAGCCGTCCACACGCATTACAATCACGTTGGCAGCAATAAACATCTCCCCGAAACTGTTGGTCAGAGACTGCACCACGATCATCGCCATGGAAAAGATCGCCTGTGTGATACCGGAAGGAAGTCCAAGCTTGATGATCTTCCTGGTATACTTCCGCTGCAGTTTCAGATAACAGGGCTTTAGCTCAAACAACTCCTGCATCCTCATCAGCCGCAGCAGGCACAAAAAAGCCGAGACCGCCTGAGCGATCACCGTCGCCAGCGCCACACCGTTCACTCCCATGCCCAGCTTCGCTACAAATAACAAATCCAGCACGATATTGACCATCGTAGAAACCAACAGATAGAGCAGTGCCGACATGGAATCTCCCAGTCCCCGCAGCACGCCGCTCAATATATTGTAAAAGGCCAGCCCGCCGGATCCGATAAACAGGATCAGCAGATAAGACTGACACCACCCGATGATCGTCTCGGGCGTATCCAGAAGCTCCAGAAGCGGCCTGGCCACCAGGGATGCCACGATCATGACAAACAAAGTGGCAATGCCTGTCAGCGTAATACAATTGCCGATGGTCGTAGACAATTTCTCCCGCTCCCTGGCGCCAAAATACTGCGACACCATGATGCCCGCGCCTACGCTGATTCCCACAAACAGAACGATCAGCAGGTTTAAGATCGGGCCCGCGCTTCCCACAGCCGCCAGAGCGTTATCCCCCACATAGTTGCCCACCACCACGCTGTCCACCGTATTATAGAGCTGCTGGGCGATATTGCCCACCAACATCGGAACCGCAAACAGCACAATCTTCTGCCAGGGTGACCCGTCCGTCATGTCCACCGGTTCCATAAATTTCTTCAGTATTCCCATAATAATCTCCTAACTTCTTGTTTTCTGCCAGTGCAGACGCTTTCCGCCTGTACTTCTTTTCAAACTCCTTCTCCGTCAAAAGAAGGAATAAAACTCTCCTTCGCCGTATCCCCCTCCTGCACATAGGCATTGCAAACGCCCAGCTCCACCGCATAATCCACCACGGCCTGATACTCCCGCGCGGTAACCTTTCTGCAGATATCCCGGCACTCCGGTCTCTCCCGCAGCCTGTCAAAAGGCGTATACTGATTCATCAGGCTTAAATATACGTCGTCACCATAAGTCTCATATACATACCGGATCACCGCTCTGGCATTCCGCTTATGCCCGGGCAGAAGCAGGTGTCTGACGATCACACCTTTCTGCATCATTCCATCTTTGCCAAAAACCGGCTTCCCCACCGTCCGCACCATCTCTGAAAGCGCTGCTCTGGCTGTCTCGGGATAATCCGGCGCCGCCGAATACCTGGCTGCAGGCTCCGGATCCATATATTTAAAATCCGTCAGATAAATATCCACGATCCCTGCCAGCTGCCGGATCACTTCCTTTTTCTCATAACCGCTGCCATTGTATACCACCGGCAGCACAAGCCCCATCTGCCTGGCCAGCAGGACAGCCTGGGCCGCTCCCGTCACATAGTGATCCGGCGTGACCAGATTGATATTGGCAGCGCCTTTCTCCTGCAGCGCTAAGAATATCTCTGCAAGCCGACCGACCGACACCGGCTTTCCGCTTTGGCCTGTCGCAATCTCATAGTTCTGACAATAGACACAGTGCAGGTTACAGCCGGAAAAAAACACCGTCCCGGAACCTCTTTCTCCGGAGATACAAGGCTCCTCCCACCTGTGCAGCGCCGCTCTGGCCACCCTGATCACATCATCTGCACGGCAAAATCCCACCTGTCCGGCCTTCCTGTCCACCATGCACTCGCGTGGACACAGGTTGCATGGGCTCATACTTAAATCATTCCACCGCATAGGCAGACTGTCTCCTTTACATGATATCCTGTCTTTTATCCGCTCTGCATACCGCATGAACCGATCTTTCTGAAAAATATTGAATCTTACCGGAATCTACAGCACTCCAAAGAAAATCTCACCCTAAACCACACAGAAGATATGAAATCCATGCTCCATGCAGCAACGCATCCACTCGGAACGCACGGCTGCATGAAAGCAGGGATCTCACTAAGAAAAAATCTCGATCAGGCATCTGTCAAGCCAAATATCCTGAAACCCAGGATCCAAAACAAGCTTATACTCTGGAACAGTTCAGCAACCTACATCAGTTTACGGAACAGTCCTTTCAGATCTTCCACACTCGTATCCTTCGGGTTACCCGGACAACACGCGTCCGCAAAGGCAGACTCCGCCAGGAAATCCAGATCTTCTTCTTTCAACGCTTCTAACTTGGATGGAATACCAACGTCCTCCGATAACTGACGTACTGCCGCCACCGCTGCTGCGCGGTATTCCTCCTGAGACATACCGGAAGTATCCACGCCCATCGCCTCTGCGATATCCTTGTATTTCTCCCCGGTCATCTCCGCATTGTATTCCATAACGATCGGCAGCATCATCGCACATGCCACACCATGGGGCGTATCATAAACAGCGCCCAGCGTATGCGCCATGGAATGCGCAATCCCAAGACCTACATTGGAAAAAGCCATACCGGTCACGAACTGCCCAAGCGCCATACCTTCGCGGCCCTGTGTTGTATTCTCCACCGCACCCCGCAGGTTCTCGGCGATCAGCCTGACCGCTTCCAGATTCAGGCAGTCAGCCAGCGGCCAGGCTGCTTTCGTAATATATCCCTCAATGGCATGGGTCAGCGCGTCCATACCGGTCGCCGCCGTCAGTCCTTTGGGCATACTCGACATCATATCCGGATCCACAATGGCCACATCCGGAATATCATTGACATCAACACAGACGAACTTCCGCTTCTTCTCCACATCCGTGATCACATAGTTGATGGTAGCCTCTGCCGCAGTGCCCGCCGTCGTCGGCACCGCGATCGTATACACCGTCTTATTCTTCGTCGGCGCTACGCCCTCGAGGGAGCGCACATCCTCAAACTCGGGATTGTTAATGATAATGCCGATCGCCTTGCCGGTATCCATGGAAGAACCGCCGCCGATGGTGATCATATAATCAGCGCCGGATGCCTTGTAAGCCGCCACGCCGGATTTCACATTCTCGATCGTCGGATTGGGCTTGATATCCGAGTACACCTCATAAGCCAGCCCCTCTTCCTCCAACAGCTTCGTTACCTTCTCCGTCACCCCGAATTTCACCAGATCCGGATCCGATGCCACAAAAGCCTTCTGAAACCCCTTACTCTTAATGATTCCCGGAATCTCCCTGATTGCCCCCGCGCCATGATAAGAAATTCCATTCAAAACAAAACGATTCACCATGAAAATACCCTTCCTTTCTTTTCGTTAAGTTATATTATAACATTCTCCTGCCCCATACTTCAATCAATCTTTTCCAAAATTTCGCACAATCTATGTTTTGGAGATTTCTCCTATTTTATCAGAGATTTGTCTTACCACATCCACGCAAACAATACTACAATAACAATATCGGGCATACTGCGTGCCGATACGCAGCATCCAAATTTGCATGGCAATCATAAGTACGGCATACCGAAAAGAATCATCAGGAGGAAATACCATGAAAACGATCAACTTAAACGACAACTGGACCCTGACCGTGCTCGGTGAAAATGTATATAACATCCCCGAGACCCCCATCGATACCAAAGTTCCCTCCACCGTATACGGAACTCTGCTCGAGAAAAATCTGATCCCGGATCCTTTTTACCGCGATAACGAGCTGACTGCAACGAAGCTGATGGAAAATGACTTTGCCTACGAGACGGACTTCACCCTGTGCGATGAAGACCTTAAGGCTGACCGCCTTTTCCTACGCTTCGAGGGAATCGATACTCTGGCAGACGTCTATCTGAACGGAAAGCATCTTGGAAGCGCCAATAACATGAACCGCGTCTGGGAGTATGACATCACCGCCGAAGTAATGGACAACCCGACAGATACCATTTATCATCTGAAAGTGGTTCTGCACTCTCCCACCCGTTTTATCCGCGAAGAAAATGAGAAGTGTCCCGTAGGCGGTTCCTCTGACGCCATGCCCGGCTTCCCCCATATCCGCAAGGCAGCCTGCATGTTCGGCTGGGACTGGGGCCCCAGGCTACCTGACGCCGGACTTTTCCGCCCCGTATCCATACAGGCTGTAAAGACCGCGCGTATCGCACAGGTCTACTGCACTCAACAGCATCAGATCACCGCAAAGACCACGCACGGCAATACCGTTTCCCGTGTACAGCTGACCGCGGATGCCGAGATTGAATGGATGCCGGAATCCGGCGCGGATAAAGTGAAGCTTCTCCTGCTCATGACCACACCTGACGGCGTTACTACCCTGTCCGCCGAAAGCGCACCGCTCGATGCCTTTACAGGTTCCGCTCCTTCTCTGTCATTGACCGGACTGCAAAGCGGCCTGCGCAGCAATCATGTCCGCGTGGAGCTGACCGTTACCGACCCGCAGCTCTGGTGGCCAAACGGTTACGGTGAACAGACGTTATATAAAGCAGAAGCGTTGTTACTCTCTGCCACAGAAACCGCAGCTGCCGATGTCAAAACAACCGGCACAGACTTTCCCACGCCTCTGGATGTATGGCACAAACGGATCGGCCTGCGGACTATGACCGTGAACACGGATCCGATGCCGAACGAAGTATGGGATCCCCATCTCAAAGGCCAGGAGGAAGACCTGGACGACGGCTCCGACATCCTAATGAACCATGGTGAAAAGAAAATGCTTGTCACCGACCGTAAAGCCAGAAAACTGCCCGGCCGCAATTTCGCCTTCGAGGTCAACGGCCTGCAGATCTTTGCCATGGGTGCGGACTATATCCCGGAAGACAGCATTCTCACAAGACAGACGTCAGAGCGTACCGACATGCTGCTGGCTACCGCTCAGGAATCTCATTTTAACTGTATCCGTATCTGGGGCGGCGGGTATTTTATGGACGACTTCTTTTATGACGTATGTGATGAGCGTGGCCTTATCGTCTGGCACGATCTTATGTTTGCCTGCGCTTCTTATGAGCTGGATCATGCCTTCGAGGCAAATATATCCGCAGAGATCCGCCAGAATATCCGCAGACTCCGCTCCCACCCCTGTATCGGCTTATGGTGCGGCAACAATGAGATGGAAACCCAGTATGAGGCTTATGTCTGGCCGCAATCGAAGAAACAATATTACGATTATATCAAGCTGTACGAATACATCATTCCCCGGATCGTGGAAGAAGAAGATCCCATGACCTTTTACTGGCCTTCCTCGCCCAGCTCCGGCGGCAATTACGAGAACAGCAATGCCGAAAACGTGGGCGATGTCCACTATTGGGGTGTCTGGCATGGCAGTGAGCCTTTTACGGCTTACAGAAAACATCACTATCGTTTCCTGTCCGAATTTGGTTTCCAGTCTTTCCCGGCCCTGCAGACAGTCCGCCGCTTTACGACAGAGGGCGACCGGAATATCTATTCCCGGGTAATGGAAATGCATCAGCGCAATACCGCCGCCAACGGCAAGATCAGCAATTATCTTGCCCAGACTTATCTGTATCCGAAGAATTTCGATGAACTGCTCTACTGCTCCCAGCTTCTGCAGGCAGATGCCATCCGCTACGGTGTGGAGCATTTCAGACGCTTCCGTGGCACCTGTATGGGCGCCGTCGTGTGGCAGCTTAATGATATCTGGCCGGTAGCTTCCTGGGCCGGCGTAGACTATTATGGCAACTGGAAAGCATTGCAGTATGCCGAGAAGCGTATGTTTGCACCGGTGCTTCTCTCCTGTGAAGAGCACGGCGAGATCGACCAAAAGCCCTATGCCAACACTCTGCCCTGCCCCGTCGACATCAGCGCCGACCTGCATGTGGCCAACGAGACCGCAAATCCGATAACAGGTATTGTAAAATGGGCGCTGCGCCTGCCCGATTCCTCTATTGTGCGGGAAGGACAGTTTGAGGTGACGGCGCCTGCCTACGGGGGCACATGGCTGCCTCACCTGGATTTCAACGATCAGGATCCGTTGAAGGTACATCTCGAATACGCCCTTTTTGTCGATGACAGCCTTGTCTCTTCGGGAAGCACGCTGTTCTGTGCCCCGAAACACTATGCATTCTTGGACCCGCAGCTGGAAGTCAGCGTGGAGAATGATATTGTGACCGTAACGGCAAGGAACTACGCGAAATCCGTCAGCGTTGAGACCGAAAACGGCGTACTCCGGTTAGACGACAATTTTGTCGACATGGAGGCAGGCACAAGAACCTTCCGTATCCTTCCCAGCCGTGACTTTACAGACGACGGCACGTCGGTCTGTGGCGCATATCGTGTAAGAAGTATTTATGAAACTGCAGAAAGATAGTAAATTCAGGCGCGCATAGCCATTATTTCCCGGCCATGCGCGCCTGTTTCGGCGTAACGCCCTTTAATCTTTTGTAGCAGCGTATGAAGTAGCTGCAGTCAGAATACCCCACCTCCTGTGCGATAAAAGCCACATCATGATCGGAGAAAAGAAGCATATTCTCCGCTACACTGATACGGGTCGCATTAATGTATTCCCGGCAGGTCATGCCATACCGCCTGTGAAAATGCAGCGAAAAGGTGGAATGCGACATGCCGCACATAGAAGCCAGCTTCTCCACGGTCAGTTCCTCAAAATAATGCTTGTCGATATATTCCGCAATAAAGTCAAAACGCAGTTCATAGGACGGATGCATGCGAGTCGCTGCCGGCAGACAGCCCTCCTTTTGCCAGAGTCTGATAAATTCCGCCATGATCCGGCTAAGATCCGCACTGAGGATCATGGAGTAAGCATAAGACTTCTCCTCGTATTCTTTCACAATCTCCTCAAACAGCGGCCGCAGATTCCTTTCCGCGATCTGCGCCGGTGAGAAACAACACGGACAGGCGGCGGTACTGATGCTGCGCAGTGAGGCTTTAAGATCCAGCTCCCCTTTCTGAGAATACGGCAGGATCTCCGGATCAAATTTCACGACATAATACCGTATCCTCTCTCCTCCGTCAGAAACACCGATTGCATGTACACATCTGGGCGGAAACAGGATGACGGAACCGACAGGGCATATTTCGACCATATTGTCAATCGTAATCCGGACATTCCCTTCCAGTATATATAGCAGTTCAACGTAATAATGCCAGTGAGCCGGGACCGGAATCCTGTCCCGGCTGCTGTCAAAACCAAATGCTTCAAAGGGCGAAACGATCGGATCTATGTATTCATACAGATTATTCATCACATTCCTTTCAAGTCTTTCAAGTAGAAGCTCCATCCTCCTGATCGATCCAGGAATGATTCAGTCTCTCAAGCCAATACTTCTCCCGACTCATATACTGCTCATTAAGCCACTCTCGCGCCATTTCCACCCCCTCCGCCGTGAGCGGAACATCTATTGCGTCCCTAAGATGCTCCGGGGTCCTGAGCAGGTTCAACGGCTCCGGCCAGACCGTCACCCTTATAATATCCTCATCTCCACTCTTCCCCCGCTTCAGCATGTAACGCATTCCTTGCATACTGCCCGAATATTCTTCCTTCTTGATATAATTCAGGGGATGAAAAGTTTCTTTCTCTAACATAACGTTATCCTTCTCCTATGATTCATTGGCGTACTATTTATTTATAATTTTTTTCAAATTATGCTTGCATTTTTTCTTTCGATTAGTTATAATTGTAAATACTTTCGGGATGTGGCTCAGGTGGTAGAGCGCTACTTTAGGGAAGTAGAGGTCGCAAGTTCAAGTCTTGTCATTCCGATCCTTTATAAACCTGCTAAATGCTGATAAAATCGGCGTTTAGCGGTTTTTTATTCCACCACCAATTTCTCATATTATATCATCTTTTATCATCTTTTACTATCCCGATTGTGGTAGAAATCGTGGTACAAAATGCAGCATCTCACTGTTTCGCCGGATTTGGACATGTAATGATCCATGTATAACCAAAACAGTCCTTTGCGAGAGAACCAAATTTCTATCTTCATCTGATACAGTAACATAAAATGTCAAAAATTCATCGGATAAACATCCTTCGCTACAACCCATTTCCTTCAAATTCTTACTTTGTAATATTTCAATTATTACACCTGTGCAATTTAAAGCTGAGCGAAATTTATCGAAAAATTGACATTTCCTCATTTTCACATTATAATGTATATTACAATCGTAAGATTTAAGGAGGGGATTACAGATGAAACCATTGCCGCAAATTTCAGAAGCTGAATTTGAAGTAATGAAAATCATATGGAAACACGCACCGATCAGTACCAATGAAATCACCGAAAAATTAACACAGACTACAAAATGGAGTCCTAAGACAATACAGACCTTGATAAAGCGGCTTGTAACCAAAGGGGCACTTTCCTATGAAAAACAGAGCCGGGTATTCGTTTACACGCCTTTGATCGAAGAAAAAGAATATATCGGCCAGGAAAGCCACTCTTTTCTTGAACGCTATTATAACGGACATATTACAGCAATGCTTTCTGCCTATATCGAAGATGACAAACTCTCCGAATCAGAAATTGACACGCTCCG
>CAMNXA010000083.1 GCA_946566685.1 uncultured Lachnospiraceae bacterium
GCTGTGAGATTTATGACTCTTATGTAGATGGTTCCGTATGGTCCGTACTTAACACTGAGATGCAGGAAATGGTTAACGGTGACAAAGATCCCGCAACTGTAGCGGCAGATACACAGGCTGCATACAAGGCATATCTTGGTCAGTAAGATCTGAATAAATTAAGTAAAATGAAATAGGTAGACCGCCTGGGGGATTTTCTCCCGGGCGGATTCTTACCTGAAAAGGGTTAGTTGTGAGTAAGCGAAGCGTCTTCGTTTCGCGTTTGGGGTATGTCTCAATCAGAGCATGAAATAAGAAATGGGGGACGATTCTATGCTGAAGTCTATCAAACCAAAGAAATGGGTTGTAGCTGCATATCTGGCTGTGCCTGTGGCGCTCTATGTGTTCACGGTATTTGCACCGCTTGTGGCAGCTCTTTTTTATAGCTTTTTTGAGTGGAAAGGCGGCCCGGTTAAGACGTTTAACGGACTGGCTAACTACACGCAGTTGATTCATGACGAGGTATTCTGGAGTGCCTTCTGGCACAATATTTTCCTGGTACTTGTGTGTATCATTGGACAGATTGGCATTGCGTTTATCGTGGTATTGCTGATCAACTCCAAAGTCACGAAATTACAGGGAATACACAGAACTTTTGGTTTCTTCCCGAGTACCATCTCGGCGGTCTGCATCGGTTTTATCTGGCAGATGATCTATGATTCCAAAAGGGGTCTGCTCAACTACTTCTTAGAGGCGATTGGGAGGGATGACCTGAAGAAGGTCTGGCTCAATGAACCAAGCCTGGTTATGCTGTTGGTATCAATTCCTTTGATCTGGCAGTTTATCGGTTATTACATGGTTATTCTTTTGTCAGCGGTGTCTTCCATCAGCACGGAAGTTCTGGAATCCGCTGAGATTGACGGCGCCACAGGTATACAGCGCGCACGTTACATAGTGTTACCTTTGATTAAGAATACTTTGCTTGTGTGTATCACCCTCTGTGTTGCGGGTAACATGAAAGCATTTGATAATATTTATGTCATGACGGCGGGCGGCCCGGGTTATTCATCCATGGTTATGGCGATGTATGGATACAAGGTTTCTTTTGAACAGTCTAACTTAGGATATGGTTCCTGTATTTCCGTAGGTATCTTCGTACTGGCGCTGGCCGTGATCGGCGGCTCCCAGGTGCTCATGAATTACTTCATGACAGACAGCTATGACCGGAATGAGAGGAAACACCTGAAACAGATTGAGAAGGAACGGAAACAGGCGATCAAGAATCGCAAAGCAAACGCGTAAAGGAGGGGCTCTGCTATGGCTAAAGAAATGAAGATGACAAAAGTCGAAGATAATTCCGCAGGCACCCGCGTGAAAAGAGGCGTGCTTACGGTAGTGATTAACTTTTTCCTGTGGTTCTTTTCACTGACCTGTATCTTTCCGCTGATCTGGATGCTCTATTCTTCCCTGAAAGAGAAGAGAGTGTTTAATGCGGATATCATGGGGCTTCCAAAAGAGCCGACACTGGTAAATTATACGAAGATTTTATCCAATAAGGATTATCGCCTGATGCAGTCGGTGACTAACAGTGCAAGGACAACGATCCTGTCTGTTCTGTTGATTGTATTGATTGCATTTATCGTAGGCTATATTCTTGCGAGAATTAATTTTGCACTGAACAAACCGCTCTATGTGATGTTCCTGATGGGTATGCTGATTCCGATTCACTCACTGATGGTTCCTATTTATATCATCTTTTCCAAGATGGGACTGTCGAATCACTGGTATACCCTGCTCTTACCATATGTTTCCTTTGCATTGCCCATGTCGATATTCCTGGTTCAGGGCTATGTGAAGGGGATTCCCACAGAATTGGAGGAGGCCGCAGCCATTGACGGTTCCACCTTTTCCAAGACCTTGTTTGGGATTATCTTACCGGTATGTAAGCCGATTTTGGTAACGGTGGCGATCATCAATGTATTCAGCTGCTGGAACGAGTTCTCATTTGCCTTGATCCTGATCAAGGACAGAGCGCTGTACACTGTGCCTCTGGGCTTAAAGCAGTTTACCGGTCAGTTTACTTCGGACTATCCGAAGATTATGGCGGCTATGTTGATTACTATGGCGCCTATCGTGATCTTCTACTTTGCATTCAGTAAGCAGATCATCAAAGGTATGGTTGCCGGTGCGGTGAAGGGTTAAACTGTATAATAAAACTGCATGATAAATATAGAAGTATATTGGGGAGTATACTGTTATAAATGTGATGATAAGACCAGAGGCGGGATTTGAGAGAATCTTTGCCTCTGGTTTTGTTTTTGTGAAAAGCGAGTCAGGCGGATGCTATAAATATATAAATAATAGTAAAGATATTGACATATACCCTACCGGGGTATACTATATAAGAAATGATTATAAAATAATTATCATCAGGTAAGAATAATACAAACATGATAAGTTTCGGTACGAATTGAGGGGGAGGAAGATTATATGACATCAGGCAATACAGATGGTAAAGTCAGAGAAGTACTGGAAATTCCTCGGCAGATGGATGCGGAGTGTGAAGGAAATTATGAAGAAAATAATGCAGCAGATGAAAAGACATGCTCTTCAGAAAATATATGTGCATGCTGCCGGCATAAGAATACACCGCGGGAAGAGCGGGAGCAGAAAAAATTAAATGGCCGCATCAACCGTATTATCGGGCAGCTAAATGGTATTCAGAATATGATAGAGGATAATCGTTACTGCGGGGATATTTTGATACAGATTGGCGCTGTGGAGAGCGCCTTGCAGGGATTGGGCTATCAGATTTTGCAGGAACACATGGAATCCTGTGTGGTGGAAGAAGTAAAGCAGGGCAATACCGCAATCATGAAAGAGGCGGTGGAGCTGATGAAGAGATTGAAATAAAAGTGTTTGATGGCGGCAGGCGGTTTCATGGAGATTGGGGAGGCCGCAAAGCCATCATGGAGGATGGATATGATAAACGAAAAATTCAACATCACAGGTATGACTTGCGCAGCCTGTAGTGCGCATGTGGAGAAGGCGGTGCGCGCCGTGGAAGGAGTACAGTCAGTCAGTGTAAACTTACTGATGAATAATATGGTGGCGGAATATGAGAATCCGGCCAGCGAGCAGATGATCTGTCAGGCCGTGGCGGCGGCAGGATATGGTGCGTCAGTGGCTGGTAATGAAGTGAAAGAAAAGGCGGGAAGTGAGTTTGAGGATCATGAGACGCCCAAACTGCGCCGCAGGCTGATCGCTTCCTTATGTCTGTTGCTGCCTCTCATGTATGTATCCATGGGACATTTGATGTGGGGATGGTATGTGCCGGAAGCCTTTGCCGGGAATCCCTGGGCGATTGCGTTGTATCAGCTTTTGCTGACCGGGTTGGTGATGGTCATCAATCAGAGATTCTTTATCAGCGGCTTTACAAGTCTACTGCACCGCGCACCCAATATGGATACGTTGGTGGCGCTGGGAAGCAGTGCGGCCTTTGTCTACAGTACGGCGGTTATGTTCCGGATGGGCGGTTATATGGGCAGCGGTCAGGTAGAAATGGCCATGCACTGTCTGCATGATATGTATTTTGAGTCAGCGGCGATGATTCTGACGCTGATCACAGTGGGTAAGATGCTGGAGGCTTACAGCAAGGGTAAGACCACCAATGCGGTCAAGAGCCTGATGGATCTGGCGCCAAAGACAGCACATGTAATGCGAAATGGTGTGGAATCGACCGTGGCGGTGGAGGAAGTAGTGCTCGGAGATTTCTTCATGGTGAAACCGGGTGAGAGCATTCCGGTGGACGGAGAGATTGTGGAGGGGGAGAGTGCGGTGGATGAGTCTGCGCTCACCGGCGAGAGCCTTCCGGTTGATAAGGCAGTAGGAGACAGGGTCAGTGCAGCGACCCTGAATCAGAATGGAGCGCTGTTGTGCAGGGCGACTCGTGTCGGCAGGGACACCACTTTGCAGCAGATTATAGATATGGTAGAAAATGCGGTAGCCACAAAGGCTCCTATCGCAAAGATAGCAGACCGCGTATCAGGTGTGTTCGTGCCGGTAGTCATTGCTCTGGCAGTTATCACGGGCATTATCTGGCTGGCCGCTGGGGCAAGTGTTGGCAAGGCGCTCTCTTATGCTATCAGCGTGCTGGTCATCAGTTGTCCCTGTTCCCTGGGGCTTGCTACGCCGGTGGCTATCATGGTGGGCAATGGAATGGGGGCCAGACAGGGGATTCTTTTTAAAAATGCGACAGCCCTGGAGCGGGCTGGTAAAGTAAACTTTGTGGTGCTGGATAAAACGGGAACTGTGACAGAAGGAAAGCCGCAGGTGACGGATATCTGTCCTGCCGAGGGCATTTCCGAAGAAGAACTTCTGCAAGCGGCAGTTACTCTGGAGCAGAAGAGCGAGCATCCGTTGGCCAAAGCGGTCTGTGAACGGGCCAAGGCAGACCAAATCATGGCGGGAGAAGTGGAGAATTTCAAGGCGCTTCCCGGATGGGGCGTGGAAGGTTTGTGCGCCGGCAAAAAGGCAGTGGGCGGTAATGGTGCGCTGCTTACGGAACGAGGACTTATGACAGAAGCTTTCAGGAAACGGGGCGAAGAGATGGCCGGCGAAGGCAAGACACCGCTTTATTTTGCCCAAAGTGACCGGCTTCTTGGTATGATTGCGGTGGCTGATGTGATCAAGCCGGACAGTGTAGGCGCTGTGGAAGAACTCAATCATATGGGAATACAGGTCGTAATGTTGACCGGGGATAACCGCCGGACGGCACAGGCCATTGGCCGTCAGGTGGGGATTGAGGCTATTGTCTCGGATGTACTGCCGGGAGATAAAGAGTCCGTAGTCCGCAGATTGTCTGAGTATGGGCAGACTGCCATGGTAGGAGATGGGATCAATGATGCACCGGCATTGACCAGGGCAGATGTGGGAATCGCCATAGGCGCGGGCGCGGATGTGGCCCTTGACGCAGCGGATATTGTATTGATGAAGTCGAAACTACAGGATGTGTCAGCGGCAATCCGGTTGTCCAGACAAGTGTTAAAGAACATTCATGAGAATCTGTTCTGGGCTTTCTTTTACAACTGTATCGGGATCCCGCTGGCGGCGGGTATTCTGGTGCCGGTCATGGGTTTGAGTTTAAATCCCATGTTTGCGGCTGCGGCCATGAGCCTGTCGAGTTTCTGCGTGGTAACTAACGCGCTGCGGCTGAATCTGTTTGCCGTGCGCAACAGCGGACGGGATAAGGCCTGTAAAAAGGTTCCTATGCCGGAATTTATAGACGGCTTTATGGGAATAGATGAAATGGCAATGCCAGATAAAAAGGAGGAAAATCAGATGGTAAAGGTATTGGATATTGAAGGCATGATGTGCGCACACTGCCAGGCACATGTTAAGGAAGCGCTGGAAGGCGTGGAGGGCGTGACCGGGGTAGAGGTCAGCCTGGAGGAGAAGCAGGCCAGCGTCACAATGGCAGACGAAGTGGCGGATGAGACACTGACAGAAGCCGTGACGAAGGCAGGCTACAAGGTCCTGGGATGCAAGACAGCGTAAGGCTGGGATTATTTAGGCTAAATCCGAGGCCGCGAAGCGGACCTCGAAAACGAGCGAAGGAATCAATTTAGATTAAATCCGAGGCCGCGAAGCGGACCTCGAAAACGAGCGAAGCTCGTTTTGGTTAAGATGTATAAGAAGACGCGAAATTCTTAGTCAACTTGCCGTGAACGGCCAAATAATTTGTATAAAGTAAGCAATTTTTACAATCGAAAAAAAAATCTTTGTGAAATAGTGGTATGGTAAACGCCGGAAAACTCCGCTATACTAGTCACAGAGTTGATTATCAGATGATAATCGTACGGGAAACTAAAAAAATACAATTAGGAGGCAATCATGGCAAGTTTATCTTTAAAAAATGTCTGCAAAGTATACCCTAACGGATTCGAGGCAGTCAAAGATTTCAATCTGGAAATCGCAGATCAGGAGTTCATCATTTTCGTAGGACCTTCAGGTTGTGGTAAATCTACAACACTTCGTATGATCGCAGGTCTGGAAGATATTTCTTCCGGCGAGTTGAAGATTGGTGACAGAGTGGTTAATGATGTAGAGCCCAAAGACAGAGATATCGCGATGGTATTCCAGAACTACGCTCTGTATCCTCATATGTCTGTATATGATAATATGGCTTTCGGTCTTAAGTTAAGAAAAGTTCCGAAGGATGAGATTGACAAGATGGTTAAAGAGGCAGCTAAGATCCTTGATCTGACAGCTCTCCTTGATCGTAAGCCGAAGGCTCTTTCCGGTGGTCAGAGACAGCGTGTGGCTATGGGCCGTGCAATCGTTCGTAATCCTAAGGTATTCCTGATGGATGAGCCGTTGTCCAACCTGGATGCAAAACTGCGTGTGCAGATGCGTGTTGAGATCTCCAAGTTACATCAGAGACTGGGCACCACCATCATTTATGTAACACATGACCAGACAGAGGCTATGACTCTTGGTACAAGAATCGTTGTTATGAAAGACGGCGTGGTTCAGCAGGTAGATACACCTCAGAACTTATATCAGAAGCCTCAGAACCTGTTTGTAGCAGGATTCATGGGATCTCCTCAGATGAACTTCCTGGATGCAGTTGTTGAGGTAAGCGGCAGCGATGCAAGCCTGAAAGTAGCAGGCCAGACCATTCCGTTACCGGCTGCTAAGGCTAAGAAGCTGATTGATGGCGGTTATGCAGGCAAGACTGTAACATTCGGTATCCGTCCTGAGGATGTATATGATTCCGGAGAGTATGTTGATAATGCTAAATGCGTATTCGAGTCCACAATCAAGGTTTATGAATTGCTTGGTGCAGAAGTTTACTTATACTTTGATCTTGCTGAGTTCCCGATCACAGCAAGAGTAGATTCCCGCACATCAGCAAGACCTGGTGATACCGTTAAGTTTGCGTTTGATGTTGAGAAGATTCATATCTTTGATAAAGAGACAGAGCAGACAATCACCAACTAGTCAGAATGATCATAAGGGGGATGCTTTGGCATCCCCCAATTTTTAGTTTGTAGGAAAATGCTTCAAATTTACGAGGCTGCGAAGCAGTCCTCGCAAAGTTAATTTGCGAAGCAAATTTACTTTTAGGACAGAGAGGGTACTGTATGATTTCAAGTCAGATTATTAAGACCAGTATTGAAGAACTGAAAGCTATTTCCAAGATTGACATAGGAGTGTGGGATTTAGAAGGTAAGGAAATTGCGGTTACCTTTGAGTCGGAAGATATCACGCCAGCGCTGATCACGGGATTTGCAGAGTCGCCCGCAGACAGCCAGGTCATAGGGGTACATCATCTGATGAAAGTATTGGATGAGGAGGAAGCCCTTTTTATCCTGGATGCCAAAGGTGCCAGCGAGGATACCTACATGATCGGCAAGATAGCAGTCTGCCAGCTGCAAAACCTGATCATCGCCTATAAAGAGCGCTATGACCGCAATAACTTTTTCCAGAATCTGCTGTTGGACAATATGCTGCTGGTGGATATTTATAACCGTGCCAAGAAACTGCATATTGAAGTGGCAGTGCCGAGGGCAGTCTTTTTGATTGAGACAGATAAGGAAAAGGATTCCACAGCTATGGAATTGTTAAACGGTATGTTTACATCCCAGGTTGGAGATTATATCACATCGGTGGATGAGAGCAATGTGATTCTGATCAAAGCGCTTGCACCTGAAGATAATTATGAGAGGCTGGATCAGATCGCACATACCATAGTGGATATGATGAACATGGAAGCGATGCTCAATGTGCGTGTGGCCTATGGTACGATTGTGGGTGAACTTAAGGATGTATCGAAATCCTATAAAGAGGCAAAGATGGCTCTTGATGTAGGCAAGATTTTCTATGCGGAAAAGAAGGTAACTGCGTACAATACCCTGGGAATCGGCAGACTGATCTATCAATTACCGATCAATCTGTGCAAGATTTTCATCGAGGAGATTTTTGGAGATAATGTACCCAGTGAACTGGATGATGAGACACTCACAACGATCAATAAGTTTTTTGAGAATAATCTGAATGTATCAGAGACATCGAGGCAGCTTTTTGTGCATCGTAATACACTGGTATATCGGATTGAGAAGCTGGAAAAGAGCACCGGTTTGGATATCCGGACGTTTGACGATGCGCTGACGTTCAAGATCGCACTGATGGTTGTCAATTATATGAAATATCTGGATACTTTGGATTATTAAGTAAGAAGAACAGTGCTTTGCAGGAAGAAGCAGATAAATATTATGGCTTTGGAATGATTATGAAATGAATGATAGAAAATATGTCGGGCAGGAGATTGTCCGGCATATTTTTATGTGTTGATGCATATATATTGGGTAGATGCCTGTAGATAGTACAGGCTTCGAGTCATATAAGAGAGAGGGTAAGCTATGTACCAGAAGGAAATCATCTACATGGGACTGCACAAGGATGGAAGCAGACTGGGGAGCGCGGGTTTTCTGAAAGTGGAGAGCCGGGATAAGGAGAGCAGTCTGTTTCTTAAGATTAAGAATATACCGCACTCGATAAACGGGCGATTTCCGGTAAGGTTTTATAATGGTTCTGACTGGAAAGAGGTGGATGGGATTACATTGCAGGAGGGAAACGGCCTGTGGGAAGAGTGTGAGCCGAAGTGCCTGCGGCAGGTACGGTTGCAGATCATATTGCCGGGTGGATATCTGATTGAGGGAATCAGCAAGCAGGCACAGCAAAAGAGTGGTGAACGCCAGGGGAATGAGGAAGTTACAGAGTTAGCAGGTGAACTTTCGCAGGAAGAAGAGCCAGTACAAAAGGGAACTGATATATCATATGAAACAGATGAGATGAGAAACGGGACAGCCGTAAGGCAGGATGTTGCGGAGCGCATTCCAGTCCAGAAGCAGAGAAGAAGTTCTCAGGAACCTGTTGCGGAACCGCCGGCCATGGTCTCAGAGGAACTGCCGCCGCCAATGGCTGACGAAATGCAGATAAATGGCGTCAAGGAGGACAAGTGGGAACAGATTCTGGACACCTATACCAAGATTCATCCCTATGGTGATGAGCGGGTCTATGTAAAACTGGAGCCCAAAGATTTTGTGATCCTACAGGCCAAATATCAACAGCTGGTCAACAATAGCTTTCTCCTGCATGGATTTTACAATTATCGCTATGTGATATTGGGCAAAGAAAATGATTATTACCTGGGCGTGCCGGGTGTGTTCTACGAGAGAGAAAAGATGGTCGCATTGATGTTCGGATTTGAGGCTTTTGAGTGCGCAAGCGGTGAGGCGAAACCGGGAGAGTTTGGGTATTATCTGCGCAGGGTGGAATTATAGCGGTCAGATGCCTTCGCAGTCAAAAGAAGGAATAAAACTTTCCGAAGCAGTTTCGCCTTCCTGAATAAAACCGTTTTCGATACCGATGTGAATGGCGTAATTCACAATCCTGTCGTATTCCTCTGGGGATATTCGGCGATTCAGCGAAGGATGATCTGCAACATTAGGCATGGGAGTGTACTGATTCATAATACTGACATATATGTCATTTCCATAAGTCTCATGCAGGTACCGGATAAGGTAGCGGGAGTCCGCCTCACAGTCCGGCAGGAGCAGATGGCGGACAATAACGCCCTTTAACATCAGAGAATCCTCCCCGTCAACAAATATGGGATGTCCCGTCTGACGAAGCATCTCCTTAATTGCGGCGAAAGCTTTGCTAAAATAATCGGGAGCATTAGAATAACGGGCGCTTAGAGCGGCATCATGATATTTCAGATCAGGGAGATAGATGTCGATGAGGCCCTCTAAACGTTTGAGGGTATCGACATTTTCATAACCGGATGTATTATAGACAACGGGAATTGCAAGGCCGTTGTCTTTTGCCGTTTGCAGGGCATTTATAATCTGTGGCACATAGTGCGTAGGTGTTACCAGATTAATATTGTGTGCCTGTTTCTCCTGCAATTCCAGAAAAATTTCAGAAAGTCGTTCCACAGAGATTTCTTTCCCGCTCTGTCCCTGGGCGATGGTGTGATTCTGACAGTAAACGCAGCGCAGATTACAGCCGCTGAAAAAGACGGCACCAGAGCCGTTGACGCCGGACAGGCATGGCTCTTCCCAGAAATGCAGGGCGGCGCGGGCGGCCATGATCTGCGCTGACTGTCCGCAGAACCCAGTCTGTCCGGCAGTCCTGTCCACATGGCATTCCCGGGGACAGAGAGTACAGTCCTGCATATCCGGCAGAATAGAAGTCTGCCTGTTTACTGAGGGCTGATTAGAAGATGGTGTTTGATTGGAAAATTGGGAAATTTTGTTCATTTTATCTGCGTTCATAGGATAATGGTTTACGATGGTGATTGAATCGTCATATAAAAACCGTGCGCTTTATGTCGAGCCGGACTTAAGCACGTTACCTTTA
>CAMNXA010000084.1 GCA_946566685.1 uncultured Lachnospiraceae bacterium
GCTTATCCGAGTCCGCGAAGCGGCACTCGCAAGGTTAATTCCGAAGGAATTTACCTTTTTTATAGGCAGCAGTCGCAGTTACAGGAAATAGGCACCATGACGTGGCATAAGCCGGACTTTCGGAAACCGGAACTGCCACAGCTTACCGAAGACGAATATATCCGGGCGGTCAAGGAGTACTTGCAGGAGGAAGTGCTTCCGAAGGGGGAGAACAGTAAGTACCGGTTGACGATCGGAAGGTATGAGATGTTATCGGACGATGTGAGAGCCATTTCAGCCGCCGTGACAGGAGCTGAGGAATACTATCTGTACTGTCTGGTAACCAGGTATAACGATGGGACATATGGATGCTTTGCAGCAGGCGGAAGTTATGCGGGAGAATGGGAGAGCGGCAGGAAGAAAGTGGAGCGGATTGTGGAACTTGACAGGCTCACGCTATCGTTTGTTGAGGAAAATGTAGAGGAAATAGGCCTGTACAGGGATATACTTGAGAACTGTGAACGGGTGTGGGAAGAGCCGGCATATTATCAGGATCATTATGAACTGGATGGCTGGGGATGGATTCAGGAGTATACGTGTGTTTATGGATGCGGCAACAGCTATCTGGATTATGGGCTGGAATATTCCTTTCAGGATCTGAACCATGACGGGACGGCGGAACTCATTGTAGGAATCAGGGTGCCGCAGACGGATTATCAGCCGGAAGAGTATTGGATTGCGATGGTCTGCTACTATGACAGGGAAGGGCTGTCAACCTTCTTTATGGATCGGTACTTCCTGCATTTATATCAGGGAGGCGTGATAGAAGAAATGGGAGGATGGTACGGTTATACGTTTTACAACTATTATATCTTGGATGAACTTGTGGATTCGCTCCGGAAGAGCGTGGGTATCATCTGGGAAGAGGGGGAGGAGGAACACTTTTATATAGAAGAGGATGGAGAGAAACTTGAGATTACACAGGAGGAATTTGAAGGTATCCGGCAGAAATATACGGGCGCCGGGGAAATAGAAATCACAGGGAAAGAGTTGAAGGGATTTTGGAGACCATAACGTATGTGCGGGAATAGAGTCATAAAAGAGCCATGAAAAATTTTGTAACCTCTATGCTGTCTCGATTGTACTATTGGTGAAAGGCTTTTAAATAACTGAAAAGAGGAGTACTCATGAGACCATCAGTGCAGGAACTGTTTGAAAAATATCAGGACAACCTCTACATAATCGCCTTTAATGTCTGCAAGAACGCAGAAGACGCGAAGGATGTTGTGCAGGATACTTTCATTCAGTATTATTCAGCAAAAAAGGAATTTGATAACGAGCAGCATATACGCGCATGGCTGATCCGGGTGGCGATCAATAAAGCCAAGAACGTGAATAATACCTTCTGGCGGAGAAATAAGATGTCCCTGGAAGATTATATGGAGACGCTGACATTTGAGACGCCGGAGTCGGAAGAACTGTTTGAGACGGTCATGCATCTTCCGGAGAAGTATCGTATTGTCGTCCATCTGTTTTATTATGAGGATTATAGCGTACATGAAATTGCGGCTATTCTCAAACTGACAGAGAGCAATGTGAAGGTGAGGCTGTCGCGCGGGCGTTCGCTGCTTAAGGAAAAATTGCAGGAGGAATGGGAAAATGACGAATAGAGAAAAATATAAACAGGCTTTTTCAGCGATGCATTTCCCCTGCGGCATGACTCTGGAGGTGGAAAAGATGGCTATTTTAAGTAAAAAAGCGAAAATCAGAACAACGGCGGCAGCAATTATCACAATCTGCCTGCTCATAACAGGAGGGAGCGGTGTCGCATACGCGGCGGATGTAGGCGGTATTCAGAGGACGATCCAACTTTGGATCGAAGGTGACCGGACGGATGTGACTTTTGAATATGATGAGAGCGGCACCTACGATATGTCCTATGAAACGAAAGACGGAGAGACAGAAAAACTGCATGGCGGCGGTGTTGCCATCGAAGAAGACGGAACGGAACGCCCTCTGACGGAGGAAGAACTGCTGGAAGAATTAAGCAGACCGGACGTGATATATGAAGAGGATGGTACGGTCTGGGTGTACTATTACGATCAGAAGATTGAGATTACAGACCAGTTCAAAGACGGGGTGTGCTATGTGAAAGTTTCCAACAAAGAAGAGACTCTGTATATGACGATATTGTACCAGGACGGCTGGTGTACGAGTCCCCATAAATATGAGCCGGCGGAATCTCTGCGGTAGTGTTGCATCCTGTATCCGGGAAAGCTATAATAGAAGCGAAACGGAAAATAACACAGCGAAACGGAGAACCCATAAAATGAAAGACGTCTACAAAGAATGTCCCATCCTTGAGAATGACAGATTTTTGATCAGGCTGATCACGCAGGAAGATGCCGCAGACCTTTTTAAGGTGTATGGTGATAAGATGGCACTGCCCTTTTTTAACAGCGATAACTGCCATGGCACGAACTTTTACTGTGCCACCCAGGAAATGGTGGAGGAGAGTATCTATTACTGGCTCAAAGAATATGCGGAGGGCGGGTTTGTCCGCTTTACAATCGTGGATAAGGCCGAGTGGGCAGCCGTGGGAACGATTGAACTGTTTAACCGCAGGGCGGAAGATTATTTTAATGACTGCGGAATACTGCGGTTGGATCTGCGTACCGATCATGAGAACAGCCGGGACATCGCCTCCATCTTGTCCATCATTACAGAACCGGCTTTTGACCTGTTCCATTGCTCCATGATTGCCACCAAAGCGCCAATATACGCAGTTGACAGAAGGGCGGCTCTGGAAGCGGCGGGATATGAACTTTCGGAGGAATGTCTGATTGGATCCCAGGATCATAAGGCTTATGACGGCTATTGGGTGAAGAAAAGGGGCGTGGAGTAGATGAGGCGGTATAGGGATTTTTCGGAGAAAACATATCTGCGCGGCCGCGTGACAGCCATGGTTTTGTCGATGGCATTTCTGGTGTCTCTGCTTTCCGGGTGTGGTGCCGGGGAGGCAGTACAGCCGGATGCGAATACAGGAAGTACGGCACAGGAAGCAGGCACCGGTCAGGGGCAGGAGACAGCCGTTGGAAGTGATAACGGGGAAGAAAGTAACATCAACAGCGATTGTTACCCCCTTCCCACGCAGCCGGAAAGAGCCGGCATCTACATAGAACCGATTGAGGGACTGCGGGAAGATTTCATCCGGGGTGTGGATATTTCCAGTGTGTTGGCTCAGGAAGAGAGTGGTGTTGTCTATTATAATGAAGCGGGACAGGCGCAGGACATCTTTCAGACGCTTGCAGAGCATGGCGTGAACTATATCCGGGTACGGGTATGGAACAATCCCTATGACGAGAACGGCAATGGTTACGGCGGCGGCAATAACGATACGGCCAAGGCGGCTGAGATTGGCAGACGGGCGGCGCAGTATCATATGAAACTGTGCGTGGATTATCATTATTCCGATTTTTGGGCGGATCCATCCAAGCAGATGTGCCCCAAAGCCTGGGAAGGCATGGCCATAGAGGATAAATCAGAGGCGCTCTATGCGTTTACAGCGCAGAGCCTGACAGAGATTCTGGATGCCGGAGCAGATGTGGGCATGGTGCAGATTGGCAACGAGATCAATAACGGCATTGCCGGGGAGACGGACTGGACGAAGCGCAGGCAGCTTTTGCAGGCGGGGTCGCGGGCGGTCAGGGAAGTAGCTGCGGAGAAGGGAAAGCGGATCCAGATTGCCGTTCATTTTACGGATGTGTCGGACTTAGAAGGGACGCTTGCGCTGGCACAGAAGCTGGAAGATAAGGAGATAGATTATGATATTTTCGCAGTGTCTTATTATCCTTTCTGGCATGGGACGATGGAGAATCTGACGGAGACGCTGCGGTTGGTGGCGGACACGTATGATAAGAAAGTTCTGGTGGCGGAAAATTCCTATCCTTATACGCCGGGAGACGGGGACGGCAGCGCCAACAGTATCGGCGAGGCGGATATTTTGCCGGCATATGCAGCAACCGTGCAGGGACAGGCCAATGAAGTGCGGGATGTCTGTGCCGCAGTGGCTGCGGTAGGCGAACCGGGACTGGGCTTCTTTTACTGGGAACCGGCCTGGATTCCGGTGCATGTCTGGGAAGAGTCGGCGGCAGATGCAGAGTCTGTGCTGACAGCCAACAGGCAGGCCTGGGAAGAGAAAGGTTCCGGCTGGGCTTCTTCTTATGCGGCCGGGTATGATCCGAAAGATGCGGGGGTATATTATGGCGGCTCGTCCTGGGATAACCAGGCAATGTTTGACTATAATGGTCAACCGCTGGAATCCCTGAAAGTCTTCAAATATTTGCAGTGCGGTACCCTGGTGGAACGGCGGGTGGAGAGTATTCCTGTGGTGGAAGTCAATATTCCTCTTGACGGGGAAATTCAGATGCCGGAGATGGCGGATGTGTGTTACAATGACAGGAGCGTGACACAGTTTCCGGTGGAGTGGAATGAGGAACAGCTGGCGGCGATTGATACGTCTGCGGGTGGAGAATATGAGGTGACGGGCAGTTTTGTGACAGAACTGGAAGACGAAGAACTTGCCAGGGAAGCCTTTGAGATTCTGGCGGACAGCAGTTATCCCTGGCATTTTGTGGCCCATGTCACGGTGAGCCGCAGGAACCTTCTGGAAAATGCCAGCTTTGAGGAAACGGACAGATCCATGTGGAAGATTACCGGAAATGGTACGGATTATCAGGATAAAGCTGCAGATGCCCACAGCGGGGACTTTGCTTTGCATTTTTGGTCAAATGACGCGGTGTCCTTTACGGCAGAACAGGTGGTGACGGGGCTTACGCCCGGCACTTATGAGTTTGGCCTGTATCTGCAGGGCGGTGATGCGGGCGAGGACGCCAATCTGTATATATATGCGGATAATGGAAGGGAACAGATTGCCGAGAAGACCGCTGTGACCGGCTGGTGTGACTGGCAGAATCCGGTGGTGCAGATACAGGTGGGTGAGGACGGAGCCTTAAAAGTGGGTGCATCCGTAAGCTGTGCCGCCAAAGGCTGGGGGACGCTGGATGACTGGTATCTGTACCAGATAGAGTGAAATAGCAGGGAGGAAAGAAGAAAAGCATGTTAAACGAGGCAGAATGCAGACAGCAGATTTGTGAGATCGGCAGAAGAATGTATGCGCGCCGCATGGTGGCGGCCAATGACGGCAATCTATCGGTGCGTCTGGGGGAGAATGAGATTCTGTGTACGCCAACAGGGGTGTCCAAGGGCTTTATGAAGCCGGAGCAGATGTGCAAGATAGATCTTAGCGGAAATCTGATCGGGGAGGATATGGGAATCAGGCCCTCCTCCGAAGTGAAGATGCATCTGCGGGTCTATCAGAAGCGCCCGGATGTAAGGGCGGTGGTTCATGCCCATCCTATCTTTGCCACCAGCTTTGCGGTGATGGGAAGAGGTTTGGAAGAACCCATTATGCCGGAGGTGATCGTGAATTTTGGCAGAGTGCCGCTGGCGCCTTATGGGACGCCCTCCACAGTGGAGATTCCCGATTCCATCGAGCCGTTCCTGGCGGAATATGAGGCTGTTCTTTTGGAAAGCCACGGCGCCCTCACCTGGGCGGGCGATCTGCTTGCCGCCTACATGAAGATGGAGTCGGTGGAGTTTTATGCGGAACTTCTCTACCGGACGACACAGCTTGGCGGGCCCAGGGTGCTGAGTGCGGAACAGCTTGCCAGAATCCCTAAATGATTTTTGATATACAATTCCTCTGGTTGCAAATGGTGAAAAGTTCAGTTGATGTATAACTTTGGAGATGACTGCAAGTGTTTAAGGTTTTAAATAAGCTATGTTTATCTGATTTGAACTGTATTATGATTGAAGGAGACACACAGCTTCTTAGAATTGGCTTGAGATTGCTTGATGAGAAGGGGAATATCTTTGAAATTGAGAATGTAGCCATGACTGAATTTCGGATGATTGAAGATCATAGGAGATATGCGAATGTAGTACTGCGCGGCAATATAGAAAATTTAGGCACAACCTTGTTTATAGAGGAGCAAAATGAAAAGATAAGATGTATATTGCCGCCAGAAAAATACTAGATAGACTCTAAAACTATAAAATCCCAACACCGCAATTGCAGCATCTGTCCTTCTTTAACAATTGCTGTGTCCTTGATAGCATCATTTTGACCACATCCCTCAGAGACGCTGGTGTTGTCAGTGGCAGTGGGGGAATCCCCGCGCAGCAAAATCCTTGCATCTGCGCCATGATAAGTTACGGTCTGTTCTTTTTCGGAATAATTGAAATAGTATAGAATCTCTTTGCCCAGAGTATTGATGCCCCGTTTGAGAATAACGGGGTATTGTTCTTCGGGCAGTGTCACACCGGCTTCGGTGCAGATATGGCGCAGCAGGTCTTTGAGGACTGCGGTGTCGAGATAACAGCCCAGATATACAGCATAACCATTGCCATAGTGATTACCGGTGACAGCCGCGTATTCACCCCAGTGAGGATGGGCATAGCTGGCAAGTGTCTGTGCAGTATCGGGAAGGAGCAGTTCCATCCAGTGGCAGACTGTGTCCGGGAGGAGGGTCTGCTTCTGCTTGGCGGTGGGACTTGCGGTGTTGTCATCGTATTGTCTGCGGGTTTCGACTGACAGTGGGAAAGCCAGATTTTTCAGGCCAACATTGACTGCGTTGGTAAACTGGTCATAGGTCATGCCAAACACTTCCGTCAGGCCATGGGGCTGGTCGTCATGATAAATCTTCAGCATCCTGTCTGCGACCGCTGTTTTGAAGGTGGACAGCAGTACACCGCCACCCGCTACATAGTGCTTCAACTGTTCGACAAGGGTGTCAGAAACACTGTAGAGCGCAGGAGTCACCAGTATCTGATAATGACTGAATAAGTCGGTGTCATTTTCAGAGAGGATGTCACACTCGATGTTCATCTCATAGAAGGCATCATAGAGCAAACGAAATACATCGTTGTATGTCGTTTTATCATTGATGGCAAACCATTGGAGAGCCGTCAGGGATTCGTTGTCTAAAAGAATGGCAACAGGACAGTTTTTCTGAAGGTTTACCAGATGACTTCCGTATTTCTGAAAGTCTGCGCCGATGGTACAGGCCTCCCGGTAGGTGGCATTTTCGCGCAGATTGTGGCTTAAGACGCCTTTCCAGTAGGATTCAATGGCATTGTGGATGGAGTGCCAGTGCCAGTACATGACGGAGTTTGCACCGTTAGCCAGGTGGCTGAAGGCCTGTAGGCGAAGCTGCCCTGGATAGTGGAGCCAGCCATGATTGCCCTGCGCCTCTGTCTCCAGGATCAGGTAGTTATCCTTTTTCAGGGAACGGGCGATGGCGCCGCCGAAGGAGATTTCCTTGCCGGTCAGATCCTGAGCGGAGGGGTGATAGATATCACAGCCAGCTACGGTCAGAGAACGGGCGGCTTCCCACTGGTTCACTTCCGGCTGTAAGCCGAAAGAATATCCGCGCCAGTCATAGTCGAAGTTCTGGGTGATAAACTGTCCCGGTTTGACATATTCCTGCACGATAGCGCTCTGCCATGCCAGAAAATCCGTGACCAGCCTGCGCTGGAATTTCTGGTACTCGGCGCCCAGACTGCCGTTGATGGTGCCGCGCACGTCAGGGAAATCTTCCCAGGCATTGATGCGGTTGCTCCAGTAGTCCAGTCCCCAGGCGCGGTTGAGCGCGTCCAGATCATCGTGGAAGAGGTCGCGTAGATAAGCGATAAATTTTTTCTGCGCATAGGGAGAACAAGTGTCGTAGGACTTGGTCTCATTGTCTAATTGGAATCCAATCACGTGTTCATAAGAGGAAACTTCTTCCATCAATTTACGGATTATGATTTCCGCGTGCTGTAAATAGACCGGATTGGTGATATCCATGTTTTGGCGATGACCGTAGCGGCCAGGGCCTTCATGGGTTTCGGCAATGATGTCAGGGCACTTGCGGGCAAGCCATGTGGGAATCGCATAGGTGGGTGTACCCACGATGACCCGGAGGCCGTGGCTGCGGGAAGCTTCCAGCATTCTGTGCAGATGGGTAAAATCAAATACGCCCTCCTGAGGTTCCCAGGTACTCCAGGTGGATTCTGCGATGCGGATGACATTCATCCCCGCTTTTGCCATCATCTCCATATCTTTTTCCAGCCTGTCACAGGGCAGGTATTCGTCATAGTATGCGGCGCCGAATAAGAGGGAATCTGTTTTCATCCTGAATCGATCCTTTCATTTGCTTTTTTAGTATTTTGTGAGAGTGATATATTTGTATCTTTTCTATTGACAGCCAACTTTTGAAGTGATATATTTATCTTGTTAAGTGACAAATATATCGCTTTGGAGGAAACCATTATGAAGAATAGAACGAAACTCACAATTTGCATGGGTGTGATATGCGCTCTGCTTGTAACAATATCTTCATGGTACACGATAGCATATAACAATTCAAGGTTTATTTTGCCTATGGATTTATCTGAGTATACTTTCAGAGTACAGGACCTGCCTATGATTATTTCCGGCGTACTTCTTGCCTTGTATGTTGTGTATCTTGTTGTGCAGCTTTTGAGAACTATCATAACAAACAGGCGTAAGGAATTAACCCTGCAATTCACCAGAACCATAAATCCCAAACTGGGCTTTTTAGGTTTATTCGGATTTGCCGGTTTTTTAGGTTTTTGGACTTACAGCGTTGACAAGACAGTTTTTCCATTTGTTTTTTTCCTGTTTTTTGGTTTTTTTGGATTTTTTTATGAGGGGAAAATGTCAAATACTTTTATAGATGAACGATACAGAGAAAACAAAATGAAAGCGCAAAGTGTAGCGGACAAAACTTCTCTGTCCATTATTTTTCTTGCAATACTTATTCTGGGCCAAGGAAGGCTCATAAGTAATCTTGAATATACCCTGATTGCTCTTGTTATTGTCGTAGCTCTTTCCATAGCGCTTGAAATATTTCTTAGCGAATATCTGCTATATCATTACGACAATGATGAACAGTTTGGTGAAAGCGAGGAATGAGCATGCCGGATTTTGAATGTAGATTAAAAAAATACAGGCTGTTAAAGGATTTGACGCAAGAGCAGTTAGCGTCACAAGTAGGAGTGCGGCGGGAAACAATTATGCGGCTGGAAAAGGCACAATATAATCCCTCGCTTAAATTGGCGATTGATATTTCAAGAGTCGTGGAAGCACCGATTGAAGAAATATTTGTTTTCCAGTGATTTGTGCGGAATGTGTCATCTGGCAGTTAAAATTTATGAGACAGGGAGCAGTTATGGAAGAGAAAAATCTGACAATAGGCGATATTGCACAGGAACTGGGCGTATCCAAAACTACCGTATCCAGGGCCATATCCGGGAAAGGCAGGATTGGACAGCAGACGCGGCAGAGGGTGCTGGCATATATAGAGGAGCATCATTACAGTCCCAATGTGGTGGCCAAGGGCCTGGCTCAAAATAAGACATTTAATATAGGACTGGTGCTGCCGGGGGATTACAACATCGTGGAACTGCCCTTTTTCCAGAAATGTATGATGGGGATCAGCCGGCTGGCTTCCGCCAGAGGATATGACGTGCTGATTTCGATGGTGACATCCGATCAGATTACACAGCTTGAGCGGGCGGTGACCAATCGAAAGATTGACGGGGCAATACTTACAAGGACACTGGCAGAGGATGCACCCATGCAGTACTTGAAGGATAACGGTGTACCATTTGTGGCGCTTGGCAGTACGGACGATAGACAGGTGATACAGATAGATAATGATCACCGCAGTGCCTGCGGGGAACTGACCGGCAGTCTGCTGGATGGCGGCATAGAAAAGATTGCGCTGATCGGCGGCAGTGAAGAATATATTGTCACAAGGAACAGACTGCGCGGTTTTGAGGATGCCTTTCGGGAAAGACCAGACTGGGGCGGTACCAGACAGGTATTCCTGAATATTGACAAGGCCTGCGAGGTGGATACGATCGTGGAGAAACTGCTGTCAGAGCAAGTAGAATGCATTGTAAGTATGGACGATTACCTTTGCGGGTGTGTGCTGAATACCTTACAGCAAAGACAGATCGCGGTGCCGGAACAGGTGCAGGTGGTGTCCTTTTATGACAGTTCCATGTTGGCTAATCGGATTCCTGCGATTACCTCCATTCGGTTTGATGTGGAAGAACTGGGCAGAAAAGCCTGTGAATTGCTTCTGCAAATATTGGATGAGGAGGAAGTGCCGGCCAGAACACTGCTGGGATATGAAGTGCGTATGCGGGAGTCTACGAAATCGGTGAGGCGGTAATGTAACACAATTTTTGGTAAATATATACTTGACAGGTTGATATGACTTAACTTATAATACTCTCAAAGCATAACAATTTCTAGATAACAATAATGTGTCAAATCAAA
>CAMNXA010000085.1 GCA_946566685.1 uncultured Lachnospiraceae bacterium
TGTTCGTTATGCCGCCTGCAAGGGAAAGCCCAAAGCCAAGACTGGGTTTTCCCGCCGCAACAAGGAAAATCTCAAAAATAATACTGAGCATTCCAAACGGTATCAGAAGAAAAATGGGTACGGCATAGGCTTCACAAAGAGAGTACAGCATTTCATCTGCGCCCATTGCGTGTAAAATCGGTTTTCTAAATACAATGCCAATGATACAGAAAACCGCACTGATAATGACAGAAAACAGTACAAAAAATGTGAAGTTTTTCTGTGCTTCTTCATCTTTTCCCTTTCCCATTTGGTTTGATACCAATGCACACCCTCCAGTTGCAATCATTGTACCGATTGCAAGGGCAATCGCAAGAAACGGAGCTGCAATGCTGACAGCCGAAAGTGCGTCTGTTCCAAGCAAGTTGGAAACAAAGAGCTCATCTACAAGACTGTAGATGTTCATAAAGATGTTGGATAGTATCGTAAGCAGGGCATATTTCAGCAAGGAAGCTGTTGATACTTTGATGTTAAGTGTATTTTCCAGTTGTTTCACTTTTTTACCTCCCATATAAGTCTAATTGATTAACGGTCAATAATATTGACTATTTTAACACGGAATAGAAAATTGTCAATAGAATTTTTTATTACATAAAATAAAAAATGGGAAACAGCAGTCCGCAGACTGCCATTCCCCGGCGCTCCATTACTCCATATCTTCAGCGGGCAGGAACACAAGCCCGGCAAAAATCTAAACATGTCCTTTCTTTGGGTGCGAAAGCCGAAGTCCACAACTTTGAGGGGCGTGTGGGTATGCGTCTTAGTGATTGTATTGTGTGTTTCGCTTTACTACAATCTTCCCGATTTGCTTCACCGAACCTCTGGAAGTGCACAACCTCTCGCATACGCAGGAATTTAATGGGTTCACAGACATCCGGATCATGTACCAGACGCAGAATATTATCATAAGTGCTCCTGGCTTTTTGTTCGGCCGCCATATCCTCCATCAGATCCGTAATGATATCCCCCTTAGACTGGAACTCGCAGGCATTGAAGGGAACACCGCCTGCTGCCTGCGGCCAGATACCAACAGTATGATCCACATAATAGTTACGGAAGCCGCTGGCTTCAATCTGTTCCATGGACAGATCTTTGGTCAGCTGATGAACAATGGTGGCAACCATTTCCAGATGTGCCAGTTCTTCTGTACCTATATCGGTCAATATCCCGGCCACCTCACGATAGGGTGCTGCATAGCGCTGGGAAAGATAGCGCATGGAAGCGCCCATCTCACCGTCTGGCCCGCCGTACTGGCTGATGATCACCTGGGCTATGTCAGCGTTAGACTCTTTGATGTTGACCGGGAACTCTAATCTTTTCTCATAATTCCACATTAATTACATCCTCCTTCCCATGGCATTGGGGTCAAAGCCCATTGCCAGTTGCTGCAATCCGATGCATCCACGCAGGAGATGGTCAGAGGGGCATATTTGGCAGAATATTCCTGTCTGGCCTGGTTTGCCATGCGGTTATAGTGTCTGAAATATTCAAGAGCATTTCTGTCATTGGGATGAGTGTCCAGATACAGAGACAATTCAGTGACAACAAAAGATAAGACGCCTACATCGTGGAGAAGTTTTTCCTGCTCGTTAGCAAATTGCATATTCATCATTTACAACATCTCCTTCCCGTGAATGGTTTGTCAAGTTCAGGGAAGATTGTGCCATTGCAATAGCCTTCTTCCAGATTTTCACAGATTCCCTTAAAATGCTGCCAGGGGACATAGGCCATGGCGAGCGGGAAATCTTCGATATTTTCTTTGTACATATAGTCTTTCATAGTATCCTTTCCAATTTGCATATGCTTTTTAGTAGTATAGTATGATATAATTATTTTTACGTGTTTGCAGGAATTTGAGTGGACACAGAATATTCACAATTTGGTACGAATAGAGACACATTTTTCCAGTACATTTATATGAGTGGTTTTGTAGAAGGGAGGACTTCAATTTGATTATAGTAGAGAATTTAGTTAAGCGTTATGGGAGCCATGTGGCGGTGGACGCGTTGTCTTTTCACGTAGAGCCGGGTAAGATATATGGTTTTGTGGGACCCAATGGTGCGGGCAAATCCACGACTATGAATGTGATGACGGGATATATTGCCGCCAGCAGCGGAGTGGTGAAGATTGACGGACATGATATTTTGCAGGAGCCGCTTGCCGCCAAGGCATGTATCGGTTATCTGCCGGAAATGCCGCCGCTTTATACAGGCATGACAGTATGGGAGTATCTTATGTTTGCGGCGCAATTGAAGGGCGTTCCCAAGAAGGAGAGAAAAGAACATGTGAGAACTATTATGGAAAAGACAGGCTTGCGGGAGGTGGAGGAACGTCTGATTCGGAATCTTTCCAAGGGATATAAACAGCGGGTTGGTTTTGCACAGGCATTGTTGCATGATCCCAAAGTATTGATCTTAGATGAGCCGATGGTGGGGCTTGATCCGAAACAGATTATTGAGATGCGGAAGTTGATCCGGGAACTGTCTGGAAGTCATACCATCATCTTAAGTTCTCATATTCTTTCGGAGATCAGCGCCGTATGTGATCAAATTCTGATCATTTCTCATGGTAAGCTTGTGGCCAGCGGTTCTCCGCAGGAGTTAGAGGAAATGATGCAGACCAAGGCGGAAGTGGAAGTGACGGTACTCGGAGAAGCGGAGCAGGTACAGGCAGTACTTTCCAAAATGGAAGAGGTGGAGAGTTTTACGATGGATGTCGGCGAAGAGTTGGGAAGCCTTGTACTTCATATCACGGCAGGAGAAAATGTCGACATCAGGAAAGAATTATCTGTGGCGCTTGCTTCTGCCGGTCTGCCGATTTTGTCTATGAATCGGTCTGAAAAGTCTCTGGAAGATATTTTCCTGGAATTGACGGGAGCGGAGGAAATGTTTGTAGACGAAGAGGAAGAAGAGGAGGAGGAGGCTGACGATGACAGCGATTTATAAGAGAGAATTGAGGGCTTTTTTTACCTCAGTGATGGGATGGCTGTTTGTTGCGGTCAATCTCTTTGTGATGGGAATATATTTTGTGGTTTATAATATGATGCTTGGGTATCCTACTATATCGTATGTATTGCAGAGCGTGGTGCTTGTGTTTAATATGACGATTCCGATTCTTACCATGCGCAGCCTTTCCGAGGAACGCAGGAATAAGACGGATCAGCTGCTTTTGACAGCGCCTGTGTCCGTGGGGAAAGTGGTGCTTGGAAAATATCTGGCGATGGTGACGGTGCTCGGGATTCCCACATTGATTGCGGCAATCGTACCGCTTATGCTCATGCAGGCCGGTGAGTTTCAGGTGGGTGTTTCCTATTCCTCTTTGCTGGGCTTTTTCCTGTATGGATGTCTGGGACTGGCGATAGGTCTCTTTCTGTCCTCATTGACAGAGAGCGTGGTGATCGCAGCAGTGTTGTCCTTTGTTGTGATTTTTCTGGGATTTATCATGGGCGCTGTCTGTAATATCATATCGGGGTTTGGTACCACAGGGTTTTCGAAGATTCTGGTTGTGATATTGAACTGTTTTGATATGGTGAGACGGTTTGATATTCTTTCCAGCGGTTATCTGGAGATGGAGGCGGTGGTCTATTATCTGACTGCTATAGCGCTGGCGCTCTTTTGTACCACGCAGATGATTCAAAAGCGAAGATACAGTGTTTCCGGTAAGGGCATCAGACTGGGCGCTTACAGTGTGACGGGAATAGCTGCTATGGTTGCCTTGACCGTCCTAGTCAATGTCGTGCTCAATTATATACCGGATCGTTATACATCCATGGATGTGACCATGAACAATCTTTATACCTTAACGGATGAGACAAAGGAATTTATGCAGGGGCTTACAGAAGATGTGACGATTTATGTTCTGGTGGATGAGGGCGGTAAGAATGAGGATCTGGATAAAACGCTTTCCAGAATGGAAGAATTATCAATGCATGTGAAGGTGGAGTATGTCAACCCCATGGTCAATCCGAAATTTTATTATAATTATACGGAGACGGAACCATCCAGCAACAGTCTGATCGTGGTATGCGGGGACAAGAGCAGGGTGGTGGATTACAATAATATTTATACCTATGAAATGAATTATAACACTTATAGTTATGAGGCCAATGGTTATGATGGAGAGGGGCAGGTCGTTTCCGCGATAGCTTATGTTGCCGTGGAAGATATGCCGAAATTTTATATCGTGACAGGGCATGGGGAGTTGGAGTTTGAGGAGAGTTTCCTGAATGCCATCAGGAAGGAAAATGTAGACTATGAGGAACTTGCGCTGTATGCCGCAGAGGAGATTCCGGAGGATGCCAGCGGGATTATCATCAATGCGCCCACAAGCGATTTCTCCAGCGAAGATGCGGATAAGGTCATCTCTTTCCTGGAAAAGGGCGGCAATGCACTTTTGATTCCTACGATTGTGGATGTGGAAATGACAAATTTTGACCGGATTCTGGACTATTATGGAATATCGGTAGTGGATGGTGTGATTGTGGAAGAAGACAGGGAACGCTATTCGCAAAATCCCTATTATCTGTTCCCGGTGATTGAGAGTGATGAAATCACGCAACAGGTGATAAATGGTGCCATCTTTGCGCCTTTTTCCAGAGGATTGGCCTATGATGATATGGCGGAGGGCGTTTATTATACGCCGCTTCTTACCACCAGCATGGATTCCTACAGCAAGATTGGTGTTTCTGACGGAACCGATTACAGCAGGCAGGAAGGGGATATAGACGGGCCGTTTGCGGTTGCCCTGAAAGCCGAAAAGGAGACAGGGAACGGGGAAATATCCCAGGCGCTTTTGGTAGCCAGTGAAAATCTGTTTACCGAAGTGGCAGATGACAGGGTGCCGGGAAATAATGAGAAACTGTTTAGCAGCATGATCAGTAACCTGGCCGGGTATGAGAGCACGGTGGGGATTCCGGCCAAGAGTTTTGCCATGAATCCTTTGATATTCTCCGCACAGACAGTCCTGCTGTCAGCGATTGTGTGTGTCATTGTTCTGCCGCTTACCTTATTGACGATCGGCATTGTAATCTGGCTTCGCAGAAGAAAACGGTAAGATTTTGTAAATGTTAGATTCCTCGCTGGAGTTTTGGCTTGCACAAACCTGGCAGGCAGTCGTAATTGGCACAAGATATTGACTTCCGCCTGAGTTTGTGCAAGAATGAATATGTATTTTAAAGGGAAGTCATACAAAAAGTTTGTGAAAATATTAACAACCTTTTTGAGGTGGAGGGCTGACATGAGAGGAATTGATACGCAGGTTCGTAAGAACAGAAGACGTATTTTTAAGGAAGTGGCCAATCTGGCCTATCATTCTGATAACTTAAAGGATGACATTGAAGCGCTTCCTTATAAGATTGTGGATTATGATGAGTCAGAGTATGAGAGTATTTACAGGGAACGGGCAATCGTGAGGGAACGGATTCGTCTGGCCATGGGACTTTCCCTGCGGCCGGAGAATCAGCCGGTGCATCTGACACAGGGGCTTGAGGAGAGTAATATCTCTGAGAAATATTATGAGCCGCCGCTTATGCAGGTAATCCCTTCCGCGTGTAATGCCTGTCCGGAGAACATGTATCATGTAACGGATCATTGCATGGGCTGTGTGGCGCATCCCTGCCGGGAAGTATGTCCCAGGGGAGCCATTTCCATGAAGAATGGAAAGTCCGTGATCGATCAGGAAAAGTGTATCAGATGTGGTAAATGTAAGGCCATCTGTCCTTATGATGCCATTTCCCATCAGGTAAGACCCTGTGCGGGCGCCTGCGGCGTCAATGCGATCAAAAATGATGCCAAGGGGCGGGCGGTGATAGACAATGATCTGTGTGTGTCCTGCGGGCAGTGCATGGTGAATTGTCCGTTTGGTGCAATCGCAGATAAATCCCAGATATTCCAGCTGATCCGGGCTCTTCAGGCGGGCGGCAAGATCATTGCCCAGGTGGCGCCGGCCTTTGTCGGGCAGTTTGGGCCGGATGTGACGCCGGATATGTTAAAGACAGCTTTGAAAGAACTGGGTTTTTATGATGTATATGAGACAGCCATCGGGGCGGACATGGGCGCTATAGTGGAGGCGGAACATTATGCGAAGGAAGTGGCAACGGGCAATCTGCCTTTCAGTCTGACATCCTGCTGTCCTTCCTGGTCAGTGCTTGCCAAGAAGTTCTTCCCGGAGACCATTGACAAGATTTCCAATGCCCTGACGCCTATGGTGGCCACTGCCAGGGTCATCAAAGAAAAGCATCCTGATGCCAAGGTGGTGTTTATCGGCCCCTGTGCCTCCAAGAAACTGGAAGCCTCCAGAAGGACGATCCGTTCGGATGTGGATTTTGTCATCACTTTTGAGGAACTGACGGGGATTTTTGAAGCCAGAGGTATTTTCCTGAAAGAGATACAAGCTCTGGACGAGATGAAGGGCGCTACCGGCGCCGGACGGGGATATGGCGTGGCAGGCGGCGTGGCCAGCGCTATCGAGGAATGTGTGAGGGAATACTATCCTGACGTGGAAGTCCATATCGAACATGCGGAGAGTCTTTCGGAGTGTAAGAAGATGCTGATGTTAGCGAAGGCCGGTAAGAAGAACGGCTGCCTGATCGAGGGCATGGCGTGTCCCGGCGGCTGTGTGGCAGGCGCGGGAACCAATATTGCAGTGCCTGCGGCGGCTAAGGCGGTGAGTGCCTTTAAAGCGGCGGCGCCGCAGAAGATACCGGATCAAAAATAGACAGAAGGGAAATCATAAAAATGGAAAAAATAAGAACGCGCTATGCGCCCAGTCCTACCGGCAGAATGCATGTGGGGAATCTACGGACGGCGTTGTACGCTTATCTGATTGCAAAACATGATGGCGGGGATTTTATCCTGCGGATAGAAGATACGGACCAGGAGCGTTATGTGGAAGGCGCGGTGGACATTATCTACCGCACTTTGGAGCATACAGGCCTGATTCATGACGAGGGTCCCGATAAAGACGGCGGGGTTGGCCCTTATGTGCAGAGTGAGAGACAGAAACAGGGGATTTACCTGCAATATGCCAAAGAGTTGGTGGAGAAAGGAGAAGCCTATTATTGTTTCTGTGATAAGGAACGTCTGGCTTCCCTGACACGGACGGTGGCCGGTAAGGAGATCAATATCTATGACAAGCATTGTCTGCATCTGACCAAAGAAGAGGTAGAGGCTAATCTGGCGGCCGGGAAGCCTTATGTCATCAGGCAGAATAATCCGACAGAGGGTACCACTACTTTCCATGATGATATTTATGGAGATATCACGGTGGACAATGCAGAGTTGGATGACATGATCCTCATGAAATCCGATGGGTATCCCACTTATAATTTTGCCAATGTGGTGGACGATCATCTGATGGGGATTACCCATGTAGTGAGAGGGAATGAGTATCTTTCTTCTTCACCGAAGTATAACCGCCTGTATGATGCCTTTGGCTGGAAAGTGCCGGAATATGTGCATTGCCCGCTGATCACGGACGAAGAGCATCAGAAGCTTTCCAAGCGCTGCGGCCATTCCTCTTATGAGGATTTGATCGAGCAGGGATTTTTGTCGGAGGCAATCGTTAATTTTGTGGCGCTCTTAGGATGGAGTCCGGAGGATAATGATGAAATCTTTACCCTGGAAGAACTGGTGGGTAAGTTTGACTATCACCATCTGTCCAAGTCTCCGGCGGTATTTGATTATACCAAGTTAAAATGGATGAACGGTGAATATATGAAAGCCATGGATTTTGACCGGTTCTATGAGATGGCCATGCCCTATCTGAAAGAAGCGGTCACAAAGGATCTGGATCTGAAAAAGATTGCGGCCATGGTTAAGACCAGGATTGAGATTTTTCCGGATATCAAAGATCATGTGGATTTCTTTGATGCACTGCCGGATTATGATGTGGCAATGTATACCCATAAGAAGATGAAGACGAATCAGGAGACTTCCCTGGAGGTGTTAAAAGAGGTCCTGCCGCTTCTGGAAGCCCAGGAAGATTACAGCAATGACGCCCTCTATGCGTTGCTTTCTTCTTATGTGGAACACAAAGGATGCAAGAACGGTTATGTGATGTGGCCTGTGAGGACGGCTGTGTCCGGCAAACAGATGACGCCGGGCGGGGCAACGGAACTTATGGAGATTTTGGGAAAGGAAGAGTCTCTTGCGAGAATCCGCAGAGGCATCGAGAAACTGACGGATGCCTGTAGTGACACGCACGCCTAATCAGGAGAAGGCCATTGTTCATACTGCCGGCCCGGCACAGATTATAGCCGGGCCAGGCAGCGGCAAGACCTTCGTCACCGTTAACCGCATCCGACATCTTATCTTAGAAGAAGGCGTAGATCCGGCTCACATCCTGGTGATCACCTTCACGAAAGCTGCCGCTTTGGAAATGCAGCAGCGCTTTTTTACCCTCATGGAAGGGGAGAGGCCGCCGGTCTGGTTTGGCACCTTTCATGCGGTATTCTATCACATTCTGAAACAGTCAGCGCAGTATCGCGGCTATACCATCGTCACAGAATCTGAGAGGAGAAAACTGATCAGACAGATTATACATATGCACAGGCAGTTATTATATCTGCACGAGGAAGATATGGAAGAGATTCTCGGCGCCATAAGTCGTTACAGGCAGGATGCCAGGGGAGATGCCATACAGATTCAGAAAATGAAGCCTGAGGATTTGGAATTGCTTGTGGCAGAGTATCAACATTTTATGCAGGAATTTCAACAGTTTGATTTTGACGGCCTGATGTGGCAGTGTCTTAAGCTGTTACAGGAGGATAGGGCCTGTCTTGCCAGATGGCAGGCACAGTTTCGGTATATTCTGGTGGATGAGTTTCAGGATATATCTCCAGTGCAGTATGAAATCGTGAAGCTGCTTGCGGCGCCGGAAGATAATCTCTTTATTGTGGGCGATGACGACCAGTCAATCTATGGATTCCGGGGTGCCAGCCCGGAGAGTATGATGCAGTTTGTGATGGATTATCAGACGGCGGTACAGATTCCTCTGGATGTCAATTACAGATGTCACGAAGACATTGTGGCAGCGGCGGGACGCGTGATTGCCGGGAATAAAAAACGGCTTACCAAAGAAATCCGGGCAGTGCACAGGCAGGGAGACGGCATGGAACTGTACACCTGTGCCGATAAAGAGGAACTGCAAAGAATCATGGTGGAGAAGCTGAAAACAGAACAGGGAAACAGTGCGCTGACGCATTGTGCCATTATCTGCCGGACAAATTTTGCCTGCGGGCTCTGGGCACAGGTTCTCTATGGAGCAGGGATTCCTTATGTGATGAAAGAAAAGCCCCAAAACCGATTTGCTCATTTTGTGATACAGGATATCAGGGCCTATCTGGCACTTGGGCAGGGCGAATTGCTGAGGAAACATTTCCTGCGCATCATGAACAGGCCGCTGCGCTACCTGCGGCGGGACAGTATGCCGAAGGAGAAAGTGGACAGAGAACAGATGCTTTCTTGGTATCACAACATGCCGGCCATGCAGGTGACGCTGAGGCGGTTGTTCCGGGATATGGACCATCTGTCCGGTATGAAACTCCATTTGCAGATTCATTACATCCGCAAGGTGATCGGTTATGAAAAATTCATAAGGGATAAATATGGCTCCGAAAGGGCAGAAGGACTTGTGCGGATTGCAGAAGAGTTTGAGATGTTTTCCAGACAGTTTGCAACGGTGGAGGATATGAATGACTATATTGAGCACTATACGGAAGTGTTGCAGGAGCCGGTTGAGAAAGGAGAGGGGGTTGCCCTGATGACCATGCACGCCGCCAAAGGGCTGGAGTTTGACACGGTGTATCTGCCGGACTGTAACGAGGGGCAGATCCCATCCGTCCAAGCTGTGACGGAAGATGAACTGGAAGAAGAGAGGAGGATGCTTTATGTGGCCATGACCCGGGCCAGACATAAACTATGCCTTTTTAGTTTCCAGGGAAAAACCGGAAAGGACGGTCCTTCCCGGTTCTTAAAGTCGATATAAGCTCAAAACTCAGTCTACCAGTTCATCAAATTCTGCATTGTCCAGATATTCATCGAAAGCGTCCGCCACAGCCTCGTACTCATCATCATCCTCGATATAGCCGAGTTTCGGTTCTTCATTGGGATCATCAGGATTTTCGTGGTAGTGATAGAACCAGACTTCCCCGTCCGTGTTTTCACCGTCTTCGCCAAGCGGCAGGAGCGCAATATAATCCTTGCCGGCAACAGAAAGGATTGTGACGATAGCGCAGGTGACTTTCGTACCGTCTTCCAAGTCTAATTCTACGGTCATCTCTTCCGCATCAAAGCCTTCTTCTGTCTTATTTTTATCATTTTTACCCAT
>CAMNXA010000086.1 GCA_946566685.1 uncultured Lachnospiraceae bacterium
CGATTCGCTTTCAGCGGGCTTGCCGTACTCCACCCGGTTCAGAACAACCTGCCGTCTGGTCCCGTTTTCCTGTTTATATTTGTCGAATTTTATATCCAGATACATCATGCCATCCTCTGTATAGAGTTCCTTAATAACCCCTGAGAAATCCCCATTCTCGCTGTCAAAGCTGTTCTGATCCGGATACATCTGCATCTTTTTGTTGACATCCTCCCCCGGAGAATAGGAAAAGCTGAAGGAACCTTGATATATCTTCTCGTCCGAGAAAAATATTTCCATTTGATAACCGTCTATCGTCACCCGCCATCCGCACGGTTCCTCCCAATCGGCGCTCAGATAATCCAGCATAGGCCCTGCCGGGTCTTCCATGCCGGTTCCCCCATCCATGATCCGATCTGTGATAAAGTGCCGATACAGAAACTTAATCCCCACAAACAACGCGACGGCTGCAGCGATACCGATCAGAATTTTCATTCCTCGTTTCCTCATTTCTGTCCTCCGCTTTCAAAGAATTTGCCGTACCGGCAGCCTAAAACTTCCCACCGCCGCCTCCATGGGTCGTTCCTGAAGAAGATGTATGGGTACTGCTTCCTGAATCTGAATCCGTCTCCTTTGCCTTTCTTGTCTTGCTTACCGTCTGGTATAAGAACATATCCCGGCTCTGGGTGATGTTTAAACTTCCGTCCTTTATGTAGTTCTTCGCCTCAGGCTGGAAGCGGACTGTCTTTAACTGCGCTTTCATCCCGCCTACCGTGATCACAGCAATGGCGATACCCACAATCAGGGAAATAGGAATCCAGATTGCCGACATAGGCGCTTTCGGCAGATTGGATTTGTCAAACGGCTTATCCGTCCGCGCCTGGGTAATAAATTCATCACATTTTTCTATGTAAGTCCGAAATGCAGCCGCATAGTTTCCAGCCGACAGATCATCTTTCATCTGCCCCCCGATATACTGGATCCCCGCATCCGTAAACGCAGTGATTCCATACCCGCAGGTGCTTATATACCAGTCGCGGTCCTCCATGCTGATAAGCAGCAACACGCCGTCTTTGTTCGCTCCGTAGCCGAACTGGCAATAATCATACAGATCGTCCGCAAACGAAACAATATCGTTTCCTTCCAGCGTGTCCGTGGTAATGATCGCAACCTCCAGCTTTTGCCGCTCGCTCACCTGATCGAGAGCCTGAAGCAGCGTTTCTTCTTCACTGTCGCTCAGCAGATCCGCCATATCCATCAGGCGGTAGTATTCCTCTGCAAATCCTTCCCCATCTCCTCCCGCTGCCGCAGTGGGAACAGGAAAAAATGCGGTGAGGAGCAGTATGCTCAATACCGCCACTATTTTTTTACGAATTTTTTTCATGTACTCACCCCCTATATGATCCCGATCATCCACAGAAGCTTTGCTATTCCGAATACAACCGCTGAACAGACTGCCGCAAGGCCAACCGTCCACCGTTTTGCCGCTCCATTGTCAAGCGGAAGATCCCCAACGAATTTTCCGGTCTGTCCATTCATGGCAAAGGTATACTGCCCGCCATTCCATGTGGTATTAAGAAGCCACACCGGATACAGAGCATACTTTGCTGTTCCTCCGTGAAGCTGCACGCTGCTGTTCTCCGGCGTTACCGTTTCATACCCGGTCACGGTGGCCGCAAAGGCATCCTCTGTGGACTTTTTCACCCTCGCATTGGCTCTCGCTACACTCTCCTCTGCGTCCATGTCGTACTTATCCGCCACGTACCCCGCCAAGAAAGCTGTCTGGAACGGAACCGCCTCAGAAAAATCAAAGGGTTCGATGGATTCCATCAGATCGTCCGCCATCTTGGAAGAACCATCCACCGGCACCTGGTTAAAGCCGATGCTGCCGCCCCGCTGTACCATATAGAAACTGGTCTCTACATAATCATAATCACTGTCGCTCCATGCTCTTGTCCTCGTCGCCTTGTAGCGGATGCTCGCATCCGCATCGGTGTCGAAAAGCCAGAACGGCACATAGACGCCCTTGATCTCATCGATGTGGTTCTGGTTTTTAAATATTTTCGGAAGCAGGCGTTTCCCCTCCAGATGCTTTTTCAGCCCTTCCTTCGCCGCATTCTTATCCAGCTTGAATGGAATCACATAATCCGGGCGTAGACTTCCGGAAAACTGCCCCATCATCACAATTGGATTTCCACAGAACGGGCAGGAAGACGCCGCCGTCGTCTCATCTCCCACAATCTCACCGCCGCAGGATTTGCACACATAGGAGCGCAGTCCGTCTGCCTCCCCCTCCTGCCACTCGCTTCCTGCCGCAGTGTCCCAGCTCATATTTTCTTCCGGTTCATGATTCAGTTCTTCGTCATACCCCTTAAGCGTCTCCATCTCAAATTCTGTGTCGCAGAACGGACACTTCATTTTCTGGAGTGTGCTGTCAAATGCGATGGCCCCGCCGCAGCATGGGCATTTATATTCCTGTAAATTTGCCAAAATAATCACTCCTTTGTCATTTTCTCTGTAATGAGCAGGGGGCGGTAGGATTTGCCTGCCTCCCCCATGTCAGAATCTGTTCCACTGTCATAGAGGTACGAAATTCTGAAAATTTAATTGTTGAGTGCCTCTACTTTTATGGAATTGATGATGGAATTGATTTCGGGATCCGCTGCCAGCGCCTCCAGGTCCGCATCTTCAGTCAGAGGGATCACAGCGACAATAAACTGCGCAGGCAACCCATCCACATTCAAAACATAATTGACACCATTGTAAATGTATTTCAGCGCTTCATAATTCCCAACCTTTGTTTCCTCTATACCCGTGGTAAATACGTCTTGAAGGCTGCTGTCTAACATATACTCTACATAATTTTCAAAATTGGGATCCTGTTCCCCATACTTTTCCTGATAGTAGCTATTGGTTTGAAAGGTATAGCTGTTATACGCCAGTTCAATGGCAACCATGTCATTGGCAATGCCGCAGTCAGCTGACCCCCGCTGAGTCGATTCTTCAACCACATATTTCGATTCGAGGCTTCCATCGTCAGCTTCTGCTGCCGGCAGGTTTAATGTAGCCTTGTAATAATATGTATCCAAAACCTGCTCCACAGTCGGTTCTGTCTCCTCTGGTTCCGGCTCTGTTTCTTCCGGCTCAGCATCTGGTGTTTCCGTCACGGCAGACTCTTTTTCGCTCTCCGTCTGTGCAGGAGCCTCAGAAGTCTTTTCCTGCTTGTCACCGACACAGGCAGTAAGGCTGCCAATCATCATCAAAGTAAGCAATATTGCTGTCATCCGTTTCATTTTCATTGTAATAAGTCCTCCTTTTGACTCTTGTTATGTACTCGCCATCAAAGGCTCATAGATTTTTTATTTATACATTCCAATCAATTCCCGCACCTGCAAGGGCCGCTTCGGTCTTCTGAATCCATTCGGTGCGGTCGCCCTGCATGACAAACTGTGCGCTGGAAGTGATTGTCTCTGCAGCCTGTGCCTGATCGCCGCCGTTCATTATGCTCTTAATGCCCTGTGTCATTGCAGCCACCGCCATAACATCCTGCTTATTTTTCTGCATTGCTTTTTTAAAGCCGCTAAATCCTTTGCCGCCCAAACCAAAGCACTCGTCAAAATAGTTGGACAGCTTCTTATACATGCCATCCTTGCTGGGCATATAGACATCCCTTACAGCATAATCGCCGTTAAAGATAAGGTGAATGTACGGCTTGCCGTTTTCCATTCTCTTGTCAATGGAGGAATTCCCATCGATTTCTTCATACGTTGCCAAGTCGGCATAGCGGTAGATATTATAGGTCTTGTCGGCACCAAGCCCCACGAAGCCGCCCCGTTCCGTTTTGAAGTACATCAGGCCGCAGCCTGCATAGCAGTAGAGATACCAGGCGCTGGTGGCTCCGAACATCTCAGACTTTTTCTGCCCGTTCAAAATTTTCTCGTAGATCATATGATTGCGCTCCTGCTCTCGCAGCAGCTGTTCATAGGCAGCGTAGCCATGCACCATGTTATGGAACACTTCCCCTGCCTTTTTGTAACAGTCCCTGCAGATAAATGTTCCATCAATCAGCTTGACTTGGGATGTGAACCCTATTTCTTTACCACAGTGCCTGCAATTTTCCTTAGCCATATCATTTTCCTCCTCATTTGGCTTTATGTAAGTTTCGTTCTATGATAATGCCCATCTTATGTTAAATCCCCGTCATCAAAGGGGTCTCCGCATTCCGGACAGAACTTGGGCGGATGAGTCGGATCCTCCGGCTCCCAGCCACACTTATCACATTTATACTGGGGAACGCCTTCGGGCTTTTTTGCTCCGCAGTTTTGACAGAATCTCCCTTTGTTCACCGTGCCGCAGGAACAGGTCCATCCATCGCTGTCCGCAGGCTTCGGAGAGCCGCACTCCGGGCAGAACTTCCCGGTGGCTGTCGCCCCGCATTTACACTTCCATGCGCCCGCCTGCACCGGTTCCGGCTTCTTTGCGCCGCACTCCGGGCAGAACTTTCCTGCCACAACCGCCCCGCAGGAGCATTTCCAACGTTCCATACCGTCGGCGTCCCGCGGTGACTCCACCTGCTGCTGTTGCTGCTGCCTCGCCGCCTGTTGCTGCTGGCCCATTGCGAACAGGTTCTGGGCATTCATGCCGCCGCCCGCATTCATCGCCATACCCATTCCCATAAATCCGGTCATGGCTCCGGAAGAATTGGATGCCGCCGCTTTCATGGCATCCGCCTGTGCCCCTACAAGAGTTGCCCCGGCCATGTTGGGGTTCTGCAATACGGCCGTGCGCTGGAGCTGCTTGATCATCTCTGCATCCTCCGGCGGAAGTGTGACGCTTCCAAGGGCAATGCTGACTACCTGAAGGCCGCGCAGCTCCCCCCACTTTACGGAAAGTGCTTCATTCATGGCATTTTCCAAATCTGTATTATGGGCTACGATCTGATTGGGACGAAGCTCCAGATCAGAAAGCTTCGCAAAGGCCGGCTGCAGTGCGCTGATAAATTCTGTTTTCAGCTGGCTGTCCAACTCATCCCTGGTATACTCCTGCGTTACATTGCCGCACACCTTTGTATAAAACAGGAGAGGGTCAGAGATGCGATAAGAATACACACCGGAACAGCGGATTGACACATCCACATCCAGCCCGATCTTGGAATCTACCACACGGAAAGGAACCGGGTTTGGCGTACCAAATTTATTGTCAATCAGTTCCTTTGTATTAAAATAATAGACTCTCTGATCCTTACCGGGATCACCGCCAAAAGTAAAACGCTTTCCTACCGTTTTAAAGGTTTCCTTAATGCTGTCACCCAAATTTCCGGAGAAGATACTTGGTTCTGTCGAAGTGTCATATGTAAATTCCCCCGGTTCAGCACAGACCTCCACAATCTTTCCCTGCTCCACGATCATCATGCACTGGCCATCCGCAACGGCAATTACACTGCCATTGGATATGATGTTGTCATTTCCTTTCGTGTTGGACGAACGTGATGAAGTGCGCTTCTGGCCTTTCGTGACCATAACGTCTTTCTCCATTGCTTCACAATAAAAATACTCTTTCCACTGGTCGGCAAGTGTTCCGCCCAGAGCTCCCATTCCTGCCTTAATCAGTCCCATACGGTTACCTCCTTATTTCGTTTGTTCTACATGACACGGCATTCTTAAACATCTTAAATTTTCCCAACAATACTACCCTTTTCATTCAGTTTTTCTGCACATTGTCCACACATATCCAAATCCTCACAGACCATAAAGCAGTCATCACATACCCATCTATGGCAAATCGGGCACCTGCTAAATGATTTTTCTCCAGCTTTCAATGCCTTCATCTGCGCATTTTTTTTCTCTCGCCCGTAGATGGTTGCGTAGACGATCTTTTTACCTTCTGTGGCAGGAGGGATGCGGGCTTTTGAAAATACAATAGCCGGACTTTTCCAAACTTTCCCACATTCTTCGCAGGTGATAGAAAATTGGAATTTATCCTCTGTGGAACAATCTACCAGCATATCCTGTAAAACCCTCTGCACAGTTTGACCAACCCCTTTCTAAAAATCCTCTGGCAATTCCAGCGAACAACCCGTGTCCTGCCTGTAATACCATCCTATAAGTCATCGTTCCCAAAATCTATGGTACCAGGTCTACTTTTGAAGCCTTAAAACAAAAAGTAGACTCGGTATACCATGCAAAAAGCACAAAAATCATATGAGATTTTTGTGCTTTTTGCTTAATTCATTTGCTTTCCAGTCTCAGTTTCTGAAGCATCTGCCATTTCATCGCGTTGAAGCTTTTCAATACAATCACATCTCCGAAACAGATCCAGATACATCATCAATTCATCATTAGATGAAATTTCCAGCTTCCTGTAGATATTACCGTTGTGCTTCTTTACAGTGCTCATACTGATACATGCTGCCGTCGGTATCTGCGCTACCTCATAACCGTTCATGTAATATTGAAAGATATTGTATTCCGCAGGAGTCAAAGTTTTTACATTCCCGGCAAAGTGCTCAAAAAGCTCTACCATATTAGGCGGTAAATCGGCTGCCTCTGGAGACTTTCCTTTCTTTTCCAGCCATCTGCAAAGCTCTTCCAGTTCTGCAAACCTGTAATTTCCGTGAGCCGTCTGCTGTCCTTCCCGGATATCCTGAAAACTTTCAAGAATCGGCCGGACAAATTTTTTCGACAACAACCATGCAAAAACGATCATAATGAGGGTAAACCCCAGTATGACGCCCATGATACATGCTTTATTTCTTAAAATATACTGATCGCAGCTTTCCCTCGGAATCAACACCGCAACTGCCCACTCCTGTCCGCCACTCCCGGGTATCTCCAAAGGCATCTGAATTCCATAATAATCACATTTTGGAGAGCGATATGTACTGTAATAAGCGTTTCTTTCTATGATGGATAAGCTTTCTGCATTATCAAGCCATGTACCTTCCGTATTCCCCGCCATACCCTGATCCAATCTCAGGCTCCCGTTTTCCACCGGTGCGATAACTGTAACCATAGAACCATAGGGACTGGCTGTGGCCGGGTATTCCATACTGAAATGAACAGCATTCAGTTCGATTCCACACACCCCCAGAAATTCTCCTGTGTCTGTATACATCGGTACAAGAAGCAGGATCACATCCTCCCAGGTATTTTTCAGACTCATACGGCTGATCCAGTAATAACCGGTTTCCGACTGTTCCAACCCCTGATAACCAGGAAGTCCCTCCACATCCAATTCCATATTCCAGCGATTATGAAGTTCCAGACCATTTTCCCTTGCAATTTCCGTATTTCCACGGAATAAAATGGTTTCCGGACTTAATATTACGTTGCTGCTCACATTGATCAGCCGGAGATAGACGCCGCACCGTGACTTATCTGCTCCCGTAATCTGTGTATTTACCGTTGCATTTACCATGGCAAATACACCGCTGCTTCGTCCCAGCCGTATCGTTGTATTGAGTTCCGAATACATCATTTTCTGTATTTCCAAAAGCAGCTCTGGCTGATCGTTCAGATCCGAAACAGATACTCCTTTTTCATCCAGAAAATCCTCTATATCCTGCCCCAGTTCTCTGGAAAGCTGCAAGCCGTACCCGGTGTAAGTTTCCAATTCTTCCGAAACTTTATCGGACATCGAACTTAGTTGATTCTCCATCACCTGCGAGATCTGCGGTTCTGCCTTCAAAGGTCCGCCGATGGCTGTCAAAAGCAGCAAAAGGATTCCCAATGCGGCTAAAATCAGACAGAGCAGATACATCATCAGCTTCCTGTGCATGGTAACTTTACGATCCAAAGCCAGGCTCAGGAGCTTTTCCAACTCTTTCAGCATATTTGCCATGATACTCACTCACTTATCTATTTGGGCAGTGACGCCTTCACATTCCCTAGTGCCTCTGCCATCAATTTTTCCACATTTGTTTCACCATCCTGCCAGCTGCTAAAGGCTGCGCGAAGCTTGCTGCGGACATTCTTTTCAAATGATTGTTCCAGTTCCAGATAGCCCGGGATCTGAGGGACCGTATAAAATTCATAAGAAGCCTGTGTCTCCAAAAACGCCTCATAAAGGCTCCTGTATTTTGGATCCTCCAGATTCCCTATAAAGTCCGGCAGCACCTCAAAAGCGGCGTCTGTTACTGGCATATAGCCCACACTGGTCACAAAGCGTACATTGATTTCCGGTTCGGTCAGCCATTTCAGGAAAACAGCTGCTGCCCGTTCTCGCTCGGGTGTTGATTTTACCGTACAGAAGCCTGCACCTCTCTGCATGACCAGCCGCTGCCCGTTCTCAAAGCACGGCACCGGCCTTGCAATGACCTCGATTGGTTCTGACCTGTTATCCGAATATGTCACAATATCCTCATAATAGAGAACACTGGCCGATGAAGCCACACTGACAATCGTCTCTCCGGTCCGAAGAGGCTCCGTTGCATAGCCCTCCTTAAGCCACACGCCTCCCTGAACAGCGGCATCTGCATAAGTTTCCCAGACTTTTGAAAATGCCTTTCCATAGGCAATCTCATTTCCCTGAAAGAAATCCTCTCCCAAAGATTCCACGCCTACCTGAAAGTAATTAAAATGATAGTCATGGACAAAAAACGCTTTTCCGTCTCCCGGCACATCCGGTGTCTGAGCATCTGTCCACTGATAATACTCTTTGGACAATTCAAACAGCCCTTCCCATGTATCAAGCTGCCCCAAAGTAACCCCGGTATCTGCTGCGAACCGGTCAAACAACGTTTTGTCGATAAACATGATTTCCGTGGATTTTGCCACCGGAAAGGCGACCAGACGGCCGTCAATCTCTCCCTCCTCCAGGAAGGCCGGGATATAGGCAGATAGTTCTTCATCGCTGAAGTAGTCCCTGTAATCCACCAGAATATCCGTATCCGGCATAGCCAGAACAGTCTTGGGATAAGAAATAAACATATCCGGAAGCCCGGTTGTTCCCGGCTCATCGCCTGCCGCCCTGAGCACTGCGTCATGGATGTTGTTGGTATTGGAAACTACGGTGACCTGAAGCTTAATTCCCTCCCTGGCACCGACCGTTTTATTAAATTCTTCAATCAGGTCATTGAGTGGCGAATCCGTTTGACCGCCATAAACATGCCAGACAGTCAGTGTTACAGGCTCCTTCTGCCCGCCATTTATTCCACAGGCCGTCAGCATCATGAGTCCCAGCACAAGAATAACTGTTATATAAATCCAGGGTTTTCGCTTCCTCATTGTTTACCTCCTTACTTCCCATGTTCTCAGGGCATAATGGTATACCCTTGCGGTGTTCCTCCCTACAGTGCATCGATAACAGCCGACAGATAGGTGGAAGAAATAGACCCATAGATGAAATTGTCCACCAGACCATCTTTCTTTGCCTGGCGAACCCGATCTGCCAGCTTTTTTTCGGTGTTTTCATCAACTACCAACACAATCTTACAGTTTGGATTGATTTTTCTCAGCTCGTCACGGATTTTCATCCGTTCCTCCAGCTTCCAAGGTGCATATGCCGAAACTTCCATAATAAGGATGTTTGCCAGTACAGCATTGCATAGTACCAGGGTTTTGTCCGGACTTTCACTCATAACCGGATCAAAATCAGAATCAAATCTACGCAACGCTTCTGCCACCGCATCCGCAAACAGGGTATTCTGCATATCAATAACGACTCTCCGCAATATCTTCACCTCCACAATTCCTGATTCACCTCTGGCTTTGACTCCAGAACGTGAAATGGCGCAACTATCCCATGTACTACTCCATTATACGGGAACGCCTTTTTCTTTTCCCTACCCATAAGGGTAAACTTTCGCCCTTTACAAAAAGAAAAAGCCCGGCTTCAAACCTGAAACCGGGAGTATTAGTAATATTGTGTTATAAAACGATAGGGTTTTCTTCTGAGCCGTCCTGCTCATCAAAAAGCCTTGGAATTATAAAACGTTTGCCCGTTACGGCAATGGCAAGCTGTGTCTTGTTGGCATAGCCCGTTTTTTGAAGGATATTACGGATATGATACTTTACATTATCCTTCGTATAATTTAACCGTTCTGCAATCTCACTGTATTCCAGCCCCTCACAGACCAGACGCAGAACCTTGATTTCTGTCTCTGTGAACTCATTGCTGGTGGTAACTCCCAGCTTTACGGCCGGAGTTTCACCGGGCCACATCTGCCTGCCCTGCATGGTGGCATCCATGACGGTGATTAAGTCCTCCGGGCTGATCTCTTTGTACCAAAAGCTGTCCACCCCGGCCTCTCTGGCCCGCTTGATATAGCTCTCCTCAACCATAGAGGTAACAACGATCATTTTCAGCTTTGGAAACAATCTGCGAAGTTCAGCAGC
>CAMNXA010000087.1 GCA_946566685.1 uncultured Lachnospiraceae bacterium
AAGGGGGAAGGTATTGGAGTGTGTGGGCAGGGAGTATCTGGATCAGTCCTGTGTGGATGGCGGCTGTAACGGCATATCTTTTGCGGGTTCTTCCATTATGGGGGAGGGGGATAGGATCGACCTGAAAGTATCGTATCGTGTCAGACCCTTTGTCAGATTAATGGGATTTGAGAATTTTGCCATGTCGCAGTGTTATTATGGCAGGGCATGGACGGGGTATGATGTCAGCGGAAGGGCGGATGATACCACGATGGAAGATCCGATGGTGTTTATTACAGAGAGGGGGACAGTGTATCATCTGGACAGAAACTGTACCTATCTGAATCCTTCTGTACAGGCCGTGGAGGCAGAGGTTCTGGCAGATTTGCGAAACCAGTCGGGCGGCAGGTACTATGCCTGTGGAAGCTGCGGTGGGGCCGGAGTTAACGGAAAAGCGTATATCACAGAATATGGGGACAGTTATCATAGCCAGATCAATTGTTCCGGGCTGAAGCGCACCATTTATACAGTGCCATTATCGCAGACCGGCGGCAGAGGGAGGTGTTCAAAATGTGGATAGAAATGACATTGTTTCTTTTTCTGGCAATCTGTGCCGTGTCTGACGGAATCTGGAAAAGGATTCCGCTGGCGGTAGTCTGGCTGGGAATGCTGACAGCAGTGCTGCTGCGCCTGGAGGGAGCGATGGGGGAGTCGTCCTGGCTGGCAGTCGGACTGTCGCTCACGCCGGGGATACTGTTCTGGATGCTCAGTTTTATATCGGGAGAAAAAGTCGGGTACGGGGATGGCTGGGTTTTGTTGATGATCGGATTGTTTCTGGGAGCAGGCAGGTGTTTTCTGGTTCTGATGACGGGTTTGATGGCGGAGTCCTTTGTGGTACTTATTCTGTTGGCTTTCCGAAAGGTGCGTGGAGATGGGGAAGTGCCGTTTGTACCGTTTCTTCTGATGGGATTGGGGGTGGTGGTATGTTTTTAAGAAAGAAGGCAAAGGGATATATGACCGTAGAGGCATCTTTTATCATTACCTGGACAGTATTTCTCTTTGTGCTTTTAATCTATCTGTCTTTTTACTCTTATGATAAGTGCGTGCTTTTCCAGGATGCCTATGCAGTGTGTTTTCGGGGCAGCATCCAAAAGAGGGAGGAACAGGTAGTTTCTTATATCAATGCACATATCAGGGAACAGTTCGGCAGGAAATATTTTGGCGTGGGGCAGGTACAGGGGCGTGTGGACAGGGAAGGAAACACCACAAGTGTGGAGGGAGAGTGTCAGGTAAAAGTGCCGGTCAGGCAGTTGTTTACGCTATATGATAAGGAAGGCTGGAAGATCAGTACAAGGGCCAGGGCACAGATTATAAATCCCACAAAGGTGATTCGCCGGTGCAGGCAGGTGGGAAACTTCCTAGAGTAGGAAAGAAAGGGCAGAACAAAGATGGTTGAGGCAAGATATTTCAGGGATTACAGACACAGCTATATGATATTGCAGTGCAGGCAGACAGGGGCAGACAGAAGTTATCAGTTTAAAATCCTTACTTCGGATAAGATAAAGGAAATCTTGAAATGTTCGCTGCGGTATGTGAACGGTATGACGTATTTGTATTATGACATTAGTTCCAGGACTAATCTGGAAAGCATGTTCCGTGGACGGAAGATGACTTATGAACAGGTAAAGGATCTGATTGAACAGCTTTACGGAATATACAGTAAACTGGGCACTTATTTCATGGAAGAGTCAAAACTTGTACTTTTGCCGGAACACATTTATTATGATCTGTCCAGACAGAAATACATAGGGCTGTATTATCCGGATTATGAGTCAGAACTGGCCAATCCCTATGAACCGCTTATGGACTATCTGCTGGAACATATGGATAGCAGGGATGAGGAACTTGCAGACTGTATGTATCGGGTATATGAAATGTCGGAAGAGGCAAATTTTTCTCTGGAGGATGCCTTGCAGATGTTTGGCAGCAGGAACCAAAAAGAGGCGGTCATCGTCAGGCCGGAAGTTTTTACTGCGGTAAAGGAAAAGCCTATGGTACCGCAGACAGAGGAAAATCTGACGGATTTGTTTGTGCAGGGCAAAGAAAGCGAAGCGCCTGTGCAGAAGAAAAGGAGCCCATTCTATCCGATTCTTGCGGCAGTTTCCCTGCTGGGGATTGCCGGCGCGATGGGAATATATTATTTGTATGAACTGTCGCAGGAAGAGATTTTGGTTCTTCTGGGATGCGTGGGATTAATGGGACTGTGCCTTGTAATCAGTCTGGCAGGCTGTTTTAAAAAGAACAGCGGCAAAGGCAGGAATCAAGAGATGAAAGAGTCTCAGGCAGAAGACTGGCCGGTGGTATATCAGGCGGAGCCGGATATGGTGCCGCTTGAGCAGGTACTGAGTAAAGATATGGATTTGGCGATGACGTTTCCTGCCGGGCGCCCGAAGGAAGATATTTCCGGAGAAGGATTTGCGCAAACGGAGGAGGAATGTGCCAATACCGTGTTTTTTGACAGCGCCAGAATGGCGGAACATAAGCTGTATGCATTGGACAGGCGGAACAAACAGCATATTGAACTGACGAAATTCCCGTATACGGTGGGCAAGATGGCCGGATGTGTGGACTGTGTACTTGAAGATGATTCTATCAGCAGAATCCATGCGAGGTTTGAAAAAGAGGGCGAGAGTATTCGCATGACAGATATGAATTCTACTAACGGCACCTATAAGAATGGACTTCGGATGCAGCCGCAGGAAACTGTGGAGATCGAGCCGGGAGACGAAATTCGATTTGGGAAGCTGAATTATTGTTATCGTTAGTCTTTTATTTGACATGATATGTTGAAAATGATACTCTCAACTATGTAATAAAATTTGAAACGGTTGTGGTTGGGAGCAGTGTATGACGGTAGAACAGTTAGACGAACTGTTTGTTTCCTGTGGTTACGGTAAAATTCCTTCTAATCTGCCGGAATTTACCTTTTATTGGCATCAGGAAATGCAGGGGATTAATGTCATCCAGGTGATAGATTACAGACCGGGACTTTATATTACAGAGGATCAGTATTTCCATCTGAAGGAAAGGATTACGGATTTTTTCCGACAGAAAGGGGAAAGGGAAGTTCATGTGATGTCCCTGGTTTTGTGTGCAGATACACAGAAGGCCAAGAAATTGTGTCTGTGTGACTGCTTTTGCTGGATGATTGATACAGCGGAAAACAGGCTGATTATTCATGAATCCCAGGTATCGGATTTTTATGGCTGGAAGAGGATACTGGAAGATTATCTGTACGAGTTGGCCCGCAGACCGGAAGAGAGCACGGCCAAGCAGGCGCAGATGGCTTCAGCCGGACATAAGTGGGACCGACAGTGGATAAGCAGGCTGTCTCTGGTCAATATTATTTTGGTGTCAGTTAACGTAATTGTATTTCTGATATGTACATTTACGGGTGATTTGTTATATAATAAAGGTGCCCTGAGTGTCATGTATATCGTGAAAGATAGGGCGTATTACCGTATAATTACCAGTATGTTCCTGCACTGGGACATACAGCATCTTTTCAGCAATATGATTGTCCTGTATTATGTGGGAGAGATTGTGGAACGAAAGATTGGCCATCTTTCTTATGTGGTGGTCTATTTTCTGGCCGGGATAGCGGGAAATATTTTTTCCATGGGTTATGAACTGCTTACGGGAGAATATCTTTGGTCAGTCGGTGCGAGTGGTGCTGTTTTCGGCATAGAGGGTGCGCTGCTGTTCCTGGCAATCCTGCATCGCGGCAGGCTGGAATCCGTGACGGCGGGCCGGATAGCTTTTGCGGTTGTGTTTTCACTTTATTGTGGTTTTACGAGTACGAATGTCAACAATGCGGCCCATGTGGGAGGCGTGCTGATGGGATTCGCGGCAGCAGCAGTAGTCTGTCTTATGTTTTCGCAGGGCAGAATGAGGAAAGGATAAAAGTCTATGAAGATTAATATTTACTATGGCGGCAGAGGATTGATGGACGATCCGACACTTTTTGTGTTGAATAAGATGAAGGAAGTGTTGGAAGAACTGCGCGTGACAGTTGAAGTGTTTCATCTTTACGAGCTTAAGAACAGTATCCCTACATTACCCCAGACATTAAAAAGTGCAGACGGAGTGATTTTGGGAACGACCGTGGAATGGTATGGCATCGGCGGTTATATGCAGCAGTTCCTGGATGCCTGTTGGCTGTATGGGGATAAAGAGAGGATCAGTGAGGTTTATATGTGCCCCATTGTCATGTCTACCACATACGGAGAGCAGGAAGCCAAACTGGATCTGGCCACTGCCTGGGAGATTCTGGGTGGACGGCCTTGCAGCGGGCTTTGCGGTTATATTGCCGATACGGCCCTTTTGGAAGAAAATGAGGATTACATCCGTATCATAGAAAAGAAAGCGGAGAACCTTTACCGCACGATCAATCAGAAGATGCCCTGTCTGCCGGCAAGTAACCAGGCGGTAAAGCAAAAAGTTGCCATTACCAAAAATATTAATTTTACGCCGCAGGAATCGGAACAGCTTTCCCAGTATGTGTCAGATGACACTTATGTACAGAGACAGAAGGCAGATATTCAGGAACTGGCGAGCCTGTTCCGGGATATGATGGGCACCAGTGAAAAGGAAGATACCACGGAGTTTATAAATGAGATACGGGAGCATTTTGTACCACAGCCGGGTTTTTCAGCCGGTTTTAAGGTCGTGATTGAGGAAAAGAAAAAGCCGCTGATGATTGATGTCAATGGCGCGAGTCTGAACTGTGCCTATGGAGACAAGGGGCGTGTTGATGTGGAGATTCAACTCGACCGGGCATCTTTTGCAGATATTGTAGCAGGGCGGACTTCTTTCCAGACGTCATTTATGGCGGGAGATATGAAGATGAAGGGTGATTTTAAAGTACTGAGGGCGCTTGACCAGGTATTTGTATTTGGATCAGGAACTGCAAATGGGTGATTTGGCTGAAGGCAGAAAGGAAAAAGGATGAAAAAAGATAACTGTATTTTTTGTAAGATTGCAAATGGAGAGATTCCGTCAAAAACATTGTATGAGGATGAGCAGTTTCGTGTTATTTTGGATCTGGGACCGGCTACCAAAGGACATGCCCTGATTCTGCCCAAAGACCACTATGCGGATCTGTTTGAACTGCCTGAGGAGAAGGCCGGCGAAGTGATGCATCTGGCGAAGAGAATGGTTATGAAGATGAAGGAAAAACTGGGATGTGAGGGATTTAACCTGGTGCAGAACAACGGCGATCTTGCGGGGCAGACGGTGTTCCATTTCCACATGCATCTGATTCCCCGTTATCGTGCAGACGGACAGACGATTGGCTGGAAGCCACAGGAAGTGTCTGAGGAAGAATTGGAAGAGGTTAAGAACCAGATAGTAGATTAGAAGGGATTGGGAACATGCGGACGATAGAGGTTGTAGAGATTACCCGGAATATCAGGGAAATGTGTATTGAGGCCAATCATTTTCTTTCCAAAGATATGGAGCAGGCGATGAGAACTGCGGCAGAAGAAGAAAGGGCTCCTCTGGGCAGACAGATACTCAGCCAGCTACAGGATAATCTCCAGATTGCCGGAGAAGATATGATTCCTATCTGCCAGGATACAGGTATGACAGTTGTGTTTCTGGAGGTTGGTCAGGAAGTTCACTTTGAAGGCGGGACACTGACCGATGCGGTCAACGAAGGCGTGCGGCAGGGATACGTGGAAGGATATCTTCGCAAATCGGTGGTGAAAGATCCGCTGATCAGGGAAAATACGAAGGATAACACGCCTGCGGTCATTCATTATGATATTGTTCCGGGAGATCAGGTAAAAATTACTGCGGCACCGAAAGGATTTGGCAGTGAAAATATGAGCCGGGTATTTATGCTCAAACCTGCTGACGGCATTGAGGGTGTGAAACAGGCAATCCTTACGGCGGTGAAGGATGCAGGCCCTAATGCCTGTCCGCCGATGGTGGTGGGTGTAGGCATCGGCGGCACCTTTGAGAAATGTGCGCTGATGGCCAAACGTGCATTGACCAGATCCCTGGAGGAGCGTTCCCTCATTCCCTATGTCAGGGAACTGGAAGAGGAGATGCTTAATCGAATCAATCAGAGCGGGATCGGCCCCGGCGGCCTGGGCGGCAGTACGACCGCATTGGCAGTCAATATCGATACTTATCCCACTCACATTGCGGGACTTCCTGTGGCGGTTAATATCTGCTGTCATGTGAACAGACATGCGGTGCGAGTATTAAAGTAAATTTGCTTCGCAAATTAACTTTACGAGATCCGCTTCGCGGACTCGGATAAGCGGAGGACTTTCCTATATCATAAATGTAAATTTGCTTCGCAAATAACTTTGCGAGATCCGCTTTGCGGACTCGGAACAAGTGTTTCTTCTATATATATAGTGTTCTAAATAAAACAAGGTACAACATCTATTGGTTTTCTAGTTCGTGGGGATGTTTGTACATATGCAAAAGGAAGGTTAAGGGAATATGGAACAGCATATCAAAGCGCCTATGAGTAAAGAGGATGCGGTAAAACTTCAGGCGGGTGATTATGTTTATCTTACCGGTACAATCTATACGGCCCGCGATGCAGCGCATAAGAGAATGTACGAGGCATTGGAACGGGGAGAGAATCTTCCACTGGAAATGGGGCATAATATTATTTACTATATGGGTCCTTCTCCGGCAAGAGAAGGCCGGCCGATCGGATCTGCCGGGCCTACTACGGCGAGCCGCATGGATAAGTATGCACCGGCCCTGTTGGACTTGGGGCTGCTCGGGATGATTGGCAAGGGAAAACGGTCTGCTGCGGTAAAGGAAGCCATCATCAGGAATGGAGCGGTATACTTTGCGGCAGTAGGGGGTGCGGGAGCGCTTCTGTCCCGGTCGATTAAGGCATCGGAAGTGATCGCCTATGACGATCTGGGTACAGAAGCGATAAGGAAGCTTGAAGTAGAGGATTTTCCTGTAATCGTGGTGATTGATTCTGCGGGGCATGACCTGTATGAGACGGCGATTGAGAAATACCGGACGGAAGAACTGTGAAATTTTATAACAGGGGATTTTTACAGGATATCATGAAAAGGCATTGACAAACAAAAGTACCTTATGTATAATTTACTTTGCGTTGTGAAAGACGTAGAACTATATATTGGTAGAGGATAGTTCAGGCTGTGGAGAAATACTCAAGAGGTTGAAGAGGCGCCCCTGCTAAGGGTGTAGGTCGCTTGCGCGGCGCGAGGGTTCAAATCCCTCTTTCTCCGTTTATTATGTAACGATGAAGCCAGACGGAGAGTCTGGCTTTTTTTCTGTCCGCAGTTTGAGGATACAAAGGAGAAACAATGCTGTTTAATTCACTGCAATATTTCATTTTTTTACCGATTGCTGTCTTGGGATATTATGTCCTGCCTAAAAAATGTACTGGTATTTGGCTTCTTATAGTAAGCTATTATTTCTATATGCAATGGAATCCTGTCTACGTTACCCTTCTGCTTTCCACCACATTGTTGACGTATACGGCCGGAAGGCTTATTGACGGACAGCGGCTTAATTCCTCCGTGGGGGGGGGGTAATCAGCAGGGGACATCCGGCTATAAGGGTAATCGGAAGCTGATTTTTGCGGCATGTATTATTCTCAATTTATGTATTCTGGGGTTCTTTAAATATTTTTCATTTGCAGTTGACTGTCTGAATCATCTGTTCAGTTGTTTTCATATGCGTGGAATCAGCTGGAATCATGATATTCTGTTGCCAGTTGGCATTTCCTTTTATACATTGCAGGCTTTAGGTTATTTGATCGATGTGTACCGCGGGGAGATTCGTGCTGAGAAAAATTTCGTCCGGTATGCGCTGTTTGTATCTTTCTTTCCACAGCTTGTGGCGGGGCCGATTGAACGTTCCCGTAATCTCTTGACGCAGTTATCAAGTCGGCAGTCTTTTTCCTATGAAAATTTCAGAAGAGGAATGCTATTCATTCTGTATGGATTATTTCTGAAAATGGTTGTTTCTGACCGTCTGGCCATTATGGTAGATACGGTGTATGGAGACAGCGCTACATATCCGGGATTTTATGTTGTTGCGGCGACTGTTTTTTTCGCTGTCCAAATATACTGTGATTTCTATGGGTACTCAACAATAGCGAGGGGATCTGCACTTCTTATGGGTATCCATCTGATGGACAATTTCAATGCCCCTTATTTTTCAAAAAGTGTAAAAGAATTCTGGCGCAGGTGGCATATTTCCTTATCATCATGGTTTCGGGACTATCTGTATATTCCGCTTGGCGGGAACAGAAAGGGAGAAGTGCGCAGGGAATGGAATCATCTGCTTGTATTTGCGATCAGTGGATTATGGCATGGCGCCTCTATGTCTTACATATTCTGGGGACTTCTCAATGGAATCTATCAGACGGCAGAGAATATGATATGCAAGGTCAGGAAGCCGGCCGAGGATTGTTTCAGCAGGCGCCTGTTTCACAGACTGCTGACATTTTCCCTGGTGACATTGTCCTGGTTGTTTTTCCGGGCCGGAACATTTGCAAATGCCGGCGAAATCCTGTCAAATATGTTCAGTACAAATAACTGGATGATTTTGATGAACGGTTCTTTATATCATCTGGGCGTACCTGAAAGCCATATGAAGATACTGCTCGTTTCCATTCTGCTTCTGTTCCTGATCGATTATCAAAAATATCAGGGAAAGGATGTAGTAGAGATTTTTTTAAGACAGGGATGGTTTTTCCGTGTTTCAGTGATTATGTTCTTTGTCTATGTAATCTTACTATACGGTTGTTATGGAGAGATGTTTGATACACAGCAATTCATATACTTTCAGTTTTGACAGTTTGAGAGACGGGGGTTGTAATGCGCAGGATAAAGGTGGATGATTGGAAAATATATGGTAAAAGGACTGTGGGGATTCTGGGCATGATCTTTGTGTTCTGGGCCATAGGGGAATTATTGAATGTCATGTATGTTTCGGAGGGTGTACGGAATCAATATCTCTGGCGGGAGTTCTATGAGCACGAAGGGGAAATAGACAATCTCTTTCTGGGGTCTTCCCATGTGTTCTGCGGGGTAAATTCCGTTTTGCTGGATGATCTGAACGGACAGTACAATTTTGATTTATCTTCTGCCTATCAGACGTTAAACGCCTCCTATTATCTGTTAAAAGAAGCTGACCGCAAGAATTCCCTTTCCCATGTATACCTGGAAATGTACTATCCGGTCAGCCTTTATATAGAGACAGGGGCAGAAAATTGGTTAAATATTGATCATATGGAATTGTCCTGGAACAAGTGTGAATATTTTGCTTCAATTGCATCCAAAGACCCGCGGCACTTGACAGAGATATGTTTTCCTTATTACCGATACCGCAGCTTTTTGGGAGACTGGGATTACATTACACAGACAATAGAGGGTAAGAGGGCTAATACTTATTATCATGCTTTTGAGGATGGAAACGGATATGAACAGAGCGTGGAACAGGGTTACATATATTCATCCAGGGTATTACAGGAGCATGAAAAGCTGTTGAATGTTTATAGCAGTCTGGATGAAAATCCCATGGGAGAAGTAAGTGAACAGTATCTGCGCAAGATTATTTGTTATTGCAAAGACAGGGAAATACCGATCACATTGTTTGTTGTGCCCATGTATGAACTGACTCCTGTCAGTGCCGGGCATTATGATTACTATGTGGATGAGATCAGGGAAATAGCGGCAGAATATGGGGTGTCATACTATGATTTTAACCTTGTGAAGGAAGAGTACCTGCCCATCCAGAAAAATGAATTCTTCATGGATACAGATCATTTAAACGGAACCGGGGCAGATTTCTTTACAAGTTTCCTAAATCAGGTAATGTCGGGGAAAGAGTCTGAGAACCAAAAATATTTCCATTCTTCTTTTGCGGAAAGACTGCGTGCAGAGGAGCCTCGCGTATATGGAGTATATGTCAGGGAGTACACAGCGGAAGAAGAACCGTTTGAACAGATGAAAACCTATTGGATAGCATCCAATAGAGAGGAAGGCATGGAATATAGTATTGCACTTGTATCAGAAGCGGGAGAGGTAAACTGGATACAGGATTTTAGTGAGAACAAAGAATTCACTCTGCCAGCGGATGAACATGGCGTATGTACAATTAGGGCAAGAATGAGTGGAGATGCGGAAGAGTTCTGTAATCTGGAGATTTCTTATTGAGAATACAGGGGGTTAAATGCGGTATGAAAAAAATTGCTGAAGTGAAAAGTTTATTTCCACTTTGAAAACAGCAATTAAAAAAG
>CAMNXA010000088.1 GCA_946566685.1 uncultured Lachnospiraceae bacterium
CCAAAGGCCCCAGCACCACACTGATTGCAAAAGATAACATTACCGACAACAAAATCGTACCATTCATATTGATCCATTAATCCTTTCCGAGACTTCCGTCTGTACTTCCTGTTACATTATAATCTATCTTTTCCAAATATGGAAGAATATTCTCAAAGAGCTGTCGAATCACCGGTGCGGCAATCTGTCCCCCGTAATATGTGCCCTTGGGATTGTTGATGATCGCCACTGCCAGCACCTGCGGATTATCGGCCGGCGCGAATCCAAGGAAAGACGCAATATACTTGCCGCTGCCGCGGGGCAGTGTCTGGCTGGTGGCTGTCTTGCCGCCAATCCGGTAACCTTCCACAGCGCCGTTTCTTCCGCTTCCGTCCGCCACCACCTGTTCCAGGATATAGCGCATGGTCTCGGAAGTCTCCGCTGAAACCACATTTTCCCGTACCGGATAAGTAAAAAGTTCCGTATGACTGCCATCGGCTGCCGCTGTCTTTACCGCAAAGTGCGGCGTAATCCTCCTGCCGCCGTTAATGATGGAAGAAGCCGTGGTCGCCAACTGAATCGGTGTGATCTGAAACGACTGCCCGAAAGAGATGGTCGCCAGTTCCACCGGGCCGATATTTTCCATCTTATGCATGATGGTTCCCGCTTCGCCCGGCAGGTCGATACCCGTCTTTTCCAGAAGGCCGAACTGCCTGAAATAGGAATAATACCGCTCAACGCCGATGCGCAGTCCCACCGTGATAAAGACAGGATTGCAGGAGTTCATTGTCCCCTGCACAAAATCTTCCGCCCCATGACCGCCCACTTTATGGCAGCGTATCCTACGATCCTCCACCATAATAAACCCCGGACAGTTGAAGGTATCCGTGGTCTTTACCATACCGGACTCCAGGCCTGCCGCCGCCGTCACAATCTTAAAAGTCGATCCCGGCTCATAAGTATCATTGATACAGCCGTTTCTCCACATGGCATTTAAAAGTTCCTGCTTCTTTTCTTCAGAAAAGGCTGCCGAATCCATACCGTTTGGCAATGTGTAGGGATCATTTAAGTTAAATTCCGGTACATTTACCATGGCCAGGACTTCCCCGTTCTGCGGATTCATGACCAATATGGATACGCTGTCAGCCTCCTTGGTCTCCATGGTCTGCAACGCCAGCTGGGTGGCATAACTTTGAATATTCATATCCAGGCTGATATAGAGATCCTGCCCGCTCACAGGCTCCACCCGCTCCTCGCCTTCTTCTGCCAGTTCCACGCCTTTGGCATCCGTCACCGTTAAGATAGTTCCCGCCTGGCCCTGCAAATATTCCTCGTAGATCACTTCCAGACCAATAATCCCCTGATTGTCACCTCCGGTAAAGCCAAGCACTTTGGATGCCAGGGTGTCATAAGGATAATATCTTTTATAATCCTCATCCACTTTCACGCCATCCATCTCATAGGATCTGATCACGTCCCCGGTGCTTTTATCCACATTGCTGCGAATCTTTTCTATGGAAGAACGTTTCTCCACCCGTTTCCTGACATACTCCTCGCTCAGTTCCAGTTCCCTGCACAGTACCTCTATCACTTCCTCCGGGTCAGTAATCTGACTGTGGATCACAGAGATGGTACAGACTGTCTTATTATCCGCCAGGATTTTTCCATTGGCATCTATGATCCGTCCTCTGGCTGCCTTGATACTTCTCTCCCTCTCATGCAGTTCCTTCGCCTTCTGGGTATAATATTCGGACTGAAAAATCATCAGATAGGCAAGCCTGCCCGACAGTCCTATAAACGCTATAAAACACAGAAAAAAGACAGCCACAGTCTTACTCCGGTGATAGGTTTTATGTAAGTAAGGTATCTCCTTAGCCATATAGAAAACCTCACAAAAAGGTATTAATATAATTTATTACCGTTTTTATGAGGTTATTCTTATTCCCTCTTATTCTGTTGTTTCCGGCGCGTTCCCTTCCGGTGTATTGCCACCCTCTGATTCCGTGCCAGCTCCTGTACCAGTGCCATCCGCACCTTCCGGGGATTCACCCATCATACTGCCGCCGCCCATCACTGTGCCCAGTTCGGGATCCAGGAAATTGCCGGTATTGGGATCCACCAGATAGCCAGTGGCCGGATCCTTCGGAAAGCTTCTCCAGACTTCCCGATCGACCGTATCTTCCGGTTCTCCTTCTGTTCCGCCTTCCTCTGACTCCTGGGTATCTTCTCCCTCACCTTCTCCTGCCGCTTCCGGATCGATCGGATTGCCCTCTTCGTCCAGCTCTTCTTCCTGACTGCCTTCCGGCGTCCGGATCTGAATTTGCAGCTGTTCCAGTTCCTCCCGCTCTTTGTCCGTCAACTCTTCCGTCATAAAGATATTCCGATAAGGCAGCACTTCCGTCAAAATCTGACGCACAATCTTAGTGGCATACTTTGCATCATCCTGCGGATACGCATTCGGCCTGTCCACCACCACATAGATGATTATCTGGGGATCATCTGCCGGTGCATACCCCATGAAAGATACCACATACTCCTTATTTCCTCGAGGCAGCGTCTCCGCCGTACCGGTTTTGCCGCCGATCATATAACCGGCCGGTCTGGCCGTATGTCCGGTTCCATGTTCCCCTGTCACCACCGTATTACAGTACTCTCTGATGGTATCGCTGGTGGTGTTGGAGATCGTCTGTTTCAGGATTCTCGGCTCCACATTTTCTATGGTTGCCCCATCTGCCGTGGTTATCCTGCTCACCACATGAGGTTCATAATAGTAGCCGCCATTGATCAGGGAGCAAAATCCTGCCGCCATCTGGATCATCGTTGCATTAAAGCCCTGCCCAAAGGAATTGGTTGCAAGTTCTGTTGGCCCTATCGTATCTTTATTATAAATTACCGTATCTGTACGAGGTTCTCCTGCAAGATCGATATTCGTCTTAAGGCCGAAACCAAACAGATGCTGATAATCCACAAACTGATTCTTACCCAGGGCAAAAGCCACGTTCATCAACACCACATTACAAGAGCGTTCAATTCCCTCCTGCACTGAGAGCCGGCCATCCCCATAAATCTGATGGCACTTAATATCATGATCACCCACATGAAGCATTCCCTCACAAAGATAGGTTTCATTCCCTGTAATCGCCCCGCTCTCGATGGCCGCCGCCACCGTAAAAGGCTTGGATACCGATCCCGGCTCGTAAGAGTCCACGATACAATGGTTCTTCCAGAGGGCATCCAGATGCAGGTACATCATCTGGTCATCCATAGCATCCAGGGCTTCCTGCGTCACATACTCGGTGGGCCTTACTTTCACACCCTTCTCATCCAAAAGCGGCATCCCGATCAGGTTCTGCTTATTTCTGGTATCATTCAGGTCATAATTGGGGTAATCCGCCATGGCCAGGATATTGCCTGTATTCACTTCCATAATGATGCAGCCAAGACCTTCAGCCCCATTACCAGTCCTGACATTATCTCTATAGTCTTCATTAAATTCTTTCAGGTATTTCTCCACGATTGCCTGGATATTGGCATCAATGGTAGTCTGGATATTATAGCCGTCCTTAGCCGGGATCGTGGTCCGCTCCAGGGTGGAATCATCGTTCAGATAACCATATTCACGTCCGTTCGTACCACACAGGATATCATTATAATATTCCTCAAGCCCATATGTCCCTACATTATCACTGGTGGTAAACCCAATCACATCACAGGCCAGGGAACCATTGGGATACTCTCTCCGATACTCATCCTCAAACCAGACGCCTTTAATGTTTTTACCCTGTTCAGGATCTTTTTGCAGATCCTCAAAGGCCACTTTTTTCTCATACTCCACTCTCTTGGCCATCACATAATAGGCAGAATTGGGATGCTCTGCAATATAAGTTCTGACCGTATTCGTGTCGATGTTAAAAATCTGTTTCAAAGCACTTAAAGTGGGTTCCAGATTATTCTCATCCTGCATCAGCAGATTGGCATCCAGTATTACATTGTATACCTTATTGCTGACGGCCAGGACTGTGCCATTGGAATCCACAATCTCACCACGCTTAAAAGGTATTGTCGTAGAGTCATACTCCTGCTGCGACAATACCTGCTTTTTGTAGTCCTCACCGTTATCCCTGTTGATCAGGAACAGCCGTGCACTGAGGCCAGCGAAAGCCACTAATATGAACATAAATAATATCAGCAGCTTCTTTTGCATTTTGATGGTAAATCTGTTGATGGTATTTTTCTGGTTGCTCAATCAATCACCTACTTCGTCCTCATACGGCAGTTAATGTGGAATCTCCGCCATCTGCTTGACATAATCGTTATTCTCGCTGGCAAAAGATATGATCTGTCCCTGAGTCGCATACTGCATTCCCAGTTCCTGAATCGCCACCCGCCTGATCTCCTCCAGATCAATACTGCTCGTTATCCTGCTGTATTCCTCATCATTTGCCACCTTTAAATCATTTAACTCTCTCTCCAGTTTGGAAATATTCTTCACGCTGTTGGTAATATCCGACTGCAAGCCTACATAATAAATCAGGATCATGCCTGTTGCCACCAACGCTGCACACAAAAACATTACATAACCAATGCTCATGTGCTTTGCCCGTTCTCTGTTCTTCTTGATGGTATTGTTATTGACCTTGCGCTGCGGACGCTTCCTGATCTCCTCAGTCACATCTGCCCGTCTGACCGTGTTGCCCTGCACATAATACTGGCTGCGCCTGTTGGCTGTACGGTTCCGGTCTGCTCTTACGTTCACGTTTCTCTGTGTTGCCGCCATTCCTTACCTGTTCCCCTCTGTCTTACAAAACACACGCAATTTTGCGCTCTTCGCCCTCTTATTGACCGCCATTTCTTCCTCTGACGGCAGAATGGGCTTTCTGGTTACCACTTTGCCCTTCGGAACCTGTCCACACACGCACACCGGAAAATCCGGCGGGCAGGTACAGGGATTCTCATTCTTCCGAAAAGCCGATTTTACAATTCTGTCTTCCAGGGAATGAAAGGTGATGATGCAAATCCTTCCGCCCGGATACAGCATATCTATCAGTTGATCCAGGGAATCTTTTAAAACTTCCAGTTCCCTGTTGCACTCTATCCTGATCGCCTGAAAAGTACGCTTCGCAGGATGTCCTCCCACGGCCCGCATTTTGGCCGGTATCGCCGCCTTGATGATATCACACAGCTGTCCGGTAGTCTCCACAGGCTTGTCCTTCCTGGCTGCTGCGATGTGTTTGGCTATATTCTTGGCAAACTGCTCCTCGCCATAATCCCTGATGATCCGGTACAACTCCGCTTCCGAGTAACCATTGACAATCTCTCTTGCACTCAGGGACTGCCTTGTATCCATCCGCATATCCAGCATCGTATCGTATTTATAGGAAAACCCTCTCTCCACATTATCCAGCTGAAAAGACGATACCCCCAGATCCAGGACAATGCCGTTCACTTTGTCAATACCAATCTGCTGCAGGGCTTCCCTCATATTGCAATAATTATCCCGAATCAATGTGACGCGCTCCCCGTAAGGTTCCAGACGCTTCCTGGCCGCCGCAATGGCATCCGCGTCCTGATCGATGCCGATCAGCCTGCCAGTTCCTGACAGCCTTGCCGCTATCTGACTGGCATGTCCGCCGCCGCCCAGCGTACCGTCTACATAGATTCCTTCCGGTTTGATATCCAGATTCTCTATCGTTTCTTGCAGAAGCACTGAAGTATGTTTAAATTCCATCTGCTGTCTTCTCCTAGATTCCAAGGCCGAGTTCTGCCATGTGTTCCGCAATCTCGTCCATATCTTCGCAGGCCGCCACGCCGTCAAAGCGCTCCCTGCTCCAGATTTCTATCCTGCTTCCCACACCGATGAGAACCACATCCTTGTTAAGTCCCGCAAATTCCCGCAGCACATTGGGCACCAGGATACGCCCCTGCTTGTCGACTTCCGCTTCTGTCGCTCCTGCCAGAAAAAATCTTACAAACTGCCTGGCTTCCTTATTGGTAATGGGCAGAGCTCTTAGCTTTTCCTCAAAAATACTCCATTCTACATTATCATACACAAACAGGCATCCGTCCAGTCCTTTTGTCACCACGAAAGCCTCTCCCAGAGTCTCCCTGAATTTTGAAGGAACGATCAGCCTGCCTTTGGTATCGATTGTGTGATTGTATTCTCCCATAAACATATGCAATCACCCTGCCCGGTTCATCGGCCGTTTGGCCGTTTCTGTGTACATTTTCCCTAAAAAATAAAGTGGTCTGCCACGGAAAGACGGAGGTCTGTTTCGGAGTATATGAACCACTTTGTTCCACTTTCTTCCACTTTCCACCACTTTTAATCTAATTTTATACTATTGCAGGGCATATTGCAAGGGAAAAAAAGAAAAACTCTCACAAAAATACCCCCTGTACACTATACATAATGTACAGAGGGTTATCTCCTCATCCGCTTTGCAACTTTTGAATTTTTAAATTTATCCCTTATTTGTCATACTCTTTGTTGCCCTATTATTTCTGGTCGGCGCCGCCCTGTATCGTCACGGCCGCCACTGCCTTCCCCTTCATCCGGCGGCGGATCAGAATATCCGTTGCAAGGGATCCCACAAATAATACGATAGCCAACACCTGGGACACCGCTATCGTTGTGTGCGGAATAAAAAGAGTGTCCGTGCGGATGCCTTCAATCCAGGCCCGGCCCAGTCCATACCCGCCAAGATATAGAAGGGACTGTTCTCCCTCGAATTTCTTGTACTGCCGATACCAGAGCATGATAAGCAGCAGAATCAGGTTCCAAAGACTCTCATAAAGGAATGTGGGATGCACCTGAATATAATTGGTGCCCTCCACCATGTGTGCCGCTATCTTCTCCGAAATATCACTGGCCCGGACCATCTCCACCGGCAGCCGCATAGCCAGCAAGGAATCCGTATATTCCCCGAACACTTCCCGGTTCATAAAATTGCCCCAGCGTCCGATCACCTGTCCCAGCACCAGACCGGGCACACAGATATCTGCAATCTGTAAAAAACTCTGCTTCTTTATCTTGCAGTATACCCCCAGCGTGGTAAATGCTGCAATCACTGCGCCATATATAGCCAGGCCGCCATTCCGCAGATTAAAAATTCCCAGCAGGTCATTCTTATATCTGTCCCAGGCAAAGACTACATAATAGATTCTGGCTCCCAGGATGGAAAAGATCACCGCATAAATGGCAAAATCCCAGATTACATCCGCATCAAATTTTTCCTTTTTGGCCATATGTGCCGCCAGCAGTACGCCGCACATTACCCCGATTCCTATGATCACACCATAAAAGGCAATCTCAAACCCAAAAACGCTGAAACTCTTTGGCACATTCTTAAGATATATCCCCAAGTGGGGGAACGCTATATCCATCCTGTCCATGATGTCCTGCATACTTATCTCCTTGTTTGGATGAAATAATTTCTATAATAATAACCAGACAGTCAGCTATCACACGTTAAACCGAAATAGGATCACATCGCCGTCCTGTACCACGTATTCTTTGCCTTCCATACCGACCAGGCCTTTTTCCCGGGCTGCGGCGAGGGAGCCCTGTTCCAGGAGATCCTTGTAGTTGACCACCTCGGCCTTGATAAAGCCCCGCTCGAAATCGGTATGTATCTTACCTGCCGCCTGGGGTGCTTTTGTGCCTATTTTAATTGTCCAGGCCCTGGTCTCATCCTCTCCCGCCGTGAGGAAACTCATAAGTCCCAGCAGTCTGTAGCTTGCCCGAATCAATTTTTGCAGGCCGGATTCAGATAACCCCAGATCCTCCAGAAACATTGCCGTCTCTTCCTCGTCCAGTTCCGCAATCTCCTGCTCGATCTGGGCACAGATCACAAACACCTCACTGCCGCTTTCCTGGGCAAATTCTTTGACCTTCATGACGCCTGCATTGCCTGCGCCGTCATCGGCCAGATCTTTCTCCGCCACATTGGCGGCAAAAATCACCGGTTTATCTGTCAGCAGATTATAAGATGCCAGGAAAGCCTGCTCATCCTCATCCTCTGTCTCAAACACTTTTGCCAGTCTGCCCTCTTCCAGATGAGCCTTTAGCCGCTCTAAGAGCGCCAGTTCCTTGGCCGCTGTCTTATCCATCTTAGCAGTTCTGGACGTCTTGGCTATCCTTCTTTCCAGTATCTCGATATCGGAAAAGATCAGTTCCAGATTGATGGTCTCAATATCCCGCATAGGGTCGATGGTGCCATCCACATGCACAATATTGGAATCCTCAAAGCAGCGCACCACATGCACGATGGCATCCACCTCACGGATGTTACTCAAGAACTGGTTGCCAAGCCCCTCTCCTTTGGAGGCGCCTTTGACAAGTCCTGCAATATCTACAAATTCAATGGTTGCGGGGGTTACCTTCTTGGAGTGATACATATCCCCTAGGAGTTTTAGTCTCTCATCTGGCACGGGAACAATACCAATGTTGGGATCGATGGTGCAGAATGGATAGTTGGCTGATTCCGCGCCTGCCTTTGTCAGTGAATTAAAAAGGGTGCTCTTCCCCACGTTGGGAAGTCCTACGATTCCTAGTTTCATATTATCTTAATCTCCTTTGGCTTTTCTTATATTTTATAGGGTTCTCGCCTTTCAAGGTTTTGGTTATGTACCAATTTACGTACCAATTTTTCTAAACCACCTTGAGAGACGCCGCAATTTTTTCGATTTCCTTATGCTTTTCATCTTCTGTCGTGTGAACATACAGATTCATTGTGATGCCAATGTTAGAATGTCCAAGTATCGTCTGCAATGTCTTTGGCTTCATACCGCCCTCGATACATCTGGTTGCAAATGTATGACGCAATACATGCATGGAAAACCTCGGAATCCCTATCTTGTCACACTGTTTGAATAACATAGTGTCATATGTGCTGTTCTTAACCGGCGTTCCCTTACGGCACAGGAAAACATATTCTGACCATTCCATCGGGATTACTTTGGCCTCAAGATTCTTCTGTCTTTGCCTGCGAAGCATATCCAGCGCTTCCTCCGTCAAGGGAATGGAACGATACCCCGATTTACTCTTAGGTTCTCCCACTCTCCATTCTCCTGTTGAATGACGGTATTCCATAGAACGGCTGATTGTCACGGTACGGTTATCAAAATCAATATCCGACCATTTTAATCCTACAAGTTCTCCTGTCCTAAGCCCCGTCTGCAGTAAAAATTTGTATTGGTACTCGTATGTATTTCCTACGATTCCCCTTACAAACCTTTTCTGCTGCTCTAATGTCAGTGCTTCCTTCTTCTGCGCGGGCTTTCCGATATCAGATTTTACCATGCCATTACAGGGATTTTTCATAATCACATCATTCTGATATGCGTAATCGAGCATATTAAACAATGCTATCCTTGTCTGATAAATAGTAGACGTCCGATACCCTTCGTCAGCCATGCGGTTCATAATCATTTGGCACTGAATCGGTTTTACTTCTGACAAAATCAGTTTTCCGATCACTGGATCAATGTTACGTTCATAACGCTCTGTATAATTTCTTACCGTATTCGGACGTACAGTCCGTTTTTTCATGCTGATCCAATAGTCAAACCATGACTTTACCGTCATTTCTTCCGGAAAATTCAGATTGCTATGCTCGTCCTGATATTGTGAGTCTGCCAGCCATTGTCTGCACTCTTGCAGTTTGCGGAATAATTTCTGCTTCCGTTGTCCGTATTTCGTAGTAAATCTTCCAACATAGAAGCCATCCGACCTTTGGCTTATTCCAACGCCAAGCTCCTTTCCTTTTATGTCCTTTCCCATAGTAAAAGCTCCTTTC
>CAMNXA010000089.1 GCA_946566685.1 uncultured Lachnospiraceae bacterium
ATAGGAATGGAATGGGTATTTAATAAATCCGTATTTGATAATTCTTTACTTGATAATTCTTTATTTAATTGCGTTGGATTTTCCTGTGCAGGGTTCTCCAATGTTGGATTTTCCGATATAGGTTTATCCAGTGTTGGATTTTCCAATATAGGGTTAGGCGGCACTGGAAATTCATGTATCACATAATCTGCCGCCCCTAGCTGCCCTTTGTCGTTCCGCACTCTGGTACGGGTCACATATCCTGCCCGTTCCAGTTCCCGCACGGCTTCCCGGATAGCGTCTATGCCCTCCCGGTTGATTTGTGAAAGCCCCTTTAGGGTGTAGTCCCATTCTTCGGGCAGGGATAGCATTTGTGAAAGAAGCCCCTTTGATTTTAGGGATAAGTCAGTATTGCGTAAGTGGTGGTTTGACATAACCGTGTAATTCTGGTTTTTCTCTACCCGGAATACTGCCACGTTATCAGCCCCTTTCTTGCAGCCCGGCAAATGAAAAACGCCCGTTCCTGTGTGGAATGGACGTTTACCATGTGATTATAGGGCTTTGTGTTTAGTTTTCGTGTTTCAAAAAGCCTTGATTTATGCGGTGTTGCGGGTGTTGTCTATAAATACTTGCGCCGAATGGGGCCGGTAAGACAACGGTCATGAAAATGATCACAAACCTCTGGAAACCTACGGAGGGGGAGATTGAGATTTTTGGAAAGAAACTTACACCGCAGTCTTATGAAGTGTTGAGACGCATGGGGAGTATCATTGAATTTCCGGTGTTTTATGAACATATGTCCGGGTATGATAACTTAAAGCTCCATAGGGAGTACATGGGATACTATCAGCATGGAAGTATTGAAAATGCCCTTGATATGCTGGATTTGACGGATGCGGCAGGACAGCCGGTAAAGAATTATTCACTGGGCATGAAGGAGCGTCTGGGGATTGCCAGGGCCATTCTGTGTAAGCCGGAACTTCTGATTCTGGACGAACCTACCAACGGACTGGATCCGGCAGGTATGAAACAGATTCGCAGCCTGCTAAGAACTTTGTGCACGGAATATGGCACAACCATCATGGTATCCTCCCATATTCTTTCGGAAATAGAGAGTATAGCGGATACCGTGGGCGTGATTCATAGAGGCAGGATGCGGAAAGAAATCAGCATGAAGGAGATTGCACAGATGAGTCTTTCCTATATTGAGCTTTCTGTGCGGCAGCAGGAAAAGGCGGCTTATGTTCTTACTGAAAAACTTGGGCTTACGAATTTTAAAGTGATGGGTGACGGACAGATCCGCATTTATGACACTGCTGTCTCCACACAGGAGATCACGAAGGCCCTGACCCTTGCCGATGTGCAGGTATTGGCTATCGGTCAAAAGGCAGAAACCCTGGAAGACTATTTCCTGAAACTGACTGCGGAGGTGTAGAGATATGTTAAAACTGATTAAACTGGAATGGAAAAAGAATCATATTGGCAAATATATCATAAAGGTCATTGTTCTGGCGGCACTTATTACTTTATTCATCTATTCACTGGCTTATCTGGGGATTGCCAATGACCCGGATACAGGAGTGCCGGATGCGGCACCCGGGCATGAAATGATTTCAGCTTCCGTTGAACTGTTTACCAATATGGCGTTCCTGATATTGGGAGGGGTGATGCTGTCCTCTTTTATTATCAGTGCATACAGGAATGGAACGATGAGCGTGATGTTTTCCTATCCGATCAAACGGCAGAAAATATTGGTCTCACAGATGCTGGCGGTATGGATCTTTGATTTTGCGGCACTGGTGCTCACGAAGTTGTTTGTATACGGATGTGTCCTGGCAGGCTCTTACTTCATGACAGCGGCGTTTCCGATAAACTTTGACATGGCAGATCCCGGCTTTTATATAGTGCTTCTTATCAGATCAGCGGTTACGGTCTCGGAGGCTTTTATTGCTTTGTATATCGGTCTTGCGGCGAGATCTTCCAAGGCGGCCATTGTGACATCTTTTGTGCTGGTTTTCCTGACCCAGGGAAACATCAGTAACCTTACGCTTAGGTCCAGTGTCCCCCTTATGACTGTGTTGACGATTCTTTCCGTGGCCTTTGCGTTCTTGTCTGTCTGTAGGGTGGAGACCAGGGATCTGATGTGAACAAGTGACTTGTTTGAAGCCAACCAAGGGTTGCTTGGCATATTGGTGACTGCCGCGAGGACCTTTGGCTTATTATTTAAATAAAATGCCAAGATTGACATATTATATATAAAAATATATAATATAAGTCAGATTTGGCATTTTATTTTGCGTATTTTAAATGAAGAATATATTGGGAGAGCACTATGATACTTTATGGAGATGAAAGTAACCAGATGATCATGAAGGAACTGGGGCAGAGAATACAGGAAACCAGGATAGCGATGCATCTGACGCAGGCACAGATGGCGGAGCAATCGGGAGTGGCACTCAGAACTGTGGCCAGAATAGAAAAAGGGGAAAGCGTGAATTTTGAAAATGTGCTCAATATATTACGTGTACTGGGAGTATTAGGTAATTTGAATCAGCTGGTACAGGAACAGGTGCTTGCGCCGACAGAAATGATAGATGTGGGAAAGAAAAGAAGGCGGGTTTCGGGGAAGCAGAGGAAAGAGGAGAAAAAGGCCTGGGTGTGGGGAGATGAGAAGTAGGAGGAGTGTAAAAACAGATGGATGTTGCTGAGGTATTTTTGTGGGGAACACGTATTGGTGCGGTTGCACAGAATGGGATTGATGATATACCCAAATTTAATTATGACAGAAATTTTATACAAAGTGGAATTGAAGTATCGCCGATAGTAATGCCTGTATCAGAAAGGATTTATTCCTTCCCGGCGTTATCCAGACAGACATTTCATGGTCTGCCTGGCCTTCTTGCGGATTCCCTGCCTGATAAATTCGGCACCAAACTGATAGAGCGTTATCTGGCAGAACGAGGCAGGGATATTCATTCTCTTACAGCAGTTGAACGATTACTATATACGGGCAAGCGAGGTATGGGCGCTCTTGAATTTGCTCCACAGAAAAATTATGGTACAGCGGAAGATACTTCTGTTGATATCGGTGCGTTAGTTGAACTTGCATCAATGATTCTGACAGATAGAGAAAACATTCATATTATGGCCAGCGAAAACACAATGGAACAGATTATTAATGTGGGGACTTCAGCCGGAGGTGCCAGGGCGAAGGCTGTGATTGCATGGAATCAGAAGACAGGTGATATACGTTCCGGGCAGGTTGAGGCCGGGGAAGGGTATGAATATTGGCTGATTAAATTTGACGGTGTAAAAAACAATAAAGATAAGGGCGATAAAGAAGACGGCCAGGCATATACGAGGATTGAGTATGCCTATTATCTGATGGCAAAAAGAGCAGGAATTGTTATGAGTGAGTGCAGGCTTTATCAGGAAAACGGCCGGTATCATTTTATAACCAAACGTTTTGACAGGGATGACAGTGGGAGAAAAATTCATATGCAGACATTGGGGGCACTGGCACATTATGATTATAATATGCCTGGCGCATATAGCTATGAGCAGGCGGCATACATCATGAGGCGTCTGGGAACGGGGCAGAAGGAGATTGAGCAGTTCTTTAGAAGAATGATATTCAATATGATGGCACGGAATCAGGATGATCATGTGAAAAATATTTCTTTCCTGATGGACAGATCCGGGCAATGGAGTCTGGCGCCGGCCTATGATATTACTTATGCCAATGATGCAGCCAACCATTGGCTTGCACGGCATCAGATGAGTGTGAATGGTAAGACGGAGAATTTTGCGGCGGCAGATTTTTATGAGTGCGGCAAGGCAATGAACCTGTCAAAAGCAAAAATAAAGCGGACGATAGAGGAAGTGGGAGAGGCTGTGCTTTCATGGGAGACATGCGCGCAGGAAGCTTTTCTGGGAGAACGCGAAATGGAAGCAATAAGGGCGCAGTTTCTATCTTTCACGCAATAAGTGCACAGAGTATCAGACGAACCGCTCAATCTTGCCGCAGCCTATCTTATTGCCTGCATTTCCGGCAGGCTGGGAGGTGAAGTCGTCCGGTTTTTCATGAATGATCACAGATTTGCCAATGACATCCTGCAGGGCGAATCTTTTATCATAAAAGACGCTGAAAGCGTAGCCCTGATTGCCAAGCAGGGGCGGCATATCTCCTGCGTGGTCGGGGTGCATTGTATCCTCCGGGTTATAGTGCAGTCCCGTGTGGCTGAAGTGATCACTGCAATCTCCGGATTCGTGGATGTGCATGGCATAGAAATTGCTGGAGCCGGGGGTGTCAATGCCTGGAAGGCCGAAAATCTGCGCTTCCACCAGAATGCCCCCATAGATGGTGTTATAAAATTTTACGGAGCCGTTTAAGGTGGAATCGGGTCCATCGCCGGCAATCCATGCGATGGCATCCGGGTGATTTTGTAAGAGGAGACCTGTGAAGGCCATTTCAGGGGTTATTTCATGATTGGACATAAGAAAAATCCTTTGGGTTTTAGTATTATGATATGACGCGCCTGGCGTATGGTGAAAAAGATGGTGTGAAAAGCAGCGAGAGATGTGTTTTGCCGCTAAAATGAGCGCGGACAGCGTTTGACTGATTCTATCGGAACGTCTATAATAAATAAAGCAGCAAAATACGGATATAAAGCGTTTATACGGCTTTTTAGGAAGGATATCACCATGGCATTTACACATCTGCATGTCCATACGGAGTTCAGTCTGCTGGACGGTTCCAATAAGATCAAAGAGTATGTAAGACGGGTAAAAGAACTGGGCATGGACAGTGCGGCGATCACGGATCATGGCGTGATGTATGGCGTCATTGATTTCTATAAGGCGGCGAAAGAGGAGGGCATCAATCCGGTCATCGGCTGTGAGGTCTATGTGGCGCCCCATTCCCGGTTTGACAGGGAATTGACAGGCGGGGAGGATCGGTATTATCATCTGGTGCTTTTGGCGGAGAATAATACAGGGTATGCCAACCTGATGAAAATTGTCAGCAAAGGGTTTACGGAAGGATACTATTACAGACCCCGTGTGGACTTTGAGGTGCTGGAACAGTATCATGAGGGTATCATTGCGCTTTCCGCCTGCCTGGCGGGAGAGGTGCCCCGTTATATCCAGAAAGGGCTGGTGGATGAGGCCAGGAAAGTGGCGCTGAAATATCAGGCCCTTTTTGGAAAGGACAATTATTTTCTGGAATTACAAGATCACGGGATTCCGGCCCAGCAGTCGGTCAATTCGGTGCTCCTTAGCATGAGTAAAGAACTGGATATTCCCCTGGTGGCTACCAATGACGTGCATTATACCTATGCAGAGGATGCACAGCCCCATGATATCCTGTTGTGTTTGCAGACGGGCAAGAAGGTAGCGGACGAGGATCGTATGCGCTATGAGGGCGGGCAGTATTACGTGAAGAGTGAGGAGGAGATGAAGGGGCTGTTTCCCTATGCCTGGGAGGCGGTGGAGAACACCCAGCGGATTGCTGACCGCTGTCATGTGGAGATTGAGTTTGGCCATTATAAGGTGCCGCGCTATGAGGTTCCTGAAGGGTATGATTCCTGGTCCTATTTAAACAAGCTTTGCCAGGATGGGCTGAAAGAGCGTTATCCCCAGGATGACGGCAGCCTGTTTAAGCGGATGGAATATGAACTGGGCATTATCCGGAGCATGGGCTTTGTGGACTATTTCCTGATCGTATGGGATTACATCAATTTCTGTCGGGAAAATGGGATTGCTGTGGGGCCGGGACGTGGCTCAGCGGCGGGCAGCATTGTGTCCTATTGCCTGAAAATAACCAACATCGATCCTATCAAATACAGTCTTCTCTTTGAAAGATTTTTAAATCCGGAGCGTGTGTCCATGCCGGATATCGATGTAGATTTTTGTTATGAGAGACGGCAGGAAGTTATTGACTATGTCGGTCAGAAATATGGCGCTGATAAAGTGGTACAGATTGTCACCTTCGGTACGATGGCGGCCAAGGGTGTGATCCGTGATGTGGGCAGGGTGATGGATCTGCCTTATGCCTATGTGGACCGCCTTGCCAAGATGATTCCCAATGAGCAGAATCAGGGTGTCTCGATTGACAAGGCGCTGGAAATGAACCCGGAATTTAAGAAGCTTTATCAGGAGGATGAGCAGGTGCACAGCCTGATCAACATGTGTAAACGTCTGGAAGGCCTGCCGCGCCATACGTCCATGCATGCGGCGGGTGTGGTCATCTGTCCGGAGGAGGCGGATAATTTTGTGCCGCTTTCCAGAGGTTCGGATGGTTCGATCACGACACAGTTTCCCATGACTACGATTGAGGAACTGGGACTTCTGAAAATGGATTTTCTGGGACTGCGGACGCTTACCGTGATTCAGAATGCGGTGAAACTGGTAGAAAAGAGCACGGGCATTTCCATCGATATTGACAATATAGATTACGATGACCAGGCGGTGTTAGCTTCTCTGGGTACGGGTAAGACGGACGGCGTGTTCCAGTTAGAAAGCGGCGGCATGAAGAGTTTCATGAAGGAGTTAAAGCCCCAGAGCCTGGAGGATATGATCGCCGGGATTTCCCTGTACCGGCCGGGACCCATGGATTTTATCCCCAAATATATCAAGGGTAAGAACAATCCGGAGTCAGTGACTTATGATTGTCCCCAGCTGGAACCGATTCTGGCGCCCACCTATGGCTGTATCGTGTATCAGGAGCAGGTCATGCAGATCGTGCGGGACCTGGGCGGTTATACCATGGGCAGGAGCGACCTGGTGCGCCGCGCCATGAGTAAGAAAAAGCAGTATGTGATGGAGCAGGAGCGCAAGAACTTTACTTATGGAAATCCGGAGGAAGGCGTACCCGGATGCGTGGCCAACGGGATCGATGCGAAGGTGGCGGACCATATCTATGATACGATGATGGACTTCGCCAAGTATGCTTTCAACAAATCACATGCGGCCTGTTATGCGGTGGTGGCATACCAGACGGCATATTTAAAATACTATCATCCGGTGGAATTTATGGCGGCCCTGATGACATCCGTGATCGATAATCCCAGCAAGGTGTCTGAGTATATCATGACCTGCCGGAGTATGGGAATCCAGATCTTGCCGCCGGATATCAATCTGGGGGAAAAAGGTTTTTCGGTGTCTGGAAATCAGATCCGTTATGCATTAAATGCCATCAAAAGTGTGGGCACTCCATTGATTGCGGCTGTGGTGGCGGAGAGAAGGGCCAGGGGGCCTTATAAAAATCTGGCGGATTTTGCCAGCCGTGTAACAGACAGAGATATGAATAAGCGTATTGTGGAGCATTTTATCAAAGCGGGCGCCATGGACAGTCTGGGCGGTACGCGTAAACAGCTTTTAAGCGTTTATCTGCAAGTCATTGAGGGAGTACAGCAGAACCGTAGGAACAATCTGGCAGGGCAGATTTCCCTCTTTGACATTGCTTCCGAGAACGATAAGGTGGATTACGAGGTGAGCCTGCCGGATGTGGGCGAGTATTCCAAGGAGATGAAACTGGCCTTTGAAAAAGAGGTGCTGGGGATTTACATCAGCGGGCATCCCCTGGAAGAATATCAGGAACTGTGGCGTAAGCACATCACCAACACTACGGCGGACTTTGCCTGGAATGAGGAGATCGGCGGCACTGCGGTGGCGGATGGGGCTTCTGTGACGATCGGCGGTATGGTGGCAGAGAAAAAAATCAAATATACGAAAAACGAGAAGGTAATGGCCTTTTTGCAGGTGGAAGATCTGGTGGGCACGGTGGAGGTCATCGTGTTTCCACGGGATTATGAGAAGTTCGGCAGCAGCATCATAGAGGACAGCAAGGTCTTTGTCAAGGGACGGGTTTCTGTGGAAGAAGATAAAGACGGCAAGCTGGTCTGCGAGCGGATCACGCCTTTTGAACAGATTCCCAGAAAGCTGTGGATCAAGTTCCCCACCAAAGAAGATTACGAGGGCAGGAAGGATGGGCTGTTTGAGGTGTTAAAGGACTCTGAGGGGCATGACAGTGTGGTGATTTACGTGGAGAATCCGAAAGCGATGAATCCGCTGCCGCCGAATTGGAATGTGCGCGCGGAGGAAGGCCTGGTGGGACGGCTTCGTGAGTTGTTTGGGGAGGAGAATGTGAAGGTGGTGTAGGCCGCGAATTGTAAGTTTGAGGATGGAAGGAGACATTCATGAAAATAAGTAAGCATCCTGGAAGGGATGAAACAGAGAGGCCAATGCTGGAAGATGAGGATGAGTTACTTTGGCGGGCATATGAGATGGAAAATATCAAGGTAGTAGACTTGGAAAATGAAACAGGTCTATGCTATATTTTCTTCTCTGATAATGGACTGTATAATCCCAATTACAGGGATGATTTTGAAGAAAATATTATAAAGAAGAATTATTTTGAGTGGGAGAATATATGTAAATCTCGTAAAATCAGGAAGATTGCCCAGAGAATCATCTATGTCAGGGATATCTGGAAAAGCTGGTATGTTCGAGGAATTAACCGCAAGTTGGATACTGTTTATAAGTTGATTGATGCACTAAAAGAACTTACAGATGGTTATCGGGTCATCACGGTAGGGAACTCTGCGGGGGGATATATGGCAACGTTGGCTGGAATAAAATTGAGGGGGGGGGGTAATACATAATTTTTCCGGACAATTTGTTTTGCGTAAAAATTATCAATGGCAGGTATGGGAAGCCTTTCAAAAGGAAGGAATCGAAGAGATTAATTTGGGAGAAATGCTTGCTGCGGATAGAGATATTATAGTCTTTTATTATTTACCGGCAGGCAGTGCGGATGATATAGTGCAATACAAAGTAATAGAAAATTTGGAGAATGTGAAAACCTTTTCCTTTCATTCTGACAGGCATGGGCATACAATGTTGTCTGAAAATATTCCCATGATTCTTGCCAAAAGCAGAGAACAGTTAGAGGCGCTGTATCGTAAATATCAAGGTGAGGTAATTGAACCATGGGAATATCTTAGGGGGTCTTCCGACAGTATGAATGATTTTGTACTAATTACTGTCAGAAGGATAAGGAAGAGAATTATTGCGTCAGTAAAGCATGCAGGAGATATTGTGCAGGATATTTTGACGAAGTTATGACTTATTATCACTTGGATTGAGATTACGATTTGGGAGCTGAAGTGAAAAGTTTATTTCCACTTTGAAAACAGCAATTAAAAAAGTAGCGT
>CAMNXA010000090.1 GCA_946566685.1 uncultured Lachnospiraceae bacterium
TAAAAGCGATGGTAATTATTATATTGAGGAAATAATTCCGGGTGAATATAGTGATTGGGGAGAATTTATAACGAATTATCAAGTGTCAGAGGAGACAGCAAAATATATTTTATCATATTTAGAATGATTTATAAAATAGGTAAAATATCTTGGCAAATTAAGCCACATTTCAGAAAGTGTTGTAAAAAACCATAACCTCAAGGTATAAACTGATGAACAAATCGAGACTTCTTAGGTAGCCTCGATTTTTTTATACTGAGAAGGCAAGGGGGAGAGGTACAGCGATGAACAATTTTATTTTTGAAAATTCCACGAAAACCTATTTCGGGAAAGGATGTGTAAAAGAATATCTGACTTGTCTGATGAAGCAATATGGAAACAATGTCATGTTTGCTTATGGCGGGAATTTCATCAGGGAAAACGGTATTTATGAACAGATTATGGGGAGTCTGGCAAAAGCGGAAAAGAATATAATCGAATTTTCCGGCATCTGCGAAAATCCAACTTATGAAAAAGTGCTGGAGGGAGCGAAGCTGGCACGGGAAAACAAGATAGATTTTATTCTTGCCGTTGGAGGCGGAAGCGTGATGGACTGTTGTAAGGCGGTTTCTATGGCAGTGGTTTATGACGGGGATGTGTGGAGTGATTTTTTCGCGAGACATGGGTATATGGAATTTGATCCGATTCCGATCGGCGCTGTCGTGACGGAAACGGAAACGGGAAGCGAAATGAACGGCAGGGCAGTTATCACAAATGAGAGGTTGAAAATTCGGACGGGGAGGGATTATCCCAAGTGTAACCCACGGTTTGCGCTGATTGACCCCGCATATAGCTATTGTATTCCTCAAAGGCAGATGATATCGGACGGCTTTGACACGCTGTCCCATATCATGGAAATTTATTTCAGCAAACCCGATGAGGACAATGTCTCTGATGATATGGCGGAGGCGCTGATGAAAAACGTCATCCAGAACTTAAGGGCGGCTATTATAAATCCGGAAGATTATACAGCAAGAAGTAATCTGATCTGGGATGCGGCTATGGCGGACAACCGTATTCTGAAACTGGGGAAACAGGCGGATTGCCAGTGTCAACAGATGGAATACCAGCTTGCCGCGTATACGAACTGTAATCAGGGAGAGGGACTTGCAGTCCTGCATCCTGTTTATTATCGCCACATATATAGAAACGGCAGTCGCAAGTTCAAGAAATTTGCCGTTAATGTGTGGGGTATTTCGGATTCGGGAAAGACCGAGGAAGAAATCGCGCATGAGGGCGTGGAGGCGTTGGCTGATTTTATTAAGGAGGTCGGACTTCCCGTTTCACTTCGTGATATAGGGGCGGACGATAGCACGGATTTGAGGCAGATTGCGAATTCCTGCACTCTCTCGGCGGGCAGTTATAAACAGATGACACATAAGGAAATCCATGAAATTTTTCAGGAATGCTATTAAAGCAATTTAGTAATATGACGGAAAAAGATGCGAGAGGAGAGGCAGAATGAAGAAAGATCAGGAGGTGTACTTTTTTCACTTGAAATGTGTTATAAGCCAGAAGTATAAACTGATAAACCAATGGAGACTTCCGGGTAAAGAGTGGTGTGGCTATAATATTTGATAAGAAAGAAAATGCAGAGAGGAATCCGGATGAAAACTCGGCTGTAGGAAAACATGGAGGTTGGTAATGAAATACAGGACACTAGGAAAAGATCTGACGGTATCCGCAGTAGGGCTTGGCTGTATGGGCATGAGCCACGCTTATGGGGCGCCGGCAGATAAAAAGGAAATGAGAGAGCGGATCGCAGAGGCTGTGGATATCGGTTACACATTCTTTGATACGGCGGAAGTCTACGGCACGCCGGAAAATCCGCATCATAATGAAGAACTGGTAGGGGAGGCGCTGCGGCCGTATCGGGACAAAGTGGTCATTGCGACTAAATTCGGTATCTATTTTGATATGGAGAGCGAACAGGTAAACAAGCCGCTGCTGCCGGATTCAAGACCGGAAATCATCCGTGCTTCGGCGGAAAACTCTTTAAAACGGCTCGGGACAGACCATATCGACCTGTACTATCAGCACCGGATTGATCCCTTTGTGCCGATCGAGGAGGTAGCGGGCGTCATGCGGGAATTGATGCAGGAGGGAAAAATCACTCACTGGGGACTTTCCGAGGCTGACGAGGAAACGATACGCCGTGCCCACGCAGTCTGCCCGGTAACGGCGATTCAGAACCGATATTCCATGATGGCGCGCTGGCATGAGGCACTGTTTCCTGTACTGGAAGAATTAAATATCGGTTATGTGGCATTTTCCCCTTTGGCAAATGGATTTCTGTCTGCTAAGTATGGGAGAGAGAGTAAGTTTGACGCGGGTACGGATTATCGAAGTATGATGCCGCAGTTTACGCCGGAAGCGGTAGAGCAGAACCGGAAGTTATTGGAACTGATCAGTACGGTTGCGGAAGGAAAGAATGCCACGCCCGGACAGATTTCGTTGGCGTGGATGCTCTGCAAAAAGCCGTATCTTGTGCCGATTCCAGGGACGAGAAAGTCAGACCGTTTGAAAGAAAACGCGGGAGCGGCGGATATTAAGCTGACGGCGGCGGAAATTGAGGTTTTGGATAAACAGCTCGATGCGATGGAAATGTCAGATGTGTTTGGCGGCACAAGTTGTAAAAGCCATTGATATATGGAATAGAGAGGAAATTATCATGAATGAATTTGTTTTCACGTATCCCACAAAAGTATATTTTGGGAAGGATTCTCTGGAAAAGGCGCTGGCGGCAGAGAGTGGCAAGTATGGAAAGACAGTGATGCTTGCCTATGGCGGTGCTTCCCTGAAAAAGAACGGCATCTATGACAGGGTAAAAGAACTGCTTGCGAAAGAAGGAAAGGAAGTCGTAGATTTTCCGGGTATTATGCCTAATCCCACTTATGCCAAGGTGCAGGAGGGCGCTGCGCTGGCAAAAGAAAAAGGAGTGGACTTTATCCTTGCAGTAGGGGGCGGCTCCGTTATTGACTGCTGTAAGATCATAGCGGCGCAGGCGAAGACAGATAAGGATATCTGGGAAATGGAGTTTTCAGAAGGAAAATTCCCTGCCGAATATCTGCCCATGGGCGCTGTGGTTACTGCTTCCGGCACAGGCGCTGAACAGAACTGCGGTGCAGTCATTACCAATGAGGAAAAAGGGATTAAAACAGGTGTGTTTGGTGCGTATGCCTCTTTTGCGGTACTCGATCCCCAACTGACTGCTTCCGTCCCGGCGATGCAGGTGATTTCCGGCGCTTTCGATACATTAAGCCACGCCATGGAAACTTATCTTGGCAATTCCGATCAGGACAATGTTTCGGATGATGTGGCACTGGCAATCATGCGCAATACTGTGGTCAATATGCGCCGACTGCTGAAGGACGTAAATGATATGCAGGTGAGAAGCAATCTGATGTGGGATTCGGCGATGGCGGAGAACGGCATCCTGAAGGTCGGCAGGGTTACGGATTTTCAGGCGCATCAGATGGAACATCAGCTCGGTGCGTTTACGGACTGCAACCATGGACAGGGGCTTGCGGTAATCCATCCCGCTTATTACCGCCATATCCTGAAGGATGCGGAAGTAAAATTTGAGCGGTTTGCTAAAGCCGTATTTGGGAAAGATACGGCAGAGGAGGGAATACAGGCGCTCAGTGACTTTATAAAGGAATGCGGGCTCCCGGCCAAAATGGGCGAACTGAGGTCAAAGGTGGAAATCACGCCCGAAGTGCTGCGAAGGGTAGCCGATACCTGCAATATCATCAAATGCAATCCCCGTGAACTTGACAAGGATGAGGTGTATGAAATTCTGATGGAGTGTATATAGAAACACGCCCCGGATGATGGAGGGGTATGTGAAGATGATGCCGGATGTGGACGGCCAGAAATAAATTTTTATGCCGGAAAGAGCGGCTGGGAGAAAGTATGATTAAAAAATTGTTGCCATTGTTGATAATAGGAATATTTACTCTTGGCATGGCGGGATGTTCTTCATCTGGCCATGCCAGTTTGGCCCCCACGCAGACTGAATCGGCAAAGAACAAGGGTGTAACAGGAGGAAATGAGACTGTGTTTACGGCAGACACAAAGGTATGGGATGTGATCAATGATCCGGTGTTTGAAGACTATGGCCGGCTGATTTTTCCCGCAGACAGACAGATCAGTGATGATCTGACTTTGGGGGATGTGGAGGACATTCTCATATGGTATTCCTATGTCAGCCCTGACCGGACAGTTGAGATTGCGAATTATCTGAGAGAACAGGCGGCATCGGGAGAACAGATTTTTTACGATATTTACACGGAGGCGGAAAAGCGGGCAGATCCAGCGAAGGAGGATACGGGGTTATTCTTTTTCCGCGGTTTGCCTGGCGCAAAATTTGCCATTACCAATGCGGGCGGCGGCTTCGCTTATGTGGCGGCCATGCATGACAGCTTTCCCCATGCGCTGGAATTGTCGAAAAGAGGCTACAATGCCTTTGCCCTCATTTATCGTCCCGGTGCGCAGACGGCCTGTGAGGATCTGGCAAGGGCGGTTGCCTTTATCCATGAGAAAGCGGAGGAACTGGAAGTGGATGTGTCTGATTATTCCCTCTGGGGAGGTTCTGCGGGCGCACGCATGGCGGCATGGCTTGGAAGCTATGGAACGGCCGCATTCGGCGAGGCGGACTATCCGCGACCGGGCGCCGTTATCATGCAGTATACAGGACTGTCCGAGGTAACAGGGGCGGAACCGCCTACTTATGCGTGTGTCGGTACGAGTGACGGTATTGCTTATTATGGAACAATGGAAGAACGGATCAGGCGGATACGACAGCAGGGGACAGATGCCGAGATAGAGGTTTTTGACGGACTGCCGCATGGATTCGGGCTGGGTGAAGGAACCGTGGCGGAGGGCTGGTTTGACAATGCTGTTCGGTTTTGGGAAAATAATATGGTAAAATAAAAAAAGGAAAGGCGGTTTGAAATTATGGCAAAAAAGCAGACGGCAGGAAGAGACAGGCTGGGAGATCTGGCTCCTAAATTTGCGGAGTTGAATGATGATGTCCTATTTGGAGAGGTGTGGTCGAGAGAGGAACAGCTTTCCGCAAGGGATCGGAGTATGATCACCATTGCGGCGCTCTTCTCGGCGGGATTGTACCCTCAGTTAAAGTCTCATCTGGTGCTTGGAAAAGAGCATGGGATTACCAGAGAAGAAGCGGTGGAGATCGTGACACAGCTTGCATTTTACTGTGGCTGGCCTAAAGCCTGGAGTACCTTTGAGCTGATCAGGGAGGTCTATGCCACAGAGAGTTAAGTTCTTACAGGGTGGCAAACAGTGATGAAAAGGCCCTCCTTTTCTCGGATTTACATACCAGGTAATAGGTCACTGTCGCCTCGTCATCGGAAATGGGAATATTGATCCGTGTATGAGGCGCTTCTGCATATTTTTCCGCCAGGTTAGAGGTAAAAGAAGGCAGTGAGGATGCCTGCACCAGTTCATTGAAGCTGAAGCGGTCGCTCTGCGTCAGGAACCGGGAGTCAGGCATCTTGTCTGTCCGGACAAAATCCCAGAAACCAATATCCGACATGAGAAGCATATTTTCCCCATTCATTTCAGCGAAGGACAAGCTTTTTCTTCTGGCAAATCTGTGCTTTTTGGGGAGGGCGAACATCAGGGATTCTTTTTCGCATTCCTTATAAAAATATTGTGCCGCATCAGGCTCCGTATGCGTGGCGACCAGTTGATAAACATTGTTGTCCAGATCGGTGAGAAGTCTCCGGTCGTCATCCATTTCGGTCTGCAGTGTCATATGCGGGAATACATTGGAGATCAGGGGGGCGAGGCGCCACACTGGTGCAGGAGCGCAGACGCCCAGGGTGATGGTTCGGCTTCGCCTGTCAAAATCCCTGGTCTTTGCCGCGAAAGAATCTGCATCTTCCAGAAGTTTCTTGGCCAGTTCCATGGCGTACTTCCCATTTTCGTTCAGCTCCAGCTTATTTTTCTTCCGTACAAAGAGGGTGACACCCAGTTCGTCTTCTAATTTCTTCATATTTCTGCTCAGGGCCGGTTGAGAGAGATGCAGAGTTTCTGCCGCGCCGGACAGGGTTCCGACATCTGCAAACGTCACAAATTGGCGCAGTTCATAGAGTTCGATCATCTTTGCTCCTATCTGTCCACTTTAGTAGACATTCAAATCAGGGAGGTTGAAAATCAACCTTATTTTTCAGTATCAGTTTCGTTTATAGCAGTATTCGCTATTGGCAGTGTACTTTTCTTAAAAAGTAGGTAAAATGGAGACAGATAAAACAAATTTCCACTTCCGCTACATCAATGATGATTATAGCAGGAAGGAAAGCGTTATTCAATGATAAAGGAGGAGAAGCATGAAAGACAAAGTGATCGAACTGTCACAAAAATTTTGGAAGTCACTGGAGAAGGCAGATTCCACGGGAATGCGTGAAGTTAGTGATCCGGCCTGCTGGTTTGTCCATATCGGCATGAGCTGCGGCCTGGATGAGGAAATGGAGGCTTTTGATAAAAAGCTTTTCCAGCCCACCAAGATCGATATTCACGGGCAGGAAGTCAGGGAATGGGGCGATACCTCTATCTGCATGACGGATGTGGATTACAGTCTGCTGCTTGACGGCAAAGAGACCACCCATCACTTTATGACCACAGAGGTCTATCAAAACCGGGATGGGGAATGGAAACTGATTCACTTCACATTTACTGCCTTGGTAAATTAATATGGTGTTCTACTTTACGGCCACGGGCAACAGCCTGTATGTGGCAAAACGGTTAGACGAAACACGGATCAGCATTGCACAGGCAGTACACGATGGGGATCAGGTTTATACAGCTGAAAGGATCGGTATTGTCTGCCCGGTATTCGGGCATGAAGTTCCGCCGTTAGTCAGGGAATTTCTTGCGCAGTCTACATTCCGGACGGATTATTTTTATATGATCTTGACCTATGGAAATCGTCACGGAGGTGCAGCAGAACTTGCGCAGAAACTGTTGGATGATTTGAGGATACACCCGTCTTATATCAATCTGGTACTGATGGTGGACAATTTTTTGCCCGGATTTGACATGAACGAGCAGAGGGCTCTGGATAAGAATGTGGACGGTCAGATAGAACGGATCATGCAGGACATTACAGCCAGGAAAGAATACATCGCTCCGGTGACAGATAAGGACCGGGCGGCTCATCAGGAATATCTGAATCGTACAGCCGAGATGCCAAAGGATGCTCTTTCTAAAGTTTATCGGATTACAGACGAGTGCATTGGGTGCGGGATCTGCACGAAAGTGTGCCCGAAGAAATGTCTGCATATGGAAGGGCAGGGAAGCGTGTGGGAGCCGGAAGGCTGCATGATGTGCATGGCCTGTATTCACGCCTGCCCGATGATGGCGATCCAGATGAATATGCCGGAAAAGAACAGAAAAGCAAGATACCGGAACGAGAATATCAGTATCTGCGAAATTGTTGATGCAAACAACCAGTGGGGAGAGGGTGTCCCCAAATAGAATCATACCGGGAAGACGGCCCGGAAATCAAACAATTCAGGAGGGAAATAGCATGGAATTTTTAACACTGAACACAGGAGCAAAAATGCCGTTGGAGGGATTTGGCGTATTCCAGATTCCGGATGCGGCGCAGTGCGAACAGGTCGTTTATGACGCAATCAGAACCGGCTACAGGCTGTTGGATACGGCGGCAGCCTACATGAACGAGGAAGCGGTCGGCAAAGGTGTAAAACGTGCGATTGCGGACGGACTGACCACAAGGGAAGAACTTTTTATCACCACAAAGGTATGGGTGCAGGATGCCAAAAACGAGGAAACGGCATATGAGGCGGTCAAGGCATCTTTGGCAAAGCTGGATATGTCCTATGTTGACCTTATCCTGCTCCACCAGCCCATGGGAGATTATTTTGCGGCATACCGCGGGATTGAGAAGGCATATAGAGAGGGGCTGACAAAGGCTGTCGGCGTAGCAAATTTCTATCCGGCAGTCCTTACCAACCTCTGCGAGATGGTGGAAGTGATTCCTGCCGTCAATCAGGTGGAACTGCATCCGTTCTTCGTACAGGAGGCAGCCCTTGAGAATATGAAGGCATATGGTGTGGTACCGCAGGCATGGGGACCGCTTGCGGAAGGCAAGCACGGTATCTTTACCGATCCGGAACTTGTGGAGATTGGGAAAAAGTATGGAAAGAGCGCAGCCCAGGTAGTTTTGAAATGGAATGCACAGCGCGGCGTGTCCATCATCCCGAAGTCGGTACATGTGGAAAGAATGGAGCAGAATATCGATATCTGGGATTTTGCGCTCACGGATGACGAGATGGCAAAGATCACGGCGAAGGATTTGGGACACAGTGAGATTGTCAACCATGATGATCCGGCGTTTGTCAAGATGCTGTGTGGCAGGAATATTCACTGAATTTTGTTGTTTGTGGTAGTCTGGGATGCAAAATTATACCATATAAAAAACCGTATAAAAACGACATTTTTTATTGACATTTTACAGCTTTTAGGTTAACATCTTCTCTCAGAAAAATCAAACCACTAACTGGACTGGTAGTGGATGACCTGTCTTTGATTTATAGAGACGATATGTAGACTGGGTAAATGAAGGCGGTGGTAAAAATGACGATTGAAAAATTGGAAGAATTTTTGAATGAGGGAGAAGGCTATACGCTGGAATATAAGGAAAGTGTCAATTCCCTGAGCGACAGCGTATTTGAGACGGTCAGTGCGTTCTCTAATCGTTATGGAGGCCATATATTGCTTGGCGTAAAGGAAGTGAAACAGGGCAATAAAAAAGTCGGAGAGGTAATTGGCGTAAATCCGAAAAAGGTTGCTGATATGAAGCAAAATTTTATAAATTTGCTCAATAATCCGCAGAAAATGGTTCCTTCTTTGTACTTAAATCTTGAGGAGATAGAGTATAAGGGAATGATTGTGCTTTGGGTATATATTCCGGTTAGTTCGCAGATTGAAATCTGTTGTGGCAGGATATATGATCGTAACGGAGATGCAGATCAAGATGTGACTACATCTGCGGACCTGGTGGCAAATATTTCTAATAGAAAATCGGCAACGTATATTGAGCGTAAGATATTTCCATATGCCTCAGAAGAAGATTTGTGTATGGATT
>CAMNXA010000091.1 GCA_946566685.1 uncultured Lachnospiraceae bacterium
ACGCCTCCTTTAAACGGTGTGATTGTTGACTATATTTTACAGAAAACAGAAAGAAGATGCAATCAATAAATAAATTTATATACAGTATTTAAAATTATATGGTAAAATAATGATACTGACAGAAATTTTGACTTATATAAATGGAGGCTTGCATGCAAAAATCATTCCAGGTGACAAGGACACAGGTGTTTCCGCTGGGTGCATCCTTTCAGAAGGAAGGTTTGCGTTTCTCGGCTGTGTGTGACCGGAGAAACAAAGACGGTTCGCGCTGTGAAGCGGGTGTGATCTTATATGATAAAAGACATTTGAGGGGGATTAAGGTTCCTTTTCCGGAAGAATACAGGGTTGGATCAGTCTGTTCCATGATGCTTGAGGATTATCATGACTGTAACTGTAAGTATCTTCTTTATCAGGGAGAGGCGGTTTATCAGGATCCCTATTGTAAAGGTGTGGAGAATATTTATCGTTATGGCGCTGTCAAGAAGACGCCTCCCCGTTGCAAGGCCTGGGAAAGTCCTTTTGACTGGCAGACGGATGCGCCTCTTGGAATTTCTTATGAAGATGCCATTATCTATGCACTGCATGTGCGCGGTTTTACAAAGCATCAGTCTTCGGGGGTGAAGCACAAGGGCACCTACAATGGAATTGTGGAGAAGATTCCGTATTTACAGGAATTGGGGATCAATACCGTGCTCCTTATGCCGGCTTATGAGTTTGACGAGGTGATGCCCGATCATACAATACAGACGATGGAAGAGGCGGTGATGTCCTATCAACAGAAGCTTCCGGAGCGGGATGGCAAGGGAGCGGACAGGGATAAAAAGCCGCGGTTGAATTACTGGGGGTATCAGAAAGGACTTTATTATATCCCGAAAGGTTCATACGCCTCAGGGGATTCCCCAACGGATGAATTCAAAAATATGGTAAGATCGCTTCATCAGAGCGGTATTGGAATCGCCATGCAGTTCTATTTCCCGCCGGAGGTATCGCCGGTGGAGATTCTGGAGATATTAAGATACTGGGTGCTGGAGTATCATGTTGACGGCTTCCATGTGATGGGAGCGGAACTGCCTCTGGAACTGTTGATCAGTGATCCCTTATTGACGGATACCATGTTGATGGCTGACAGGCAGTCTTGTAGAAATAAGGAAGGGAGACGGAGCGGCCTTGGCTGGATGAACGACAGCTACCTCTATGATATGCGCCGTTTCCTGAAGGGGGATGACAACCTGATCGATACCTTCCTCTACCATGTGCGGGAGGAACATCCGGAAGCAGGAATTGTAAATTATATGGCGAAATGGGATGGCTTCAGACTGGCGGATATGGTTTCCTATGACCGGAAACATAATGAGGAAAACGGAGAGGATAACAAAGACGGAACTGATTATAATTGCAGCTGGAATTGCGGTGTGGAGGGAAAGAGCCGTAAGAAGGCAATTGTGGAACTGCGCAGCAGACAGATGAAAAATGCGATGACACTGCTCTTTATGTCGCAGGGGACGCCGCTATTCTACAGCGGTGACGAATTTGGGAATACCCAGGGCGGCAATAATAATCCTTATTGTCAGGATAATGCCACTGCCTGGATAAAGTGGGATATGACCCAGAGTGGCAGAGAAGTGCTGGAATATACGAAACGGCTGATCGCACTGCGAAAGATGCATCCAATCCTGCGAGGGAAGGTACCGTTTAGAGGATCAGACGCTCTTTCCTGCGGCTATCCGGACATTTCCGTTCATGGGCGGGAAGCATGGAAGCCGGATAATACGCCGGCCAGTCACACCATAGGGATCATGTATTGTGGATATTATGGTAAAAGGGACGACAAGCGGGATAACAGCTTTCTCTATATTGCTGTCAATATGCATTGGGAATCTCATTATCTGGGACTGCCGAAACTGCCGAAGGGTAAATGCTGGTCACCCTGGGCGATTACAGCGCAGAAAACACCGGAGATTGAAGTCAAAGAGGCTTCCCAGGAAATATGCGTACCATCGCGGACGATAGCAATCTACATTGCAGTAGACAGACCGGAGGAAATACCTGCCGCAAAACACTCTGCGCCGGGTAAGCCCCAAAAGACTGCGAAAGTGGAGGTACAGGGGCAGCATAAACAGAACAGAAAGACTGTGACAGGCAATACACGTGTACGGAAATGAGGAAATTTATGAATAAGGCGTGGAAACATTTTAAGACGATCACATATCATAAATGGCTGGTTATGCAGGGATGTTTTCAGGTAGGGCTCTACAGGCAGGGACTTCTGCATGATCTTTCCAAATACAGTCCAGCAGAGTTCCTGGTGGGCGCCAGATACTGGCAGGGAGACAGAAGCCCCAACAATGCGGAACGGGAGCGGATTGGTTATTCTTCGGCATGGCTGCATCACAAAGGGCGCAACAAGCATCATTACGAATACTGGATTGACTACAGCACCCGCGATATCGAGGGCGGTATGGCGCCGGCGCCGATGCCAACGCGGTATATCATTGAAATGTTCATGGATAGGGTGGCGGCCTGTAAGGTATATCATAAGGGGGCTTACAAAGATCAGGATCCCCTGGACTACTATATGTCGGCCAAGACACCGCCGCCGCTGCACCCGAAGACCAAAAGAATGCTGGAATTTTTACTGCATATGCTGGCGGAAAAAGGGGAAGAGAAAACATTTTGCTATATTCGGACAAGGATACTTCCCGGACATAAGAGGCAAAGGGAACAATAGCGTATAATAAGGACAACAGGACAAGTGGCGTCTCCTTTGGGATTGCATAGGATATGGTATGAGAAAAAAAGGAGATGAGACCTTATGAATTGTTGTTGGATCCTTCTATTGTTATTTTTCTGTGGACAGAACGGCAATGGCATCTGCGGTCAGGCAGATAGAGGCTGTGGTTGTGAAGTAGAACCGCCCAAACCGCCCTGCCGTAACAGAGAGCCGGAACCATGTCCATGTGAGGAATCCAGGTTTGAGCCGCGTTTCGATTCGAGACCGTTTAGTGGAAACGGCGCTACCTGTGGCTGTGAAGAGAAGTAATTGCGCGCCCTTTCTTTTCGGTTGACGAAAGGAAAGGGCGATGATAAACTGATTTTTGGTACAAGCGTAAATGAGGAGGCAATGAAAATGATAGACGGAAAGAAAGTGTTGTTTAGCGGAATGCAGGCTACGGGCAATCTGACACTGGGAAATTATCTGGGCGCATTGAAGAATTGGGTGACGCTCTGTGATGAGTACCAGTGTTTTTATTCGGTGGTCGATCTGCATTCCATTACCATAAGACAGGATCCGGCAGAACTCAGGAAACGGGCAAGAAATCTGCTGACACTCTATATTGCGGCAGGAATCGATCCGGAGAAGAATTGTCTTTATTATCAGTCCCATGTATCAGGACATGCAGAACTTTCCTGGATTTTGAACTGTTTTACTTATATGGGAGAGTTAAACCGTATGACGCAGTTTAAGGATAAGGCGGCAAAGCATGCGGATAATATCAATGCCGGCCTGTTTACATATCCTGTGCTGATGGCGGCGGATATTCTGTTGTATCAGGCGGATGTGGTGCCTGTGGGCAAGGATCAGTTGCAGCATCTGGAGATCACAAGGGATATTGCACAACGTTTTAATGCGATATATGGAGATGTATTTACCATTCCGGAACCCTATATCGGTAAAGCCGGAGCAAGAATCATGAGCCTTCAGAACCCGGAGAAGAAGATGTCCAAATCAGATGAGAATCCCAATGCCAGCATTTATCTGATGGATGATCCGGATACAATCATCCGCAAGTTTAAGCGGGCAGTGACAGACTCGGAGGCAAGGGTGTGCTATCGGGAGGAACAGCCTGGTATCCGCAACCTGATAGATATATATTGTGCCTGCATGGGCAAAACCCCGGAAGAGACGGAGAAAGAATTTGACGGTAAGGGATATGGAGATTTTAAAATGGCAGTTGGAGAGGCTGTTGTGAGTGTCCTGAAACCCTTGCAGGAGAGATACGAGGATCTGGGCAAAAATAAAGATTACATTGATAAGATCATTAAGGAAAATGCGGAGAAGGCAAATTATTATGCAACGAAGACGCTGCGGAAAGTACAGCGTAAGGTGGGATTCCCTGACAGGGTGCGGTAATTGGCGCTTTTCGAGAGGTGATAATGTAACATTCAAATGTCTTTGGGGTGAATCATAAAAAGGATTCACCCCAAATGACTTTCAGTTATCCCTGGAATACGTCCGTGAAATATCCCGCGGCAGAGATAGGCTCACCACCTTGCGTCAGATGTGCGGTATCTCCCATCACCTGCACCCGAAAATATGCACTGTCGTTTCTCCTTTCTTCGGAGGCCAGGACAGTAACAGAAGTGGGCGCCAGATAGAAGCCGTGCAGTAAGAGGGCCGGAGAGATGCCAAGAAGATGACTCATCATCATGCAGGTGATGCCCAAATGGCAGAAAATGACGATAGTATCCTGATTATTTCCGGTGATATCACATGTGTCTGTTTCTTTTGGCTTGGTGAGATAATAGTTGTTATGCCTTTTATAACCATAAGAGGCGAGCAGATTGTCTAATCCTTCACAAACTTCTTCATAAGCCGGCAGAAGTTCCGGGTTGGAACGATAAACAGCGGTCTCTTTCCAGCCATCCTTCTCATACATCTGCGGGATCTTGGTCCAGTATTCGGGCATGAAATCCCAGGGGACACCGTGGCGTCCAGTCACAGGATCATCAATAAAATAGGAAAACTCCTTGAGCCATTCATAAGTGATGGCTTCCCGGCCCATTTTTTCCAGAGAATAGGAAGCGGTCTGTTGGGCACGCCCCAGAGGAGAACAATAAAATTGTGTAATGTTATCCCATTTTGCGACCCGCTCGGAGAGCAGTTTTGCTTCGCGGATCCCTTTTTCTGTCAGTGCATCATTCTGATAATCGGGATCTCCATGTCTGATAAAAATAATCCTCATATATAAAACCAGCCTTTCCATAATCGAACTTGTTCGAATTTTTAGTAAATTTTAATTAGTTTTTCTTACAGTTATGATATATAATAACATAGATCCCATACAGAAGAAAACAGAGAATTTTAGGATTATCTGAAGCGTTGTGATGGGTCGAAGGAGGAAATCATGTTTGGACAGAATAAAAAAATGAGAGAACACGTTCCGGATAAAGCGCAGATGGGGAAATGGCTGACAGGGTTTAAAGTCATAGTGGTAGTCGTTGTGCTGTTTTTATTGGTCAATAACTCTTATTATTCCATTCAGGAGGAAGAGCAGGCAGTCGTATCCACCTTCGGGTCTCCCAAGGCAGTTACAACGCCGGGCCTTCATTTTAAGATACCGTTTATTCAGACGGTCACGAAAGTAAACACTACGATTCAGGGATTCAGTATAGGCTATCAGCAGGACATCGGAGAAGATATGGAAGATGCCTTGATGATCACGTCTGATTATAATTTTATCTATGTGGATTTCTATGCGGAGTATCGGGTGACAGATCCGGTAAAGGCCCTGTATGCCTCTGAGAATCCGGAACTGATCTTAAAGAATATCGCCCAGAATTGTATCAGGACGACCATTGGTTCTTACACGGTTGACAGCGTGCTTACCACAGGGAAAAACGAGATTCAGTCCAACATCAAGCAGATGATTTTGGACAAACTGGAAGATTATGATATCGGCATCCAGCTGGTCAATATTACGATTCAGGATGCAACGCCTCCCACGACAGAGGTGGAAAACGCCTTTAAGGAAGTGGAGACAGCCAAACAGGGGAAAGACACGGCGCTGAACAACGCCAACAAGTACCGCAATGAACAGATCCCGGGTGCGGAGGCGGAATCCGATAAGATCCTGCAAGATGCGGAGGCGACCAGACAGCAGAGAATTAATGAGGCCAATGGTCAGGTGGCAAGGTTCAATGCCATGTATGAAGAATATGCCAAGTATCCGGAAGTGACAAAGAAGCGTATGTTCTATGAAGCTGTGGAGGATATCCTGCCGGAAATCAAGGTGATCATCCAGAGTGCGGATGGGAATACCAGTACAGTGCTTCCGTTGGACAGCTTTGTTACGGATAATGCCTCATCCATAAACGATGAGGTCGACAGTGGAAATACAGACAGCGATACGGAAGGGGAGGAGGAATAATCATGGCGGAATATACACAGAACAACAATGATAATGTGGAATATTTTAATTCGAACGGCACAAAGAAGAAAAATAAGAAAGAGAAGAATTCCAAATCCGGGCTGGTGTTAGGTGCGATTGCATTGTTGGCGGTATTTCTTCTGCTCAACAGTATGGTAGTGACCAGACAGAATCAGTTTAAGCTGGTGAGACAGTTTGGACGTGTGGACAGAGTAGTGACAGTGCCGGGACTTAGTTTTAAGATTCCGTTCATTGAATCCGTGGATACGGTGCCCAAGGAACTTTTGATCTATGACCTGCCGGCATCTGATGTGATCACTTCGGACAAAAAGACTATGATCGTGGACAGTTACGTTCTCTGGCATGTGACAGATCCGCTGAAATTTGCCCAGACTCTGAGCTGCTCTGTTGGCAATGCAGAGGGGCGTATTGATGCCATTGTCTATAATGCGGCCAAGAATACGATTTCCAATATGAAACAGGACGAAGTCATCAGAAGCCGTGACGGTAAAATGACCATCACGGTGGCGGAGGTAGAGAATGATGTCATAGGCAATGATCTGAATCTTTCCCAGGAGGAGGAAGTGATTGAGATCACTTCCCTGACAGAAGAGATTATGGCGCAGATCAACCATGTGGAAGAACAGTACGGCATCGAGATCGTGGCGGTAGAAGTCAAGAAGCTAGACCTGCCGGACGATAACAAGCAGGCTGTCTATACCCGTATGATCTCGGAACGCGGTAATATTGCGGCGCAGTATACGGCGGAAGGTAAATCAGAGGCAAAGAAGATTGAAAACACTACGGATAAAGAAGTGTCTATCATGCTTTCTGATGCCAAGGCAAAAGCGGAGGCAACTATCGCGGAAGGGGAGGCTGAATATATGCGGATACTGTCGGACGCTTATTCCGATCCGGAGAAAACAGACTTTTATTCCTTCGTGCGTGCATTAGATGCCCTGAAGGAGAGTATGGTTGGAGACAATAAGACCGTGATTTTATCGGATGATTCTCCAATCGCACAGATTTTTAACGGCAGATATTGACGAGTATTCTGAGAGGGGATGGTGTTTATGAACATTGATGCTTTTTTTGCCACATTGGATGCTTACTTTGAAAAGAACGAGATTGATAAGATCGATCCTTTCCTGGAATCTTCCCTGGCACAGGCGAAAGAGGAGGAAGACTACGCGGCCTATATTTCCATATGTAATGAGATGATAGGCTTCTACCGCAGCACATCCGCCTTTGAAAAAGCCTATGTGGCGGCTGAGGACGTGCTTCTTTTGATGGAAGAATTGAAGTTAGACCATACGGAACATTTTGCCACCACCCTTCTAAATGCAGCCACTGCTTACCGGGCGGGCGGGGACTATGCCCAGGCCCTGCGGCTGTATAAACAGGCATTACAGATTTATGAAGGGCTGATTCCGCCGGAAGATTATCGTTATGCAGGGCTTTATAATAACATGAGTATCCTGCTTGAGAAAATGGAGGAAAATGAGGAGGCGATTGCCTGTGCCAGAAAGGCATTAGCGATCATGGAGAAGATAGAGGGCGGTGAGATACAGACTGCGGTGAGTCTCACAAACCTGGCGCTTGTCTACTTTAAGGTATCAGAGCCGGGACAGGCCAGGGAACTTTTAGAGCGGGCGCTTGCTATCTTCGAGCAGGACGGAGAGGGCTCTGACGAGCACTACAGCGGTGCATTGGCCGGCATGGGAGAAGCCTGCTATCGGATGGAAGAATATGATAAGGCGCTGGAGTATTATGAACGGGCGTTGGAGAAAGTGAAACTCCACTATGGTGAGAATGTAAGTTATGGCGTTCTCTGTGAGAATTGTGCGGCCGTCTGTGAGCGGATGGGGGATGTACCGGGGCAGACAAGATATTTGGACAAGGCCAGAGAAGTGATGGAGAAGAATAGCAGATGAAAGGGCTGGAGTTAGCAGAAAAATATTATGAGGCTTATGGCAGAAAGATGCTTGCTGAACAGTTTGGGCAGATTAAGGATCAGATTGCTGCCGGACTTGTAGGATATGGATCAGAGTGCCTTGGATTTGACGATGATATCTCCAAAGACCATGATTATGGCCCATCTTTCTGTATCTGGCTGCCCAGAGAAATCTACGAAGAATATGGAACCAGGATGCAGGAGGCCTATGACGCCCTGCCTGGGGAATTTCTGGGTTTTGCAGGACGTATGGAAGAAGAACAGGGTAAGGGCAGGGTAGGGGTTCTCTGTCTGGAAGCCTTTTATGAAGAGATGATCGGCAGGGCTTCTGTACCGCAGACAGATGCGGAATGGCTTGCCATTCCGGAAGAGATGCTGGCCACAGCCGTGAACGGCAAAGTTTTTGAGGATAATCTGCAACGATTCAGCAGCGTCCGGAGCGGCCTTATGCAGTATTACCCCCATGGTGTATGGATCCGAAAGATAGCTGACAGCATGGCAAAGGCAGCCCAGGCGGGACAGTATAATTATGCCCGTGCCATGAAACGCGGGGAGCGTATTGCAGCGGAGATGGCGCTTACAGAATTTGTAAAAGAGAGTATGCATCTGGTTTATCTACTCAACAGAACCTATGCGCCTTTTTATAAGTGGATGCATCGGGGGATGCGTAACCTGGCGTCCTGCTCTGAAATAGGGGATATGCTCAATCTGCTTTATCAGATACCGGATCCGGCATCGGCCTGGGAAGGTGTCTTGGCCACAGAGTATGTGTATAACCTGAATACCAATGATGGAAGAGTCCTGATCATCGAGGCAGTCTGCAATATTCTGGTGCAGGCGCTGAATGAGCAGGGACTGTCCGATCTGCAGGATAATTTTTTGCAGAATCATATTGGGACGGTGCTGGAGAAACTGTAAGAATTAAAAGATTGTTACTCTGGAACAGGCATGTGTGGTGCTTGGAGTGACTTTGGATGTTTACAGAACTGCTGAAGTGAAAAGTTTATTTCCACTTTGAAAACAGCAATTAAAAAAGTAGCGT
>CAMNXA010000092.1 GCA_946566685.1 uncultured Lachnospiraceae bacterium
GATGAAAAGAAGGGCAGCCAAAGGCATCATAAGTAATCTGTGATGCGCTGTAGTCAGAGGAAGGGGAGAAACCGTAGGTGACAACCCGGCAGGAAAGCCCTGCGGTAATCTCCTCCACATGATCGATATCTCCGTTGATGATAAGGGTGCCGTCCTCGGGAAGCAGAAGCGCAAAGCGATGGAAGGAATCGCGGATATCCTGAATATCTTTAAAGAAATCCAGATGGTCTTCCTCTATATTAAGAATAATACTTATCTTGGGGAAAAAACTCAAAAAGCTGTTTGTGTACTCACAGGCTTCCGTGACAAAATATTCTGAGGCGCCTACGCGGATGTTGCCGCCGATGGGCTTGTAGACTCCGCCGATGGACAAGGTAGGATCCACATCTGCTTCCAGAAGGATCTGGGCGATCATGGATGTAGTAGTGGTCTTGCCATGGGTGCCGCTTATGGCTACGGGAATCTTGTAATTCTTCATCATCTGACCGAGAAGCTGGGCTCTGGTCAGGACAGGGATATTCAGTTTCTTCGCAGCGGCCAGTTCAGGATTGTCAGATTTGATAGCGGCCGTGTAGACGATCAGGTCGATGTCCGGGGTGATATTTTCTTCGCGTTGTCCATAGTATACAGAAGCGCCGCATTCTGTGAGGATGCGCGTCAGATCGGAGGGAGCCCTGTCGGAGCCGGAGATCGTAAAGCCCTCTGTCAGGAGAATCTCAGCCAGGCCGCTCATGCTGATGCCGCCGATACCGATGAAGTATATATGAATTGGATTCTGAAAATTAATTTGATACATGGGGTATCTCCCTATTTACATTTTTTACTAGTATTATACTCATTTCACGCAAAAAAACCAATAAGAAATTAAGATATACAGATTTTATACATATTTTACAAAATAATTATGGGACGGAGAATCCTGTAAAATAGGTTATGTAAAAAATGGACAAAGATATTGAAAACACAAATAAAATATTGTATATTATTAATATAACAAAAGAATTAGAGTGGAATATTTTTTTAGAAATAAGAGGTGATAAATATGGTTAAGAAAGAAATGATTGCCATGCTGCTGGCAGGTGGTCAGGGAAGCCGGCTGGGAGTGCTCACATCAAAGGTTGCAAAACCGGCAGTATCCTTTGGAAGCAAGTACAGGATTATAGACTTTCCCCTGAGTAACTGCATCAATTCAGGCGTTGATACAGTGGGGGTTCTCACGCAGTATCAGCCCCTAAGGTTAAATACACATATCGGTATCGGTATTCCCTGGGATCTTGACAGAAATATCGGCGGCGTAACGGTGCTGCCCCCGTATGAGAAGAGCACGAACAGTGAATGGTATACTGGTACGGCAAATGCGATCTATCAGAATATGGATTACATGGAGAGTTTCAATCCCGATTATGTGTTGATTCTGTCTGGCGATCATATTTATAAAATGGATTATGAGGTTATGCTGGATTTCCACAAGCAGAACGGCGCTGAGGTGACGATCGCCGTTATGCCTGTGCCGATGGAAGAGGCCAAGCGTTTTGGCATCATGATCACGGATGAAGACCGCAAGATTACGGATTTCGAGGAGAAACCCGAGAATCCCCGGAGTAATCTCGCATCCATGGGTATTTACATATTTAACTGGAAGACCTTAAAGGAAGCGCTTCTTGCCAACGCTGAACAGCCGGGACTGGATTTTGGAAAGCACCTGATCCCGTATTGCCACAAAAAGGGCGCGCCGCTCTATGCGTACGAGTTTAATGGTTACTGGAAAGATGTGGGAACACTCCATTCTTTCTGGGAAGCGAATATGGAATTGATCGATATTGTTCCGGAGTTTAATCTGTACGAGGAATACTGGAAAATCTACACAAAGAGCGAGATCCTTCCGCCGCAGTACCTGTCCTCTGACAGCGTAGTGGAGAGAAGCATCATAGGAGAAGGGTGTGAGATCAACGGTAAGATATATAACTCTGTGATCGGCTGTGGTGTCACGATCGGGGCAGGTACGGTGATCAGGGATTCCATCATTATGAACCAGACACACATTGGCGAAAACTGTGAACTGTATAAGGCGATCGTTGCGGAAAATACGGTGATTGAAGACAATGTGAGGCTGGGAATCGGGGATGCGGTGCCCAATGAGACAGATCCCCATATCTACGATCACGATATTGTGACGATAGGTGAGAAGAGTGTTGTTCCGAAAGGAATTACCATAGGGAAAAATTCAGTAGTCTTCGGAGTGACTACGGCCGAGGATTATGAGAACGGAAATCTTCCAAGCGGTAGAACTTTGATTAAGGCAGGTGATAAATAGTGAGAGCAATAGGGATTATCTTAGCTGGCGGCAACAATCACAGGATCAAGCAGTTAACGCAGAAACGTGCGGTTTGTGCAATGCCTATCGCAGGCAGTTACCGCGGCATCGATTTTGCACTTAGCAATATGTCCAATTCCCATATCAATAAGGTGGCGGTGTTCACACAGTATAATGCGGGCAGCCTGAACGAGCATCTGAGTTCTTCCAAGTGGTGGGATTTTGGACGTAAGCAGGGCGGATTGTTCGTAGTGACTCCTGCGCTGACGGCGGAGAGCAATGCATGGTATCGCGGCACGGCAGATGCGATCGCACAGAACCTGTCTTTCTTAAAGAACAGCCATGAACCTTATGTGGTGATCGCATCCGGGGACTGTGTCTACAAGATGGATTACAATAAGGTGCTGGAGTATCATATCGAGAAGAAAGCGGACATCACCGTGGTATGTAAGGACATGGATAAGGATGTCAACGTGGAGCGTTATGGTACACTGAAGATGAATGAGGAGTGCCAGATCGAAGAGTTTGAGGAGAAACCGGTAGTGGCGAAGTCCAATACGATTTCCTGTGGTATCTATGTAGTCAGAAGACGTCAGCTGATCGAGATGATCGAAAGATGCAAGGAAGAGGATCGTTTTGATTTCGTAAAGGATATCCTGATCCGCTATAAGAACCAGAAAAGGATATTTGGCTATAAGATTAAGGAATACTGGAGCAATATAGCGACAGAGGAAGATTATTTTAAGACCAATATGGATTTCCTCCGCCCTGAGATCAGGGATTATTTCTTCAAGCAGTATCCGGATGTTTATTCCAAGGTGGATGATTTGCCGCCGGCGAAATATAATGTGGGGGCAAGCATTAAAAACAGTCTGATTTCCAGCGGCTGTATTGTCAACGGCACCGTAGAAGATTCGGTGATCTTTAAAGAGACATATATTGGGAATAATTGTTATATTAAAAATTCCATTATTCTTAACGATGTCTACATTGGAGATAATACACATATCGAGAACTGTATTGTAGAGAGCAGAGGCACGATTCGTGCCAACTCCTACCACAAAGGTGAGAACGGAATCGAAATTGTGGTAGAACATAATGACAGATATGTGATCTGATGGTATACTAAAGAAGTGGCTGCTAGTTGGAGTGGACTGACTGTGTAGGGGGAATAAATATTATTAACTAAATGTTTATTACAAGCTACGTGGCTTGATGAGTATGACTTGTGTGGAAAAGCTTGTGAAAACCGGCGGTTGTTCGTCCGGTATCATATGATAAGGAGGCTGAGCTTCATGAGAATTACTGATGTCCGCGTGCGTAAAATGACTCAAGACAGCAAGATGAAAGCAATCGTCTCAATTACCATTGACGATGAATTCGTGGTTCATGACATTAAAGTAATCGAAGGCGAAAAAGGTCTTTTTATAGCAATGCCAAGCAAGAAGGCTACTGACGGTGAGTATCGTGATATTGCACATCCGATCAATTCCGAGACTCGCGACAGAATCCAGAGAATCATCCTGGATAGCTATGAAAAAGCACTTTTAGAACCGGGTGATGGGTAAAAAGCATGATGTGGAAAGAAAAGGACGCGAAAGCGTCTTTTTCTTATGTCGGGAATATTTAAGATGAAACATTCCTTGTAGGAATGCAAAAATACTGATACAATGTAACAGGCAAGTCAAAGTCCAGTCTTATACCAATACGCGGATACAACGTTAAATCAGATCAGGAATGAGGTTACTATGTATATTATTGCAGGATTGGGGAATCCGGATAGACAATACCAGAACACAAGGCATAATATAGGATTCGATGTGATCGATGCCATTGCGGCTGCATATGATATCGCCATGGGAGAGAGGAAACACAAAGCTGTCATCGGCAAGGGCTATATCGCCGGGCAGAAAGTGGTACTGGTGAAGCCCCAGACTTATATGAATTTAAGTGGTGAGAGTGTGCGGGCCGTCATAGACTTTTATAAGGTGGACGAGAAACAGGAACTCATTGTGATCTCTGATGATGTGAGCCTGGATGTGGGGCGGATCCGGATCCGGAAAAAGGGCAGTGCCGGCGGGCATAACGGGCTTAAAAATATCATTCAGCATCTGGGGCATGATGAATTTATGAGGGTGCGGATGGGTGTGGGGGAGAAACCACAGGGACGCGACCTGGCAGATTATGTCCTGGGGCATTTTGCGCCAAAGGATCGGGAAGTGATGGATGAGAGCGTAAAGAACGCTGCCGCAGCCATAGAAGTTATGATCACAAAGGGACCGGATGCGGCCATGAATCTATATAATAAGAAAGCGCAGGAGGTATGAGGTGAAGGCATTACTGGCTCCGTTAGAAGAGTTAGGGGAATATGAGGAGATTAAAAAACTGCTGGCAAATGACCGGGCGGTGGTGGGGTTAAGCGGATGTGTGGATTCCCAGAAGCTGCACATGGTATATGGTCTGGGCGAGGGCTTTCGGCATAAGATTATTGTCACGTTCAGCGACCTGAAGGCGAAAGAATTGTATGAGGATTATCAGTTTTATGACAGAAATGTCATGTTGTATCCTGCCAAGGACCTGATTTTCTTTCAGGCGGATATACATGGTAACCAGCTGGTCATGGAGCGGATCAAATGCCTGCGGCGACTGCTGGAGGGGGTGCCGGTGACTGTGATCACCACGTATGATGCGTTGATGGCGCCTCAGGTGCCTGTTCGTGTGTGGAAAGAGCATGTTATCTCCATAGATAAGAACAGCAGCCTGGTAGAGAGCGAGTTGGCGGCAAGCCTCGTGGAATTGGGCTATGAAAAGAATTATCAGGTGGAAGCGCCGGGACAGTTCAGTATCCGCGGCGGTATCGTGGACATTTTTGATCTGACGGAGGAGAATCCTTACCGGATTGAACTGTGGGGAGAAGAGGTGGAATCTATCCGCAGTTTTGATATCCTGAGCCAGCGCTCCATTGAAAAACTGGAGTCCATAACCATTTATCCGGCTACGGAGATGATTCTTTCCAAAGAGGAACTGCGGGCGGGTCTGGAGAAGGTGAAAGCGGAAGGGAAAAAGCAGGCGCAGGTACTGCGCGGTCAGATGAAAACGGAAGAGGCGCACCGCATTGAAACCCAGGTGAAGGAACTGACAGAAGAACTTCTGGAACTGGGTCTTTCCCATAATGTGGTCAATCTGGAAAGTTATGTGCGATACTTTTATGCGGAACTCGAGACTTTCCTGGATTGTTTTGATGGAAGGGAAAGCTGTATCTTTCTGGATGAACCACTGCGGATTAAGGAACACACGGATGCGGTGGAACTGGAATTTCGGGAGAGCATGTCGCACAGGGCACAGAAGGGGTATATCCTGCCGGGTCAGATGGATATTCTGCTGGGCAGCGAGGAAGTGGGGGCCAAGATTGCCTCCCGCAGAGTGGTGACGCTTTCTACAATGGATGGACGCAATCCCTTATGCAAGACGGATAAAAAGTTTGCCGTCCAAGCGCGCAGCCTATCTTCCTACAATAATAGTTTTGATTCCCTGGTAAGAGATCTGAAAGCTTATAAGAGAAAGGGATACCGCATTTTGCTCTTGTCGGGTTCCAGAACCCGGGCAAGACGTCTGGCAGAGGACTTACGTGAGCAGGAGATCAGCGCCTTTTATACGGAAGATCCCATGCGGGAGGTACAGCCGGGGGAAGTTATGACCTATTATGGCAGGGTGCTCAAGGGTTTTGAGTATCCGTTATTGCAGTTTATGGTGATTGCGGAGAGCGATATCTTCGGTGCACCCAAGAAAAAAAAGAAAAAGAAAAAAATATATGAAGGTCAGAAGATCAATGACTTTAATGAACTGCGGGTGGGCGATTATGTGGTTCATGAAAGCCATGGGCTCGGTGTCTATCAGGGTATCGAAAAGGTGGAAGTGGATCATATTGTGAAAGATTACATGAAGATATCCTACAGGGACGGCGGCGTTTTGTATGTGCTGGCCACAGGATTGGATGTAATCCAGAAATACGCTTCCGCAGATACAGGCGCTAAACCCAAGCTGAATAAACTGGGGACACAGGAATGGACGAAGACCAAGTCGAAGGTTCGCACGGCAGTGGATGAGGTGGCCCAGGATCTGGTGGAATTGTACGCCTTAAGGCAGCAGAGCGAAGGATTCCGATATGGCAAGGATACCGTATGGCAGCGAGAATTTGAAGAAATGTTCCCCTTTGAGGAGACAGAGGATCAGCTGGCAGCGATCGCAGCCACCAAGGAAGATATGGAGAGCGGCAAAGTCATGGACCGCCTGATCTGCGGCGATGTGGGGTATGGCAAGACGGAGATTGCAATCCGCGCAGCTTTCAAGGCTGTACAGGAAGGAAAGCAGGTGGTATATCTTGTACCCACCACAATCCTGGCCCAACAGCACTATAATACCTTTATCCAGAGAATGAAAGACTTTCCGGTACGGATTGACCTGCTGTCCAGATTCCGGACGGCGGCGGAACAGAAAAAGACCATAGCGGATGTAAAGAAAGGCATGGTGGATATCGTTATTGGCACCCACCGGGTACTGTCGGCGGATGTGCAGTATAAAGACCTGGGGCTTCTCATCATTGACGAGGAACAGCGTTTTGGCGTGGCACATAAGGAGAAGATTAAGAAACTCAAAGAAAATGTGGATGTGCTGACACTGACAGCAACGCCTATTCCCCGGACACTGCATATGAGTCTGGTGGGTATCCGGGACATGAGTGCCCTGGAGGAAGCGCCTGATGAGAGAGTGCCGATTCAGACATTTGTCTGCGAATACAATGAAGAATTGGTGCGAGAGGCCATTGTCAGGGAATTGTCACGGGATGGACAGGTTTATTATGTTTATAACCGGGTCAATACCATTGCGGATATTGCGGCATCCGTCCAGAAACTGGTGCCGGAGGCGAACATAGCCTTTGCCCATGGGCAGATGAAAGAGACAGAACTGGAGCGGATCATGTATGACTTCATCAATGGGGAAATAGATGTGCTGGTAGCGACTACTATCATTGAGACCGGCCTGGATATCTCTAACGTGAATACCATGATCATACACGATTCCGACCAGATGGGTTTATCCCAGCTCTATCAGCTCAGGGGCCGCGTGGGACGATCCAATCGGACAGCCTATGCTTTTCTGATGTATCGCAGAAACAAGCTGCTTAAGGAAGTGGCGGAGAAGCGGCTGGAGGCGATCAGGGAATTTACGGAACTTGGCAGCGGCTTTAAGATAGCCATGCGTGATCTGGAGATCCGGGGAGCCGGGACGCTGCTTGGGCGCAGCCAGCACGGACATATGCAGGCGGTGGGATACGATCTATACTGTAAGATGTTAAACGAGGCGGTGAAGAACCTGAAAGGCATACCCACCCTGGAAGATTTTAATACGGTTATTGATGTGGATGTGGATGCTTATATTCCATCTTCCTATATTGTCAATGAGGTACAGAAGCTGGATATCTATAAGCGGATTGCCGGCATTGAGGACGAAAGGGAATGTGAGGATATGCGGGAAGAACTTCTGGATCGTTTTGGAGAGATACCCAAACCGGTGGAAAATCTCTTGCGCATTGCCCTGATCAGATCTCATGCCCACAGATTGTATATGCCGGAGGTGAAGGGCAAGAACGAACTGGTGCGTTTCATCATGCGAGCAGACGCGTCTATCAGGGTAGAAAATATTCCGCTGCTGATAAGGGCCTATGAGGACAGGATGAAGTTTGATCCCAAAGGGACGCCTACGTTCAGCTTGCGTTACAAGAAATGCGGTGTGATCGAGAAGGATGAAGAAACTCTGCTTGCATTGACGGAAGGGGCGCTGGCGAAGATGGAAGAACTGTTCTTGTGATGGAACAGGTCTGCCTTACAAGAGATATTGCATGTGATATATTGCATGTTTGCGGACGGGTATGTTATAGTGGACGTATTATTCGTCATCAGGATAAATCTTCAATGAAAGGTAGGTATTGAAAATGGCTGAAGAACATAAGAAGGGGTTAGATGCTGAACTGGTGGGAGAAGATCTGGAAAACTGCTGTCGGAAATTAGATGTCTGTGGCCAGTGCCAGAGGACCGGCTGTATCATAGGGTACGGGAAGCAGTGTATCAGCAACTATAAGAAAGAGCCCAAGAAAGAAGTTGTAAATGGGATGGAAGAAATTCCAACCGCAGATTTTAAGTTGTTCGATGAAACGGAACTGGAAACGGCAATCGCACATATATTGAAGGAATGCAAAGACTGTAAAGAAGATCATACGGAAGAGTGTATCATAAATGTTATCCGTAGCTGCTATGAGGTGGGACTTCTGGGAGATGTACAGCAATATGAAGGCAGTGCATTGCAGTATCTGATGTATCTGCAAACTAATTTTCCGGATAAGGCTCTTCTGATTGCAGAAGCTTATAACAGGGGATAATTAGAGAATGTTCTTCCGGTTTGTATGATAGGGTACATTACTCCGGCAATCATATTCCATGGGCGGATTATATTGTCAGCAGTAATGTACCATTTTTGTAAAATAATCTTGCTAATTCTGAATTGTTATCTTATAATATATATCGTTGACAGATTCTTCTTAATCTGTTGGGAAATCTAAAAGGTTCTTTCCGATGATCGGAAATAATCCCGTAACTGTTGTCAGCTGGCTGAATTTAAAGATTCTTTGTCGTTATCTGTTGTTCTGTGGTCTGTCTGTATCTGTTCTTATCTGATGTCCTTATATGATATCCCCAGACTTTTATCCGATACCTCCA
>CAMNXA010000093.1 GCA_946566685.1 uncultured Lachnospiraceae bacterium
CCACGACCTCCGCCGTGACAGGGCGGCGCTCTAACCAACTGAGCCACCGGGCCAAGCCGTCTCAACTATTCTATTATACATCCAGAAGCCTGCTTCTGTCAATGGACCTTCGGGGACTCGAACCCAGGACCGACCGGTTATGAGCCGGTTGCTCTAACCAACTGAGCTAAAGGTCCGCAAACTCATAAAACTAATGACTCCAACGGGAATCGAACCCGTGTTACCGCCGTGAAAGGGCGATGTCTTAACCGCTTGACCATGGAGCCTTAACGAATGATATGATACCATACTCCGTCAAGTTTGGCAAGGGAAAAAAGAGGAAAAAATTTTGTACGAAAATCTTGCATAAATTTAAAAAAAGCCACAATAATGAAATCATTTCAAGGCAGTTTAATCGTTATATACATATGAGGGGACATCCTCAGGAGGAATAATCTTGGCGCGCGAAGATGAACTGATACAGAGAATAGCACAGGGAGAGGCCGATGCGGTAGATGAGTTGATCACCATGTTCTACCCTGAAATTCTGCGTTATTGTCTCTGGCATACTCCTGACCGTTCCCTTGCTGAGGACGCGGCACAGGAAACCTTTTTAAAAGCGATCCGTTATTTTGACCGCTACACACACAAAGGCAGATTTAAGTCCTTCCTGTATCAGATTGCCACTAATACCTGTATCGACCTACAGAGAAAATACCGGCATACTGCTATATCTTTGGAAGAATCAGCAATCGATATCGCGTACTCGGAACCAGCTTTTGAGGCCATACGATCAGACATGGCATTAAGGCAGCTGATCACCGGTCTGCCAAAAGATTTACAGGAAATCGTGCTTCTGCGTTTTGGACAGGAACTGACCTTACGCGAAATTGCCAAAGCCGTGAATCTGCCGCTGCGGACTGTGCAGTCAAGGCTGCGCTGTGCCATGAAAAAACTCAGGTCTGAAATGAATCCTTCGGAAAAAGAACCTGCTGATAAGCTTCCAAAGGAAACTGAGAAAGGAGAGCCATTGTGAAAAACTACATTCTGGAAGAAAAACTGAAACAATCCTTACAGCAGATTTCCGTCACAATAGACGAGGAACACTTGACCAGGACAATTACACTTGTTCAAAAAGAGGCCCTTCTAAGGCAAGGGCGGGAACGCATTTCCTTCTTCTATTTTTTATGGAAGCAGATAAAATTCACGGGATTTAAACTCTGGCTGGGACAGGGTATCTTCCTGTTTGTGATAAACCGCCTGCTTGCCGGCTTTTATGGAAGCCTCGTCCGTCCCCTGAATATGGTAAAAGTACTGTTTTGCTTATCCGTTTTGGTATGTATGAGTGTCCTGCCCTTTCTCTATCGCTCTGTCCGTTATCAGATGCAGGAGATCGAAGCGGTGTCCCGCTTTTCCTGTGCAAAACTATTACTGGCAAAACTCATTGTCATCGGAATCGGGGACATCTGCGTCCTGGGCGGTATCTTTGTGACCACCATGGTACGGACATCTCTGCCGGCAGGCAGCGCCTTCCTATATCTGTGCCTGCCCTTCCTTCTTTCGGGCAGCGGCTGTCTGTTCCTGCTGGGCCATCTGGCTCCCAGGCAGTTTTTGATGGGAAGTCTTTCGTTCTGTACTGTATTGGCTTTGGTATTTTGCATGATCCCCGGACAATATGCATTTCTGTTCCAGCAGTCCTTCTCTGCGGTATGGATGGTGATATGCGCATTTCTTTTGATCTGCTGCATCAGGCAGGTCCGCGGTATCATCCGGGATTCCGCTTACGCGGAAACGCAGGTGGCCTGAATCGGGCAAAACCTGAAAGTATAACAAAGGAGCGTTTGCGCTCCGGAATGGAGATTCTATGGAATTATATTTAAAACACGTTACAAAACAATTTAAAGATATGACCGCCGTAAATGACGTATCCCTGCGCATCACCCCCGGTGTCTGGGGGCTTCTGGGAGCCAACGGCGCCGGAAAGACCACCCTCATGCGGATCATAGCCGGCATCATGAAACCTTCCACCGGACAAGTTCTGTACGATGGCATTCCTATTGAAGATTTAAAAGAAAGCTACCGGGATGTGTTCGGCTATCTTCCCCAGGAATTCGGCTTTTATCCTGAATTTACGGTCAAGGACTACCTGGAATACGTGTCGGTCTTAAAAGGCCTTACGGAAAGGGACAGTAAGCGCAGGATTAACGAACTGCTGGAACAGATGACTCTGTCCCATGTCAGGAATAAGAAGATCAGCAAATTATCCGGCGGCATGAAACGCCGGGTAGGCATCGCCCAGGCCCTGCTAAACGAGCCGGAAGTGCTGATCTTAGACGAGCCTACCAGCGGACTGGATCCCGGAGAAAGGGTTCGTTTCCGCAACCTGCTCTCGGAGTTTGCCCATGATCGGATTGTCCTGATCTCCACCCATATCGTTTCTGATGTGGAATACATCGCCACACAAAATGCGGTGATGAAAGCCGGAAAGCTTCAGGCAAAGGGCACCACTGAGGAACTGGTAAAACTGGTGGAAGGCAAAGTATGGACTACGCGGATTCCCATGGACCGCCTGTCGGCATACGAGCACACCTTACAGATTGTAAATATCCGCAATGAGGAGGGCGGCCAGATCTCTGTCCGTTATCTGGCCGAACATCCCCACACCGGCGATTCACAGCCTGCACCGCCCCACCTGGAAGATCTGTATTTATGGATGTTTCCACAGAAAAATGTTGACCGGAGGTAATTGCTATGCGTCTGTTAAAATTAGAAATAAAACGAATCCTAAAAACCCGATTGACCCTTATTTTATTGGGATTATCCCTGCTGTTTGCCTTCCTGATGGCATGGCTGCCCATTACCTTTTCCTACAATATCTATCAGGATGCGGACGGAAAGGAAGTTATCTTAAAAGGACTGGAATCCATCGCCTATGAGAAAGAACTACAGGCAGACATTGCCGGCGCCGTTACCCCGGAAAAAGTACGGCAGGCCCTGGAAGATTATCAGGCCTGTCTGAACAAATACGGCGTGGAGTTTTCCTATGATCTGCCTGAGGGCGTCTATGAGCAGGAAATCCTGCCTTATGCCCCTCTCTTACACGGCATCCGGGAAGCCTATGCCAATCCGGAGACTGGAATCGCCGCCGCCATCATAGACATCGATCCGGAGGCCGTGGATGACTATTACCGGGTATGCGAAGGGCGCGTTGTCTCCCTGATGGGACAGGAGCAGAAAAACCATCCGGCCGCCCAGCAAAGAGCAATCGATCTATATAGTAAAGTAGAAAAACCCTATCTGTTTTTCCCCGGATACAGTACCAATGCCATGGATTATCAAATCCTCCTCACCTTTTTGGTGGTACTCTTCTGTACGGTCATCGCCGCACCTGTCTTTACTTCCGATTACCAGACCGGCGCCGATGATATCTTCCGCTGTACCAAATACGGGAAGGGTAAATTCGCCGTGATCAAGATTCTTTCCGCTTTTCTGATCAGCGGAACTGCTTACTGCCTTTGCATCGGCATTTATATCCTGGTATCCAACAGCCTCTGGGGATGGGAATGTACCCGGACTTCCATGCAGATGCTGTATTCCATCATCAATCTGCCTCATATGAATATCGGACAGCTCCAGTGCTTTATCGCCATTGCCGGCCTGCTTGGCATATTGGCCGTTATCAGCTTCACTGTATTTCTGTCCTCAAAGATAACAAATATGGTGGTCTGTCTCTCCACCGCGCTTCTGTTCTGCCTTCTGCCGGCCATCCTCTATGCAGTCCTGCCCGAACATATTGGCATCTGGATCTACAGCATCCTGCCGGCAAGCACTGCCGGATTGCAGACCAGTATCCTATATGCCGCCGCGGACTTTGCATTCTGGAATATCGGAAATATCGCCATCTGGCTTCCCCATGGGATGATCGGTGCCTGTGTGGTTGAGATTCCGCTGTTTGCGGGTTTGGCAGTGTATTCTTATTCGACACATAGAATAAAATAGGAAAACCTCCCATTATGGGAGACTTTCTCATATCATAATAAGGAAACCGGTCCCTACGTTGCAAAGACCGGTTTCCTTTTCAATTCCTGTCTCCCCAGTAGCTGTCCTCTGCATAATAACTCTCATGTACTTCCGGATAAACGGTTTCTTCTCCTTCTACCGACACCGCATAGGAATTTCTCACTTCCGCCACTTCCCCGTTCTCCATGATCTCTTCCTGCCAGCGCCATACCTCGGCATCTTCCGGCACTTCCAATTCCGCCGGTATCTCATCTCCATCCAAAGGCTCTTCCGTCAGCCTGCCCTGTATCACAAACGCGCCGTCCACATAACGATAAATGGCCCAGCTGTGGGAAGCCGCCCAGTTACGCCAGGAACTGCGCACCAGTTGATGCCTGGAATCTATCGAAGGATTACCGATCATGGAATAGGTGGGCGAGAACACATACCTGCCGGACTTCTGATCCCAAATCCAGCCAAACTCATAACAAAGCCCCTGATTGCCAAAATATCCCGCTACCAGCACAATATCCTTTACACCGTCAAAATTAATATCCTCAAACCTCATCCTGTTTCGTATCCCGACTTCAAACGCAAGTCCTTCCTCCGGCCTGAGTTCATAGACATCCGAGCCGTCCGTGACCCGAATCCAGGGAGCCTTATCTGCCAGATACAACTCCCCTTCCCCATCAGAAGATTCCGGATACTGCTCTGTCACAAAGCACTCCGCCACCCTGCCCTGATCTTCCCGGCGCTGATAAATCCCCAGAAACTGATCATCCCCTTCCAACGACAGGGATACCATTCTGTTAAAATCAGGACATACCGTAAAATTGCTGCCCCCATAATCTTCCTCTTCAAACCCGGAAGTCTTCTTATAAAACTCCAGATAAAGCGAGAGCCCCTTCCTTTGCAGCAACGGTGATAAATCCCGCTCATCCACAATACGGCTGGTGACCTCCTGAAGCTGTGCCAACTTTTGTACAAAACATAAATCCGTATCCTGATCGATAAATCCTTCTATCTGCACAAGTCCGCAACCGTCCAAAGATGCCTCCTCCCGTACCCGGATGACCATATTTTCCAGAACCAGTTCCTTCAGCGTGCCTGTCTGTGCCACATCATCCAGCCAGAATCCCTGCGGACTTTCCACCCCGGCGTCCGGTCTTATGGTCAATGTTTCCACCTGGGAATCTTCTAAAAGCCGCAAAAAGTTTGCATACTTTCCCTCCTGATACCCATACAGAGACACAACTTTGATCTGACTGAGAAAACATGCATTTTCCGGCAGATTTCCTGTCACATCCGACACATCTGTCCTGGTAAAAAGATGCACTTCCTTCGCGCCCGTCAAATAGGTCAGTGCACGTGCCGGAAAGGTATCCGAATCGCTCTCTACACACACGGTATCATCAAGAGCCTTCAGCGCCCGCAAATCTTCTTCCTGCCATTCTTCCAAATCCCTGGAAAAGTATACCGTAACGTTATGGACAGTTTCCCAGTCGTACCATTCCCGCATCAGGGCAAACTCCTCCCCGTTTCGGACAGTAAGATAATAGGCCGGCAGTTTACCTTTCACCGCCGCGGCCTCTTTTTCACTGACTTTCTCATGTTCTTCCCTGTTATAATAGTGATAGATGGACTCCCTGATGGTGCCGTTATCCGGGAGCCAGGATGATGTGCCACTATCCGAAAGGTCCTCCGTTTCTTTTTCCTGGAAGTTCCCTTCCTCCTCTCTCCAGTAGCTGTCCCTGGCATAATAACACTCACATGCCTCGGGACGTACCACCTCTTCACCTTCCAATGACACCGCATAAAACTTTTTGACTTCCGCCACTTCCCCGTTTTCCATGATCTCTTCCTGCCAGCGCCATACCTCGGCTCCCTCCGGCACCTCTAAATCCTCCGGAATATCATCCGCGAACACAACCTCCTCTGTCAGCATACCCTGCATCACAAACGCGCCGTCCACGTACTGATAAATAGCCCAGCTGCTGGACTCTGCCCAATTACGCCAGGATCCATGCACCAGTTGATGCTCCGAATCTATCACAGGATTATTAATCTCGAAAAAACCAGGGGAAAACTCATACCTGCCGGATGACGGATTCCAAATCCAGCCATGCTTATTCCTGGCAAACTGCATGTATCCAGATCCCCCGGCCTCTAAAGTAATATCCTTAACACCGTCAAAATTGATATCCTCAAACGTCATTCTGTTTCCCGCAGCATCAATGTTGATTCCATACTCCCCCGGCCAAAGTTCATAAACAACCGGGTCATCCGTGATACGAAGGCAGGGCTTAGTACCACACCACCTCACCCCGGCCTCTTCATCCCCAGTCCGTGAAAACTGATCTATTATAAAGCACTCCGCCACCCGTCCCTGATCCTCTCTGCGCTGATAAATGCCCAAAAAACCATTTCCCTGCGTTTCTTCCGGCAAAGACACCATCCTGTTAAAGTCCGGACATACCGTATAATTGCCATTCCCATAATCCGCCTCATCAGACCCGGGGATTTCCTTATAAAACTCCAGATAAAGCGAAAGTTCCTTTCTGCAAATCAGCGGCGATAAATCCCGTTCAGCGACAATGCGGCCGGTGACCTCTTTAAGCTGTGTAAGTTTTTCCACAAAACCTAACTCCGTGTCCTGATCGATATGGCCCTCTATCCGCACAAGTCCACAGCCATCCAAAGAGGCTTCTTCCCGTACCCGGATGATGATATTATCCAAAACCAGTTCCTTCAGCGTACCGATGCACGCCACATCATCCAACCAGAATCTCTGAGCTTTCTCCTCCTTATCGTCCTTGATCACCGTAACCGATTCCACCTGGGAATCCCCTAATATACGCAAGAGTTCCGTATACTTTCCTTCCCGATAACGAAACAATTCCACCGTTCTGACCTGCTTGGGAAAACACGCTCCTTCCGGCAGTGTTCCTGTCACATCTGACAGATCTGTGCTGCCGGAAAAACGCAACTTCTCTACGCCCGTCAGATAAGTAAGAGCCCGCACCGGAAATGTTCCCGCATCACTTTCTATACATACCTCTTCAAGAACCTTAAGCGCCCGCAGGTCTTCCTCCTGCCATTCCCGCAAATCCTCAGAAAAATAGAGATACACATTTTGAACCGTGTCCCAGTCATACCATTCCCGCATCAAGGCAAACTCTTCCCCGCTCCGAATGGTAAGAAAATACCCCGGCAGTTTTCCTTTCACCGCCGCAACTTCTTTTTCACTAATCTTCTCATTATCTTCCCTGTTATAATAACGATAGATAGAATCCCTGATGGTGTCGTTATCCGGAAACCCGGACGATGTGCCGCTATCCGGGAGCCAGGAAGGTGTGCCGCTATCCAAAAGGTTCTCTGCCATCTCCTCATGCTCATCACCGTCCGCATTTATGACATCATTGTCACTTTCCATTTCGCGCGGTGCCTGCCCGCAGCCTCCGAAAAGGCAGACTGCAAGCACCATAAACATCATCATAAACTGCTGACGGTTTCCCATGGATACCAGCCTAAAGATTCGTTTTATAACCAATTTGATCCCTCCTGCGGGCTTTATTCTTTATGAATACCATTCTTTACCCATATAAAGATCACAATCACAGTCGCAATAATAAACTCTGCAATCCTTGTGTGCTTCCCCAATAGCGCCCATAATAATTCCGACTCCAGACCAAACACAAGCTCATGCTCAATGAGAAGCACCACTAAAAAAATCAGATAAACGATGACCGAATACATGATATTTTTGAAAATCCTGGTGCGCTTCTGTTCTCTGACAAGCATCTTCTTTTGCTGCTGTTCCAGCATCTGTGTTTTCACCGATAAGGCATCCAGTTCTGACGGTTTCAGCAGATAATCGATACTGACATCAAATACCCGGCTCAATTCTACAATCTTTTCCACTTCCGGTACAACCTGACCACTCTCCCATTTGGAAACAGACTGCCTTGAAACATTCAACTGCTCCGCCAGCTGTTCCTGTGTCAATTCCCTGCCCTTGCGTAAAGCTATCAATTTTTCTGCGAACTCCATATAAGTTCCTCCTTTTCGTTTTGTACAGATATCGTATCAGAATACCCATTTGCATTCTAGCAAGCGACCTGTACATTTACCCGGCAAACAAGGGAATTCAGCATTCATTTGCATAGCTTGATTTACACCTCTGTCATGCTGCGTATCCTGGGCAGTCCTGCCTTTCTCCTGACATTTCATCGCTTTTGAGTTCGCTTTTGAATTGGTAATATTGTATTGTGCATGTATATCGCTGTCAAGTGGTTTCATAAGATGACCGCAGCAACAGATATGCTGAAAATGCAAAAACCTGTAAACTCCTCTGTCTACAGGTTTTTGTTTGGTTAAACTATACACTTTTACCTCCCCGAGTAGGGCTCGAACCTACAACCCCGCGGTTAACAGCCGCGTGCTCTACCATTGAGCTATCGAGGAATGCAGTAAATCTGCTCCGCAGATTAACTGCGGAAGGATCTCTGATCCTTCCCACTGGCTCTGCGAAGATCTTCCTGAGGGACACACCCTCAAAACCGAACCTGAATCTCTATCTCTCATATCTCTCTATCCGCAAACTTCTTGAGTCTCTTTCTTTCTCTCTCCTGGGAAGGACCGCTCGCGGTTCTTCCGGAGAAAGTCCTAGCTGTTCTTGGGCGGCGTCCTCTGACGCCTTAGAACTGCTCTTTCTCCATGGTTAAGCCCTCGACCGATTAGTACATGTCAGCTCAATGCATCACTGCACTCAC
>CAMNXA010000094.1 GCA_946566685.1 uncultured Lachnospiraceae bacterium
TTGACAGACAAGCGAGTCCGATGGATAAGAACCACTTCGGATGAATCGGATCACCCGTCTTAGGCGTTACATCGAGCATACCCTCTGTCAGATTGCCCGTATCCACATAAATCGTGTAAGGCGAGAAGTGCGTTGCCTGGAATCTGATACACGGCACACCGTTTATTGTTGTAAAGTTCTCATTCAGGTTCTCCAACTGGTCACCGTTCACCACCGCACCGGCCATATTGTTACCGCCATAAGCCACTAAGGAATCCGGAATCGGTATGGTGATATCTACGGAAAGTCCTGCCACCTGGTCACCTGTAAGCTGGTAAGTCCCAGTGGAATCCCATAAAGTGATATCCATCGCATAGTACAGAAGATTCTCCAAGCTTCCATACTTATTGGTAAGCGCTGCCGCCACCGCCTGTGTTGCCGCATCAGTCTCGGAAATCTTAATGATAAAGTTATCCGTTGAACCGTTCACGTTGGCTGTTGCCAGATCCTTGTTAGAAATACCCGGCTTGGTGATATCTACCGTAGTATTGCCGTCAGGCACTGTGTTTGTTGTACCGCCAGCCGTATTCACCGGCGCTGTTGTACCTGCCGTGCCCGGCACATAATTAGCTGTGATGGTTACGTTGTTGGCTGGCATCACAAAGGTTGCCACGGGTGAACTGTTACCCGGCATCAGCGTTACCCCGTTGGATTCTGTTGTCCAGTTGCTGAATACCATGCCCTCCGCCGGCGGATACGCTGAAATAACAACTGTCGCTCCCTGCGCATAGCTTCCACTGCCGCTTCCGCTCTGCACTAACAGGGTATACATCGTGACAGAACGTCCGTCCGAAGTCGTGGAACTGGTACTGGTCGAACTGCTGGATGTGGAACTGCTGGTATTGCTGGTGCTGGTCGTTGATGTCGACCTATTACTCGTATTATTGTTATTATTGGTCGAGTTATTGCTGGTATTGGTGGTATTGCCGCTGGTATTGGTACCGCCTCCTCCGCTGGTTGTGGAGGAATATAAAGCAACAATTGTCAGATTGGAAGTTACCTTCGTCTCCACAGTCCAGTTTTCACTCCACCTCGGATTCGCAGCATTATCATGAGCCGGGAATGTAGGCGCTTCATACCCCATCTCCGTGAAACTCTTGCCGGCATCTACATAGTATTTACCGTCTTTCTCCGCGCCACGGCCTGCAAGCATCTTGCCGTCAATTCCATCATAGAACTCTACCACATATCTGCCAGCCACACTGCCGTCATTGTTGTGTCCCTGAGCAATAAAGTTCGTGTCACCGTGGATCCTGTCAGATACCTTTGTATTATCCGTACCAAGCCACCCGTCAAATGTCCAGCCTTCCTTCACCGGATCCGTAGGCAGTTTCACATAGGCATCATCCTCCACATACTGCGGATTATCAATGGATTCCCCGTCCTGATTCTTCAAATCCTTGAGAATCACGCCATCCGCATCGTAGAAGGTAACACGCCACTGGTCACCGATATCCTCCCACTGTAAATTGAACTTTGTCGGCTCCCCATAAGTGTTCACATATCTTCTTGCCGAAGAATCTTTATATGTTCTGACCATCGTAACGGCTTTAGAGTTATCATCGTTATTCTCAAAAGCACGAGCAGAAATAAACACTTCCATACCGGGAATCGTCAGCGAATTCAACTTCAATGCATTGGAAAATGCACCTTCCTGTATCTCATTCACAGTACGCGGCAATGTCACGGACGAAAGATTTCCACATTTAGTATTGCCCGGATCATTTCTGAAGCAATCCTTCGGAATAACAGTCAAGCCAGAAGTTCTGCTCAAATCTACCGTAGTGATATGGTCACAATCCTCAAAAGCGCCAGGTTTGATAGCACTGACATTACTCAGATTTTCATCTCCTAAATCCGGAACCAAGGCAGTACCTACCAGCCGTCCCCTGGCTGCCAGACACTCTTCTATTGTATAAGAGCCATCTGTATTGACAGAATACACTATTCCGTTCTGCGTCTTATAATATTCGTTATCCCCCACCATAACCATGTTATAACAGCCTCTGAAAGGTGCCGTCCCGATATCAGAGCAATTAGGACCCAATATCACAGAACGGAGTTTCTCACAACTGTCAAAAGAATAATCCGGAAGATAATGCACACTACTCAAGGTGATACTTTCCACACGATCATTACCACGCTGGAATACTTCATCATCAGGCAATTCACATTTATCATCATAGAAACCGCTAAACAGTCCCGGCTGTAGTCTGGTCTCATCATCTGCCTCACCAACAATGCTAGTATACATATTATAAGATTCATTACCCAGTTTTGTTCTGGACAGATATCTGCTGGAATTTAACTTATTAGCCGCCGTACCCTGTACTGTGGTAACAATACTTTCTCTGGAATAATTACCGGTCATAAACCCATTTACATCAATGGAATCTACTCCATCAGGTACTACGATATTCTTAACGGCATTGACAAGCGCGCTCTCTTCCGCAGTCAAATTTCGGTAGGCATTGCCTGACTCTGCATTTGTAAGTACACTGTACCGTTTATTCTGATGTGTAGTGTCCTCCTCATAGAAAGCTAAAGGCGGTGCATCCGCCGCCTGCACCACAAGAGGCTCAAACAGGAAATCCACAAATCCATTATGGGTCGTCTCATCACCAGATGTAGTACCGCCACTGGAGGTGTTTTCTCCGCCGGAACTGCTTCCACCACCCGAAACAAATGTTTCACAAAATTGAGGATTGACCCATGGCCCATAGAATTCGGAGTCATATACTGCATCTTTCTCTTCTACGGTGGTCGCACTATTCCAACTGTTTTTAAAGTTTTCTCTCATGGTGTCATAAGTTTCACCCCGGAACATCTCGTAATTGACCTGCTCCATCATCTCACCATAAGAAGAAAATTTCAATTTAGTATATTCAGCTTCATGCAGCTGATCGATCAACTTATCAACCTGGTCATATTTTGGATAATCAAGAAGCGTCACATAACCAGTGTTCGCATCATACATAACCGTCTGATAGGTAGGCGCAAGACTCTTATAACACACCCGCATACCGGTAGTCTTATCAATCTCATTATCCTTATCCATCGCCCACGCAAAAGGCGCATACTCCTTAACAATATCGCCATGGAAGGTCAATTCTTCACTTCCCGTTTTAAAGGCATCCTGTCCGATCTTGAAAGCTTCATAACCAGCCGCTGGGGAATGGAACGTTACATCAACCAGCTGTCCACAGTCCGCAAATGCCCTGTCACCGATAGTCGTCACTGAATTACCGATGGACACCTCTGCCAGTCTCGGCCAACCTTTAAATACATCCGCATTAATCTCTGTCAGGGAATCATCGGGAATGGACAGAGATTTCACATTTTGATTTAAATCTTCATCTGAGAAACACCCTGTAGCAATTGCCGTTACCTTTCTGGTTCCCACCATCGGCAGAATATCCAGATCAATACCCTTGGCCTTAATCTCGCCCATGTGGTTTTTTCTTGCATCAGGTGTCAATGTACAGGATATGATAACTCCTGCCGGATCCACACAATACAGATACCAACCATTGCTGACTTCATAATATTCCTGTCCGTTCTCTACATACAGATAGGGAATCGGATTATCTTCCACTGCCATCTTAGCCGCCCATGTCGTGGTACGAGGGTCTGCCGGATCCACAGGATTCTTCATCTTAGGTCCTTTGACATAGAACTTGACGTTTGCCACATCCTTAAACAGCTTCTCCCCATCATAGGTCGCGTATCCACAGGCATACTGATCCCTGCCAGCCGGGAATTCCACAAAGGACAGATTCGTACACTCATGGAACATATTATCCGGCAACTTCACCGTTGTAGTCTCTGTTCTTCCATATTTCTCAGGAAAAACAACAGACACAAGACTGCTGCGGCCTGCAAACATAAAATCACCAATGGTATTTGTTTTCTTGTCAGTGTCCGCATAAGACGGCATATCCAAAGGGAACGCAAAAGAAAGCGCATCACCGCCCGTACAGGCAAAAGCACCCTTTCCAATGGAGGCTATCTGGGCATTCTGCATCTTCACATCCTTCAGCGCCGGACATTCATAGAACGCAAAATCCCTAATCTTACAATTCTGTGAAATACTGTTTAAATCAATGCTCGTCAGTTTACTGCAATAGGCAAAAGCACCATATCCAATGTCCTGGGTTGTACTTGGCAGCTTGATACTGTCCACCGCAGTATTATAGAAACATTCTGCTCCTATCGTTTCGGTTCCTTCACCGATGACCACTTTGTTCAGGGAACCGCAGTTTTTAAAAGCCTGATTGCCAATAAAAGAGGCGTTGGCAATATTAATATCCTTGATCAGACTGGCTCCTTCAAAGGCATGGTCACCGATAAAGCTGATCATGGACGGCAACTCCAGATTCTGAATACGATTATTGCCTTTAAAAGCATTGGCGCCAATACCGCAGATCAGATATTGTGCTCTCTGTTCCACCAGGTAGCCAGCATCATCATTATAGTAACCTAAACTTTCCTGTGCTTTTCCTCCCTGCGCCACATAAACAATACCTCCCTTGTCATCCTTGGGTCTCTGGTTATTGACTGAAACAAGAGAATAGGGGGCAGACTGTTTTTTTAATACAAGGTCATGTTCACAATAAAACTGTATCTGTAAACTGGGATCCTGTATCTCCATCGGCTTCTTGGTAAGGCTGGATTTTATTAAATCATCAGACTCTCCATGATCACCTGTCTCCGGATCCAAGCTGTCATCATATTTCTTATAGATTTGTTTCTGATTAGCCAGCTCTGCGGCAAAATATGTTTCCAAAACACGTTTGGTCTCTTCATCACTGTATGTGCCTGCGCTGTAATCAGAATAGGTATATGTATACTCCTTGTCGGGCTGACAATCAACAAACCTAGTCCCCCATACAGAATTACTATTCCCGCCATTCAACTCGCTTCCATCCGGTCTTTTTCCCTCGAAAAAATTACGGAAGGTGTCCTGCTCAACCGTATAGTATTTGGTATTTAATACCATGGGAAGATCGACTTTCTCAGCCATATACTCCCCGTTATACTTACAGATAACGCCACGAGGACCCGATCCCAGACTGCTGCCCTGAATATTTCTCACATAATACATGAACTGCCAGGCCAGTGTTTTCTCGCCATCCACATCTCTTATTACCATGGATGCATAAGTTGGCGGATTCGGCTTCTTTCCGTCATCTGTTCCTGCCGCTGCATCCGGATCATATCGATTCCAGATAAGCCACTCATCCAACTCCCCTTTCTTAACAACATGAGGATTATTCGGATCGGTTGTAACATCATTTATATCTTTATCCGCCACAAATTTATTCAGATTTGTAGCAGCCCACGCAGCAATATCACCAGTCGAACCTGTATCAGCATTGTCCGCATCATAAATAAAATCGTTCTTCACAGCATCCGCATGCACATCTTTTACCACCGTTGTATCACTAGGCCCCGGTGTAACATCCCCATTATCCGCATAGTTTTCCGGCACAGGAATAGCAGCCACAGCAATGGATGTGACCATCAAAACTGCCGCAAGACTGCGTCTGACACTCCTTTTTAATCTTCTTCTGGTCTTTTTGACAGGTGCTTTCTTTGCCATAATTCTTCCGTCCCCTTCTGACAAAAATATATATTCCATCAAAATTATATCGACAGAATCCCCCTTCTTATTTAGTGGTTTTTCTGTCTTTTTGCATACTTTTTTAACTATATGTATGCTCGCCTGAAAATTTTCATATATTTTCATTTTACTATATCTGAGAATTTATGCAAGGTTTTTTAAAGCCTGAAGCTTTATTTTTGCTTTTCCAATGATTTACTATTATCCATACGATATCTTCCCAGCTACTTCCTTCATCGATGATGTCAGGGTCAAATAAACCCGACCAGCACCTTACATAAAGAGCAGGAGTCTACCCTGTGGCAGAATCCTGCTCTTTATATTATCTTATATTAATATGGGAATATGATTTTACGGCACTTCCTCACAATAATCTTAAAATATCTGACCCATTGTCTCTGTCCTTCTTCATCCCGTATAATATTCTTGCATATACGCTTCAGCCCTTTCTCCTGTCAGTTCAAACTTCTCCATACATTTTTCCATAATCGTTTCTCTGGATGCTCCTAACTCTTTGCATGTCTGGATCAGTGCCTGAATGCCTTTTATGATGCCCTTTTCTATTCCCGCTTCAATTCCCTTCTCAATCCCTTTCTCTATTCCCTTCTCCATTCCTTCTTCATATCCTTCCTGTCTCATATCTTCAAACGCTTTACACATATCGTATCTTTCCTCTCCTTCCTCAATCATCTTGAATTCTTCCGGTATCTTCACGTTCGCTATCACTTCCAGCATCTCTTTCGTCTCACTGTCTATCCTGCTGTATGCCTCCCGGTTCTCTTCCATGATCTGCTGAAGTTTTTCCTTATCTTTCGCATACCTTACGGTCTCAAATACCTGCCGCAAGCCTGTCTGATATTCCTCAAATGTATCATGCTCCTGGCAGTCATACAGATTCAATCTGTAATTCGTTACATATTCTTTCAGTTCTTCATCGATATCCAAAAGATCATACAGGCATCTTGCCCCATCCCAGGGGTGCTCTGTTCCGAAATATACCACCACTGTGATGACCGGCGTAAACCTTTCCCCTGCTTTCATACGGGACAAATATTCGTCTTTCTCTTTTAAGTCATGCAGTTCCTCATGCGCCCGCTTCTTCTGCCGCCACTGCCAGTTATACTCAGTACTCTCCGACAGCATATTTCTGAGTACCATGTGGTAATCTACATAATTTTGGTTCTCTATCACAAGGATATGCAGTTTTCTCCCTTTCCACAGACGCTTCTTATCTACGATGGTCCTGACTGTCGTTTTTCTTTTCCTCTTACGCTCCGAAGTTATGGTCTGTGCTTCTTCCTGTTCCAGTTCCTCCGGCTTTACTACTTGTTCTCCATGAAATAATGCCCCGTTGATCTGGTCGGCAAATCTCCGATTATCGTCCAGATAATCAAACTGATACGCATCTTGTTTTCCCATCAGCTTTCCTCCCTTATTCTGTTTTCATATAAGGGATTCATGTTCTACGATGTGTCACAGACGTGATATCAGAATTTCAGATCCCCAGATATGTTTTTTCAATCATAGCATATCTGGGGATCTTTTGTAAAGAGTAAAGAGGTATTATTTTATCACTTTATCATAAATATATCACATTTCCACTACAACACTCTCTTGGCAACCACCACAAACCGTCCGTCTTCCTCGGAATAATCGCATGTTGACAGAGTAAGCAATTGATCCCCATAACTTGCGGTCACACCGGTATCATAAAGAGACAGCGCCGCCATTTCCTGCATATTGGAATTAAATTCCTTCTCTGATGCGGCATCCAGGAACTGGTAGTACTTAAAGACCACCTCATCCTCGTTATAAATCCTGGACCGAAACACATACATCACTTCATAGGTGCCCCGTTCATATATCGTATCAAACTGAATATTTGGATGGCTCTTATAATACTCTTCACTGCTGTATTTATTGAGCCCCCCCAACATTTTGCCGGATTTCATATGATGGCCATAAATGATCAGATTCGTGTTTCTGTGTACAATATCACAATCCTTGTCCAGAAACAGACTGCCGTTTCTGTCATACTCCTGATTAAAATTGTGATCCATATAGTACTCGTTATTCACTGTCTGCATGACCGGATAGTCAATCTTGGTATCATCAATCTTAATCCATCCAACCATTTTCTTGTTTTTGTTATAAAGAGTCTGATACTCCTCTAAGACAGTCAGTTCTATATCTTCTTCCTGGGTCCGGTGAATCGTTGGCTTCTGCGACTGTGCATAGGCAGCAAGATTGACGGAACCCTTCAAATCAGCAAGACTTTCATAATCCATCTCCGTTCTTTCCATATAATAGGAGTAGACACCAAAATATCCAAAGCAGACAACAGCTGTCACCCCGCAGAGTGCTACAATAATCTTGCGGCGTATCTCCCGTTTCTTAATCTCTGAAAGAATTTCTTTCCGCATCGCCTTATCATATTGATCTAAGGATACCTCTACATTACTGTTTTCTGATTTTTTACCGCTTGCAGATTTGTTTTGCCGATTTTTGGAATTTTTATTCGTACTGGCTTTTTTCTTTTTGCGCAAATCTATCCTGCTGTTCTGGTCATATCCTTGTTGCTTGAACTCCTGTGCCAGTTCATAAATTTCATCATCAAAATCATTACCCACAACAGTCTCAAACCGGAAGCTGCCTGTCTGCATCTTGGCATAGAGTGTTATCACTTCTCCCGGCTGTTCCATATTGACTTGTTTTTTAATCTCATCTATCTTGGCCTTATCCCGCAAAGCCGCCTTATAATCTGCTTGCGTCCGGAACTTCCGGCCCGCCACTTCAAATCCCGCCATCAGGGGATCTCTCCTTTATCTGAATGATTGCATTATAATATAACACCCATGTCTCACAGGCACAGTACTATTTTACTATATTCAATATTTTATGCAAGTATTTCATGCTTTTCTTTTGCAGTTCTGTAAACACCTGAAGTGAAAAGTTTATTTCCACTTTGAAGGGGGCAGAGTGGATCTTAGTCT
>CAMNXA010000095.1 GCA_946566685.1 uncultured Lachnospiraceae bacterium
TTTCTAAATTCTCCATATACTGGAAAGAATATTTTCCCTTCATCTTTACACTGCGCAGTTTTACATTACAGCTGCCCATAAATAGATACTCAGACACAATATCTGTATCACTCATGGTAATATCCCGGGATTTCCAACCAAACTCCTGGGATTCTATCTGGCAGCGTTCCAGGCGGATATTTGTGCACTCTCTCACTGCTTTGATGCCTCCCAAGACACTGTCTGTAATATCACCGTTTTGAGCATACCAGATTGCTGCACGGGTTTTGTCATCCATGGAAGATTCCGTCATGGTAAATCCATTCACATGCCAGAGCGGATAACGCAGGGAAAAGCGGCAGTTCTTAAGCCTCACGTCCTCAGATTCTTTCAGCACGGATTCGCCGTCCGCCGGGCCGGCAAAAATGCAGTCTGTCACATCTGCATTCTGTAAATGATACAATGCCCGTTCTTCATCAAATTTCTTTCCGATAATATTTGTTCCTGTCATTTTTATATCCTCCATTCTTTTTATGATCAGTTGTTTTTTTCCTGTCTGTTTATCCGGTATGATTTGTTCTACAAACCGGATGGAAAATTGAATCTCTTCTAAGTTTTTATCTGTTAATAATTTTCTTATCTGTCCGTATATTTCTCGTGTTACTTTGAGCTGTTCTACGGATTCCCCTAATTCCGCAAACATTTCAAAAGCGGTTTGGGAAGTCTGACAGAACTGATAATCCCGTAAGCCCTCTATACAAAAACCTTCCATAGAAAGAGGATGCAGACATTCCTCACTGCCATCTGATTTTTCAAACCACATAACATCCTCATCACGGCACAGCAACACATCTGCTCTTGTAAAAAATCGAGCTTCGCTCGATTGCGAGATCCGCTTCGCGGTATCAGTTTTTACCTTGTGCAGCACCAGTTTATCTGAAATATGGTAACGGATTAGAGGCTGTGTGAAATTATACAGGCAGGTTATATACATTTCCCCATCAATTACCTCTATCACATTCAGATCATCAAATAGAATCATTCCCTCATCCACACGCTGTTCCACGCCCAAGGCCAGGGATTCACTTGCCCCGTAAAAGTTTATCACTTCTGTATGGAAAGCCTTTTCCAGATACCTTCGCAGACCTGTGCTTAACGGTTCCCCGCAGGAAATCACTCGCATGACGGACATAGGGGTCTTTTCCCGGTCTGCCAGTTCCGCCAAAATTTTGATGGCGGAAGGATAACCTATGATAAGATTGGGTTGAAAGTCTCCTACTGCTTCACTCCATTTTGAAAGAGGTGTATTAATGTCCAAGAACATCTGCTTTGCACGGACGCCTCTGATGCCGTCCCCAACTGCCATGGCACCTCCATAACGACCGTCTGTGGCTGCCAGATACAGGATTCTCGGTTTCTTAGCCAATAATTTCAGGACAGAACCCATGGACATACCCCAAAGGGCACCCCGGATAATACCGACTAACATCTGTTCCCAGGACACATTATCATATACAAAATATCTTGGGATTCCGGTGCTGCCAGAAGAATGTACTACATGATATTTTCCAAGATATGTTTCCCCGGCATCCTCAGAGGATGCATCAAACTTAAGCAATTCTGCCTGTTTCAGACTGCAATCCGTTACCAACTCATCAAAATGCTCCATCAGGATTCTTTTATCCAACATGGGAAAATGCTCAAGCGGTGTTGTTTTAATATTTTTCCGAAAAATCCCCTCCGCTTCAAATGCTCTCCTGTAATAGGGAGAATTATCATAGGCATATAAAAGCAGTTTTTCCAGTTTCCTTTTCTGCAATTTCTCTATCTGGTTTTTGGGCCTGCCTGTGTTTCTTTTCTGTCTGTAAAGCTTCCACAGCAGACGGAAATAATGGATACTTACAGCCATCTTATTACCTCCAAACTTTTGGAAATGTATTACGTAAGTTGAAATAGATAAGCTTTTTCATAATTTTCTCTATGGAAATATGCCGCAGTCAAAGCAGACTGATCGTACACAATACTCCATTCCGTAGATTCAAATTCCCCAAAATTATCTTTACTCACACCGTCTAAGGCGTCTTTGACTTCCACTTTCGTCATAGACGATTTTTTTGCAAGAAGCTCTGTCAATATATCAAATCTCTCATGGGACTGTGCTGTCCCGATGCTCTGTTTCTCTCCTGCCGCCAGATAAAAATTTGTCAGAACAGGCGATTCGGTCACAATCATTTCATTATCAATATACTCTACCGCCACGCTACGTCCTGAATTGTCGGCAATCGCGAAATGAACCATATAATTCATCGAGGCATGAAGGTCATACTGTTCCAACAGATTCAACGCTTCCTCCACTGTGCCTGCCTGGTTTAACAGCAGACGGATTGCAGTTGTAGTGGTAAGATCCGGTTTATCCGTGTTTTGATTAATCGTTGCCTGGTCCTGAATCATATTGACAGATACACACAACCCTTTTTCATTCATTCCATCCAAGGGTGCATACAGTGCAGCCACAATCAGCTTATCCTCACTTAACAATCTGCCAGCTATTCCGGTGCCCTGCCTTATAAAATCCAGATTTACTGTGGAAACAGAGGTATATCCATCCTGTGGATATGCTGTGACAACCAGAGCATCACAGGTATTCCAGTCAAAGTTTCGTCCAAACAGATATCCGCCTTCCTTATTTTGTGCGAAAAGTGTGCTGCATCCAAATGCCTGTGTATTCATGATCAGGCCGCTCTCATTTCCTGCAAAAAGCTGGCTTGCCAGAAACTGTACGACTCCCCGGTCTGTCTTTGCACCGCCACTGGCGAGAAATTTTGTAAACCCATCATCTCCTTCATATCGAACCGTAGAGAGCCCTCTCTCTAAATCCTCTATTTCAGTATCTGCTTTGATTATTACGACATCAGCTGCCAAAACCTCTGTGTTCTCAGAACCTTCTATGTTTCCTGAGACACTCTGTCTGCCTGGGGAATAACTCTTATATGCTTCTGCAACAGATTTTCCGCAACCTGTAAAGCACGCTGATAAGGTAATTATGATGGCGGTAATGATTACTTTTTTCACTCCAGTATTTCTCCTTCCAGCAATTCCCCTTCCATTCTGCTGCAACCTTTCTTCCAAAACCAGATTGCAAACGGTATCCCCAAAAGTTCCGCAAAGATGAAACCAATCCATAAGAAATCCAGCTTACCAAACCGGCTGAAAACTCCTGCAAAAACCAAGGGTAAAACTGCCTGTCTGAACATTGTAAGGCTCATACTGCTCATTCCCATGGATAAGCCTTGCAGCCCTGCCGAGATGACAAGCGCAGGAATTGCGATAAGCCACGCTAATGCTAATATGCGAAGCGCCGGAATCCCAATCTGAAGCATATAGTCCGATGCGTCAAAAATACCCAGTACCCATGCTGGAACAAACTCCAACACTGCAAAAAAGGGCAGATATAACAGGGCGCCGTACAGAAATGACCATCGCACCGCACTGGAAACCCGTTTCCTGTTCGCAGCGCCATAATTATAGGCCACAATCGGAATCAGTCCATTGGTAATGCCATGGACACCTACCGTTGTAACACCGTTGATGCGTATGCATATTCCATAGACTGCCACAGCGGTGGACGAAAAGGTGATCAGAATGGAATTCATCAAGATACCCACCAAAGATGTGAGAATCTGTACCAGCGTAGAAGGAAAACCAACTTTCAAAATATTTACAATACTTCGCCTGTCCGGACGGAGCGTGAATCCAAAGGGTATCTCTCGATTCCATTTCCGGTTGATCATAATACCTGCAAGCATTCCCACGGTCTGCCCGATCACTGTGGCAATGGCTGCACCTAACGTTTCCAGACGCGGCATACCTAATAGACCAAAGATGAAAATCGGATCCAGAATCAGGTTTGTAATGGAAGCAGCGGACAATGTAAACAGAAACAGTCCGGAACGCCCGCTTGCAATGACAAAACGGTCAAATACCCACTGCCCCATCTGCCCAAAGGAAAACAGCATACATACTGTCAGATACTGAATACCATACGCTGCAATCACCTCATCTCCTCCTGACTGCCATGCAAAATAGTGCTTCGCAAACAGCAGGCACAGTATGCTGATTATAACCCAGGAACAAAGGGCAATAAAGATTGCCGCATCCGCTGCTTTGCGGACTTCTTTGGCATCTTTTCTTCCCAGGGCTTTGGAAATCACGGCGTTTAGGCCCACTGCATTACCAAGCCCCAGTGAAGATGCCAGCAATTGTACCGGTGCAGCCAGGGAAAGCGCAGTCAGCGCCTTTTCTGATACCTGTGATACAAACATGGAATCCACAAAGTTATACAGGGAATTGATGAACAAGCTTACCATGAGGGGAATCCCGGTGGATAAAATCAGGGTATTCATTTTTTTGGTTCCCATAATGTTTTCTTTTGGTGTTGTATTTTCCATATTGATGCTCCTTTTAAAACTGGATTTGAATTTAAACAATCAACTTTTCTTATTAACTATTTGCTTAACCATTTGCTTCTGTTTTCTGCTCTTACTATAAATCCAACATAGATAAATAGCAAATATCTATATTGAATGCAGTTGTATTATATTTGGGAATGTTGCAATTAACTTTTCAATCAACCCAGGCATTATTCAAAGAAGATGTGTTCCAATGATATGGCATAAGATAAGCCAGCAACATGGTTCTAAATGCTGCTGGCTTGCTCGATACAAAATATTCAATTCTCATTCAGGTCTCAACGCTTGGCCAGTTCCGCCGTAATCTCTTCCCAGGTCACATTTTTTTCGGCCATCAATACCATCATATGGTAGAGAAAATCAGAGATTTCATACTTGACTTCATTGGCGTTTGGATTCTTGGCCGCGATCACAATTTCTGTCGCCTCTTCTCCCAGTTTTTTAAGAATCTTATCGATTCCCTTATCAAACAGATAATTCGTGTAAGATCCCTCTTTGGGATGAATCTTTCTGTCCTTAATGACATCAAACACCTGCTCGAAAACTTTTAAAGGATTTGTCTCCACATATTCCTTGGCCATGATCTCATTGAAAAAGCAGGAATGGGAACCGGTATGACAGGCAGCGCCAATCTGGGAGACTTTGGCCAGAATCGTATCTTTATCACAATCTGCCGTCAACGATTTGACATACTGGTAATGGCCGCTGGTATCCCCTTTCACCCACAGTTCGTCCCGGCTTCTGCTGTAGTAGGTCATCTTCCCGGTCTTCAGCGTCATATTGTAGGCTTCCTCATTCATATAGGCCACCATCAACACCTCATCGGTCTTATAATCCTGTACCACTACGGTCACATGTCCATCGGAATTGAGTTTAAACTCCTCCCAGCGGATAGCCGGCTCAAAGGTATTTACCGTAATAGCATTGTTCTGGCACAATGCCTTGATGGCAAGAAGTTCACGGGCATTTTCATTGATGGCATAACCGGAGATACCGCAGATATTATCATTGGATAAGAGTTCCAATAATTTATCCAGGGAAACTTCCGGCACGGAAGCGATCATCGGAAACCGAGAGATAGAAATCGCCTCTTTCAAGCAGGTCTCTTTGACCAGGATAATCTCGCTGATATAGGCATCGATCAGCGTCTCATTGCGGGTGATGCTGTCGGCCTCCGTCACACAGGCAGCAATCTTCTCTTTGCCGAATTTCTTGGACACTTCCGCAGTCAGTTCGATATTACCCGGTTTGGAGTAATTCAATGCCCCTTTCTTACAGCCGGCATAGAGAAGTTTCTTGATGTCTTCCATACGCTTCACATTGCCGGCGCCAATCACGGGTATCTCGGCTTCACTGCAAATAGATTTGATAACATCCAAAGCTTCCTCATGTTCGATATCATTATCAGACATATCGTAAACAATCAGTTCATCAGCATTGTTATCGCTATAATATTTCGCCAGCGCCGCCGGATTGGTATCGATGATCGTGCTGTCAGAAAACCCTTTTACGGCATTTCCTTTATATAAGTAAATACATGGAATAAACTTTTTATAAGACATTTATAAACTTCCTTTCGTACTTAAAACTCCTGTAATCCGTTCATCATGAGATGTGGCCATATCCAGCGCTTTCGCAAAGGCCTTGAACATGGCTTCGATCATGTGATGTGTATTTTCTCCATGAATCATCTTGACATGCAGGTTCATGCCGGCACTGTAGGATACCGCATAGAAAAATTCCCTGACCAATTCCGTTTCCAAATCTCCCACCTGCTCTGTGGGGAAATTGCAGTCAAAGACAAAATACGGCCTGCCTGACAAATCTATGGCGCACAGGCAGAGCGCATCATCCATGGGCAGGATAAAGGAACCGTAGCGTCTGATACCGGTTTTATCTCCGACAGCCTCCCGGATGGCCTGTCCCAGCACGATGCCGGTATCTTCCACGGTATGGTGTCCATCCACGTTAAGGTCTCCTGTGACACCCAGCGTCAGGTCAAATAGACCGTGTCTGGCAAAACCGTCCAGCATATGGTCAAAGAATCCGATTCCCGAAGAAATCTCACTCTTTCCGGTGCCGTCAATGCCTAATACGGCTTTGATCTGTGTTTCCTTGGTATTACGTTCTATAACTGCTGTTCTGGACATAATCTGCTCCTTCTTTATATAAAGCGCACCCGAATGGAGTTCGCATGGGCTGTCAGCCCTTCCTTTTCGGCAAATAATTCGATATCTTCGTGGGCCCGTTCCAAGGCCTGTCTTGAATAAGATATGATACTGGTCTTTTTCATAAAATCATCTACGTTAAGTGGTGAGAAAAACTTCGCTGTGCCGTTGGTCGGCAAAATATGGTTGGGGCCGGCATAATAATCGCCCAGCGGTTCGGAAGAATACTCTCCCAGGAAAATGGCACCGGCGTTTTCAATCTTGGTCATCACCTGATAGGGATCTTTTGTCAGGATTTCCAGATGCTCGGAGGCAATGGCATTGGCTGCCTCGATGGCTTCTTCCATGGTGGAGGCGATGAGTTGATAACCGTAATTATCCAAAGATTTACGGATAATATCCGCTCTCGATAATTCCTGTAAAAAGCCCTCAATCTCCGTGGATACCTGGTCAGCCAGCGCCTCGTCTGTGGTGATGAGGATTGCGCTTGCCAGTTCGTCATGCTCGGCCTGGGACAAAAGATCGGCCGCCACATATCTGGGGTTGGCTGTCTCATCGGCAATCACCAGAATCTCACTGGGGCCAGCGATAGAATCGATGCTGACATACCCAAAACAGGCTTTCTTGGCCAGGGCTACGAAAATATTGCCGGGGCCTGTGATCTTATCCACTTTCGGGATGCTTTGCGTGCCAAAGGCCATGGCAGCAATCGCCTGAGCACCGCCTACTTTATAGATCTCATCCACACCTGCAATCTTAGCGGCCGCCAGAGTACCGGGATTTACTTTCCCGTCAGCGCCTGCCGGTGTGGTCATGACAATCTTTTTCACGCCGGCTACCTTTGCAGGCAGCACATTCATCAACACACTGCTGGGGTAAGCCGCCTTGCCGCCCGGCACATAGACGCCTGAAACCACGATGGGCGTAATCTTCTGCCCGAGGATACTGCCGTCCGGTCTGGGATCGATCCAGCTGTTGTGAAGCTGTTTCTGATGAAACGCCGTGATATTGGCGGCAGATCTTTCCATCACACCAATGAAATCCGCATCCATTGCCTGAAAGGCGTCCTCAATCTCTTCCGGCGTGACACGCACCGTGTTCTTTGTAATATCCCATTTATCAAACTGTTTTGTATAATCAAAAACAGCCTCGTCCCCTCTGGCGCGCACATTAGCGATGATATCTGCTACCACTGCCTCATACTGTCCATAATTATTAGGACTTCTTTTCAGCAGACTATCCAGAATATCCTTCTGCGTCTGCGCCGTCAACCGTATCTTTTTCATGGCGTTATATCCCTTTCTTATTCAAGAACATTTCTAGAAACTCTCAGGCAGCGTATTATGCTGCCCTAGAGTTTCT
>CAMNXA010000096.1 GCA_946566685.1 uncultured Lachnospiraceae bacterium
TAACCATAGTACTGATTTCCCGCCCATTCGTCAACCCATTTTTCATATAGGATGGCAAATGCAAAAGACGGATAATCCTGTATTTATGGATTTTCCGCCTTTCCTGGAAATTTCTCTTTCTAAAATTACCAAATGCGCCACTTTGTATCAGAATGCGATCTCACAATCCGGCTCTACCTTCTTACAGGCCTTCAAAACCTGTTTCATAACGGTTTTCTCGTCAACGCCTTCCGCAAACTCGACTTTCATCTTCTGGGTCATAAAACTTACCGTTGCATCGGCAACCCCCTCTGTCTTTTTAGCTGCTTCCTGCATCTTCTCTGCACAGTTCGCACAATCCACTTCAATTTTATAAGTTTTTCCCATGATATTCTCCCTTCTGAATTATATATCGAACGCCATGCAGCGTTTGTTACGTTATTAAGACCTACTCTTCCACGTGTTCCATGCCCATACTGAGAATCAGCCTGACATGTTCATCATCCAGCGAGTAATAAACCGATTTCCCTTCCCTGCGGGATTTTACCAGCTTGGAAGTCTTAAGGATCCGCAGCTGATGACTGACAGAGGACTGGCTCAAATGCAGCACTCCGGCAATATCATTCACACACAGTTCCGTATCAAACATCGCATACAGAATCTTGATCCTGGTGGAATCTCCGAACATTTTAAAAAGTTCTGCCAGATTGTAGAGCGCCTCATCCGCAGGCTGTCTGTCCAGGACAGATTTGATCAACTCTTCACGCGTTTCCTGATATTCTTTCTCCACGATCTATCAAGCACCTTTCTTTTATAATTCAACATATGTTTATTTGTTCATATTATAATATCATATATTCTCTTTGTCAACGTCTAAATCAAAATTCTATTCAAATTCAAACTCTGCTCCACGCTCTGGTATCAATAAATTATCCAAATGCAAAAAGAAGCCGCGATAACACGGCTTCTTTTATGGGCTAGGAAAATCTTCATTTATCCGAGTCCGCGAAGCGGCACTCGCAATCGAGCGTAGCTCGATTTTTTATAATTTGAAGAACGCAACTTCTTCTTCCAGATTTTCGGCCATCTCTTTCAATTCCTTGGCCGCTTCTGCCAGAAGATTGATCGTTGCATTCAATTCCTGCATGGAGGCTGTCGTCTCTTCCGTGGAAGCTGCATTTTCCTCCGATACTGCGGACAGACTCTGGATAACGTCCACAACCCGCCCTCTCTCGGAATCACATTCTCCGGCCTGACCATGAATCAGACGGGATTCTCTCATGGAACTTTCAATACCATTGCTCACATCACTGAATTTCTCTTTGGTCTGATCCAGTTTTCTCTGCTGTTCTGCAATGATCTCGTTTACTTCATTCATGACTTTGACCGAGGCCTCAGAATCCAGCGTCAGCTGACGGATGATCTCCTCAATGGTCTTTGTGGACTGCGCAGAATCCTCAGACAGTTTGGAAATCTGGGTAGCTACCACAGAGAAACCACGGCCGGCCTCTCCTGCCCGGGCTGCCTCAATACTTGCATTTAAGGCAAGCAGACTGGTTTCACTGGCAATAGAAGCAATCAGATTAACGGCATCCTGAATCCTGGTGACAGATTCATTGGTGGTATGTACAGACACCTCAATCTTTTTAATCGCTTCGGTCGTCTTATCATTGGACTCACTCAATTCCTGAATGATCCTGGTGGATTCCGTATCTGCCTGATGCATCTGTCCCGACAGATTGTCCAGTTCCTGAACACTGTCCACAATCTTTTCGATCAGGATTCCCATATTATTAACCTGAAGAGTTGCTGACTCAATGTCTTCCGCCATAGACACAGCACCCTTAGAAATGTCTTCCACCGCAGTACTGATCTCATCCGCCGTTGTGGAGGACTGTGCCGCCATGGTTTCCAGTGAATTTCCTTTTTGCATCAGCGTATCGGTATTGTGCTTGATACCGCCGATAATCTCCTGTAATTTGTCGAGAAGGGACTGCACGGCACGACCCATAACGCCCAGTTCATCCTTTCTCTTTAACATCCTCTCACTGACTTGCAGTTGCAGATTACCATCCGCCAGGGCGATCAGGATTTCCTCCGACTGCACGATCACTTTCGCCAATGCCCTTGCAATTCGGATACAGATAAGCTGGGCAATGATCAAAATCAGTACGGCTATCCCCAGAATCATCAGGATGCTTCTGTTGATCTCGGCATTTGCCTCCGTAGCCGGCTGTCCCGCAAATACCATACCCACACATCTTCCCTTGGCATCGAAAGCAGGCATATAGAATGCATAGTACTGCTCCCCGTTTATCATCACATCACTGGTCTCATATGTCTTGCCACCATTGATTACCGCTGAAACAACGGCATCGGAAGCCTTGGTTCCCAGGATTCTCTCTCCCGTGGACTTATCCCGTAAAGATGTAGCCCGTCTGGTATCTCCATAAAAAATGGTAACGTCAGTGGTGGAACCCTCCACAAAAGAATCAATCAAATCCTCATTTTCTGAAATACAATACTTACCCTTATACAGGATATCGCCATTCAACCAATAATCACCAGGATCGATAGCTTCATAGGCGGCGTAAACGCTTTTGCAGAGATTTTCCAATCCTACCATTGTGGTGTCCTGCACCATAACTTTCATTTTGCCGATCGCATAGACTGTGACCACGAGTACCATGATTACCATGGGGATTGCGCACAGCATCACAAGCTGCGCCATGACACCTAATCTTTTCTTGTCTTTCATCTGTTTTCTCCCGTTTTCATATATTTGTCCTATACCTGACCTTGAAAAAGAGATAATGCCCCTGCATAGGAGACTCTGCTCCTATTATCTAATATGCACTTTATTTTATCATATATCTGCGGAGAAAAGAATGAACAATTGCTTCAAAATGTACAAAAACCTCACCAAAAATATTTGTTATTTTTAGTGAGGTTTTACTTAAATATTTACGATTAATTTCGTATCTGCCCATCTCCGGTAATCTGATATTTATAGGAAGTCAGTTCCTTCAGCCCCATAGGGCCGCGGGCATGCAGTTTCTGGGTGCTGATGCCGATCTCCGCACCGAACCCAAACTCAAAGCCATCTGTAAAACGGGTGGAGGCATTCACATAGACACAGGCGGCATCCACTTCCCGCAAGAATTGTTCCGCATGGGCTGTATCCTGTGTGATAATGGCATCGGAATGTCCGGTATTGTAACGATTGATATGGGCGATTGCTTCCTCCAGGGAAGACACTGTTTTCATGGAGACGATCAGATCCAGATATTCCCGGCCATAATCCTCTTCTGAGGCAGGCACTGCTCCCGGGATCTGTTCCTGAACCATCTGATCACCGCGGATTTCCACCTTCTTATCCTGTAATGCCTTCCCCAGCGCCGGAAGAATCTGCTCTGCGATCTTTTGATGTACCAGCAGGGACTCACAGGCATTGCAGACACCGATCCGCTGTGTCTTGGCATTGATAACGATGGGAATCGCCTTCTCAAGATCCGCCGCCTCATCAATATAGATATGACAGTTGCCCGTGCCGGTCTCTATCACTGGAACCGTACTATTCTCCACAACGGAACGAATGAGTCCGGCGCCGCCTCTGGGAATCAGCATATCCACATACTCGTTAAGACGCATGAAAGCGGTGGTTACTTCTCTGGCGTTATTTTCAATCAGCTGGACAGCCTGCCGGCAGATTCCTTCCCCCGCCAAAGCCTCCTGAATCACTTCCGTGATTGCCTGGTTGGAATAAAAGGCATCCTTTCCGCCTTTGAGGATCACGGCATTGCCGGTCTTAAAACAAAGGCCGAAGGCGTCCGCCGTCACATTGGGACGGGCCTCATATATGATACCGATCACCCCCATAGGCACACGCACTTTATCAATGTGCAGACCATTGGGGCGGTCAAAACTCTCCATCCGTTCTCCCACTGGGTCTGGGAGCGCCGCAATCTGTATAAGTCCTTCTGCCATGGACTTTATCCGCGCTGAGGTAAGCTGTAATCGATCCAAAAGGCCCTCTGCCATACCGGACTCTCTGGCTATCTGATAATCCTTCTCATTGGCAGCAAGCAGTCTGTCCTGTTCTTTGACAAGGGCTGATGCGGCCTGTTCTAAGGCGTGGTTTTTCTGCGCGGTGGTCAGTCCCTGCAAGTTCTGTTTGGCACTTACAGCCTGACGTCCCAAATTATCTAAATATTCATGTATCATAGGCTCCTCCTTATTATGTCCTGTTCTGTCAGTATCATATCCGGCTGCACATCGTGGGATTCCCAGGGGATTTCTTCCCGGACCTGACAGGCATAGGCCAGGGCTATGGCAGTCATCTGTAACAGGCCTTCTTCCCGATAAGCGGCAAGTCTTTCCAGATAGCGGTCGAAGAAGCCGCCGCCGTAGCCAATCCTGCGGCATTTTCTGTCGAAAGCGGCCCCCGGCATACACATTAAGGTATGCGATGCCCGATGCCCGCTTCGCAGGCAGGAAAGATAATCCTGATAAGACTCTCCTGCTTCCGGTTCCAGAATGCCCTGATAGCCCTCCTGCAACTCTGAAAGGTCTGTTATCCGGTAGAATTCCATCTCCCGTCCCTGTACTTTTGGTACAAAAACATGTTTTTTCTCCGAAACAGCCTGACGGATCAATCCCCAAGTCTCCACTTCACTGCGAAAGCTTACGTAGGTAAGCACTGCCTCCGCCTCCTGGTAACCGGTAAGGGAAGTCAGTTTTCTTATAATTTCCAGACTGTATGCGCCTCTCTCCTGTTCGGTAAGAGCATCCCGCATCCGCAGGGATTCTGTACGGACAGTCTGTTTGCTTTTATTTGCCAAGTCTTTTCTTATCCCCCAGATTTGTGATCGTACCGTCTTTCTCCACAATGGAGATATTGTCAAGCTGGCCTTTCAAATTAGCGCGCACATTGGCCACGTAAGCCTGGCGCAGTCTCTTCTGCTCTTCCTTTTCGTCCTCGGACAACCCTTCCGCCTGAGACTTATGATAAAGTTCATTGATTCGTTTGGTCATCTCTTCCACTGTCATAGGCCCTGTGTCCTCCCGTGCGCATGATAAGCCGTTAATTCTTATGCATCTGCTGTACATATAAGGGCAGGTCAAATTGACTTTCCCTGTGTGCCATAAATAAGGTGCCGATATTCTGTCCGCTTAAGATCCGATGGATCACCTTGATATCCCTGCTGTTGGCAATGACCATATCCACGCCCATGCTGTTGGCAATCTTTGCCGCCTGCAATTTGGTGAACATACCGCCGGTGCCCGCACTGCTTCCGGTGGAAGCCTTCCCCATATTCATCAGTTCGTCTGTCAGTTCTTCCACCACCTCGATGTATTTTACATCCGGATTCTGTCTGGGATCATCGGTGTAGAGACCGTCAATATCCGACAAAAGCAGCAGCATATCCGCATCGATCAGGGAAGCAACAATGGCTGAGAGGGTATCATTGTCCCCGATTTCAATCTCATAAGTGGCTACAGTATCATTTTCATTGACGATCGGAATGACACCCAGTTTGAACAGTTCCGCAAAAGTGTTCTGTGCATTAAAGCGGTTCAGATTATCCACAATCGTGTTCTTGGTCATCAAGATCTGGGCAGCCACCTGATTATATTCGGCAAAAATCTTCTGGTATATCATCATCAGCCTTGCCTGTCCTACGGCTGCACAGGCCTGCTTGACAGCAATTGGATTATCATCCTCATTCTCCGGCAGCATAATGGCCTTCTTGCCCACAGAAATGGCGCCGGAAGTCACAAGAACCACATCCTTGCCCTGATTGCGCAGGTTACAAAGTTCCCTTACCAGCACATCCAGTTTGGTATAATCCAAATCTCCTGTCTCCTCGTGCTGTAAGGAGGACGAGCCAATCTTTACCACAATCCGTTTCTTATCTTTCATATGTATTCTGCTGTCTGTCATGTTCTTTGTCTGTCTCTCCGTTTATTTTCATGGTAACATTCATAATCTATATGGAAAATGCCTGCCATGGACATTCTCGCGCCAGATTTTATTCTATCACAGGTTGGTAACGGGCGGCAACTTTTTCCGCAATCAAAATGCCGTCCATGGCTGCCGAAGTGATCCCGCCGGCATAACCGGCCCCTTCACCGCAGGGATAGAGGCCTTCCACCGCAGATTGTCCCGTGTCATCGCGCAGGATCCGTACCGGAGAAGATGTCCGGCTCTCCACACCGGAGACAAAGGCATTGTCGTCTGCAAACCCGTGCATGGATTGACCTATTAAGTCAATACCTTCCACCAAAGCCTCATTTAACGCATCCGGAAGGATGTCATGGACTGGAGCCATACACCAGTTCCCTTTGATAGCCGGCTCAAAATGCGGATACTCTTCCGAAATCCGGGAAGCTGCCTGTTTCTCCATTTTCAGGAGATGCGCCGGGATATTTTCCGGATTGTGATCGGCTTTTTCTTTCTGTCTGATAAGCACAGCCTGCCGGTACGCGCCGTAACGTTCCACCGGTACTGCGCCGGCTCCGATCGCATAGGCTTTTTCTTCCAGACGGCGCTGAAAGGCCATCCCTGCAAGGGGGCCTGTCCCACCGTAATCCTGTGGTGTCACGGTGACAATCATGGCGCTGTTACTGTTATCTCCGTTCCTGCCGCTGTAACTCATGCCATTGACCGCTGTCCGTCCCACCTCGGAAGAAGCGTTGACCACATAGCCGCCCGGACACATACAAAAGGAATAAACACCTCTGCCGCTTGCAGTCTTGGCCGTCACCTTATAACTGGCGGCAGGCAGGTACTCACCGGGTTCCATTCCATACTGTATCTGATCGATCAGTTCCCGGGGATGCTCCATACGCAGCCCCACAGCAAACGCTTTCGCCTCCATCGGAATCTGACGATCCGCCAGCATGGCAAAAGTATCCCTGGCGCTGTGACCGATAGCCAGGATCACCACCGGACTCTCAATGCAGCTGCCATCCTCTGTTCTCACACCTGTCACTTTGTTGTTATCGAGAAGCAAGTCTGTGACTTTGGTCTGAAAGCGCACTTCCCCGCCCCATTCCATAATCTGTCTGCGCAGATTGGTCACCACCGTAATCAGGATATCAGTGCCGATATGGGGTTTGGCCTCATAGAGGATAGGTTCCGGGGCGCCCGCCTGTACCAGAATCTGCAACACTTCCCGATTCCTGCCAAAGGAATCTTTGACCAGCGTATTCAGCTTGCCGTCAGAAAACGTGCCTGCACCGCCTTCACCAAACTGTACATTGGAATCCGGATCCAGCACGCCCTCCCGCCAGAAACGCTCCACATCTGCAAGCCGCAGCTGTGCTTCCGGCCCCCGCTCCAGCAAAATGGGGCGATACCCCTGTCGGGCCAGCATGTAACCGCAAAAAAGCCCTGCTGGGCCTGTCCCCACAATAATCGGTCGTTTCATAAGCGGCTGACTGCCGCAGGCCGGAAACTGATACTTTTTCACCGTAACTGCCTGTACCTGGCCTGCCTTGCCGCGGCAGGCAGACAATACTTTGTCCTGATCTGCCACTGCGATATCCACTGTATAGACCATGGAAATATCCGGCTTTTTTCTGGCATCTATGGATTTTTTGACAATCTGCATTTTTTGAATCCCGGCAGGCGCGATCCGCAGGATCCTGGCTGCTTTCCGGACAATGTCCTCTTGGGTGTGTTTTGGTGGAACTTTGATCTGATTGATGCGTATCATACGATTTCCCTTATCTCTTCTCTTTGCACATTATCTGTCATTGCCGTCAGCCACCCCTGCCCGCCCCGAAATTGATACGCAGCAAAAAACCCCATGAACAAAAAAACCCA
>CAMNXA010000097.1 GCA_946566685.1 uncultured Lachnospiraceae bacterium
TTATTTATATGGTCAAAAAACTGGGATTTGAAACAATAGCGGAAGGTGTGGAGACAGAAGAACAGTTTCGATATCTCAATGAGATTTCCTGCGATATCATTCAGGGATTCTATTTGGGCAAACCGATGCCTGCGGAGAGTATTGAAAAGCTATTGGCAAATATAACGGCGGATATGTGAGGCAATTTATGTTATTGGGCAGAGTAACCGAACTGAATTATCTGAATAACTGTTATGATCGGGAGGGCAGTCAGATTCTGATCGTTTATGGACAAAAGCATATCGGTAAGACAGCGCTTGTGAAAGAATTCATGAAAGACAGACCTCACTATTACTATCTGGCCAGGGCCTGTTCTGAGAGAGAACAGACCTATCAGTGGGGGCGGCAGATGGCTCATGACGGTTATGTAGTGGATAAATTCCCGACTTTTCATGATATCTTTGCGAAGATATCCCATCGCATAAACGGCAAGAAAGTGATTGTTATTGATGAGTTTCAGAATATTGTCAAGGCCAGCGACAGTTTTATGAGGGAGTTGGTTGCTTTTGTACACAGCCAGTGGAATAAGGACGATGTGATGGTGCTTCTTTGCAGTTCCTCTATCGGCTGGATTGAGAACAGCATGATCACGCGCATTGGCGAGGCGGCATATGAGTTGTCTGGGCTTCTGAAAATTAAGGAGATGTCCTTCGCGGATATTGTGGAGCGTTTTCCCAATTTTCGGATTGAGGAGTGTGTGGAAGCTTATGCGATTCTTGGTGGGATTCCCGGCCTATGGAACCAGTTTGATGACCGGCTGACAATTCAGCAGAATATCTGCCGCAATATTTTGGATCCGGACAGCCTCCTGTTTGAGGAAGGGGAGCGGATCCTTACGGAACAGCTGCGGGAACCGGCGGTGTATAATACGATCATGGCTTCCATTGCGGCCGGCAACCATAAATTGAACGATCTTTATCTGCACACGGAGTTTTCAAGGGCAAAGATCAGTGTGTATCTGAAGAATCTGATCGAACTGGAATTGGTGGAGAAGGTCTTTTCCTATGATACGGCCGGCAAGGAAAATGTGCAGAAAGGTATCTACAGGATCAGTCATCCTTTTGTAGATTTTTATTACACCTATATGTATCCCCATATGAGCGATTTGCAGATGCTTTCCGTGGGAGAATTTTATAACCACTACATTATGCGGGGGTTCAGACATTATGTGTCAGGATATTTCAAGCAGATATGCAGACAACATCTTGCCATGCTAAACGAAAGGCACAGACTGCCCGTTCTTTTGGAGGATATCGGAGAGTGGATTGGCAAGGCCGGTTCTCTGGATATCGTATCCCAGGATGAGGAGGGGCATACGCTGATCGGCTTGTGTAACTGGGAGAAGCCCATGACCTATGAGGACTATGAAAATCTGCTCCTCTATGCCAGAAAGGCAAAAATCAACCCGGATTATGTCTATATGTATACGGCGTTCCGTTTTGATGAGAAATTGAACCTGGAAGCCAAGATTAAAACAAATCTGAAATTGGTGCAGATTTCAGATCTGTAGGGTGATATTGTAACAGTGAGGGCGAAGCTGAAACTGTTGCGTGGTATGTGAGGAAGTTATGGGAAAGAGTTTATTTATTGCTGAGAAACCCAGCGTGGCGAGGGAATTTGCAAAGGCGTTAAAATATAATCTGAAAAACAGAGATGGTTATATGGAATCCGATGAGGCTGTGGTAACTTGGTGTGTGGGGCATCTGGTGACCATGAGTTACCCGGAGGTTTATGATGAGAAATACAAACGATGGTCTTTAGACACCATTCCCTTTATACCGGAAGAATTCAGGTATGAGGTCATCGAAAGCGTTAAGAAGCAGTTTGGGATTGTGAGCGGTCTATTAAACAGGGAAGATGTGGAGACGATTTATGTCTGTACTGACTCCGGGCGGGAAGGTGAGTATATCTATCGCCTGGTGGAACAGCAGGCCGGCGTGGAAGGTAAGATCAGGAAGCGGGTCTGGATCGACTCACAGACAGAAGAGGAGATATTGCGGGGAATCCGGGAGGCTAAAGATCTTTCAGATTATGATAATCTTTCAAGCGCCGCATATCTGCGGGCCAAAGAAGATTATCTGATGGGTATCAACTTCTCAAGAGCGCTGACATTGAAATACAGTTACCCGATTAAAAGTTATCTCAAAGCAGATAAGGCCGTGGTCTCTGTCGGGCGTGTCATGACCTGCGTGCTTGGCATGGTGGTGAACAGGGAGCGGGAGATCAGGGATTTTGTGAAAATACCCTTTTACCGGATCCTCTTACAGATTGCGATAGAAGGACATACATGTACTTTTGAGTGGAAGGCGGTGGAAGGTTCTAAGTATTATCAGTCACCACAGATTTATAAAGATAACGGTTTCCTGAAAGAGGAAGAGGCGGACGCCTTTATCAGCTTCTTATCGGAAGAGCCCAGGCAGGAGCCGGTGATAGAGAAAATAGAAAAGAAGAAGGAGACGAAAAATCCCCCTCTTTTATATAATCTGGCAGAACTGCAAAATGACTGCTCCCGGCTGTTTAAGATCAGTCCGGATGAGACGCTGCGGATCGCACAGGAACTTTATGAAAAGAAGTTGACAACATACCCCCGGACGGATGCAAGAGTCCTCTCCACGGCAGTGGCGAAGGAAATCCAGAAAAATATCGGCGGGCTTAAGAATTATCATGTGGCGGCGGAGTATGCTGCAAAGATACTGGAAGAGGGCAGTTACCGTGGACTGGAAAAAACGCGGTATGTCAATGATAAGCAGATTACGGATCATTACGCGATCATTCCTACAGGACAGGGGTTTGGCAGTCTGAACAGCCTGCACCCGGCGTCAGCCAAGGTCTATGAGATCATAGTCAGGCGGTTTTTGAGCATTTTCTACCCGGCGGCAGTCTATCAGAAGATCAATCTGGGTGTGAAGATGAAGGGAGAGACTTTTACTTCCGGTTTCAAAGTGCTTGTGGAACAGGGTTACCTGAAAGTGTCACAGAATTCTTTTGCCAGAAAGAAGCCGGAGGAGTATACTGAAGAGGAGAAGAAAGAGGAGGGCAAGGAGGAAGTTGCCTGTGATGCGTCCTTTATGGAGGTACTGGGAACTCTCAAAAAAGGAATGACTCTTGTGGCAGGGGAACTTAGCAAGAAAGAAGGGGAAACCTCGCCGCCCAAGCGATATAATTCCGGCAGTATGATTCTTGCCATGGAGAATGCAGGGCAGTTTATTGAGGATGAGGAGCTGCGTGCACAGATTAAGGGAAGTGGTATCGGTACTTCAGCGACCAGGGCGGAGATTTTAAAGAAGCTGGTACATATTAAATATTTGGATCTGAATAAAAAGACGCAGATCATCACGCCCACGCTTTTGGGAGAAATGATCTATGAGGTGGTGGCGGGATCCATCAGGCCGCTCTTGGATCCAAGACTCACGGCCAGTTGGGAGAAAGGGCTTACGCTGGTGGCTTCGGGTGAGATTACGGAACAGGAATATATGGTCAAGCTGGATGATTTTGTTACCAGAAGGACCAATGCCGTCAAACAGATGAATAATCAGTCGGCGCTTATTCATAGATTTCAGTATGCATCGCAGTTTTACAAAAAGTAAGTTGCTTCGCAACTTACTTTGCGAGATTCGCTTCGCGAACTCGGATAAGCGGAAGGATCATCCGTATTATAAAAAAGTAAATGGGTTTCGTAAATAAACTTTGCGAGATTCGCTTCGCGAACTCGGATAGGCGGAGGGATTTTCCGTATTAAAAATGAAGAAAAGAGGGGGAGAAAAATGGCAGGATTGCAGGATACTACAATAGCGGCGCTCTATACGCTGGAGGAGACGATTGCGAAGGACATCTTTGAGGGGGTGACTTATCCGTGGGAAGTACTTGCTAAGATCAAGGATTTCATTGTGGCATTGGGAGAGACACTTCCGGAAGACAGATTTGAGAGAAGAGAAGGGAATATCTGGGTGGCCAGAAGCGCGAAAGTGTTTCCCAGCGCATATATCGGCGGCCCGGCGATTATTGATGAAGAGGCGGAGATCAGACAGAGCGCTTTCATCAGGGGTTCCGCGATCGTGGGAAAAGGAGCGGTTGTGGGTAACTCCACGGAACTTAAGAATGTGATACTTTTTAATAAAGTTCAGGTGCCTCATTATAATTATGTGGGGGACAGTATCCTGGGCTATAAGGCACATATGGGGGCGGGGTCCATCACTTCAAATGTAAAGAGCGATAAGACGCTGGTGGTGGTACATGCCGGAGAGGAAAAGTATGAGACCGGGCTTAAGAAATTCGGTGCCATGCTTGGTGACAATGTGGAGGTAGGATGCAATTCTGTGCTGAATCCCGGTACAGTGATCGGCAAATGCTCCAATGTGTATCCGACTTCCATGGTGCGGGGCTTTATTCCGCCGAACAGCATTTATAAGAAGCAGACTGAAATAGCGGCAAAATATTAGACCTGTCAGAGAAGATACCCGTAAACCGACAGAAAAAAGTATTTTGAGGATAAGAAGTATGGCAGCAGATTTGAGTATTGAGAATTTTGGTTCCATGATCGATCATGTGATCTCGGGAATATGTTTCTTCGAATATGAAGATGGAAAATTTACACCCATCTATATCAATGAGGGGTTTTTCCGTATGCTCGGCTATTCCAGAATTCAGGGCATGAAATATCTGGAGATGATCGATATGGTCATCATACCGGAAGATATGCCTGCTTTTCGTCAGGCCATTGAGGATGTTTTAAAGGATGACGGTGTGGTGGATGTGGAGTTTCGTACTGTGACGGCATCGGGAGGACTGCGCTGGCTGCATGTCAGGGGAAATCTCTATGCCAGAGAAGGCAGGAAGAATACGATTGTAACCGTCATACAGGATATTACCGAGCGTAAGAACGTAGAGGAAGAACTGCAAAGACAGGCGGAACGTTTACATATCCTTTCCGAGGCAGAAGGGGAAAAGATAATCGACTATAATGCCAAGACCGATGTCATGATCATCAAATCTTCCGGAGAGTACGGTGTGGGAGGAGAGGAGATCTATAATAAATATCTCGAAAAGTTTAATTCTTCCACAATTTATGAAGAAGATGTGGCATATTACAGGGCAGTCATTGACAGCCTTCTCAAATCACCCAAACATGATACCATTGAATTTCGGATCAAACGGTTTGATAAGGATTTCACATGGTATCAGGCAAATCTCACTTCTCTGTTGGGTGCGGAAGGCTATGTTACCAGGATCGTGGGCCGCATGATCAATATCAATGACAAGAAAATAAAGGAGATGGAACTTTTACTGCGGGCGGAAAAGGATGCGCTGACAGGACTCTATAATCAGGGTGCCGCAGAGCAGCTGATCCGCAATGCCATTGAGGACAGCGGTGATGATACCCTAAATGCCTTAATCATCATTGATTTGGATAATTTTAAAGAGGCCAACGATCTGATAGGCCATGCACAGGGCGATATCCTGTTAGGAGAGACAGCGGGCAGATTAAACGAGATATTCAGGGGCGGCGATATCATTGGCAGAATCGGCGGTGATGAGTTTATCGTCTATGTCAAGAACCTAAATTCCATTTCCGAGGCGGATGTATTGGCAAGCAATATTGTCAGCAATGTGAGATATACGCTGGAGGCGGAAGAAAGCCAGATTCAGGTGACCTGCAGCGTGGGCGTTTCCGTATTTCCCTATCATGGCAAGGAATACGAGGAACTTTTCAAGAAAGCGGACAGGGCGGTCTATACGGCCAAAGCCAACGGAAAATGCGACTATCGTATTTATGATGCGGCAAGTACGGTGGTCTATCATGCCAACAGAAAGAACGGTTATGATTTGAACAAGGGACTGGGTGTCGATAGAAATATCGAAGATCAGGTCATGCAGATTCTGTTTGAGGACAGAGTTATGGAGTCAGCGCTCAAATCTGCCATTGAACTGATGACTGCCAAATATCATTTTCACAGGGGATATATCTGTGGAAATGAATCGTTACCGATATCCAGGACGGTGCAGTTTTCAGAGGATGCCTATGCAACAGGCAAAGAGGCAGACGAGCACTATGAACTGAAGCGGGTGGTTAATGAAATTCTCTATGCATCCTTCCCGGGGGCATCCATCATCCATGACTATGACTTGACGCTGGATGAGATGCATGACTACTTCCAGGCGGAAGGCATCAAGAGTATGCTCTTTTATCCGCTGACTTCCAAGGGAGAGTTCCAGGGAGCCATTGTTCTGGAAAATCATGTGGATGTGCAGATGGAACTGAAGAAGAGCGAAATGGAGGAGATCCGTTCTCTGTTCCGTATCATGGAGGCACATATCCTACAGATTGGCCTGATGGACAGATTACAGGACTTCGTGACCCAGATTGCTATCTTCGATAACCTGGATAGCTTTGTCTATGTGGTCAATCCGGATACATATGAACTCAGTTTTATCAATAAGAGAGTGTTGATGGATTCTCCGAATGTCAAGATAGGCGACATTTGTTATAAAGCCTTGCAGAACCGAGAGGCTCCCTGTGAAAACTGCATTCTGCGCAATCTGGACAAAAAGGATTCCCATTGCAGATGTACGGAGGAAATATTCAATTATTCCCTGCGCTGCTGGACCAGATGCAGTGCCAGCTGGCTGGAGTGTAAGGAGGAAAATGGGCTTGCGCTCTTAAACAGCATTGATATTTCTGAGTACTTTATGGGATAGAAATTGCAAGAAATATCTGGATTTTTTTATAACAATATGAGACAATAGAAACAGCGGTTATGACAGACTGCATTCAGTCTGTTATCAAATAATTTATACATAATCGAAAGGAGTTATCACATGATCTATTCAAAAGAAGTTGAAGAAATGTGTACAGTGGCACAGGGCGTTCATCATGGCTGTGCTCCTATCCCAGAGGAAGCAAAATGGGTGCAGGCAAAAGAAGTGAAGGATATTTCCGGTCTGACACACGGCGTTGGCTGGTGTGCTCCTCAGCAGGGTGCTTGTAAGCTGACCCTGAACGTGAAGGAAGGTATCATTCAGGAGGCTTTGGTGGAGACTATCGGATGTTCCGGTATGACACACTCCGCTGCTATGGCATCTGAGATCCTGCCGGGATTGACGGTTATGGAAGCACTCAATACAGACTTGGTATGTGACGCAATCAATACGGCGATGAGAGAACTGTTCTTACAGATCGTATATGGCCGTACACAGTCTGCTTTTTCCGAGGATGGACTTCCGGTAGGCGCAGGTCTTGAGGATCTGGGTAAAGGATTGAGAAGTCAGGTAGGTACTATGTATGGTACTCTCAAGAAGGGTCCCCGTTATCTTGAGATGGCAGAAGGTTATGTAACTGGTATCGCATTGGATGCCAATGATGAGATTATCGGTTACAAGTTTGTAAGCCTTG
>CAMNXA010000098.1 GCA_946566685.1 uncultured Lachnospiraceae bacterium
ACATAAATTGCCTCACATATCCGCCGTTATATTTGCCAATAGCTTTTCAATACGTTCCGCCGGCATCGGTTTGCCCAGATAAAATCCCTGAATGATATCACAGGAAATCTCATTGAGATATCGGAACTGTTCTTCCGTCTCCACTCCTTCCGCTATGGTCTCAAACCCCAGTTTCTTGACCATATAAATGTTGTATTCTGTGATGATCCTTGTATTTTCATCTGTGATTACCGTATCAATAAAGGACTTGTCAATCTTCAGTGTGTCAATCGGCAGACCCTTCAGATAGGACAGGGAAGAAAATCCTGTGCCGAAATCATCCAGAGATATCTTGATTCCAATATCCCGCAGGATGGCAAGCCGTTCTGTAATCTCTTCAAAATCATCGATCAGAATCGACTCCGTTATCTCCAGTTCTATCTCATAGGGAGAAATCTGATACTTCTCCAGGATTTGTAACAGTTTGTCAATAAAATCCGGCTGTTTATACTGAATCGCTGAAATATTGATGGACATGATCAGCGGATAATGATATCTTCTTCTCCACTCAGCATAAGCCTTCAGACTCTCCTCAATCACCCAGGTGCCTATGGGAACAATCGTACCGTTCTTTTCCGCGATGGGAATAAAGACTGCCGGACTGATCATGTCGCCGGTATCATCCCTCCAGCGGATCAGGGCCTCCACCCCGCGCAGCCCTCTGTCCGTAGTGCGGAACTGGGGCTGGAAATGCATAATAAAATTCTGGGAAAACACAGCTTCTTTCAGCTTATTCTCTATGGTCACATTCTGTAGGAAATCATTCAGGATAGCGCCGTCAAAGTACTGTATCTTATCTTTGCCCATGCTCTTTGCCTTGAACATGACAATCTCCGCACAGTTGATCAGTTCCAGCGTATTGGAAGCCGCCTCAGGATACTCAGCCACTCCCACGCTCACCGTTATATAGATTTCCTGTCCGCCGGTCAGTTTAAAGGGCTTTTTCAGCCTCTCCTTGATGGTCTGATAGATTGTCTCCACACTTCTCGCACCATAAGGACTATAGATACCGATACAATAGATATCACTGTTAAAATGTGATATCACCACGTTATCTCCCATCAGATCGATCAGATATTGTCCAAACAGCTGAACCAGTTCATCCCCCACAATGATGCCCATGCCATCATTGATCCTGCGAAAATCATCCACATCCAGGAACATCACTGCCACAGTCTCATTCTCTTCCCCTGCGCGGCGCACGAACTCTCCTAAAAGCCTCACAAAATAATTGCGGTTATAAAGCCCCGTCAGGATATCATAATAAGCCATATAAGTCAGTTCATCATTCTGCGCATTGAACTTTGTCACATCCTTAAAACGGATGATTTTGTCCGTTGGCTTCCCATTGTCATCGTAGACAATGTTCACTTCCACTTCAATGCAGATGCGGTTGTCCTTGAGCCTGATCTCAATAGTCTGACTCTTCATACCCTGTTTTTCTATGAAAAGCACTTCCCGAAGAGGAATCGCATACTTTTCCTCCACACAGTCATATAGCTTCGTCAAATCCTTCATATCCTGAATCGTAAAATCGAAGAAATGATCCCAGTTCGCTATGGTCTGAAGTTTCTTTTCCTCATAATTATAATACAGGAACGCACTGTTAGACGTTTCACAGATCAACCGCAGCATCTTCTCTTCCCTTCGCAGCTTCTGGTTAATCGCATTTAAGAGATCCAACTGATATTCTAATTTATTCATACCTATACCTACCCCTATACACTGCCGCCATTCCCCTTCTTCCGGACGGCAGTCCCCTGTCTTTTGTTTATTTTATTGCTTTCACATAATGCCTTACCCTGCTTCGTTATTTCCTGGTGATATAACCCTTTGCCTTTAATGTCTCTGCACATAACACAGCGCCCCCTGCAGCGCCGCGCACAGTATTATGGGAAAGCCCTACAAACTTCCAGTCGTAGACACTGTCTTCCCGAATCCGTCCCACACTGATCCCCATACCGTTCTCATAATCCACATCCAGCTTAACCTGGGGACGATTATCCTCCTCCATCACCTGGATAAACTGCTTCGGTGCGCTGGGAAGATTCAATTCCTGCGGCAATCCTTTAAAATTGACCAGTTTTTCCACCAGTTGTTCCTTCGTTGGTTTCTTCCTAAATTTCACGAATACGGCGGCTGTATGGCCGTTTAAGACCGGTACCCGGATACACTGGCAGGTGATCACAGGACTTGTGGCCGGTACAATCTGTCCATCCTCCACCTTTCCCCAGATCCTTAATGGTTCTTTTTCACTCTTCTCTTCTTCGCCGCCAATATAGGGAATCACATTCTCCACCATCTCTGGCCAGTCCTTAAAGGTTTTGCCCGCACCGGAAATCGCCTGATAGGTAGTTGCCACCACCTCGTAAGGCTCGAACTCCTTCCAGGCCGTCAGCACCGGCGCATAACTCTGAATGGAACAGTTCGGTTTCACGGCAATAAACCCACGCTTTGTGCCCAGTCTCTTTTTCTGGTCTTCTATGACATCAAAATGTTCCGGATTGATCTCCGGCACTACCATGGGCACATCCGGCGTCCAGCGGTGTGCGCTGTTATTGGAAACCACAGGTGTCTCTGTCTTTGCGTAATCTTCTTCAATCTTTTTGATCTCTTCTTTGGTCATATCCACCGCCGAAAACACAAAGTCTACTTCAGCAGCCACCTGTTCAACTTCATTTACATTCTTGACCACAATATCCTTTACCGCTTCCGGCATAGGGGTATCCATCTTCCATCTGTCCCCCACAGCTTCCTTGTAGGTCTTACCCGCTGAACGCGGGCTTGCCGCGATCGTTGTGACCTCAAACCAGGGATGGTTCTCCAACAGGGCAATAAATCTCTGTCCCACCATACCGGTACCGCCTAAAATTCCTACTTTCAGTTTCTCACTCATTTTTTCATCCTCCTCATATTGTTATCTGGGAATGTTGATCTCATCTTCATCCTGCCAGTCCTTTGCCAGATATTCCTTATACGTTCCAATCATCTTCCGCATCGCTTCCGGTCCCGGCGCCCCTACGGTAAGCCGCTTTTCCACACAGGTCTTTATCTTGACCGCCTCATAGATATCTTCCTCAAAGACCGGACTGATCTTCCTTAATTCCTCCATGGAAAGATCCTCAATCCCACAGTTCTTATCGATGCAGTAAAGTACCAGTCTGCCGACAATACTGTGCGCATCCCTGAAAGGCACACCTCTGCCTACCAGATAGTCCGCCGCATCCGTAGCGTTCGTAAATCCCATGGCAGCACTCTTTTCCATCACGTCCGCATTGAACTTCATAGTGCGGATCATTCCCTCAAACAAGGCCAGACAGCCTTTTGCCGTATCGATTGCGTCAAAGGTAAGTTCCTTATCCTCCTGCATATCCTTATTATAGGCAAGCGGAATCCCTTTCATAGTAGTTAAAATGGAGAAAAGAGCACCATAAACCCGCCCTGTCTTGCCCCGTACCAGTTCCGCAATGTCCGGATTCTTCTTCTGAGGCATGATACTGCTCCCCGTGGCATAGGCATCGTCAATCTCCACAAACCGGTATTCATTGGAATTCCAGAGAATGATCTCCTCACAGAAACGGCTCAAATGCATCATGATCGTAGACAGAGCCGCCAGAAACTCAATCACATAATCCCTGTCCGATACAGAATCCATGCTGTTGCCTGTGGGGCCTTCAAACCCCAGAAGGCTGGCCGTATAATTCCGGTCCAGCGGATATGTGGTACCCGCCAGTGCACCTGCCCCCAGCGGACAGTAATTCATGCGATGGTAAATATCCTTCAGCCGCGAACGGTCCCTTTTAAACATTTCAAAATAGGCACCCATATGGTGGGCCAGCGTCACCGGCTGCGCCTTCTGTAAGTGCGTAAACCCCGGCATGTAAGTTTCCACGTTATCTTCCATGACAGTCACAAGCGTCTGTAACAGTGTCTTTACCAGTTCGTCCACATACAATACTTCCAACCTGGTATACAGTCTCATATCAAGAGCCACCTGATCATTCCTGCTCCTGCCTGTGTGCAGTTTCTTGCCTGCATCTCCAATCCTCTCGATCAGATTGGCTTCCACAAAACTATGAATGTCTTCATACTCTTCTGTAATTTGCAGTCTGCCTTCCTCCACATCCTGCCTGATTCCCGTAAGTCCCTTTAAGATTTCATCCTTCTCCTCTTTCGTCAGGATACCCTGTTTGGCCAGCATGATCACATGTGCGATGCTGCCCTCAATATCCTGGCGGAAAAATTTCTGATCAAAAGAAATCGATGCATTAAAGTTATATACAAGCTGATCCGTCTCTTTGGTAAAACGGCCGCCCCACAATTGTGCCATGCGCTAGTCCTCCACCTTAATTAAATCTAAATTTGATGATACCACAAAATAGTTTTCTTTTCAATCGGAACACAATTTTTAATTGAAAACATAAAATATGTTATAATCATAAGGAGTTGTTGTTCTATGCAGCCAATACTGTCTTTGCAGGATATCTCCTATTCCTATCATAATCTCAAGGGAGAAACGCCTGCCCTTACCCGCATAAATCTGCAAGTGTCCGAAGGAGAATTTGTGGCTGTCGCAGGTCCCAGCGGCTGCGGCAAGTCTACGCTTCTCTCCATCATCGCCGGACTGCTTATACCAGAACAGGGAAAGGTTCTATACCGGGGGCTTTCCCCGTCAGACTACTGTCAGGACACTGTCCTGAAAATCGGATACATGCTACAGAAAGACCATCTTTTTGAGTGGCGCACGATTTATCAGAATGTCATTTTGGGCCTGGAACTGAATCACATGGTCACGAAGGAAAATACCGATTATGTACAAAAGCTTTTGGAAGATTACGGTCTTTATGCTTTCAAGGACAGCAAACCTTCCGAACTTTCCGGCGGGATGCGGCAAAGAGCCGCCCTGATCCGCACCATGGCAGTACATCCCGATCTTCTCCTCTTAGACGAACCCTTCAGTGCCCTGGATTTCCAGACCAGACTTGCGGTCTCCGCCGACATTGCCTCCATCATTAGAAAAACTCAGAAAACTGCTATACTGATCACACACGATCTCTCCGAGGCCATCACACTGGCTGACCGGGTGATCGTACTCTCCAAAAGGCCCGCCTGTGTAAAATGCGAAATGCCAATTCACTATGACATCAGCCGGGAAGATCCGCTGGCAGTCAGGAGCACAAAAGAATATCAGGATTATTTCAATCAACTATGGGAGGTATTGACAGATGGCGAACCCATTCTCTGAGGCGGATCAACCTGTCTCCGCCCGCCAGGAAGAATTCCTGCGCGCCCATCACAGGCATCATCACAGAATCACTTTGGGCAGACTCTCTTTGTTCCTTCTCTTTCTTGGGCTCTGGGAACTGGCTGCGAGGCTGTCCTGGATTGACAGCTTTTTCTTCAGCAGTCCTTCCGGCATCCTTAAGTATCTGGGCCAAATGTTCGCAGACCACTCTATCTACGGTCACACTGGCATCACCCTGCTGGAAACCATTCTCAGTTTTGTGCTGGTCACTCTTTTAAGTCTGGCAGCCGCTACGCTTCTGTGGTATTTCGGCAGTCTCTCTGAAATCCTGGAACCTTATCTGGTGGTCTTAAATTCACTCCCCAAATCGGCACTGGCGCCCCTGCTCATCGTATGGCTCGGCACCGGCACCGACACCATCATCGTAGCCGGCATCTCCGTAGCTGTCTTTGGTTCCATCATCAGTCTCTATACCGGTTTCTGTCAGACAGATCCGGAAATGTGCAAACTGATCTATACCCTGGGCGGCAGCCGCCGGGACGCCCTGCGTAAAGTGATCCTGCCAAGTTCCATTCCCATGATCTTAAGCAATATGAAAGTTAATATCGGCCTTTCCCTGGTAGGCGTCATCATAGGCGAATTTCTGGCCGCCAGGCGTGGCCTTGGATATCTGATCATCTATGGTTCTCAGGTTTTTCAGCTGAATATGGTAATCACATCCATCATCATTCTCTGTCTCATCGCCATGGCGTTTTATAAGCTGATCCAGAGTGCAGAACACTATTACAAGAAAAAATATTGAGGAAATATAGAAAGGGAATATGTTATGGCAGACGACAGGGCCCTCATGCCGTGCCGCCTGCCGGCTCCTGCCCAACTCCTGTCTTATTATTTCTTAATGATTATGAATTGCCTTCCCTATAAATCTCTGTTATAATAAGTGCTGCCTGATAATCTTTTACAGTAGAATTTATCAGTGTATAAAACCGCTGTCATGGTGATAAAATGTTACTGAAAAACTACGCCCAAAAAATATGTCTGTTCTACATACTGATTCTGTTTCTCTGGGGTACGGTCTCTGCTGTCACCCCTATTACAGAGATGGCGGATTTCGTTTACGGCGAACAGGGGTGTTATGTAAACCATTCTTCGTCCATCACTTCTTTAGGCAGTACCTTCCCATCTCAGGAATACCTGTCTGCGCGGCACGCAAACGCACAGGAGACCGTATCTGTTGCCAGGGGCCGCAGTATCAGACCTCTGCCCCGTTCTGCCAGAAATATTACCACGTTTCTTTATTCCGGCGTTCTTTTTGCCGGTATCATCATATTCTCAAGACATTTTACCAAACGTGAGATACTCTCTCACTGTCTTTGTGGTATCGTTATCACGCAGTATATCCATGCGCAGGACGGTCAGAAAATCTAATCTCTTTTTATTCTACAAAAAAAGGAAAATGGGGAAAATTTTAATAGTGTGGTAAAAGGAGATTATAATAAATTATGAACATAGGTCTTTTAATATTGATTGTCATCGGTGGCGCCGCAGGCGGACTTTCCACCATTTATATTGCTGTTTCCCTTTTTGGGACACTGGGATACAAGATTTATCGCAAGATCAGATATGGGATGTCCCTCTATCAGTAAGCTAACCAAAAACAGCCAAAAAGCGCCGGTCAATTCCTGACCGGCGTGTTTACACTCAATTTTTATACTACCAAGATACAAAATCTCCCGGTGCAAGCGAATAATGCACCCCGCTTATGCGCGGATTGGCAGAAC
>CAMNXA010000099.1 GCA_946566685.1 uncultured Lachnospiraceae bacterium
TGATTTAATTTGGATTAGGCCGAGGCCGCGAAGCGGATCTCGTAAAGTTAATTTGCGAAGCAAATTTACTTTTGGGAAAGGACGGCAAAATGTATGAGTCATATGATCTTGGGAACCGGCAGATATGCCGAGCATCCCTATTACATGGAAAGATTTTATGTAAACCTATATTCGGTGGAAGAACTGTGTTTTGTCCTGGTAGATAAGGCGGAACTGCTGGATCAGGAGATCATGCAGCGGGATATGGTGCGCTGGCTGGATGAGGAATGTAACTTAAGTGATTTGGCGCATGCGCTGTATGCCCTTTTAAACCAGAAGGGTTCCACGGTGGCCTTTGTGGGCACAATATTAGAGTATGTGTGCCTTTATTCTCCGGAAGTGATTTCCCGTACCGAGGAGATTGTGCGAAACAATGAAGGGTTGAGTCCCTATGAGCGGCACAAGGCGAAGGCGGATTATCTGTTGAAGGAAAGGCGGTATTTTGCGGCCATGGAACAGTATCAGAGTCTGCTGTCAGTGCTCTCTGACTCGGACAGCCTTTTACAGGCTAAGATCTACCACAATATGGGAGCTGCCTGCGCGGGGATGTTCATGTATGAACGGGCGGCGGACTGGTTTATGCAGTCCCATGAGATAGACGGCAGACAGGAGAGCCTGCTCTTATATCTGGCTTCCCAGCGAATGCGATATACAGATAAAGAGTACATTGATTATATCGCCGAACATCCGGAGTATCATGACGCTTCCCTGAAGGTGGAGCGTATGATGGAGCGGGCGTCCGGGGCCTTTGAGGGATCAGATGAAAACCGTATGCTTGTGACCTTACAGGTGTTTAAGGAGGAAGGGAACGGGATCTTCGGCAATACCGCACCCTACTACAATGAGATTGAGCGGCTGACAGCGCAGCTCAAGGAAAAGTACCGTGAATATACTGCATAAGAGATTTAGGGAAATGATGGGAGACAGCGATGGGATTTTTTAAGAATTTACTGGCCAGATTCCGGAGAGATGACTATGAAGATTTCGAGGAGTCATCCTGGGAGGAAGAGGAATCCGAAAAGCAGATAGATTATACCAATAAAGAACAGCGAAACGACTATGTGAGAAACTGTCTGGAAAAAATGGGGGATGCAACGAAAGAACTGGAAAACCTCACATTTGAGTACAATATGGTGACCTCCTATCTGAAAGATATGGAAGAGATTGAGGCACTGCCGCCGGAGGAGAGCGAACAGCTGAAGGAATGTGCCAAGCGGGTTTCCCTGTTACAGGACAGCAAATCGGACTTTATGGGACGGCCTCATCGGATCACGGACGAAAAGTACCGCATGATGGAGCGGATCGAGGATCAGATAGAGGAGGGCTATCAGAAGATTACGGAGGCGGAAGAGTATCAGGATCTGATCCGTAAGGATTTAAACCGTCTCGATGGGGAAAAGCACGCTTATCTTTATCGTAAAAACGAGGTCATGCGGCTGATCGCGGATACGAAGGGCATGGCGGTCATCTGTGTGGTGGCGCTGGGATTATGTATATTGCTTTTGGTGTTGTTACAGTTTTTCCTGGATATGGATACCCAGATGGGATATTATCTGGCAGCAGGGGCGGCTGCCGTGGTGATCACGATCATCTATGTCAGGCATGTGGATGCCAGACGGGAACTGCGCCGGGTGGAGAACGGGATCAATAAGATCATTCTCTTGCAGAATAAGGTGAAGATACGTTATGTAAACAACACCAATCTGCTGGATTATCTCTATATGAAATATGGAGTCAAGAGCGCCCAGGAACTGACACAGATGTGGGAGAATTATAAGATAGAGAAGGAAGAGCGGGAGAAGTTCAGGCGGGCGGAGCTGGATCTGGATTACTGCCAGCAGGAACTGCTTAATATCTTAAAATGTTATCAGATTCAGGATCCGGCTATCTGGCTGCACCAGACGGAGGCCATCCTGGATCACAAGGAGATGGTGGAGATCCGCCACAACCTGATCATCCGGAGACAGTCCTTAAGAAGGCGCATGGATTATAATAAGGAAGTGGTGGCCGGTTCTTCCCAGAAGGAGATCAAGGAACTGGTGGAGAAATATCCGCAGTACGCCAAAGAGATTATGAAGACAGTGGAGGAATACGAAGAAAAATATCAGGGAGCAAGCAGTTAAGGGAGTCAAACAGCTAAGGGAGTATAGGGGCGGTGATCTGTCATCTGTGGAGAGAGGGCGGAAATCCAATATAAGGAAGGGTAATTGAATATGCAACAGACAGACAAACTTTCTGAGGAGTGCGGTGTCTTCGGCATCTATGATTTTGATGGTGCGGATGTGGCTTCCACGATCTATTACGGGCTCTTTGCCTTGCAGCACAGAGGACAGGAGAGCTGCGGCATCGCGGTCAGCGACACCAGGGGACCCAGGGGAAAGGTTTTGAGCGCCAGGGAGATGGGGCTTCTCAATGAGAATTTCACCTCGGAAATGCTGGAGAAACTGCAAGGGGATATCGGCGTGGGACATGTGCGGTATTCCACTGCCGGCAGCAGTACCAGGGAAAATGCCCAGCCCCTTGTCCTCAATTATGTGAAGGGTACGCTGGGACTCGCCCACAATGGCAATCTGATCAATGCGCCCAAGCTGCGGAGGGAGTTGGAGTATTCCGGCGCCATTTTCCAGACCACCATCGATTCGGAGGTCATTGCTTATCACATTGCCAGGGAGCGTCTGAAAAGTAATTCCGTGGAAGAAGCTGTGGGACGTGCCATGCAGAAGATCAAAGGAGCCTATTCCCTGATCGTCATGTCCCCCAGAAAACTGATCGGGGCCAGGGATCCCTACGGGTTTAAGCCTCTTTGTATCGGCAGGCGCGACAATGCCTATATTCTGGCATCGGAGACTTGTGCTCTGGATACTATCGGTGCAGAGTTTGTCCGGGATGTGGAGCCGGGAGAGATTGTGACCATTTCCCCGGAAAAGGGAATCGAGTCGGATCGAAGCATGTGCCTGAATCCGCAGTGTCAGGGAAGGTGTATCTTTGAATATATATATTTTGCCAGGCCGGACAGCCGGATAGACGGCGTGAGCGTCTATGAATCCCGCATTCGCGCAGGGCGGTTTCTGGCGATGGATTCCCCTGTGGAGGCGGATCTGGTAGTGGGAGTGCCGGAGTCCGGCAACTGTGCGGCGTTAGGGTACTCCATGGAGTCCGGGATACCCTATGGACAGGCCTTTGTCAAGAACACTTATGTGGGGCGGACTTTTATCAAACCCGGCCAGAAAAGCCGGGAGAGCAGCGTGCAGGTGAAACTCAACGCCATCCGGGAAGCAGTGGAAGGCAAGAGGATCATTATGATCGATGACTCCATTGTGCGGGGGACTACTTCGGATCGTATCGTCAGGATGCTGCGGGAGGCGGGAGCCAGGGAAGTGCATATGCGGGTCAGTTCGCCGCCTTTCTTGTATCCCTGCTATTTTGGCACGGACGTGCCATCCCAGGAGCAGCTGATTGCTTATGAGCGCACGGTGGATGAAGTGAGACAGATCATTGGTGCAGATACACTGGGATATCTGAAACGGGAACGGCTGAGTGAACTGGTTGACGGCAGGCCCATCTGTGAGGGATGCTTTACAGGAAAGTACCCGATGGAACCACCGGTGGAAGATATCCGTGGGGAGTATGATCGATAATAGGTAATTGCGAAACTCATCTCAGTGCTGTGCTTATTGTGCAAATAGTATAACCATAAGCAGACCCTTGAAGGACGTTGGTACTTGGTGAGGTTTGGAGTTGTAAAGCAACTCCACGAGCCTAGTACCACTACGTCCGGAACGGAGCGAAAGCGAGTCTGTGTTGGTTATACTATTTGTACAATTCAACAATCGTGAAATGAGTTTCGCAACCACCTAATGATAAATAACAGTGAAAGGAAAATAATGATGAGTACAGACAAATATGTAAGCCCTTTATCGGAGCGTTATGCCAGTGAACAGATGCAGTATATCTTTTCACCGGACATGAAATTCAGAACCTGGCGGCGGCTGTGGATCGCCCTGGCGGAGACGGAGATGGAACTGGGACTGAGCCAGAACGGCCAGCCGGTCATCACCCAGGAACAGATTGATGAACTGAAGGCCCATGCGGAGGATATCAACTATGATGTGGCCAGGGCCAGGGAAAAGGAAGTGCGCCATGACGTGATGAGCCATGTCTATGCCTATGGACAGCAATGTCCGAAGGCGGCGGGGATCATTCATCTGGGTGCCACCTCCTGTTATGTGGGAGATAACACAGATATCATTGTGATGACGGAGGCGCTGAAACTGGTCAAAAAGAAACTGGTGAATGTGATAGCGAAACTGGCGATGTTTGCGGAGACCTATAAGAGTCTGCCCACATTGGCCTTTACCCATTTCCAGCCGGCGCAGCCCACTACCGTTGGGAAGCGCGCTACGCTCTGGGCGCAGGAGTTTTGTCTGGATTTGGAGGATCTGGACTATGTGCTCTCCACCATGAAACTTCTGGGGTCGAAGGGAACCACCGGAACCCAGGCCTCTTTTCTGGAATTGTTTGACGGCGATCAGGAGACCATAGACAAGATTGACCCCATGATCGCCAAGAAGATGGGTTTTGAGAAATGTTATCCGGTGTCCGGACAGACCTATTCCCGTAAGGTGGATACCAGAGTCTGTAATGTGCTGGCGGGCATTGCGGCTTCCGCCCATAAGATGTCCAATGATATCCGTCTGTTACAGCATTTGAAAGAGGTGGAGGAGCCTTTTGAGAAGAGTCAGATTGGGTCTTCGGCCATGGCCTACAAGAGGAATCCCATGAGAAGTGAGCGTATCGCTTCCCTGGCCCGGTTCGTGATGGTGGATGCCTTAAATCCGGCGATCACTTCCGCGACCCAGTGGTTTGAGCGGACACTGGATGATTCCGCCAATAAGAGACTTTCCATCCCCGAAGCCTTCCTGGCTGTGGATGGGATTCTGGATCTGTGTCTGAACGTGGTGGACGGCCTGGTGGTATATGACAAAGTCATTACCAAGCGCCTGATGAGTGAACTGCCCTTTATGGCCACGGAAAACATTATGATGGATGCGGTTAAGATGGGCGGCAACAGACAGGAACTGCATGAAAAGATCAGAGAACTGTCCATGGTCGCAGGAGCCAATGTGAAGCGGGAAGGAAAGGAGAATAATCTGTTGGAACTGATCGCAGAAGATCCGTCCTTCAATATGAGTGTCGAGGATCTGGAAAAGACCATGGATCCGGCCAGATATGTGGGACGTGCGCCTTTGCAGGTGGAAAAGTTCCTACAGGAGATTGTGAAGCCGATCCTCAAGGAAAATAAGGATTCCCTGGGCATGAAGGCACAGATAAATGTATAAGAATTAGAAAGAAACATAAAAAGGCAAGGTAACGATATGGAAATAGAGCAGGATTTTGAAAAGACTGCAATGCGTGTATCTACGGTCAGTATCCTGGCGAACTTTGTGCTGACCGTGTTTAAACTGGCCGCCGGCGTGATCGCACATTCCGGCGCCATGATCTCCGATGCCATTCATTCCGCATCAGATGTGTTCAGCACCATCGTGGTCATCATCGGCATCAGGATATCCAGAAGGGCTTCGGATAAGGATCACCCCTATGGGCATGAGAGGCTTGAGTGTGTGGCGGCGATTGTCCTGGCTACGATTCTTGCAGCTACCGGCCTGGGGATCGGCGCTTCGGCAGTCAGAAAGATAGCGAGTGGCAACACGGAAGCGCTGGTGGTACCCGGGGTGTTAGCGCTGGTGGCGGCCTTGGTCTCCATTCTGGTTAAGGAGGCCATGTATCAGTATACAAGAGTCTGTGCGAAGCGGATTGATTCCAGCGCCCTGATGGCAGACGCTTGGCATCACCGGTCTGATGCCCTCTCCTCTGTGGGCGCATTGGTTGGTATTGCGGGCGCACGGCTGGGGTTTCCCATCCTGGATCCGGTGGCCAGTCTGGTCATCTGCTTCTTTATAGAAAAGGCGGCTTACGATATCTTTATGGACGCGGTGGATAAGATGGTTGACAAGGCCTGCGATGAACAGACAGAGAGAGAACTGGAACAGTGCGCCCTCTCTCAGGAAGGGGTATTGGGCGTTGACCTGCTGCACACCCGTGTCTTTGGCAATAAGATTTATGTGGATATAGAAATCTGCGCAGACGGCGATAATACCCTGCGCTGTGCCCATGGGATTGCGGAAGGCGTCCATGATTCCATTGAGAAAAACTTTCCGAAAGTGAAACATATCATGGTACATGTGAATCCTGTGGATGTGCAAGGAAAAGGTTAAGATATTGACGCAGAGCAGAGTCTGACGAAAAAGTTATGTAAACTAAAATGCAAAACATACCCTCAAAAGTGCGATTCGTTCCAAAAGTCACACTTTTGAGTTTTTTTTGTATATAATGTGATTATGTCGAACACGGCAGGCCTCCATTTCGTTTGTACGCTGCACTTAACCTTGGCGAAGCGGAACACATGATTTCAAACCCTGACATGTGATGAGGCAGCGTCTACCCCTTAAAACGATAAAAACCTATGATTCAATACCTATACCTATAGACCTATGAGGACAGTGGTACATCGTTTGGGGGCCTGCCGTGTTCGATAACTGCTTCGATAACTGCATTAGAAGTTGCACAGATATCAAAAAAGGAATATAATCAGGAAAGACAACATCAGTTCTGGGAGGAGTACGGAAACGTATCGCCAGTGTCTCGGTT
>CAMNXA010000100.1 GCA_946566685.1 uncultured Lachnospiraceae bacterium
GCATGATGGATTGCAAGAAGGCTCTTAATGAGACCGACGGCAACATGGATGCAGCGGTAGAATATCTGAGAAAGAACGGTCAGGCGAAGGCGGAGAAGAAAGCAGGCAGAATCGCAGCAGAAGGTCTTTGCCGTGTGGCGGTTAAGGATGAGAAGACGGCGGCTGTCGTAGAGGTAAACTCTGAGACAGATTTTGTGGCTAAGAATGCGGATTTCCAGGAGTATGTGGAAGCGGTTGCCAAGCAGGCAGTGGAGTCGGATGCGGCAGATCTGAATGCTTTCCTGGAAGAGAAATGGCATCTTGATGAGTCCAAGACCGTGAAGGATGCACTGGTAGACAAGGTAGCAGTGATCGGTGAGAACCTGAGCATCAGAAGATTTGAGAAGGTTGTGGCTGAGAACGGCTGTGTTGTGACCTATGTGCACGGCGGCGGCAGAATCGGTGTTATTGTAGAAGCGGTTACTGATGTGGTAAACGATGCAGTGAAGGAAGCACTTAACAATATCGCTATGCAGGTTGCGGCCCTGTATCCGAAGTATGTGTCTACAGATGAAGTGTCTGAGGAGTTTAAGGCACATGAGAAGGAGATCATCACAGAGCAGATCAAGAACGATCCTAAGATGGCAGGTAAGCCTGATAAGGTGATCGAGGGCGCGGTAAATGGTCGTCTGAACAAAGAACTGAAAGAAGTATGTCTGTTAGAGCAGGTGTATGTAAAGGCTGAGGATGGCAAACAGAGCGTTGCCAAGTATCTGGAGCAGGTAGCGAAAGAGAACGGTGCAAATCTTTCTGTGAAGAGGTTCGTGCGTTTCGAGACCGGAGAGGGTATCGAGAAGAAGGAAGAGAATTTTGCTGAGGAAGTTGCTAAGCAGATGGCGGGGAACTAAGATTTTGCCAGTTGAATTGGCTTGTAAGCGAAAGTTTTAAGTAGGTCAACGTAATAATATGAGACCCTGAAAGCCTTGTAAGCACGCATCTTTAGGTGATTATAAGATTTCAGGGTCTTTCTTTTGTACAGGAAATTGTTCCGGTTTTCTTCATGATACGGTCTATATGTTGTAGAGAATGGCTATTAAAACCATATTTTTCGTATAAAACATATTGATGTAAGATCAAATATATGATTTCATACATTACATTATATCTTACATATTTGAAAGTATATGATACAATACTAGAATTAGAAATTCAGGTATATTTGCTTCAATTCATACAATTGTGGATATTTTATATACTTGAATTATTATATAGATATGCTTGGAACTGGTCATCCAAAAGTGAGTTTACACACCATAACAGCAGTTAGAGGTATTGATTATGTATTTAAAGAAAGAGACAAAAAGAGTTTTAGAAAAATTTATCGGAAAAAGTATACTGGAATTATCTCAAATGGATTTAGGAGATGAAGTATCTTTTGTCAAATCAAGAACTGGTAAAATACCTATTTTCTCTAAAGATATAGATATCCGTATGCAAGGAAGAGGCAATCCATTGATGTCAAGAAAAAGAATTTGTACTATGGAAGATATTGATAAAAAAATACTGGAGATGCGTTAAATGGAACCAGAAAACACAATCGAAATAAACAGTTCTGTGTTATCAGATCAATCAGAACTGTTAAATACAATTTTTAGGATGTATATAGAGGATATAAATCCTTTTATCGTTAGATTCGAAGTTTCAAAAGGCGAATTTCCTATAGAAGTACAAAATGAAATCTCATTCTAAAAGAGCTTTATTGGATTGCTTTAAATATACCAGTATTATCTGTTCTGATAATTACGATGACTTTATGAATAAATATGAAAATATAGATTTGACTTATTTGGAAAAAGGTCAATTTCTTACAGATATTGTTAAAAGATGCAGGGAAGCCAGAAAGAAGCTTCAAGATGCAAAGATTGCGGAAACATCTAATATTTCAGAAGAAGATTTATTTGTCTTATATCAAGATGCCTATAGACAATTTGAAGAATTAAACGATAAACTTCAACAGGCAGAAGAATCCGCAGCTTTTTTACAACATAAAGCGTCCAAAAAGGATAAGGTGGCCAATAAATCTCTTTGGTTTGGTATAGGAGGATTCATTGTTGGTATTATAGGAATTATAGTAAATTTTATATAATCAGTATACATAAGGAACTGTTGCGAAAGTAGTTGAAGAGTCACTACGGAAGCAACAGTTCTTTTTTTGCAGATCAAAGCAAAAGAACCTGTGAGAAAGGAAATTATCTTGACTTGTCAGTAATATAAGAATATAATTTGAATAAAAATAGGTATTATATATTTTGCCGAATTTCATTAAAAATTTATTCTGAAAATTTTAGTAAATTACATAACACACCAATACATAGGCATATGCCAGGGAGATATGCATGTCAGGCGAACAGATTATTTCGGAGGATCAGCTGATTCTGTCGATGGAGGAATTAAAGGAAGCAGGATTTACCCATTATAAGATTAATCAGCTGGTTGAGGAGGGACATTTACGCAAACTGAATAAGAAATACTATGAGAATCTGGGGTATCGGGGAGAGAAATCCGCTTTTTATTATATATCTGCCTATGCACCGCAGGGTGTGATCTGCCTGATGAGTGCGGCGGCTTACTATCAGCTGACTGCCAGCAGACCGGCGGCGATAGATGTGGCAATCCAGAGAAAAGGCCGGATTTCCACCATGCCGCAGTCTCCGCCGATTGCCGTATCTTACTATGCACAGAACCGTTATGCAACCGGCATCCGGACGGTTCATGAGGGGAAGAACTTTTTTCGGATATATGATATGGAAAAGACGGTGCTGGATATTATCTCTTTTCAGGACAAAGTAGGCATGGAGGAGGCCGGCGGCATTGTTGCCAGCTATTTGAAACATAAAGACAGGAATCTGCACAGATTGATGCAATATGCGAAACAATTGAAGTGCAATGATATCATGCAGACATATCTGGATGTCTATGGAGAGAAGGAGCGGGGGAAAAGTGTTGTGGAATTAGTGAATGTATGCAGGCAGTACGGAGAAGGAGCAGGCAGGGTGGATGCCCTTTCCCATGTCAATGTGAGTATTAAACAGGGTGAGTTCGTGGCGGTGGTAGGTGCGTCAGGGAGCGGTAAGAGTACGCTTTTGAATGTGTGCGGCGGGCTTGATAAACCGACTTCCGGGGATGTGTTCATAGAAGGTATCGATCTGGGCGGACTGGCCGATGATGAGATGACGGAATTTCGGAGAAAAAGGATTGGATTTGTTTTCCAGAATTATAATCTGGTGCCGGTGATGTCGGTGTATGAGAATATCGTGCTGCCCGTGCAGATTGGCGGGTATCTGGAGGACAGAGTGCGTCTGGAAAGGATTATGGATTCCCTCGGGCTGTCCGGCTTAGAAAACCGGCTGCCGTCAGAACTGTCCGGGGGCCAGCAGCAGAGGGTAGCGATCGCCCGTGCCCTGATTTCAGCGCCTGCCATTATTCTGGCGGATGAGCCTACAGGCAATCTGGACTCGGCGGCTACGGCGGATGTACTGGAACTGTTAAAATGTGCGGTCAGGGATTTCGGGCAGACGGTCGTGATGATCACCCACAATGAGGCGCTGACGAGGGAGTGTGACCGCATCCTGCGCATGAAGGACGGCAGGCTGGAAGAAGATGTGCCGGGAGAAGGCGTTTTGCAGGGGAAAGAACATGGTTCGGAGGGGAGAGAGCATGCGTAAGACGAGCGGTGAGAAAAAGGTGTCCAGCAAGATGATAAAAAGCCTGGCTTCTAAGCTGTATCATGCGGACAGGCGGAGAAATATCACGGCGATTGCGGCAATCACGCTGTCCTCCATGCTGATCATTTTATCCCTTTCTACCATCATGTCCATCGAGACGGCGATGAGACGTTCCCAGCAGATGCTGATCGGGACGCAGGCGGAGGGGATGTATATCAATATTTCCTACAACTGGTTTGAAGAACTGCGGGACAGGGGGCATTTTGACGCGATTTCGATCGTGCTTCATATGGGAGATTATGAGACGGCTTCTTCCGCAGGGGAGCGGAATGTGATTCTCTTTACGGACGAGGAGACCGCTTCCTGGAATTTCAACGGGCTGTTGGAGGGCAGATGGCCCGAGGCGGAAAATGAGATCGTGGTGGATGAGCATTTTGTGCAGGATCAGGGCGGAGAACTTAAGGTGGGAGATACCGTTCCCATCTTTTTGAAAACGGCGGCCAATGCGTACAGGCAGGATGTGGTGATCAGTGGTATCTGCGCATGCAATGAGGAGTTGGATGAGGCGCGGATTTATGTGTCCGAGGCGTTTGAGAGAAAGGATATGAGCGGATATGGAATGTGGGCTTACTGCCGTTTTGAAAAGGGCAGATATACGGATGAGGACCTGAAGAATTTCCTGCTGGATGTCAATCCGAATGCCGGCAGTACCGCGTTAGTCAATCCGGCTGCGGGTAATAAACCTGGTGCCGGATACATAGGGCTGATCGGCGGTTTGATTGTGCTGTCGGTGGTCTGTGCCGGGTTGATGATCTACACTATCTATTACATTTCCATGGTCAAAAATGTGGCGCAGTACGGGCAGTTAAAACTGATCGGTGTGACGGGCAGGCAGATTAAGGCGATTATCAGACAGCATGCTATCAGGCAGTATCTGACAGGACTTCCCATAGGATGCATCCTTGGTGTGGTATTTGGTTATGTACTCATGCCGGTTGCGGCATTCTATGCGGGAATCCAGGGAAGCTGTGAATTTACGGTGAGACCGGTATACTTTCTGTGTGCGGCGGCCTTGTCGTGTGTGGTGGTGTATATCGGTGTCCGTAAGCCAATGCGTATTTTATCGAAGACACCGCCCGTCCATGCGGCAGGTTTTACGGGCATCAGAAAAGAAAAGATAGGAAATGTGCGAAGCAGGCGGTTTACACCGGGGCGTTTTGCCCGCAGGAATATCAGAAGACGCAGGAAAAATACGGCGCTGGTGGCTTTTTCCATGAGCATTGTCATATTGCTTTTTGTGACTACCATGAATTTCGTGCACAGTTTAAATCTGGACGCGCTGCTGTCGATGCTTAATCTGTTTGCGGATATTGAGATTGCTGCGGAGGATTCTCTGTATGGGATGGAATTGGGAGACGCGGGAGATATTATAGCGATTCCGCACAGCATTCGCGGGGAGTTGGAAAAGATTACCGGGAATGTGGAGGCGGTATATCATTATCAACTGCAAGTGCCGCTGTTTCTTGATGGAGAGGATGCTGAGGACTACTGTCGGGCAGTGGTGGATAATGAACGTTACAAAGAGAGTCTTGCAGAAGATGAGTGGTTATATGAACTTATGGTGGGGCGCGGCCTGTCGTACCGGGAAAATGGGACTCCGATCTGTATGCAGGACAGCTACCGTTTCTATGAGTATGATCAGATTGCGGACTTTGAGGTATTTGAGGGCAGTATTGACCGGGACAAATTTGAGTCCGGTGAGTATGTACTCGCTGTTGCACTGGATGAGGAGGGCAGCAGCATGTATCATGCGGGTGATGTGGTGAAGCTTTACGATGAGTTTCCGGTGGAAGAGGAGTACAGCTTTGTGCGCGATGACAACGGGAACTTTCCATATTTTGAGTCTTTGCGGAAAAAAGAGTATACGGTCATGGCGGTGGTAAGCGACACCTACCACAACCAGATGTCGTGGGGAGATGCGCATACGGTGGGATTTGAATACATCCTGCCGGCGCAGAGAATGGAACAGTTACAGCGGATGCCGGATCTGTTTTTGGTGACCATGGATGCGGCGGATGCGGAGACGCTGAAAAGGGTGGAGGCGGAAGTGAAGGAGTGCCTGGAGAAGATGAACGGGGAAGGGGAAATAGCTTATCGTTCCAAAGGGACTTACAGAGAAAGTCTTGACAGGCTGGGCATGCTGGTGAGCCTGCTTGGATACGGGCTGGCTGTCATGGTGGGTGTGATGGCTCTTGTGAATTTCCTCAACAGCAATGTCAGCGGCATCGCTGAGAGGAAAGAGGAGTTCTCCACCTTACAGGCAATCGGGATGATGAAGCGGCTTTTGCTTAAAGTACTGCGGTTGGAGAATCTGTATACGGTCTTGCTTGCCGTGATACCGGGATATTTGCTGGGGCAGTCTTTGAGTGTGCTTATGATACATAAGGCGTCAGAGAATCTTCCTTATCTTAGGTGTGATCTTATGCTGTTGCCGGGAATCCTGCTTTCTGTGCTGATTGGCATGTTATCTATGCTTTATCCTAATCGGCGGACGGACATCGGGGATCATTGCGGGCGGAGGCGGTGAAGGGGTGTAATGAGTTTGTGGGTTACCGGGTGAGAAATAGATATCAACTTTATTTTTCACCCGGTAACACTACGTCTGTAAATTTATCTTGCATTATCCTGGTATTATGTTCTATAATAAAATCGCATCGGCGGATTTCACATCTGCCTTCAAGATTCTTTCCGTTTGTCGGAAATAATCCCGGAACTGTTGTTATCTGACTGGATTAAATGATTCTTTGTTGTTATCTGCTTTTCTATGGTCTGTCTTGTATCTGTATCTTATCTGATATCCCCAGACTTTTACCCGATACCTCCAAGATTTCCTTGTATTCAGTCACAAAAAACTGTATAATGGAGGA
>CAMNXA010000101.1 GCA_946566685.1 uncultured Lachnospiraceae bacterium
CTTAAAGAACGGGAGTTATTGCAACCACTGGACGACAAAGGCGGGAGAAAAGAAAGTATCCTATGCGGGCAGATATGTATGCCCGTCAAAATGTGAGGAACGCAGCTGTTATTCACAGAATTATCTGGAGGGGATTGTGTTTGGGGTGGTAGAAACCTATATGGAGCATCTGAAATCTATAGATATCACGGAAGAAATAGAGAAAATGCAGAGTCAGCAGAGGCAGGGCATAGAGAAGGAACTGGGAACCATTCATAAAAAACAACAAACCTTACAAGCAGATATCCGAACACTGGAAGAAAAGATACCAGAAGCAATCAGAGGGGAATATTATTTCAGTGCCGAGAAACTTTCTGCCATGATCAAGGAAAAGGAACAGGAAATGGTGGCGTTAGACAAAGAAGCGGAACAGGCAAAGAACAGGCTGTCACAGGTGGTAAATCAAAATAGCGATTTGGAGAAGTTTATCACCATGGTGCCAAATTGGAAGGAGGAATTTCAAAATGCAGATACGCAGACCAAAAAGATGTTGCTGTCTGCCCTCATTGACCAGATAGAGGTAAAAAACGATGATATCAACATCAAATTTAGGATACGACTGGAGGACTTTGTATTACTTGAAAGTATTGGTTTACCTACCACTCGGTGTAAACTCTGTTTAAGGTAAAGGACATGATGGCCAGTGTATTGGCGTAGATAGCGTTTTCCGGCCAGGTAGCATAGATTTCAGAGGACACCACATTTTTGATATAATCCCGGTAGCGGACATAATAGTTGGCGGCGGTGGAGTCTGCGGGGACACCATCATGTACGATGATATATTCCGGGATGACCACACGGCTTAAGACGATTTCGCCGGATTCATCCATGGGTTTGATCTCGTCCTCTGGGATCTTGGGCGGATAGTCCCCATATAGGGTGTGGTCGGGGATTGCAATGATCTCTTCGTTGTCCTGCGTCATCTCAGTGGGCGTCATTGCGATATTCTGGACAGCGGTCACATCCGGCAGTACCTCCACGCCGGATACAATCACCGGTTCGTATCCGGGCGCCGTGACAGACACCGTATATTCGGAATAGGGCATGGGCGAATTGGGTGTGAGGCTGTATTGCAGGGGCGGTGTTTTGAGATTTATGACATCTGTCTGTCCGGAAGAGTCTGTATTCAGGGTTTCTACCGTGCTGTCGGGCTCTCCGGTAAAGGAGATGGTGACAGACGCGTTCTGTATGGGGATCAGGCCGATGTCCGCAGTGACATTGATCTGCAACTGTCCGGTTGTATCATCCTCATTCTGTGTGCTCTTTAAGATGTTTTCTTCCATAGGATACCTCGTTGGCTCTCTTATCTTTAGGGTATGCAATTAAGGTTGCACATGCTACCTTATAAATGGTATACTATAATCAGTATGCGGTATTGTAATCTGCGGTCGATTCCTGGCAGATAATGGCACAATCAATCCCAGCATAGGGAGTGGAAAAGTGAGACAGGTAATAGAAGAAATCTTACATGGAAAATTTAATTTTGAGAGCGGTTCTCTGGACTTTTCCTGCCCGCGCATTGAGTTGTCACTCCATGCCGACACGGCCTGTGAGGGATTTTTTTTGGTGTACGGCCCCGAGGGACAGGTGACGGAGGGGCATGTCACATCTTCTGACCTGCGTATGGAATGTGTCACGAAGACTTTCAGCGGCAGCCAGGATGAGATCCTGTATCGGTTTGATGCCGCGGGAATGGAAGCGGGGGAAGAAGTCAGGGGCAGCTTTCATGTGATTTCCAACCACGGTGAATATTATCTTCCCTTCTCAGTGTCCATTGTGCCGGAGGCCATCACTTCCAGTCTGGGGAATATCAAAAATCTGTTCCACTTTACCAATTTGGCAAAGAGCAGCTGGGAAGAGGCAGTGAAGCTTTTTTATTCCAGGGAATTTAAGGCTGTGTTCGCCGGCAATGACAAACAGCATTATGCGGCCTATAAAGGTCTTTCAGCGGTGCCCGGCAACGAGCATAATGTGGAAGAATTTCTTCTGGAGATCAATAAGAAAAAAGCAGTGGAGTATATTCCGGAGGAAAAGGAGATCAGGATAGAAGACCCGCTGGAGACCACCCGGTATGCGCTGGTGGTCAACCGCAACGGCTGGGGATATACCCGCCTGCGGATTGCCGTGGAGGGGGACTTCTTGCAGGTGAAAGAGGATGAGGTGACGGATTCCGCATTTCTGGGAAATATTTACCGGGTCTATTATTATGTGGAACATGACAAACTGCACGCGGGCAATAATTTCGGCGCGATTCTTCTGATCCAGGAGCATGAGACGATACGGATCCCGGTCACTGTGGTGAAAAGCACTGTGGGAAGAAAGCTTCTGGGCCTGCAGCGGGAAAAGAAGCAGCTTACAGTGGAAGTAATGGCTTATTATCAGGCTTTCCGCATGAAGAAGATCGGGACGAAGACCTGGCTTACGGAAACCAATAAGCTGTTGGGACGGATGGCGGAGATAGATGATAAAGATGTGGCGGTGAAACTTTTCACAGCGCAGATCCTGCTCACGGAGGAACGGTATAATGAGGGCCGGTGGCTGATCGAGAAGCAGAGGGATTCGGTGGAGATGAGAAAGGACGCTGATCCGGCGCTGTGGTGCTATTATCTGTATCTGACCACCCTTTACAGTAAGGAAGAGCATTATGTGGATGAAGTGGCGGATATCGTGGAGAGCATCTATGAGCGCAATCGCGGCAATTGGCGGATTGCCTGGCTTTTGGCCTATCTTTCGGAAGAGTATGTAAAGAGCCCGGCCCGCAAATGGGCGCTCTTAGAGGAGTTGTTTGCTTATCACTGCACTTCTCCTGTTATTTACATAGAAGCGTGGAATCTTATCCGCGCGAATCCGGCGATGCTCTTAAAGCTGGATACATTTGAGCAACAGGTATTGACTTATGCGGTCAAAAATGACCTTTTAAAAGAGGATGTGATCCGGCAGATCGTTTATCTTGCCCAGCACCAGCGGGGGTATTCGGTCAGCCTGTATAAGATTCTCGCGGGCTGTTATGAGAAGATGCCGGACAGTGAGATTTTGCATGCGGTATGCAGTCTGCTCATCAAGGGCAACTGCCGCGGGGAGGAGTACTTTACATGGTATAGAGCGGGAGTGGAGGAGAATCTGCGGATTACGAGACTCTATGAATATTATATGATGTCCATTTCCCTGGATTATGACGGGCCGCTGCCGAAGATGATATTGATGTATTTTGCCTATCAGAGTGACCTGCACTATGAGATTACGGCTTATCTCTATGCCTATGTCCACAGGCACAGGGAGGAGATACCAGATATTTATGTAAACTATACGGCGGCTATGGAACGCTTCGTGCTGGAGCAGATGAAGCGGGGACGTGTGAATAAGCATCTGGCTTATCTCTACCGTCACATCATCAGTCTGCCTATGGTGGATGAGGAGAGCGCCAAGGCGCTGGCATCACTTTTGTTTGTAAGGGAAATCCGGGTGGCATCCGATAAAATCAAAGAAGTGATTCTGTCTTATCCGTATCGGAAGGATCTGAAAGTCTATCCGCTTACGGCGGGCAGGGCGCTGGTGCCGGTTTATGCTTCCGATTGTAAGATTCTTTTGGGAGATGGGGAAGGCAACCGTTATAGCACCAGTGTGGAGTATCAGATGGAGACACTGCTCAGTCCGGTCAGGCTGGCACTGATGATCTCGCCCTTTGTGCGCGACCACCTGGGATATGCGATCTATATGTGTTATGAGTATCAGAATACACTTACGATACAGGATGACAATGTGGATCTGTTTGCACTGCTTGCGCAGTCGGAGCGGATCGAGGATCACACCAGGCGCATGATCCGCAGGATGCTGGTTGATTTTTATTATGAAAAGGACAGGATGAGGGAACTGGATGATTTCCTGCTTGCCCTGCATCCGGAAGAGATACGGGCGAAAGACCGCGGAGAGATTGTGCGCTGCATGGTGAACCGGGGTATGTATGAGGAAGCCTACGAATGGGTCTGCCGCTACGGCCCCTACAGTATGGATGCCAAGACTTTGTTAAAATTGTGCAGCAGACTGCTGGATCTATTGGAGATTGAGGATGATCCGCTGATGACGGCCGTGCTGTTTTATGTGATGCAGAAGGGAAAGTACGATGATAATATCCTTCAGTATCTGGTGCGTTATTTTAACGGCAGTATTAAGGAGATGCGGGATGTCTGGAAGACGGCACAGGCCTTTGGTGTGGATACCTATGGACTGTGTGAGCGTATGATCGTGCAGATGCTCTATACGGGGGCTCATGTGGGCGAAAAGATTGAGATCTTTCGCTCCTATAATAAGAGCGGGGGCAGTGAACGCCTGCGGGCTGCTTTTTTGTCGCAGTGCTGCTATGATTATGCGATCGGAGAGCAGATTACGGAGCCTTATGTATTCGAGAGCGTTCTGCAATTGTATCTGGAGGGCGCACAGCTGCACCTTGTCTGCAAGATAGCCTGTCTGCGCCACTATGCGGAGAACCGTCAGGAGCAGACGAATACGGTCAAACGTGCCTGTGCAGATTTCCTGCGGGATCTTTTGGATAAGCAGATCGTGCTGCCGCTCTATAAAGAATATCAGGGTGTGCTGCCGCAGATGGATGCCTATCTGGATAAGACCATGGTGGAGTATCGGGTAAGACCGGGCAGCAGAGCAGTCATCCACTATGTGATCCAGAGTGAGGACACCGGGGAGAATGAGTACTGCAAGGAAGAAATGCGGGACATGTTCGGCGGTATCTGTGTGAAGGAGTTTGTGCTGTTCTTTGGGGAAAGACTGCAATATTATATCACCGAGGAGACGGAGAGCGGAGAACAGCTGACGAAGAGCGGCACTATCAATAAGAGTGACATCGGGCAGGAAAACTTTGAGAATCGGTTCTCGATGCTCAATGATATCATGATCGGTAAGACGTTACAGGATTACGACACTGTGGATAACCTGTTGCAGGAGTATTACAGGCAGGATCATATGGTGGAACAGATATTTATGACGCTTCGCTAAAAGGCTGACAGGCCGGCCGGAGGCAGGGCGGATCAAAGGGAGTAAAAGCAGGGATTATGTTCTTGGAACGTAAGGAGAAAGAGGAGAGCAAACTGCATAAAGGAAGTGTGCTGGTGGGATATGACCTGGGGGAACAGTATTCCCAGATCAGTTACTGTGTCTATGGAAATGAGGATGTGGATACAGTTGCAACGGTGGTAGGCACGAAACAGTATAACATTCCGACTGTGTTATGTAAACGAAAAGGGGTCAACCAGTGGTTCTACGGCAAGGATGCCATCAAGAACAGTGAAGAGGAAGATATGTTTCCGGTGGAGAATCTGTTATCCCTGGCCAAAAAGGGGGAAAAGATCACCCTGGATGGAGAGAGTTATGATCCGGTGGCTCTGGTCACCCTCTTTATGCGGCGCAGCCTGACGCTGATGAATTTGATCGCTTCCATAGAGAATATTGCGGCGATCATGTTTACGGTGGATGAACTGGATGACCGGATGGTGGAGATTCTGGCGCAGGCGGCGGCCAATCTGAACCTGAAGACGCCCCATGTCTATTTTCAGAGTCATACGGAAAGCTTCTACGCCTTTATGCTGCATCAGCCGCCGGAACTTTGGACTTATCAGGTGATTGCCTGTGAGCATGACGGCAGACGGCTCAAGACCTACCGCATGGAGTGCAACAAGCGGACAACGCCCATTGTGACGCTGATCGAAGAACAGATTTATGAGACGCTGGTGATCCCGGAGGAAGATGAGGAAGAACAGGTTAAGAAGGATGCCTTTCGTCTGGCGGACGAGCGTTTCCTCGGTATTTTGGAGGAGATGTGCGAAGGGCATATCACTTCCAGCGCTTATCTTCTGGGAGACGGATTTCGGGAGGAATGGCATGAACGTTCCCGGCAGTTTTTGTGTCATAACCGGCGGGTTTTTCAGGGAAATAATCTTTTTAGCAGAGGGGCTGTCTATGGAATCTTAGAGAAGCTGGATCCGGGAGAAGCGGGCTTAAGCCATGTTTTTCTGGGAAAGGACAAGCTGAAATCCAATGTCGGCATGCATGTGATGCGGCAGGGGAAAGAATCTTATTTTGCGCTGTTAGACGCCGGTGAGAACTGGTATGAGATACACAGGGAATGTGAGTTCCTTCTGGGCAATGTGAAGAAACTGGAATTTGTTGTCACGCCGCTTACGGGTAAGAATGCGGAGACAAAGGAGATACCGCTTGCAGGGGCAAAGGAGACAGGCGCGCCTTTTACCCGCTATGCCCTGGAAGTGTGGATGAGCACGCCGGATACGGTGCAGATAAGAGTTACGGATCTGGGCTTTGGGGAACTTTTCCTGGCTGGCGGCCAGGTGTGGGAGAACTCGTTTCAGGTATCCTGACATAAAGTTAATTTGCGTGATTTAATTTGGATTAGGCCGAGGCCGCGAAGCGGATCTCGTAAAGTTAATTTGC
>CAMNXA010000102.1 GCA_946566685.1 uncultured Lachnospiraceae bacterium
CCTGTCCGGGCCGGTCACCCAGATCGCCGACACCACACAGGGCGAATCCAATACCTATCAGGTCAAAAGCGGCCAGGGCTTCATGATCTTTCCACATCAGGTGTGCACCTATATTGCTGACCATGAGATTCCCTGGGAATATACATGGCTTGAGTTTGACGGTCTTCGCGCCAAGGAAGCCATAGAGTTGACAGGCCTAAGCTGCAATCAGCCAATCTATAAGGCCCGTTATAAGGATATTGCAGAGAACATGAAAGACGAGATGCTCTATATCGTCAACCATGGCGATGCCTCTCCCTTTCATCTGATCGGGCATCTCTTCCTCTTCATCGACTACTTTATGCGTTCCGCCTCCTCCGCCCAGGTGAACAAAGGCAACAGCCTGCGGGACTTCTATATCAAGGAAGCCATCTCTTTTATAGAGCAGAATTTCCAAAATGACATCACTGTGGAGACCATCGCGGCTTCCTGTGGACTGAACAGAAGCTACTTTGGTAAGATTTTTCATGAAAATATGGGAAAATCGCCCCAGGAATTTCTCATTTCCTACCGCATGTCCAAAGCTGCCGAATTGTTAAAACTGACAGCACTGTCAATTGCAGACATAGGAAATGCAGTCGGTTATCCGAACCAACTGCATTTTTCAAGGGCTTTTAAGAATGTGTATGGCATTTCTCCCAGACAGTGGAGGAATGAGCATGACGGACGATAGGAATACAACTTAATAAAACTGCATATACTATATTTAACCCATAAAGACTGATTGACATATATAAGTCTTTCTAGTATAGTATGGGTAGTGGTTGTGCTGCGTTGCTTGCGAGGCGCGCGGCCCTGGGAGTCCATGCGTGGACTCCTTTTTATATCTCATTGGGAGGAATTGTATTGTCTCAGACATTTTTTACATATGAACAACAAATCGACAAACTGATCAACGAAAAGAAGCTGTGTATTCCAAATAAAAAATTCGCCGAAGAAACTTTAGAACAACTTAGCTATTATTCTCTAATCGGCGGCTATAAAGAACCTTTTAAACACACTTCAAGCGGTAATTACAAATATGGTGTCACCTTTGAAGAAATCGTAGCATTGTATTATTTTGATGAAGAACTTCGCACCTTATTCCTGAAATATATTCTGCATATAGAACGTCATACAAAATCTATTATCTCCTATTATTTTTGTGAAAAATACGGCGAACTTCAACAAGAATACCTCAATCCAGACAATTTTACACTGACACCCAAAAATACCGATGAGGTGCATAAACTGGTCAGTTCACTTCAAAAGACAATTTCATTGCCAAGTCGTTATACTTATATCACGCATCACGCAAATAAATATGGCAATGTTCCTTTATGGGTTGCAATGAACGCACTGACATTTGGTCAGGTATCCAAAATATACCAGTACATTCCAAATGACATACAATCCAAAATCAGCCGGAAATTTCCACAAGTGACAGAACGGGAACTGCATCAGTTTTTAACTGTGATTGCCCGTTGCCGCAATACCTGCGCTCATGGCGAAAGATTATTTTCTTTCCATATCCGTGAAACAATACCAAATACATCACTACACAAAAAACTAGAAGTTTCTCAACGGAATGGACAGTATACACTTGGCAAACAAGATTTGTTTTCTGTGGTAATTGCATTGTGCTATCTGGTCAAACATGACGAATTCAAACAGTTTATGTCCCAACTGTCCTCGCTGCTTATTAAAGTGCTCCAAAATTGTCCCCATCTGTCAGAAAAACAACTCCTTAAACAAATGGGATTTCCACAAAATTGGTCAGACATTCTCCGCCTGCAAAAATCAAGTCCCGAGCCACAGGGAGCCCCGAGGGAAAAATATAACCCTTGGGCGAACAACACACAATGGAAAGTGCTCGGTTACTCCCGAGTCCGCGAAGCGGATCTCGCAAAGTTATTTGCGAAGCAAATTACTTTTAAGCTTATGCTCGATTTGTCACAGTTCCTCCAACTGTGCCAGCCAGATAGCCGCGCAGGCGTCAGAGGGCATCCGCAGATCGCCTCTCGGTGATACCGCCACGCTACCTACTTTCGGGCCGTCCGGCAGACAGGAGCGTTTGAACTGCTGGGCAAAAAATCTCTGATAAAAAATCTTCAGCCACTTCAATATGACACCTTTGTCATATATATCCTGAAAAGCCATGCAGGCTACACGATAGACTTTTGCAGGCTCAAACCCACAACGAAGCATATAGTATAAGAAGAAATCATGCAGTTCATAAGGTCCCACCAGATCCTCCGTCTTCTGGGAAATGACGCCGTCCACCGGGGGCAGAAGTTCTGGACTGACAGGTGTGTCAAGTATATCTAAAAGCAGGGCCTGCAATTCCTCATTGCCGCAGGTATCCGCATAATACCGCACCAAATGGCGCACCAGGGTCTTGGGCACTCCCGCATTGACGCCGTACATGGACATATGGTCTCCGTTATAAGTAGCCCAGCCCAGCGCCAGTTCTGACATATCTCCTGTCCCAATGACCAGACCGCCTGTCTGATTGGCAATATCCATCAGCACCTGCGTCCGCTCCCTGGCCTGTCCGTTCTCATAGGTCACATCATGCTGCTCCATATCCTGTCCGATATCCCTGAAATGCACCGTCACCGCCTCTCTGATATCCACCTCCCGCAGGGTAGTCCCCAGCGCCTTTGCAAGCTTACAGGCATTGTCATAGGTTCTGTCCGTGGTGCCAAAGCATGGCATGGTAACCGAGATGATCTTGTCCCGGCCAAGCCCCAGCATATCAAAGGCCCGCACCGTCACTAAAAGCGCCAGTGTAGAATCCAGGCCGCCAGAGATACCGATAACCGCAGACTGACACCCTGTATGTTCATATCTCTTTTTCAGGCCGTAAGATTGAATGGATAAAATCTCGTCACAACGCTTATCCCGCTCTTCCTGCCTGTCCGGTACAAAGGGCTTCGGGCTGAAACTCCTTGTCAGAAGTGTCTCCTCCTCTTCCATGGAAACAGATACTACCATATGCTGGCGCAAAGTTTCCGGATGATAGGTGCTCATCCTGCGTCTCTCATGACATAATCTGTGAATATCAATGTCCGCATAAAGATTCTCCGGCACAAAACGCTTTGCCTGAGCCAGTATTGTACCATTCTCAGCTATGATATTATGCCCGCCAAATACCAGATCCTGGGTAGATTCCCCCTCCCCCGCAGAGGCATAAATATACGCCGTGATCTGCCTTGCGCTGGCGGATTTCACCAGCATCTCCCGATAGACATCCTTACCAATGGTTTCATTGGAAGCAGAAAGGTTCACCATCACGGTGGCTCCTGCCAGCGCATGGGCCGTTCCCGGTGAATCCGGCACCCAGATGTCCTCACAAATCTCACAGCCCACCACCAGATCCGGCATATTCTCCACCCGAATCAGGATATCCGTCCCAAAGGGAACCTCTTTTTCCTTATATATATAGGGTTCCGGCTCCGTATTTCCCGGTACAAAATGCCTTGTTTCATAAAATTCCGCATAGGCCGGAATGAATCGTTTGGGAATAAAGGCCAAAACCTCCCCGTTCTGCAACACAGCCGCCACATTATAGAGTTTATAATCTTTTACCAGCGGCATCCCTACAAAAACAAGCGCATCAGAGCCTTCTGTGGCCTCCGCCACCGTATCCAGGGCTTCTTTCGCCTGTGACAGCAGTATTTCCTGTAAAAACAGATCACTGCAAGTGTAACCTGTCAGACACAGCTCCGGAAAGACGATGATCCTGGCACCTTTCGCAAGTGCCTCCTCGATTCCCCTGCAAATCTCCTTCGCATTATAGACCGGATCTGCTACCTTAATCTTCGGCGTCATCGCCGCTGCTTTGATAAATCCATGTTTCATATCCTGTTCTGCCTTTCTTTTTAATGTATAGTGATCAGTCCCTCTCGTTTTCGTATTATTTATATTGTTTCCCTGTAATACATTTTCTTATCATTTCACGTCTAAAAATTGTGGAAAATGTCTATAAATTCCATTTTACCATATTTTCCCAGAATTTATATCTTTATTTAAACGTTCTTTTTCTTCCGAGTCTTCCTTTTCGCTCCCGGAAAATCATAATTTCCGTTATGTATCATCCGTTGTTTTATTGGTAACATGCGCTATTTTAATTTAAAAACTCGCATAAATACTGCATTTCTTAAAATCAATGATTTTCCTGTTTTTTACCTGCAAGTTACGAAATTTTGCAATAAAAATTCATTTAAATCTTCCTTTAACTTTTTACCCATCCATTTACATAACTTCTATTGCTCTTCTGGGGACTTTCAAATGGCTTCGAGTGGCTCAAAATCACCTGCAAACACTTTTTATCCTTATTTCGGAAACAATAACAGTGCGCACTGATTTTCTCTCACTTACATTTGAACACCTCCCTGCATTATTACCACAGCATCCCCATTATTTCATTACAATCGTATCTTTATTTTTCTGTCCTACCTATAATCCGCTGTTTATCAGTGTTTCATCCCTGTTTACATTTTAATTGCGGATGTTTTTATTTTGTCAGAATCCTCCGCATTCCTCTTCCTTCTGTCTTATATTTTCTCTCTTTTTTTACGCAAATTCCATATGGTTAAATCACGATTTAGCTTTTGACATTTGAGCAATTTTCTTCAATTCTTCTATGGTAAAGGTATAATTTCTGTTACAGAAGTGGCAATGCAGTTCCACTTCTTTATTTTCATCAATCATCTCCTGTAAGTCCGCCTTTCCAAGGCTGACAAGCACCTTTTCCACCCGTTCCTTACTACAGTTACATGCAAACTGAATCGGCAGGGTATCCGTGATTTCCAGTCCCAGATCCCCTAACACGATCTCCAGAATCTGCTCCGGTGTATTGCCTGCTTCCAACATGGCTGTCACCGACTGGATGGAAGATAGCTTCTGCTCCAGCCTGTCGATCACATCCTCCGCCGTGAAGGGCATCAACTGGATAATAAATCCCCCTGCCTGTCGTACCGTATTGTTCTTATCCATCAGCACGCCCAGCGCAACACTGGAGGGCACCTGCTCGGAAGCCGCGAAATAATAGGTCAGATCGTCTCCGATTTCCCCCGTTTTCAGTTCTATAGTAGATGCGTATGGTTCCTTTAACCCCATATCCTTCATGACCGTAAGCACCCCGGCCCCGATCACCCCGCCCACATCCAGTTTGCCCAGATGGTTGGGCGGCATCATAGCCTGCGGGTTGTCCGCATACCCCTTCACATTGCCCTTCGCATCCGCCGTCACCGTCAGGCCATGCACCGGGCCTGCACCGTGAATCTGTAAAGTCAGCATGTCCTGTTCGCCCTTTAACATGCTTCCCATCATCACCGCACCCGTCATCAGGCGCCCCAGGGCTGCTGTCACCACGGGGCTTGTATTGTGAGCTTTTCGCGCATGTTCCACCAGTTCCCTGGAGGTAACTGCAAATGCCCGGATCTGCGCGTCCGCCGCCGTTGCTCTTACTAAATAGTCTGTCATGTTATGGTTCCTCCTTCACCCCTTCTTCGCCACCACATAAATCCTCTCACTCTCCTGCGTTACTGCCCCATGGGTATCGGCATCCAGTGTTTCCAAAATAGAAAGTCCCGCTTCCCTTACCAGCCTGCACATCTGTTCCAGCCGATATCCCCGCTGGTAATGAGTCTCCTGGAACCTGTGAAACAGTTCCTCCCCTTCTCCCCTGACAAAGATTGTCAGATCATATTCATTAATCTCTTCCGCTTCATGATAATAGTTTTCCCAGATAAAGCTGCAATCATCCCGGTTCTCCGCAATCGTGGCATCACCTATGACATCGGCATATTTGTACACCGTATTAAAATCAAAGATCAAGACGCCGCCCGGATACAGATAATTATGGATCAGCCGGAAAGTCTGCAAGACATCCTCCTCTTCCAACAGATAATTCATGGAATCGCACACGCTGACCACAGCCCCCACCGTACCGTAAAGTTCAAATTCCCGCATATCCTGCAACAGATATAGAATATCCAGTCCCGACTGTTCCCGCTTCTTTATGGCAATCTGCAACATCTCCTGCGCATTATCCACGCCAATCATGTCATACCCCTTCCGGGCCAGCAGTTCTGTCAGGGTGCCGGTGCCGCAGCCTAAGTCCAGGATAGTGTTCCGCTCCTGCCTGAGATTTTGTATCTCCTGTTCGTCTGAGGGC
>CAMNXA010000103.1 GCA_946566685.1 uncultured Lachnospiraceae bacterium
CGGGAAATCAGTACTATGGTTAAATAGGGAATATAATAGACAAAAATATAATAGATAAATCCCGGCTGGAGGGAAAGACTTTGAAAAAGAATATGATGTTAGGCATGATTATTATCTGTGGCTTTTTGCTCACCGCATGTGGCAAAGAAGATGAGGAACTGGTTGCTTACCAGGAAAACATGAACACTTTCTTTGAGAATGTGGCTTCTTATGATAATAATATAAATTCGATCGATTCTTCATCAGAGGATGCGGTGTCCCAGCTTCTTGCATATCTTGACGGCCTGCAAGAGGAGATTACCTGGATGGCGGAACTGGAAGTGCCGGAACAGTTTTCGGCGGTGGAGAGTCTGGCGGATGAGGCAGATGAAAATATGAAAGAGGCTGTGTCCCTGTTTCATTCGGCTTACGAAGGAGATTCCTTCAACGAGAATCTTTGGCAGGGCGCCATGGAATATTATGAGAGAGTCAATATCCGTATCCAATACATTATCTCCATTCTGCATGGAGAGATTCCTGAAGGCGAAGGGGTTACATACACGGAGGACGAGGGTATCTTTGGCGGTGGATTCCTGAATAAGACAGAAGATGACGAATCTTCGGAGGACTCATCAGAGGAAGATGCTTCGGAGGAGGAAGCGCCGGAAGACAATTTTGACACGGATGATACCGTCTTTTATGAGGAGCCTTCTGAGGAGGCTGAAGAATAATATGGACAGACAGGCATTTTGTGCATTGATACAGGGTACCCCCATTTATTTAGATGGGGCGACCGGTTCTAACTTGCAAAAAAAGGGCATGCCCACAGGCGTATGTCCGGAGCAGTGGATTCTGGAGCATAAGGAAGCGCTTATTTCTTTACAGAAAGAATTTATAGACGCGGGCAGTAACATTATCTACGCCCCCACCTTTACAGCGAACCGGATTAAATTAAAAGAATATGGGCTGGAAGAAAAGATTCGGCAAATGAACCTTGATCTGGTGGCGCTTTCCAAAGAGGCGGCAGGCGGACAGGCTTATGTGGCCGGAGATATCACGATGACCGGAGAACAGTTAGCCCCCATGGGGAAACTGGATTTTGAGGAACTGGTTGATGTATACAAAGAGCAGATCGGTTATCTGGTAGAGGCCGGCGTAGATTTGCTGGTGGTGGAGACTATGATGAGTCTTCAGGAGACCAGGGCCGCTGTGATCGCTGCCAGGGAGGTTAGTGATCTGGCCGTGATGGCTACCCTTACCTTTGAAGCAGATGGCCGGACTTTGTTTGGGACGGATGCGGTGACAGCTGCCGTTGTGCTGGAAAGTCTTGGTGTGGCGGCTGTAGGCGTCAACTGTTCCACCGGGCCGGATAAGATGGTTGATGTGGTGCGCAGCATGGCGTCAGTGACCACGCTTCCGATCATTGCCAAGCCCAATGCCGGCCTGCCTTATCTGGATCCATCGGGGAATACCGTATATGATATGGATGCACAGACGTTCGGTATATGTATGAAAGATATCGTGACGGCAGGCGCTTCCATTATCGGCGGCTGCTGCGGCACCACGCCGGAATATATTCGGGAAGCTAAGAGACAGACAGCAGATATGCCCATCCTGCACCGGGAGAAATCTGACAGACGTTTCCTTTCCAGTGAACGACAGACGATTTCCTTCGGCCTGACAGATAATTTTATCATTGTGGGAGAACGGATCAATCCTACCGGCAAGAAAAAACTTCAGGCTGAGCTCAGAGAGGGCTCCATGGAGATGGTGTCTGCTTTTGCAGAAGAACAGGAGGCCTGCGGTGCCGGTATCCTGGACGTCAATATGGGGATGAGCGGTATTGACGAAAAGGCCATGATGTTAAAGGCGATAGAGACCATTGGCGGCATCACAAACCTGCCTCTTTCACTGGATTCAAGCCATGTGGATGTACTGGAAGCGGCGCTTCGCCGATATCCGGGCCGGGCGCTGATCAATTCCATCTCGTATGAGTCAGCCAAGGTGGACGCCCTGCTTCCCCTGGCAAAGAAGTATGGCGCCATGTTCATCCTGCTTCCCTTGTCGGATGAGGGATTGCCGAAGGATATCACGGAAAAGATTGCCATCATAGAGAAAATAAAGGAAAAAGCATTTGCCCTGGGGCTGTCCCGGGAAGATATTATCGTAGACGGTCTGGTGGCCACTGTCGGCGCCAATAAGACAGCCGCTATAGATACGCTGGAAACGATACGTTACTGTAAGAAACAGGGACTGGCCACCATCTGTGGACTTTCCAATATCTCTTTTGGACTGCCGGAGCGCAGTTTTGTCAATGCCAGTTTTCTGACCATGGCCATTCAGGCAGGACTGACCATGGCTATTGCCAATCCATCTCAGGAATTGTTGGTCAGCTGTGCTTTTGCCTCGGACTTACTGTTAAACAAAGAGGGGGCAGATATCCGCTATATTCAGCTGATGGATGCCCTGAAAGAAAAGCGGGATGCACTGGGTGAGACGGCATTGCCGCAGACCGGGATACGGCTCAAGGCGCAGGTTAAGGAGAAGACTGCGCTATCTATCACGGACAAGCTTTATATGGATGTGCTGAAGGGAAACCAGGGCACGATCGTGGAAGATACCCGGGCGGCACTGGAACAGGGGCATGAGGCGAAGACGCTGTTAGATGAGGTGCTGCTTCCCGCCATTAACGAGGTGGGGGAACTTTTTGACAAGGGAAAATATTTCCTGCCCCAGCTGATTGCCAGTGCAGAGGCCATGAAAGCTTCGATTGAATATATGGAGCCGATCCTTTTGCAGACCGATGCCTCCGCGAATATGCCAACGGTGGTCATCGCAACGGTGGAAGGGGATATTCATGACATCGGTAAAAACCTGGTGGCATTGATGTTAAAGAATTATGGGTTCCAGGTGATCGATCTTGGCAAAGATGTGCCCAAGGAAAAGATTATTGAGGCGGCAAAGGCGTATAATGCCCAGGTGATCGCACTCTCAGCCCTGATGACCACCACCATGCAGCAGATGCGGCATGTGATCAATTACGCCAAAGAGCAGAATGTGCCGGCCAAGATTATTATCGGCGGCGCCGTGATCACACAGGAATATGCGGATGAGATCGGTGCGGACGGCTATTCCAAAGGTGCGGCCGATGCAGTGAAACTGACCAAAAGGATTTTACAAATAGAAGAATAGAAAAGGAGTATCAATAAAATATGATAGGTGCTGATGCGATAATAAAATGTTTGGAAGCGGAAGGCGTAGAATATGTATTCGGCTATCCCGGCGTGGCGATATGCCCCTTTTATAATAGTATCCTGGAGTCTGAAATACAGACCATCCTGATCCGCACGGAGCAGAATGCTGCCCATGCGGCCAGCGGATTTGCAAGAGTATCCGGTAAAGTCGGCGTATGCGCGGTCACTTCCGGTCCTGGCGCCACCAACCTGATTACAGGCGTGGCCACTGCTTTTGCGGACAGTATTCCTCTGGTATGCATTACCGGGCAGGTTAATAGTGAACTGTTAGGATCCGATGTCTTTCAGGAAGCGGATATCACTGGCGCCGTAGAGTCCTTTGTCAAATACAGCTATCTGATCAAGGATGTAAGCGACATCCCCCGGGTGTTTAAAGAGGCTTTTCATCTGGCCAACACAGGCCGTAAAGGGCCTGTGCTAATCGATATTCCCATTGATATCCAGAACAGTCCGGTGATGAAATTCAAGTATCCGGAAGAAGTCAATATGAGAACCTACAAGCCCACGGTGAAGGGCAATATGGCACAGATTAAAAAGGTGATCAAGGAACTGGAGAAAGCCAAACGTCCCATCATCTGTGCAGGGGGCGGTGTTCTCTTAAGCCATGCGGAGGGAGAACTTCGAAACTTTTCAGAGAAATATCAGATTCCTGTAGTGTCCACCATGATGGGCATTGGCGCCATGCCGACCAGGCATCCGATGTATTATGGCATGGTTGGTAATAATGGTAAGCCTTACGCCAATCGGGCCATGAACGAATCAGACCTTCTGCTGATGGTCGGCGCGCGGGTGGCAGACCGGGCAGTAAACCAGCCGGATTTGATCACGGAGAACAAGGTACTGATTCACATTGATGTAGATCCGGCAGAAATCGGTAAGAATGTAGGGCCGGCCATACCGCTTGTGGGTGATGCCAAACATATTTTTGAGGATATTCAGAAAGAAGAGTTTACCTGTGAACACAGGGAGTGGATTCAGGTACTTAACGGTTATCGTGACAGTATGCGTCCGATTCGTAAGCCCAATCCCGAGTACGTGGATCCGGCAGCTTTCATTACCATGCTTTCCGAAGCCATGGATGAGGATGCGGTTTATGTGGCGGACGTGGGGCAGAACCAGATCTGGTCCTGCGGCTATCACATCGTCAAGCAGGGACGTTTCCTTACCACTGGCGGTATGGGAACCATGGGATACTCCATTCCTGCGGCGATGGGCGCCAAACTGGCAGACAAAAAACGGCAGGTAGTGGCAGTCTGCGGCGATGGTTCTTTCCAGATGTCCATGATGGAACTGGCCACGATGCGGCAGTTTGGCGTACCGGTCAAGATCATTGTCCTCAAGAATAATTATCTGGGAATGGTGCGGGAATATCAGCATTATACTTACAAAGACAACTATTCTGTGGTAGACCTGTCCGGCAGTCCGGATTTGGAAAAACTCTCGGCGGCATATGATATGAAATTTATGCGGCAGTGTACAATGGATGGTGTGCAGGATACGATCAAGGCATTTCTGGAAAATGACGAATCTGTTTTGTTAGAATGTATCATTGATCCGATGGATCTTGTCAAATAACTGGAAATACATGTGATATCTGCGGTAGCAGTGTACACAAATATGCACACCGGGAAGGGAGTATAATGACCAAAATGAAAAAAATATATTCTGTATTAGTGGAAAACAGATCCGGCGTCCTGTGTAAAGTAGCCGGTCTGTTCTCAAGAAGATGTTTTAATATTGACAGTCTGGCAGTGGGTGAGACGGAGGATTCTTCCGTATCCCGCATGACCATCGTCAGTTCCGGCGATCAGCGTACCATTGAACAGATTGAAAAACAGCTCAATAAGAAAATTGACGTCATTAAGGTAAAGACCTTTGACGAGCCTTCAAGCGTAAGCCGTGAATTGATGTTGATGAAAGTCAAATATAACAAGAGCAACCGCAGGGATATTATGGAGACTTGCGAGATCATGAATGCAGATATTGTGGATATGTCCAAAAACATGATGGTCATACAGATCTGCGATATGCCTGATCGGATCAAACTCTTCATCAGCATGATGCAGGGCATCAGCATTGTGGAGATGGCCCGCACCGGGACATTGGCTCTCCAGAAGTGCATGGAAACTGACAATTAATTTGACTTTTGAAACGTAAGTTGCTACAATTATTGACAGTGTTTGTATAGAAAATCAAAGGAAGGCATGATCTTATGCAAAAAAAAGTGTTTCAGTTGTTGGTAGACAATACATCCGGTGTTTTAAGCCGCATCGCCGGTCTTTTTTCCAGACGCGGTTATAATATTGACAGTATTACCGCAGGTGTGACGGCAGATCCACGTTTTACGAGGATCACCATCGTCACTTCAGGCGATGATGAGATATTGGATCAGATTGAGAAACAGGTAGCTAAACTGATCGATGTGCGGGACATTAAGGAATTGAGTCCGGGTTCCAGCGTATACAGGGAACTTGTACTCATCAAAGTAAAGGCATCTGCCCAGGAGAGACAGGGTGTCATCTCCGTGGCCGATATTTTCCGCGCGAAGATTATTGATGTCTCTACAGAGAGCCTGATCATTGAATTGACCGGTAACCAGGACAAGATAGAAGCGTTTATCAGCCTCCTGGACGGCTATGAAATTCTGGAACTGGCACGTACCGGAATTGCCGGACTTGGGCGTGGTATTGAAAATGTTACTTATTTATAAGTTAGCTTAAGGGGGAACCCTTTCAGTTATATAAAGTTATATAATCAAAATATTTCATATGGAGGATAGGAA
>CAMNXA010000104.1 GCA_946566685.1 uncultured Lachnospiraceae bacterium
CCATAACTGGTTCTGAACTTCATCTTACCGAGCAGTCTGACAAGTTCAGGATGGATGCCATGTACACCGACCTCAAGAGTAGCAGCTTCACCTTCCTCTTTGATCATGACTTCCACTTCTTTCTGAGCCTTCTCGACCATCTCTTCAATTCTTGCCGGATGAATCCGTCCATCCACAATCAGTTTCTCAAGCGCAATTCTTGCCACTTCTCTGCGGATCGGATCAAATCCGGATAAGATGACTGCCTCTGGTGTATCATCGATGATCAGATCCACGCCCGTCATTGTTTCAAGCGTCCTGATATTACGACCTTCTCTACCGATAATCCGGCCTTTCATCTCATCATTCGGAAGCTGTACCACGGATATGGTAGTCTCAGATACATGGTCAGCCGCACATTTCTGAATCGCTGTAACCACATATTCCTTTGCCTTCTTGTCCGCTTCTTCCTTTGCCCTGCTCTCCATTTCCTTGATCATGACAGCAGTTTCATGTTTCACTTCATCTTCAACAATTTTCAACAAATAATCTTTTGCTTGTTCGGAGGTCAAACCTGAGATTCGTTCTAGTTCCTGTAATCTTTGCTCGTTCAGCTTGGAAATTTCTTCACGCTGTTTGGCAAGAGCTTCTTCCCTCTGTGCCAGACTTGCTTCCTTTTTCTCAATAGCATCTGCCTTCTTGTCGATGTTCTCTTCTTTCTGCTGGACACGGCGTTCATAGCGCTGCGCCTCGGCACGCCGTTCCTTGATTTCCTTGTCAAGTTCATTCTTCGCACGAATGGACTCTTCCTTGACTTCAAGCAGCGACTCGCGCTTCTTTGTCTCCGCAGTTTTGAGAGCTTCGTCAATGATCTCCCTGGCCTTTTCGTCCGCGTTACCCAGCTTCGCTTCCACAACTTTCTTGCGATAGTTGATGGCAAAATAAGCTGACACAGGAACAGCAACCACCAGTGTGATGACTATTGCTACCACAACTTGCCACATTACAGGAGCACCTCCTTATTTAGTTTTCATTGTACATCATCTAATCTATTGTCGGATATCTCTCAAATAACAACATCCTGATAGTTAGCAAAATTACAACATATTAATTCTATAATGAATTTGATGTTATGTCAAGCAAAAGTGCTCTACTGATTGCCTCCGGGTGAAACCCCTTCCGGTAAAGAAAACCGTACATTCTCTGTCTGTCCTGCTTCGCGGCCGTCCGGGCATCATATTTTTTCTTTTCCAAAAGACGCATGATCATCGCCATCTCATCCTGGCGGGCGCCTGTCTGCTCCAGTTCGTCAAAGGCTGCACCGATCGTATCCCTGCCGATTCCTTTCCGCATCAGATCCTGTTCCATGCGCGTCCTGCTCTTATCTTCCAGATGATAAGTGATAAAATCTTTGGCGTAGCGCAGGTCATCCACATAACCATAAGACTCCACATAGGCTATGGCCTCATCGATACAGGCATCCGGATAATCCCCCTGCCGCAGTTTCTCCCGCAGCTGCCCGCTGGTATAGTCTCTGGCCTCCAGGAGATTCATCGCCCTCTTCTTAGCCCGTCTGGGTAAAAGTTCTGTCATGATCTGCTGATAACATGCTTCGGAAATTTCCTCTCCTTCCGCTATGGCAAGTTCACGCACTTCCCCTCTGTAGAGGATAAAGGCAAACTGACCATCCACATAAATCTGATAACGTGATCTGGAGATCCCTGTCATCTGCGTCACGATCATTTGGTATCATCCTTCTTGGCATTATCCTTCGGCGCTTTACCGGCCGCCGATGTTTCCACGACATCTGTCTCCATATTAAACAGTTCCCTTACTTTCCGCTCTACCTCAGCGCACATTTCCTGATTATCTCTCAGATACTGTTTTGCATTTTCCCTGCCCTGACCGATCTTATTACCTTCATAGGCATACCACGCGCCGCTCTTATTGATGATATTGTTCTCTGCTGCCAGATCGAGAATATCTCCCACTGTGGAAATTCCTTCTCCAAACATAATGTCAAACTCAGCTTCCTTAAAAGGAGGTGCGATCTTATTCTTAACCACCTTCACCCGGGTTCTGTTACCGATCACTTCTCCGCCCTGTTTCAGGGATTCAATCCTTCTGACATCAAGCCGCACCGAGGAATAGAACTTCAGCGCACGTCCACCTGTGGTCGTCTCCGGATTACCGAACATAACGCCCACTTTCTCACGCAGCTGGTTGATAAAAATAACGGTACAGTTGGATTTGCTGATAACTGCTGTCAGTTTACGAAGAGCCTGGGACATCAGTCTTGCCTGCAAACCCACATGACTGTCCCCCATATCTCCGTCAATCTCTGCCTTGGGTACCAATGCCGCAACAGAGTCCACTACAATAATATCCACAGCGCCGGAACGAACCATGGTCTCTGTAATCTCCAATGCCTGTTCCCCGCAGTCCGGCTGAGAAATATAAAGATTGTCGATATCCACACCGATGTTCTTCGCATAGACGGGATCAAGCGCATGCTCTGCATCAATAAAACCGGCAATACCGCCTCTCTTCTGCACCTCTGCTATCATATGTAAGGTAACGGTCGTCTTACCGCTGGATTCCGGTCCATATATCTCCACAATCCTGCCCTTGGGAATACCGCCGAGTCCCAGCGCAATATCCAGGCTTAAAGATCCCGTGGGAATCGTCTCCACATTCATCTGTACGGATGGATCACCCAGTTTCATGACGGCGCCCTTACCGAACTGTCTCTCTATCTGGCTTAAAGCCGCATCTAATGCCTTTAATTTGTCATCTCTTTCCATGTTCTGTTCTCCTTTTCTTTTAGAACATTTGTTCTTGTACTAGAATAAAACAAATGTTCGATTTTGTCAACCTTATTTTGATAAACATATGGTTATCGATTTGTTTTACATGCCTTTATCATAATTTAATACTATCTTATCACTTTTAATGTCCAATAAACGACACTCTACCCTCCTTTCCTGAAATTTAAGCTAATGGAAATCGTGGCGAAATGCCGGATATGCACAACAGACTCCATTTCCACAGACATTCTTAGTCTACCAGAGAATCTTCCAATATGCAATATGTTCTCAAAAAAAGAGACAGCAAACCTTTCCGGTTTACCGCCCCTTATCATACTTCTAAAATACTTTCAGATACTGTTCGTACTCCTCATAAGTGACTGTCACCCAGCCTTCCTCATAGTTAAAACCTATCTCCATGCCCAGAGGCGTATAGAACACGATCACATCCGGAGAATTGAAATAACCTGTAATCTCCTGATCGGTCATGTTGGTCAGCGAATAGATTTCCCCGTTCTGTTCATCGCTTCTGGTCCTGAATTCCACGGAGAATGCATCATCGATATCGAGCATTTCTTCATTATCAAGAACCACTCCGTTCTTCATATCGATATTGATACATTCCAGATAAGCCAGATCATAAGTATCCGCATAGATCCGCTCCTGGTATACCACACTGAGTTTATCTTCATCCATATAAGTCACATAACAGATCGCAGTGGCCGAAAAATAACTGTCCTCATTCTTCTCCATGTAAGGCGCATAGTCTTCCTCAAAATACTCTTCGATCAGCTCGACCTCCGAATAGATGGTATCATTTAACTTCTCCAGATTCGGCACATCTTCACCTGTAATGATCGGATAAGTCACCATGATATTGACGTTCTCATTATCCGACTCATACTCATAAAAATCAAAATCTATTCCATAAGAAAGATCATACTTGATATCATCCTGTAAGGAATAATAGCCATCATCTTCGTAGTCATAATCATAGTCGTAATCATAATCAAAGTCATCATCATAAAAGAAATCGTCATCATCGTCATACCCGTAAAAGTCATCATCATGATGATAATCATAATCATCATCAAAATCATACTTATCGTCATCCATGACATCATCGATTCTATCATTCGCTAACTGCACTGCCCGGTATGCCAGCGCGCAGACTGCCACAATAAACAGAAGGATAACAATAACCACAATGGCTATGATCAGACCGGTATGCCCCTTTTTCTGGGGTACCGCATAAGGACTGTACGGATTATTATCAAAAGGCGGATTCCCATAGGGCGGCTGATTCCCAGAACCGCCGGCCTGCTGCCCATAAGGATTGGCCCCGTTATAGGGACTCCCATTCCCGCCATAGGCATTGCCTGCTCCATAGGTATTATTCCCATTATAGGAGGCATTGCCATAGGCATTATCCCCACCATAGGAAGTACTGCCATATGTATTATCCCCGCCATAGGGCACACTGCCGTAGGGATTGCTGTTCCCCATATCACCATTATTGGTGTTATTGTTGTATGTATTGTCACTATTATAAGGATTGTTGTTGTAAGGATTACCACCCTGATAGGTATTATTATAGTACGGGTTATTATTCATCCCCTCATAGGCGCCATTATAAGCCTGGCCTCCATAAGGGTTACCCGGCTGTACACCGTATGGATTGCCCGCCTGACCGCCATATGGGGTACCCGGCTGGCTGTTGTAAGGATCAGGCTGACTGCCGTAAGGAACGCCAGGCTGAACATTGTAAGGATCATTCTGGCCGCTGCCTGAAAAAAGCCCGTGGGTATCCGTAACCGGCACAGATGATGCCTCTTCCACCACCACATCTGTGTTATCCAAGGCCACCTTTGGCGTTGCATAGATATCGGCACTGCTCTCGGTTGTATAGGGATCCACCGGCGTATCTATCCTGCCGTCTCCCTCTCTCATATCGTCAAAATTGCCCGGTTCACTCATTTGTTTCCCTCCATTTTCTAACTAAGTTCCCACTCTCCCACTACTTTTCCTTGCCGCCAAAAGTAACTTCACTATAATACGCCAGAATACACTCTCGCATCAACGATAATGCTGCCGAAACAGCGCTCTCCCTGATTTTGGAACGGCTGCCGCTAAAGTGACATTCTTTCACTGTAATCTTACCGCATACGTTACATCCGATGTATACAAGCCCCACCGGTTTCTCCGGCGAACCACCGTCCGGCCCGGCTATCCCCGTGGTAGAGATACACACATCCGTCTTGGCAAGCGCTGCGGCGCTTCTGGCCATCTCTCTGGCAATCTGCTCACTGACCGCCCCATGTTTCATCAGGATATTCTTCTTGATTCCCAGCAGTCTGCGCTTGGATTTATTGGAATAGGTGACATAGCCGGATTTAAACACATCCGAAACACCCGGTACATTGATCAGTCTCGCAGATAACATCCCGCCTGTGCAGGATTCCACCGTACAGGCTGTCAGACCGTTCGCCGTAAGCAGATCTACCACCGCTTTCTCCAGCGTCACCTCATCGTCCGTAGTATAGACATGGTTTCCGAAACGCCCTTTTAAATCCTTGATCATGGGTTTGATCAGCTTCTTAGCTTCTTTCTCATCCTCTGCCCTGGCTGTCACCCGCAAATGTACTTCCCCGGTCTTGGCATAGGTGGCGATCGTGGGATTGGTCTGTGCCTCGATCAAATCCGCGACCATGCTCTCCGCCTTACTCTCCCCCACACCGCAGATCTTCACGGTCTGTGAATAGATCACGCAGGATTGCAGTTTGGACAGATAAGGCATGACCGATGTCTCAAACATGGGAATCATCTCATTGGGCGGCCCCGGCATCAGCACCACATGTTTGTTATCCTG
>CAMNXA010000105.1 GCA_946566685.1 uncultured Lachnospiraceae bacterium
CCTGCTCTTCCTTCTCCTCGGCCTTTTCCTTCTCTTCCTCTCTCTTCTCCTCGTAGGTTTCGTCTATGTGATCCTTAGCCTCATCCCAGAGCATACCTACGATATCTTTACTGGTCTCTTCCATCAGCTTCTCGGCATTATTCTGGGCATCTGTCATCTTGTGGAATTTCAGACGTTCTATCTTCATGGAAGTAGCGGACTGACTGTAGTACTGTGAAACGGACTCTGCATCCTCCGCACGGTTTTGGAAAGTATGCTGTTCCCCATGTATCTCCAGACATTTCTGTTGATATTCCGTAAGCGGCTGTTCCTGCAGTTCCTCAATCCGCTGCAATTCCTCATCCGTAAAACTGTTCTCAAAGAAATATTTTGCCCGCTCTAAGAGTTCCAGATCCTTCTGTTCCTGAGAATCCTCCTCCACGCCATACTTCTGACGCAGGTTCTCCTTTCTCGCTTCACACTCCGCTACCTTTTCCTGATTCATGAGCGCTTCCGCCCTGTAGTGCTCCGCCTTCTCCCGCATCTCTACCATACCCTGGTCCGACTTGCGGTCGCCGGCCCAAGCATCCTGGATCATCTTCATGGCCTTCTTCTGTGCCTGCTGTTTGCGCAGCATGATAGAATCTTTATTCATCGGCAGATTGCCTGCAAAGATTGTATTCGTCCTTTTTGTCTGGGATGATTTGCGTCCGGCGCGCTCGCTCTCTTTGGTCTGTGTCGTAACGCCCGGGCCTGTGATCTGATTGTCGTTAGTATTAAACCTGACCTGCATTGCCGATAACCTCCCTGTCTCCTGCAATCTATATGATTTCGATCTCGGATGACATCCGTTTCATCCGTTCTCTGTCTCCAATTGTTATTTATTGTATCGGAGTGTTGCGGAATTTTCTTAACCGCACAGGAAGATGTTTACGCTCTTTTTATGACACAAATCCTCCCTTTGACGCAAAGGTAACCACCACCTTGGTTCCTCTGCCCACTTCACTTGTCAGTGCTATTTCCGCCTGATGCACCGCCACGATATGCTTGACGATCGCGAGACCAAGGCCGGTGCCTCCAGTGGATTTGGACCGGCTCTTGTCCACCCGGTAGAACCGCTCAAATATCCGCTCCTGATACTCTCCGGGAATCCCGATTCCCGTATCCTCCACACAAAGCACCACCGATTGCTGATCCTGTACCACACTGACCAGCACACTTCCTCCCGCCACATTATAACTCATCGCATTATCGCAGAGATTGTAAATCAGTTCCTCCATCATCTGCTTATCACCAAGAATCTTACAGCTGCTTCCCTCCAATAAGAGCTTTACCTTCCGCTCCTCTGCTCGAATTTGCAGCATTTCCACACTTTCTCTTGCAATCTCATACAGATTTACTTCCTCAAAAGAAATCTCTGGTGTGGGAGAATCCAGTTCTGACAGACGGATGGTATCATTGATCAAGGTCAAAAGCCTGTTCGCGCTCTGCCTGATACCGGCCGCAAACCGCACCGCATCCTCTCCTGATGCCATACCGTTTTCAATCAGTTCCGAATAACCGGAAATTGCCGCCAAAGGTGTTTTTAATTCATGAGACACATTGGCCGTAAATTCCTGCCGCACACTGGCATTTCCGAGAATCTCCTCATGCTGCCTGCGAATGGTTCTGGCAAAGGGCAGAAGTTCCTCATATACTTTATTTTCCTCGATGTGACTGATATCTGCCACCATACGTTCAATGGGCGTTACAAGGGATCTCGTCAGATAATGGGACAGTGCCATACACATGAGCAAAAGAGTGCAGAGCGCAACCGCCAGAACCGGCACGGATCGGTACAGGATGCTCCAGATACTGTGTGCTTCCCTTGACACCCGAAGTACATTGCCGTCCACAAGCCGCAGCGTATAATAAAAAGTATTTCTGTTCATCGTGGAAGACTGGCGGATAGACTCTCCTTCTCCCTCCATAAGCGCCTCCCGTATCTCCGGCCGCTCCAGATGATTGTCCATCTGTCCTGCATTGACATTGGAATCATAGAGTACTTTTCCATCCGGCGCTATGACCGTAGTGCGCACAGGATCAAAAGCATTACCGTATTCTTCCTGCCAGGCTCTGTCCAAAATATCACTCTCCGATATCACCCTGGCATAAATCTTCAGATCATCCAGCACCTGCACCCTGAAAATACGATAAAAAGCAGCCGTCATCAAAACCAATGTAATAACGACTGCCGCAAAAGAAATTCCTATCAGTTGTCTGTTAATCTTTTTCTTCAAATGTATCCTCCACATCAGGGCTGCTGACCCATCCCATTATCCAGAATATACCCCACATTGCGGACTGTCCTGATCATACTGCCGGCCCGGCCCAATTTCTGCCTCAGTGTCTTGATGTGCATATCCAGAGTCCTTGACTCTCCCTGAAAATCTGTGCCCCACACCTGATCCAGGATTTCTGCTCTCCCGGTCACGATGCCGGCCCGCAGCATGAGCATCTTTAAAAGTTCATACTCCTTATGGGTCAGCTCACACTGCGCGCCATCCACATACACCGCATGCCGCTCGTCATCCAGAAGCACATCCCCAATCCTAAGCTGCCGTTCTTCCCTGCCATCCCCGCTCCTGCGAAGCAGGGCCTTCACCCGGGAGATCAGCTCCATCACGCCAAAGGGCTTGGTGAGATAATCATCGGCCCCCAGATCCAGCCCTTTGACCTTATCCATCTCCGTCCCCCTGGCCGTCACCATGATGATCGGTATCTTCTGTGTCTGCGGGTCTTTACGAAGCTTCTCCACAATATGGAGCCCATCCTCATCCGGCAGCATCACATCCAGCAAAACCAGACTGGGAACCTGCCCGGCAAGCGCCTCATAAAATTCCCCCGCCGTCTCGAACACTGCCGTCTCGTAGCCGCTGTTTTTCAGGGAAAAACTCTCAATCTCACTGATATTCCTGTCGTCTTCCACGATATAGATCATGCGCATTGTATCATCAGCCTCGCTGGTTTTCTTCTCTCAACGTCTATTTCCACACTGCCGTCAGAACTTTTCACTCCCCGGACATCCGTGCCTGTCGTCCCCGCACTGATGGCCTTCCCCATGATGACCATGCCCCGTATGTTCGCAATGCACTTCCGGACTATAAGCAAGCGTTCCCGCCAGCAGGGCGTCTACCGCCTCATCCGCACGCCCGGCCACACCGCCATAAAACTGAATGCCTGCTTCCATCAGGGCAGACTGCGCACCCGCGCCGATTCCGCCGCAGATCAATGTGTCCACGCCCCATCCGGAAAGTAATCCTGCCAGGGCGCCATGCCCGTTTCCGTCCGTATCCATCACCTGTGCATCTGCCACTTTTCCGCCGGCGATCTCGTACACCTTAAACTGCTGTGTCCGGCCAAAATGCGGAAATACATTTCCATTTTCGTAAGTAACTGCTATCTTCATCTCTGCCTCATTTCTGCGCTGTCTTTTCGCGCGCTAACATATAGACTCTATTGTTTGGCCTGCCACTCAACGTTTTCACTCCAGTAGAAGACCTTTCTATATCATAGCTCTCTATCCGGCAAAAAACAAGCATTAAGGCAATGCAAACTCCTGCACCAGTCCCTCATACAACAAGTGGATTCTCTCCCGATCCCTCTCTTCCAGTTCCTCGCTGTATCCATGCATCTCCAGGGAATCCTCCTGTACCTGCACCATACGCACTGCTATGTGGGCACAGTGTGCCGTGATCCGCTCGTAAGCCGTCAGGATATCGGAGAGCAGAAATCCCAGTTCTATCGTACATTTTCCCTTCCTGAGCCGTTTGATGTGGCGCTTTTTGACCTCAGCCGCCAGCCTGTCCACCAAAGACTGTAACGCCTCCACCTCATAGACATAAGCCCCTTCCTCCCTGACAAAAACTTCCAGGGACAAGGACAAAATCCGCTCTATTGCTCTTGTAAAGACCGTCAGTTCTTCCTGTGCCTTGTTGGAAAAAGTCATCTTCTTATCCGCCATTTCCCGGTAAGCTTCGGCAATACTCACCGCATGATCCGAAATCCTTTCCAGATCCCCAATGCTGTGCAGATACAAGGTCAGAGTCCGGCTGTCCCGCTCCGACAGTTCCCGCCCGCTCAGCTTAAGCAGATAAGTGCCCAGCACATCCTCATAACGATCCACATCCTCTTCCATCTGCCGGACTTTGTCCACCTCTTCCTCTGCGTAACTGTGCAAAAGCCCGGCCGCCCGCCGGCAGGCATCTGCCGCCGCATCCGCCATATGGGCCGTCACTTTCCTGCACTGCTCCATGGCCACCGCCGGATTGTTCATGAAGCGGACATCCAATGTCCGTATGTCCTCCTCCACATACCGCACCGCCGCGTGCTCCGAAGCATCCTCCTTGATCGTCAGATAAGCCAGTCTCTCCAGCAGATCCGAGAAAGGCAGAAGCAGACAGGTGGCAAAGATATTAAAGGCACTGTGCGCAATGGCAATCCCATAAGGCGCCGCCGGCCAATCTATAAAAGGAAAATCCACTATCCCATGCAGACCATAAAACACGGCCATAAACGCCGCCGTACCGATCAGATTAAAATACAGATGTACAATAGCCGCCCGTCTGGCATTCTTGGCGGTTCCCACAGAGGATAACAGCGCCGTCACACAGGTGCCGATATTCTGTCCCAGGATAATGGGAAAGGCCGTTGCATAAGAGACAGATCCGGTGGCACACAGCGCCTGCAAAATACCCACGGAAGCCGAGGAAGACTGCAATATTGCCGTCAGGAGTGCGCCTGCTAATATTCCCAGAAACGGATTCTGAAACACCAGCAGAAGATTGGCAAACTCCGGCACATCCGCCAATGGCTTTACTGCCCCTGACATAGTGTCCATACCAAACATCAATACTGCAAAGCCCACAAAGATCATGGCGATATTACGTCTGCTGTCCTTCTTGGAAAATAGCAGGAGCATCACACCGATGATGGCCAAAATCGGAGAAAAGGAGGAGGGCTTTAACATCTGTACCAGAAAATTCCCTTCCTCGATACCACTCAGGCTTAAAAGCCAGGAAGTTACGGTGGTACCGATATTGGCACCCATGATAATACCGATCGCACTGGACAGTTTCATGATGCCGGAATTGACAAAGCCCACCACCATCACCGTGGTGGCAGAAGATGACTGAATGACTGCCGTGACGGCGGCTCCCAGAAACACAGCCCGCAGCCTGCCGGAAGTCAGACGTTCCAGAATCTGCTCCATCCTGCCGCCGCTTGCTTTAGAAAGTCCTTCACCCAGCACATGCATCCCATATAAAAAAAGTGCAAGCCCGCCCAACATCTTGAGTATACTGAATAAATCCTTGCCAACCTCCCTTTTCATACTCTGCCTTAGTATTATGATTTGAAATTATCACGGATTTATCCCTGCTGATATCAGGGTTTTGTAAAATAGAAGTAAAATTTATGTAA
>CAMNXA010000106.1 GCA_946566685.1 uncultured Lachnospiraceae bacterium
CCGTCTGCATTACATTATAATCAGATTTTTGGAGAAAAGCAAATGGATTTTTCCCAGATTTTACGGGCATTTGCGCGATTTTTCCGACAAAGTACAAGATATCGTCAGGCAGTGAATTTATGTCTACTATATCTTGGAAAAACATATAAAAAAATTTTTTTCAGAAAATTTTCAGGATAAAATGCAGGATCTTAGGATTGACATAACTTTCTAACAGACATCCCATTATGACAACTGCTGCCACCACCACAATCTGTGTTCCTTTTTTCAAATAAAACTGCCTGCTATAGCGCTCATATCCATCCAGATACGTCTTAGGCGCATACAGCGTCCTGTTGAGGCTTACCGCCCAGATAAAAAGACCGATGTAAGCCGGTATCAGGCAAAAAGCCTGCGGCAGAAGAGCCGCCGCCACAAACAGAAGTCCCCGGATGCCATAGCGGATGACCGCCACCGACAAAAGACAGCCTGCCGAGAGTCCCATATAACAAATATAGACACAAATCGCTGGCAGGCCGATCATAGTCGTGGACAACAATGCCAGCATACACAGGGTGAACAAGCGGTGCTTTAACACATAACCAAACAGCCCCTCCCCCGCCGGAACACTGTTTTTGAGACGAATGATCATCTCTGTTCCCAGAAGATCACTGTTGACAACCCATGTGTCATGCCCTGCATTCACCACCAGGATGCCGATAAAAAGTCCGATCATAAACAGATAGACCATATAATAACTGTTCTTTGACAATGACTGCTGACGCACACGCATCCCCTCTCTGACAATACCTTGCCTTGGTATCTATATATATGCCCCGTCAGAGACGTACATGCATAGGAAAGCGTATCTATATCCTCCTGTCCATCCAGGTATCCGCGTACATCAGACGGCAGTCATTCTATCTGTCAAAGACATTTCCGGTGGGTTTAAAGTTGCTCCAGTCGTCCGGACTCCCTTCCAGTTCATATTCGATCATATGGTCTTCTTTCAGGTACTCATACCAGATAACCTTTCTTTTTCTATTTTCATCCCGTCTAATATGCGCAAACACCTCTGACCCCTTTTTCCCATCCAGCAAATCCATATAGGCATCCATCAGATCCAGGTGAGAAACCGGAATGTCAGACTCTATCAATTCATGTTCTTCCCCGAATCCCTTTATCAGCAATATTGGGTGATAGCGCGCAAAAACCTCATCTCCATGACTGCTGTGGTCAACATCGTAATACCCGTGATCAGCCAAGATTATAATAATGGAATTATCATAGGCTCCATTGTTTTTCAGTCTGGTCAGATAAGCGTCCATGATCTTGATCGATGCTTCTATTTTTTGTCTGTAAGTGCCCTTTTCTATTGGATTCAGATTCTCATCTATCTCAAAAGGCAGATGCGCACCCTCAATATGGATAAACTGGAACAGATTGCGATTCGTCTGTGTCAATTCCGGATGACTTAGGATATTATCATAGACAGTCACATCATCATAATCATATTGTTCCAGGGCCCGCTTGAAATCCAGCCCTTCAATCTGTGAATACTGCTTATATGCATAGGGAAGATACTTAAACAGGACATACTTCAGTTCCTGCCTGAAATAGATATAAAGGTCAATATTTTCATAAGGGGAAGCCGTCCTGTTTCTAATGTCATTTATGACAGTATATGGTTTCTCTCCATACCAGGTCAGAGAATCCATATACAGACCGATGTCATAGTTTTCCTCCGTCAGCCTGGCGAATAACTCAGAATTATTATAAGCCTCACTCGAATATGTCTCAAATGCCTCTTCATTTTGATTCACCTGGCCCGTTAAGATCAACGGCATACTGTCCCGCGTAAACGGATATACAGATACGGTGTCCGTATAAAATGTAAAATCACGAAACACCTCCCTGTATGCTTCATTCTGCAAGAGAAGCTGTTGAAAGTCTTCGGCATTGACTGCATCTACTACGAAGATCAGGAAATTTTTATTGGTAGAAATATCATTGCTATGAGAATTTGTTGCGATGACCGCCTCTTTGCTCTTCAAGGCATCATTGGAAATCACCTGCACCGTCAGACCAACGAGGAGCATCAGCATGACAGCCACGGATATTCTGCTGCCCCATCTGGCAACCCGCTCCGCCCGAAACCGCGCAACAGCGCCAATTGCCGCAATTTCCAAAATAATCCATATCACTATGGTAAGCAGATCTTCTTTCAGGTACTGATCCCAGACTATCTCGTCCCCTGTCAGCCCCGGCAGCGAAGCCGCCAGAAAATTACCCTGAATATAGGTCGCCAAAAACACAACAAACAGTGCAGCCAGGACGCATTGATATATCATTTCTGCCCTCTCTTTTACAAAACAGAGCCTGAGAAAGAGATAACAAACTGTGACAGCTATCACCCCTCCCCCTAGAAAAATAAGAAAGATTAGCAGAGTCGGTAAGATCATGATCCCAAAATCAAACCAGAAGTCATTTTTGTTGGTGCTGTACATCAATATTGGTTCATAGACAAAAAGCATGAAACAAAACGCAAAAGCTATGATATATCCTGGCTGAAGCTGTTTCCAAATATTTGGCACACTATTTCTAATCTTTCCATTCATGTAAAGTCCCTCTTCGATATTTGCTGTTTATACGGCTAATCTGCCTGTCTGTATTTCTTCTGGTATGCCAGAATAGAGGCTACCGTCTTACCATCCTGAATCTTACAGTCAAAAATCATCTGCAACAATTCCTCCAGGTCGTGGCTTTCCACATTCAAAAACTCATCCTCATCCAAATGCTGCTTACTGGGCACCAGATCCGTAGCCACATAGACGTCAATTCTCTCGTTACAGAAAGCAACCGTAGTCTTAAGCGAGATCAAAAGTTCCAGCTTACCCGCCTTATAGCCGGTCTCCTCCTCCAGTTCCCTGGCTGCTGCTACCTCTGTGGGTTCCTCGGCCGTATCGAGCGCACCGGCTGGAATCTCCAATGTCTCCCTGTCAAGTGCATTGCGGTACTGCCGCACCATCAGCAGTTTACCGTCATCCTTGACTGCCACCACCGCAGCAGCCCCCTTATGTGTGATCAGATCCCACTTCACTATATTGCCGTTCGGCACTCTGATCGTGTCCTGATAATAATCTATGATCGCACCTTTGTGCACCAATTCCCTTCCCAGTCTCTCATAACGTTCCATACTCATACTCCTTCCTTTTCTCTACTGCCTATAGGATAATAATACCTAACTTTACCAAATATCCTTCCAGGAAACCAAAATATGGTTTCCGCCTTATATTTTACACCGGAAACCATATCTGTCACAATACTTTTTATTTTGTTTATGACCGCTTCATACTTTGCGGATTACTTTTACCTGACGTATGGAAAAGGTAAATTCCTGCACACTGCTTTCCGTATGTCATGCCTGCAACAGCTTTTCCACGCTGACCAGCTTCACACAAAGGACGAAGATGTCAGTAGCCTTCGCCATATCTTCCGAGGTAGGGAATGTAGGGGCAATACGGATGTTGCTGTCTTTCGGATCCTTTCCATACGGGAATGTTGCACCCGCACCGGTAAGAACCACACCTGCTTCCTTACACTTCGCCACGATCGCTTTCGCGCAGCCCTCCATCGCATCAAAGGAGATAAAATAGCCGCCAAGCGGTCTGGTCCACTCTCCGATGCCGAGGCCGCCGAGTTCCCTGTCCAGCACAGACAATACTGCCTCGAACTTTGGCCGCAGAATGTCTGCATGTTTTTTCATGTGAGCCATCATGCCTTCCACATTCTTAAAATATCTGGTGTGGCGCAGCTGATTCACCTTATCATGACCAATGGTCTGCAAAGTGAGTGACTTCTTGACATCCGCCAGGTTCGCCGGGGAAGAAGCCATGGCCGCCATACCGCTTCCGGAGAAAGTAATCTTGGATGTAGAACAGAACTCATAAACCATATCCGGGTTCCCTGCTTTCTCACACTCACTCAGGATTTCCAGAATCTGATCCTGCTTATCTTCATAGAGATGATGGATGGCATAAGCATTGTCCCAGTAAATCCTGAAATCCTCAGCTGCCGGCTTTAACGCTGCAAATCTTCTCACGGTCTCATCGGAATAGGAAACACCCTGGGGATTGGAATATTTCGGTACGCACCAGATGCCCTTGACCGCAGGATCTTCGTTCACATATTTCTCCACCAGATCCATATCCGGCCCCTCCGGCGTCATGGGAATCAGAATCATCTCAATCCCAAAATGCTCTGTGATGGCAAAATGTCTGTCATAACCGGGCACAGGACACAAGAACTTTACCTCGTCCAATTTGCACCAGGGCGTAGAGACCATCACACCATGGGTTACAGAGCGGGATATGGAATCATACATGATCGAAAGACTTGAATTACCGTACACGATCACATTCTCCGCCGGAACACTCATCACATCCGCCATCAGATGCTTTGCTTCTATAATACCATCCATCAGGCCATAGTTTCTGGTATCGACACCATCCATGGACTTCATATCGGAATCGGAATTTAACACATCCATCAGTCCCATGGTCATATCCAGCTGGGCTGAAGTAGGCTTTCCTCTGGACATGTCCAGCTTTAATCCCATTGCCTTGGCATCTTCAAATTGTCTGATCAGTTCTGCTTTCTGCTGCGTGAGTTCATCCTTACTCATTTCTCTGTACGGTTTCATGTTGTCCTCCATAATAATTGAATTATTGTATACAATCATACACCGTTAATCATTCTACTACAGAATCCCAGATTTCACAAGTATACAGAAGAGATAATTTTTCTCCGAAAGTATCCTTGTTTCTGGTAAAACTGTACAGAACGGAAGTCATGTACGCCCGGAAGTGACTGCATATACGCGCAAAAAATAAGGAAAGTCCTGAAAATGCTACATTCTCAATACTTTCCTTACCTCATTGTTCATACTATTCTTATTTGGCGTAATCAACGACACGACTCTCACGGATTACATTCACCTTGATCTGTCCAGGATATTCCAGTTCTGCCTCAATCTGCTTGGAAATATCCCTCGCAAGCAATACCATATCAGAATCGCTGATCTGTTCCGGAACTACCATAACACGAATCTCTCTACCCGCCTGAATAGCAAAAGATTTGTCAACACCTTTGAAATTGTTTGTAATGTCTTCTAATTGTTTTAGTCTTGTTGTATATGTTTCTAATGT
>CAMNXA010000107.1 GCA_946566685.1 uncultured Lachnospiraceae bacterium
GCGATGCGGGACATTCAGAGGCCGCTCTCCCCTCTCCTACCGGCAAAAGACAGCATCATCGACACCATCCGCATCCTGACTCGTTCCCATGAAACAGAACTGGATGTACTGGAAGGATTTGTGGATGAGGTTATGGGGTTGGGCTATGAGGTATTCATCAACTTTACCAGCGCGGGATATAACTCCATAGAACAGAACATCCGCTTCGCAGAGTTCGCGAAAGAAAAAGGCGTACATGCCATCGAATTTGCAGATACGGAAAGTGTAATGACGGAAGACTACGTAAAGGATACCATTCGGGAGTGCCATAAGATCGGCATTGAGATGGGTGTGCATCTCCATGACAAGAACGGTACAGCAGAGAATCTTGCAGACCTTGCCATCGCAGAGGGCGCGGACTATATGGACGTGACCCATGTAGGCTTAGGCGGCAAATGGAGGGACGGGAATGTGACGATGGAGTATCTGCTGCGCAAGCTTGGGATCGGCGGAGGATACGAAGCGACTATGATCCGCAATGAGATGATTGAGGAATTGATTCAGTTCCATCCATTCAGTGCGGCGGAATAACACTGACTTAACATTCAATACTCAAAGGCATCCCATGATGTAAGCCTTGCGGGTGGATGGATAAATGAAAGGATTATTGATATGAAAGTATCAGATTATGTGATCCAGTTTCTTGCGGATCTGGGGATCAGGCATATCTTCTATGTCAGCGGTGGAGGCGCCATGCACCTGAATGATTCCCTGGGGCAGAATCAGCAGATGGAAGGGATCTGTATGCTCCATGAACAGGGAGCTTCCATTGCCGCAGAAGCTTATGCAAGGATCAGTGAGAACTACGGAGCCTGTCTCGTAACCTCTGGACCTGGGGGAACGAATGCTGTAACAGGTGTTGCAGGCGCATACTATGACTCCACTCCCGTAATCTTCATTTCCGGGCAGGTAAAACGGGATGATCTTGTGGGAGATCAGGGAATCCGTCAGTTTGGAATACAGGAGACGGATATCCTGTCGATTGTAACATCTGTCACGAAATATGCGGTACAGATCAAAGAGCCGGAAGAAATCCGCTTTGAAATGGAAAAAGCCGCCGCTATTGCCAAGGAAGGACGCCCGGGACCGGTGTGGGTGGATATCCCACTGGATATCCAAGCTTCACAGATCGAACCAGACGAATTGACCTCCTATCATATGCCGGAAGGGACGGACGGTAGCAGGCGAATATGCACGGATGAACAGATTGTCCAGGTCTTTGAACTGCTCCATAAAGCGCGGCGGCCGCTCCTACTTCTTGGAAACGGCATCCGTTTAGCCGGTGCTGTCGAAGAGGCAAGGGAATTTTATGAAGCGCTGGGTATTCCAGTCGTGACTTCCTGGAACGGAGTTGACCTGATCGAAGAGGCGCACCCGCTCTTCTATGGCCGCCCCGGCTCTGTGGGACATCGGCACGCAAACTTTATCCAGCAGAACGCAGACCTTGTCCTCACAATCGGCAGCCGTCTAAATCTTCTTTCTACAGGGTACAATTATGCGGATTTCCTGGGAAACGCGAAGCATGTGATGGTGGATATTGATGAGAAGGAAATGTATAAAAAAAGTGTGCATCCCGATCTTCGGATCTCCTGCGACGCGAAATATTTCCTTACGAAAATGCTGGAGCACAGGGAAGCTCTTTATACATCGCAGGACGAGCGCTGGATTCCTTACTGCGATGACATGAAGAAGCGTTATCCTGTCTTTATCCCGGAGGCAGAATCCAGACAAGGGTATGTCAACACCTATCGATTGGTGGATGAGATCAGCCGTCAGATGACAGAGCAGGATATCTATCAGTTCACCAGTTCCGGTACCTCCGTTGATATCGCAATGAAGGTATTCAAGATCAAACGGGGGCAGCGAGCGTTCCTGACAAAGGGTCTAGCGGCAATGGGATTTGACGTGCCGGCATGTGTCGGGAGCTGTATCGCTTCCGGTGGGAAACGGACCGTCTGTGTGACCGGGGATGGAAGTGTGATGATGAATATCCAGGAGTTGGAGGTCATCAAGCGAAGGAACCTTCCAGTGAAGCTTTTTATCACAGATAATGGCGGGTACAGTATGATCTATGGCTCCCAGAACGGGAATTTTCAGGGACGTCTGACGGGATGTACCAGGGAATCCGGGCTGACGCTTCCAGATATCGAAAAGGTAGCCAGGGCGTTTGGGATTAAAACCCTGCGGCTGGATTGTGATGCGGAATTGAAGGAAAAGGTCAGAGAAGCTTTAGAATATGATGGTCCGGTTGTGTGTAGAGTCAAGGCAGATATTGAGCAGAAGATCGTACCCCGGCAGGCGAATTATATGAAAGAGGACGGGCAGATGGCTTCCAGGCCGTTGGATGATATGACGCCGCTTCTTAGCAGGGATGAGCTAAGAGAGACCCGGTGGAAATAACAGAGAAAATGATTCAAAAATCTAAGTAACAAAAAGAGGAATTGATATAAGGATATTGAATTATGAGATTCGTTATGACTGGAGCAACTGGTTTTTTAGGGCAGGCACTGTGTCAGGAACTTTCACAAAACGGACATAAAGTTACAGCTATTGCCCGCCCGGAATCGGCAGAAAAGACAAAAAATCTTTTGGCAGATGAAATAGTACTTCTTCCCCTTGAGGAACTGGAGAGTCTAAAAGGAGAATACGATGTATTCTTCCATCTGGCTTGGAACGGTTCCGGTGGAGATGCAAGAAATGATTATGGAGCACAGTTAAAAAACCTTCTTTACATGGAAAAAGCGTTGAGAGCATCTAAAAAATGCGGATGCAGTAAATTTATCGGAGCTGGAAGCCAAGCGGAATACGGCGTAGTAAATGGCAGTGCAAAGGAGGATGAGACCGTACCTGTCCCCTTCCTGATGTACGGGGCAGCAAAGCTGTCCTGCCTGCACATGGGACGTATCCTGGCTGAGCAGTTAGGAATCACCTTTGTCTGGCCAAGGATTTACAGCGTGTATGGTCCAAGGGAAAACGATCCAACTTTGCTGGGATATGTTGCAAGAACTTTACGAGAGGGGAACATGCCGGAATTAAGTCTCTGCGAGAATATGTGGGATTTTATGTATATCACAGACTTTACGAGGGCGATGCGGCTTCTTGGGGAGCATCCTGAATCAAAAGGTATATATCATATAGCCAGCGGAGAACAGCAGAAGCTGAGACTGTTTATAGAAAATCTGCGTGACAGGATAAAGCCTGGCGCCGTATTGAAATTTGGTGCAAAAAAGACAGACCCTGTACGAACCTTCTGGTTGGAGCCAGATATTTCGATGCTACAGGAACTTGGATTCAAGTGCAGAATATCCTTTGAACAGGGAATTGATAAAATATAACACCATAAAGATTATTTTTCAACATAAGGAGATTAAAAAATGAACAATAATTTTAATATTGAAGAATATTACAGGCGCGCATGGAGCGGAAAAGTATGTGGCGATACATCTATTATAGAGTATATCAATGGATATAAGCATGTAGTTTTGTGGGGAGCAAGTAATTTAGGAAATGCCATTGGCAAGAAGCTTTTGGAACTGGGAATCAATATTGAAAATTATTGGGATATTCGTTGGAAAGAATTAAAATCTGTAAATCAGATAGAAGTCATCCCTCCCTTTAGCAGTGATGATAAAGAAAATTGTTTGATTATTGTTTGTATTGGTAATCGAGTTATACAGGATAATTTAATAAAAGATATGGAAGACTACGGTTATCTTAATATGATTTATGGTGATTATCTATATATGGGACTGTTATGCCCATTTAATCAGGATACAGGAATTAATGCGAAACGTTGCTCCGGAACTATGGAATGCCGTCAGGTTTATTGCCATAGAATTAATGGGATTTTAAATGCAAAATGTGAAAGTGAGAATCCGATATTTTTAACTTCAGTTACATTAATAATCAATCAGCGCTGTAGTCTGAAATGTAAGTACTGTACATCGTATATGAATGCTTTTGATAAAAAAGAACGAATTGATTTCCCGTTAGAACAAATATGCAATGATATTGATAAATTCTTTGGTGCTGTGGATATGGTTGGAACAATTACAGTAATGGGAGGTGAACCATTTATGCATAAAGATATATCTCAAATAATAGAGCATTTATGCAAATGGAAAAATTTTGGTTTGATTTCCATCGCTACATCCGGAACATATCCTATTAAACCGGAACAATTAAATGGGCTGCATGACGAACGGGTAAATGTAAGCTTTTCAAATTACACTGAAAGCATTAACGAAAATCAAAAGAAATTATTTTATGAAAATATAGATATTGTAAAGGAATCCGGAGTTTGTTATACAGTAGGGCAATTTTCACCGGAATGGAGTATTCCGTCGTCTTTAAATAATAAACATCATACAGATGAAGCAATTACAGCTAATAAAAAAGATTGCACACATTGGCATCAAATCAAAAATGGGAAAGTGCATCCATGTGATTTTGCGACAGCAATATATAGTTTGCATGTTGCGGATTATAAGGAAGATTACGTGGATTTATGTAGCGATGACTCAAGAGAAGTGTTAAGAGAAAAATTAAGACAGTATATAAACAAACCATTTTATGAGAGTTGTAGACACCATGGTTATTCTGAGCCTGGAAAGCGAATGACTGCAAAAGCTGCGGAGCAAGGATATCACGATTTTTTTAGTGACTGAACTTGCGGTTAATGGCGAGCGTGAAGATTCATGATGAATAAGGAGATTATAAACTTATGAAATGCGGGAAAGAACTTTTACAATTTATTGACAAGAGGATAAATGTATGACAGAGAAAAGGTATAACCAGCTTCTGGAACAATGCCTGGATTTGATCGAAGAAAAAAGATTGGAAGAAGCTCTGAACCAGCTTGAGGGCCTTTATAAAATAAAGCCTACAAGGCTATACTGGTATGTAGTTAAAGCACTGTATTTATGGGCAGAAAGTCAGTCGCCCGGACCAGCATTAGAAATCCTTGCTGATAAAGGATGGCATTTGTTCCCATATCCAGGGATAAAAGAACTAACTGAACTTTATATGAAATTAGTCAACAGTTATCAGGATATGCAGGATATACAGAGACACCGGCTTCTTTATCTGGGAATCTGTGAAGAATACACAGATGAAGAGAAAGAATGGCTGATAGAAATGAATAG
>CAMNXA010000108.1 GCA_946566685.1 uncultured Lachnospiraceae bacterium
TGGGACTTGAACCCAATACCTCCGGCTTGAAAGGCCGGTGTCCTAACCTTTAGACCAGGGAACCTTGCTGCAGGCATTTCTCAGCCTGCATTTACACTATTTTTTTTGCTTATTATCTTCCATTCATGCGCTGATCCGTATCTGCGCTGCCGCATCAGTAACCAGAATATCATCCATGCGCACCTGCAAAACCGCTGCAAGCACCACCAGATTGTCTATGGTCGGCAGCGCAGCGCCTTGCTGCCACTTGTATATAGCCTGCGGTGTGGCAAAGCCAAAAATATCCTGCAGATCCTTTACAGATAATCCCGCCTGCTTCCGCAGCCTTCCTATGTTTTGTCCTGTCCTCACCATATCTATAACCGGCAAATTCACCATGATCCTCACCTCCTGTTATCAGAATCAATATCAGGCGGTAGTGTTCCATATGGGACTCGAACCCATGACCACTCGATTAAAAGTCGAGTGCTCTCCCAACTGAGCTAATGGAACATAAAAATACCGCCTACCTCATTTAAGATAAGCGGTACAAGCAATCCATGTTTTATATTGGCAGCCTCCTAAAAGACCAGCCTACAGACATCACACAGTTTTTCGCCTTTTTCTTATCTTGCATGAGCGCATCTTAACCAAGCTCTGCTCTTTTTCTTTACTGAACAGTGCCTCATAATGTTCGCTATGCAGATAATAAACAACTAAAGTTGTTGCAAATGAATTTGCTGCGAAATTAACTGTTGCCATGATCCTTTCCTTTCTGGACTCATCCGGTCCGCTTTGTTTTCTAACTGTAACCACTATAACACCTATTTTCTGTTTTGTCATTATACTGTAAGTATAATTTATACCGGTAATATAATTTTTCAGGGCAGAAAGCATTTCCCGGCTACTCCTGTTGGTAAACAAGCGCCCACCTGTTTTCTTCCTTGTAATAAATCAGCTTAACATTGATTTGCTGTTCCAGAATCGTTATGGTACAGTTGAACTCAACAGAAGACACCCCTGCATACATCTTTTCCTCTTGGGAATGTACCTTAATCTGGCGGACTGTCCTGATCTCGCCGTCCTCGTCCTGCACCTTCAGCGCAGTAGGCATCATCCGCCCCTTATTTGTAAACCAGCAATAGCATCCTATTTCCCTCTGTTTTCCCCTGATTGGTCCGACATCTGCCTTCTGTGAATTTGTTCCTATCCCAAATGCCATGATACCCCATCCTCTCTCACTGAACTTTCACCTTGTCATAATCTACCGTCCGTTTCTCCCTTGAAATACCCCCGCTCATATGGTCAATGGGTTGGCGCAAAAATGTCGCACGCATTACGGTATCCATTCCATACCGCTCTCTAAGAGCATCCACGGTCTTATCCACTTTCTCTAGTTTTTCATAATCTATTTCATCAAAAAGCGTTGTCTGTCTGAAGAAACCATCCTCCCTGACACGGCTTGTGTGAATCCCCAGATGTCGAATCGGTCTGTGGTCCCACAATTCCAAGAACAACCTGCAAGCTGCCTGATAAATTTCCCATGTCAGGTTCGTGGCTGTCTTCAACACCGTTTGATGGGATACATAAGACAGGTCTGCATACCGGATACCTACTGCTACTACCGAAGCCTGCACATTATCTGTCCGCAGCCTGTATCCCACTGTTTCTGCCAGCGCAAGCAGCACCCTGTCAGCGGTTTCCACATCTGTCACATCATATGGCGTGGTAGTGGAATTACCATAGCCCTTGTTGGCTGGAGGCTCTGCCAGCACTGGGGAGACATCCACACCATTTGCAAATCCCCATATGACTTCCCCCTGCTTTTTGAGGATGCCTTTTAACCACATCGGATCTGCCGCTGCCAGCTCCCCTATGGTCTTAATCCCTAAGTCAAACAATTTTTTTGCTGTGGCGCGGCCTACAAAAAACAAATCGGATACCGGCAGCGGCCACATCTTCTGCGGAATTTCTTCAGGATACAACGTATGGACCATATCCGGCTTCTTAAAATCACTTGCCATCTTTGCAAGCAGCTTGCTGCTGGATACCCCAACATTCACTGTAAACCCCAATTTATTATGAATGCTGTCCTTAATCTGAACCGCTACCTCCTCCAGCGTTCCAAACAGCCTGACGCTGGAAGTCATGTCCACAAAGGCTTCATCAATGCTGTACTGCTCAACAACATCGGAATACTCCCGCAGGACATTCATAAATGCTGCAGAGCATTTTTCATACAGGCTGTAATTAGGCGGCACTATTACCAGATTCGGACATTTGCGCTGTGCTTCCAGTATTGTTTCTCCTGTCTTTATGCCATACCTTTTAGCCGGAATGGACTTGGCCAGAATGATCCCGTGGCGCATTGTCATATCACCGCCAACAGCGGATGCAATTTCCCTGAGATCCTGTTTCCCTCCCTTATGGGCCAGACGATAAACAGCCTCCCAACTAAGGAAGGCTGAATTGACATCAATATGAAAAATAGTGCTTTCCAAACATATGTCACCTCCTGTGGAACTTCATTATAGCAAACATATGTTCTAATTTCAACAGGAAATTTATTCCGTCATTTAGAATTTGCTGAAGCAAACAGACTCATTTGCTCAAAGTCTGTCCGCCGTTCCAGCGGTGGGGGCACTTTATGAAGAAAAGCATCCAATAGCACATCCTCCGCTAGCCACTTACGGATTTCATCCTGCTCCAATACCAAAGGCATCCTGTCATGCACTGGCTGCATGGAATCGTTAGCCGCTGTCGTCAGAATAACAAACCGATCCTCGTCCTGATACCGGTTATAGAATCCGGCCATATACAGCACTGGCTGGTCTTTCCGGTAAAATATGTTCTTCTTTTTGTTCCTGTTCCACTCGTAAAACCATGCCGCAGGCACTACAATCCGCCGCTGTCCCACACTCTCCCGGAACATCCTTTTCTCCGTCACGGATTCGCTCCTGGCATTGAATATGAGCTGCTTTCCATGAAAACCAGGGAATCCCCACCTCTGCCACCTGCAGCATACGTTTTGCCCATCACCCACAAGCACGGGCGCAACCTCTGATGGATGGATATCCTTTGCCTGCAGCGGACCTCCTGCCGCTGAAGCCTGTTTCATCCTTTCGTCCACCTGCCGGACCAGCTTCTCAATTTCCCTTGCGGTATCATCATCTACATAGTAGCGTCCACACATAAGCAATACCTGCTTTCCTTAATGTCTACGCTTATTATATCTCGCATCACATATTCTATCCAGCAAAAACTACTCCCCTATACGCACCTCCAGCCCGTCCAGCTTCAATCCCGGAAGCCCTACCAGATACCATTCCCGGTCCATGCCCATCTCCACACGGGCGGGAATCCAGACTTCATTCAGCTTAAACTCCAGAACCTCCCCGCAATGAATGCCTCCATAGTCACGTCTGTCCCCATCACCGTCAATGTAATGGAAATTATACCTGCCGCTTTCCTGATCATAAAATAATGTGCCCTGCTTCATAAAACAGTCCTCCTCTGAATTTTATTCTCATATAGTAAGGACTTCCTTTGCCTCTGTTTTCTTGAAACTATTTTATAAATTTTTATTTTTCTCTATCCGCCATATCCGAGCAGACATTTTTCAGGGAATTGAATGTCACTGTCATCATCTTCTGCCAGTGCTCCCCTGCTTTACAGAGCACATCCAGTTTTTGCACAAGCACCGGCAGATAATGCTCTATACTCTTACCATACTCCCCATTCATCTCATTAGCCGAAAATCCCATGGAGATTTCTTCCATTCCTGCTTCCATGATTATATCGACGTTTTCCGCAATCGTACCCAGTATGATCTTTTCAAGCTGGTCCGCCGTCCGGAAAAATATAAAAGTTTCAAATTCCTTTTCCGATGCCAGCACATAAAAAATATGAGCCTTATTCACACCAAATGCCACATCCGCGTTCCATTCCTTAAAATAATCTCTGTATTTCTCCATGACCTGCAGTATCTCTTTCTTTTCCATATCCTTAGCCTTGCTCATAGCTTTTCCTCCTCCGCTTCCGCCAGCTCCAACTCATATTTTTTTGACAGCCGGTAAAAGCTGTCCTTCTTCAGCCCGGTCAGCTTCATGGCCTCTTTCGCTGAGATCACTCCGCTTTTCCATCTGCCGTAACAGTCCTCCCAATTTTCAGGGTACTCTACCCTTGGTCTTCCCAGATGCCTTCCGTCTGCCTTTGCCACCTCAATGCCCTGGCGCTGCAGCTCATGCCGTTCCGTCCAGTCTTCATCCGCCACATATGCGAACACCGCAAGCACAACATCCGTGATAAGCTGTCCCACCAGTTCCTTTGACTGCGTGGTATCCAGAATGGGCATGGAGGTTACTTTGATGTCGGCGCCAATCTCCTTTGTGATATGGAACCACTCTTTGTAGATTTCCCCATAATTTCTCCCGAACCGCTTTCTATTTACATAAACTGCCCTGCGCACAAAATTTATCTTCAATTCTCCATAAACTAAACTTTTATCTGTCTCAGCCACTATTATCACCTCTATTTGACTAACAGATACTTTTTAGGAATCCTTATGGTTCCTGTCCTGCTTTAACTGCCAATTTCTGTTCTCTGTGAAAACGTACAACCCCCGTCTTATTCAATGCCACCATAAGCATCGGGATAAATAAAAGCTGGAGGATAATTCCCGGAACTGCAGTCCAATAAACGCCTCCCCCGTCATGCCGCACTGCCGCTATTCCTCATTTGTATTTTTTCCTACGCCCCCGCGTCAAAACCGCCCTGCGCTTCCATTCCGGAAACACCGGCATTTATCTCCTGCCTCGCCGCATGGTACGCACCATAGTAGGCGGCTTTCAATGCGCCATGCACCTCCGTCTCCGCCCTCGACTCCTTCTCATGCCAGCCCACGC
>CAMNXA010000109.1 GCA_946566685.1 uncultured Lachnospiraceae bacterium
TCCATCATCTCCCTATTCCGGTATTTTTTATATACCTCATAGCATTCTTTCATAATCACCGGAACCGGTATCTTTGCCGCTTCGTCCATATTGGAGAGAAGCCCCATCAGCATCCGGTGATAATCATATCTCTTGCACAGCTCTTCAATCCCCATCTGTTCTCTCCCTAAGTAAAGGGACATAAAATCATTAAAAATCGCCGCAATCATGCTCTGGTCTACCATTCGTTTTCTCCTTTCAGATTTCTATACAACTGCCAAGTCATAAATACTCATCTGTCCTTCCACCTGCCAGTCTTCCTGGATTTCTTCCTGTTCTGTTTCAGAAGCCGGTAATGCCTTGAAAGAAAGTCCCCGCAGCTTTTTTGCTGTTTCCGCGATTATCTCCGAAAACATGCCGGGAGCCCCGTATTCCCGCAACACCACCAGGTTATCTTCTGTAAGCGCATCGGCAAGCCCCATAACTTTTCCGGATACTTCCAGCGCCTGGGTTTCCTTCTTCTGCTTCGGTGTCAGCTTCGGAAGGACTGCCTGCACATACCGGTATTCCTCCAGTGCCAGATACTCCTGTATGGCGGTTTTTGCCCGTATCCGGATCTCGTCCGCACAGGCCATGAAACTTTTCTCTACCTCCGGAGGGATGAGCCATTCGCCGTCAGTTCCTGCCACGTCCAGCTTCTCCTTTAGCTCTGACAGCTCCTGCCGGATCCGGTTCAAAATCACCCCGTCCGTACACATGCTGTCAGTATCGCCGTAAGCATATACCTTCTCCCATTCATAGGACAGCCTGGCAAACTCCTGCTCCCATGCTCCGGGCGGCTTTGCCTGCACCATCATTTCTTTATGCCTCCTTCCTGTTCCTTGCCTTTTCAATCCTTCTTTTTACCGTAGACGGATAGCAGTCAAAGGCGTTGGAAATCTCCTCCAGCGTATATCCTTCCTTCCGCATCCGGTACATCATATTTCCCATTGCCTCTTTTTCCATATTCTCTGCATCTTCCACTTTTAATTTTTTATCAAAGATCCTCCTGCTGACCGGATGCCCCGGCCCATACTTGTAGATCAGCTTCGCCTCCGTCACATCCACTTCGCAGAGGATCGCGATCAGTAAGCAGTAATAGCCGCTGTCTTCATTCCAAATCGACATCGCACACCTCCTTTATGGATGACCGTGCCGGCATGTCTTCTGGCTGCCGATAGAAAAACTCCTTATCTAAATATGTTTCCGGAGATTCCCTACCGCAGATGTTCGTCAAGCATACGGACAATCTCATCCATGCTTTTCGATTTCAGTTCCTCCAGCAAAAGATCCAGACTGATGAACGATAACATGTTCTTTACAAATTCTTCCTCCCGGTGGACAGTCAAAAATACAAAGATATATTCGTACAGCCCGTTCCTTGCCAGACAATGAATGATATTCCTCGCCACCACCATGTTCATATGTCCATCCCCCGGCGTACAGATCAGGTGCCAGTATCCACTGTATCTGTCAATCCACTTCAAAAGTTTCCTGCTTCTTTTTCTTGCACTCCTTTTTTTTAACATCCTTCACCTTTCTGCAGCGCATGTGAAAGAAAAACTTTTTTCCTTGTCATGCCGCTTTCCCTTCCCGTTTTACTGCCACTTCTGCCAGATACTGGTTGAAATCCGTACGCAGTATCACGCCGTCAAAGTCCGCACCTAACATCTGCAGCTCTTTTTTGTTTCCCTCTTTTAAATACTTTACAATCCCAAAATCCTTCTGGTCACAGGAAGCAATATACAGGTTCTTTTCCCGATCCAGACGGAAATGGATCTTGGCCCCCTTTGCAATGTCATACCTGCCCGCCATTAAAACAAACAGTTTCATTTTCTTAACCACGCCGCCTCTCCTGTCTATCGAACATGGGATAACTGGTCAGAATCCGGAACCCCCAGTCTGCATCTGTATCCTTGATCAGCACCAGACAGGCTTTCCTTAGATTTTCTTCCAGCTTTTCCTCACCTTTCCGGAAACCATAGCCTATGCTTCCCTGAAACTGCCCAACCAATGAAATCCAGTCGCTGCAGCCGTATTTCAGCCATGCGGTAATACTGGAATCAAAACACTTCCGCATGATCCCGCTTACAACTGCATTTGCCACTTCCACGTCCCAATAGGATGTTGCAGAGCGGATATCTTCCTTCGTCAGTCTGGATTTCAACGCCAGAATCTGGATATCCGTATGTTTCCGCAGCGTATGGCCGCCATACAATCCCACCTGGTCAAGGTTCCTCCGAATTGTCTGTAAAGCATTCTGGGTTATTTCCTCCGGAACATCAGCAAATAAATCAACCATATGTACTCCTTTCCTTTCACGGACATACAGATACTGATATCCCGACGGATACCAATACATAGAAAAAGAAGGAGATACTCCCCCTTCTTCTGTACAGACTGTAACGCTTTCTGTTATCCGCCGATTCGTTTTCTATTTCTGGTGTTCTATATTCGGATTAGCATGCTCCTCCTTCCCTTTTATTTGCAAGATCATCCTAAAACGCAAAAAAAGACACCAAAAACCCATTCTGAATCTTTGATGTCTTTCTGTCGTTTATGAGGCAAAGCCTTAAATTTTACTTCCAGTCATTTTCTGGAACAAATACACGCTTACTGCTGCATTTTATGAACTCTCATGCACAAAAATCTAATCCATTTATACTGTAACACAATATTTTGTTATAGTCAAGAAAATAAATCTATATATTGTGTTTTGTATCTGCGTTTCATTTATTCATTTCTGTTTTCCAAATTGCATGGTCATATGCCGCAAGTGTTCTTGGATCAAACAGGACAAATCTCACAGTGTCAATCTTATCCATATGTTCTTCACAGAACTTTCGGACTGTCCTGACTGCCGCAAGTGCGGCCTGTTCTACCGGATAACTGTATATCCCTGTCGAGATGGAAGGAAACGCAATCGTCCGAATCCCATGCTCTACGGCGGTCTGAAGGGAATTCCAATACGCATTTTCAAGAAGCTGTTCCTCCCCGTCCTGTCCGCCATGCCAAACAGGTCCTACCGTATGGATAACATATTTACATGGCAAATGATAGGCTCCGGTAATCTTTGCCTCTCCTGTCCTGCATCCATGAAGCGTCCTGCATTCTGCCAAAAGTTCAGGACCAGCGGCACGGTGGATTGCGCCGTCTACGCCCCCGCCGCCAAGCAGGCTGTTGTTTGCTGCATTTACGATTGCCTCCAGATCATCCACTTTTGTAATATCACCCTGAACCGTCTGTATCCGATATCCCATAACTATATCACCCTCCCGGAAAGATGGTCCATTTCATGCTGCGCGATCTGCGCGGACCAGTCTTTCAGCTTTATTTTCTGTTTTTTCCAGTTAAAATCTAAGTATTCCACTTCAATTTCCTGATAACGGGTTGTCTTACGGACCCCGTCAAGGGACAGGCAGCCTTCCTCCGTTTCATAAAGCCCGCTTCCCCTAACCAGTACCGGATTAAACATCACAATGTCAACGGCTCCCATATTTACAATGATGATATTCTTTTTCACGCCGATCATATTGGCGGCCATGCCGACACAACGGTCACGGTTGGCGCGTAAAGTATCCTGCAGATCCCGTCCCACCTGCAGGTCCTCCTTCGTCGCCGGTTCTGATTTCTGCCCCAGAAAGAACACATCCCTTACAATCTGTTTCACCATTTTTTTATCCTCTCCGTTCCCTTGTGCATACCTTTTCAAATAGGCTATTCTTAAAAATAACAGGCCTTAAGCCATCGTTGCGGCTACAAATCGCAGCTCTCAGTTTACAAATCCAATCCCCCGTTGCGGAAAGCAAACACCACTATGCCGTCCCGTCTGGATAGGCCGTTACGCCAGCCATCTCAGTCCAACATTTTTGTCTCTACCCTGACTGGCGGTTTTACATTCGCCGCAAACTTATCCGCATCTTCTTTCTTCCCTACGATGCTTCCATAATGTATCGGAATGGCCACGGACGGTTTGATCGTATTGATAAGCTCTGCCGCCTTTTTCGCATTCATGGTATAGGTACCGCCGACAG
>CAMNXA010000110.1 GCA_946566685.1 uncultured Lachnospiraceae bacterium
CGCAAGACGTACCTGACGGATGGGGCAAAGTTTTACCTGAGGCGGTATCTGCAGACCCGGCAGCAGGACGGCCTGGAGAACCAGCCGCTGTTTGTGACCCTGGATAAGCCCCATGACCGCCTGACTGTGGCCGGGGTGCAGTACATGCTGCGGCAGCTGGGGAGGAGGGCCGAAGCGGAAAACACCCACCCGCACCGTTTCCGAAATCCAAACTTAGATAAAATCCAAACTTTTCTCTGGAAAGCCAGCGAATTAGCCGTTCCTCCTACCTGAAAGTTTGGATTTTATTTTAACCACCACCGATGTCTTGTATGATTTAGGGCAGGAGGTGATGAGAAATGAGCTTTGAAAATCTTTTATTGAATTATGGTAAGCTCATAAAACACATGGAAGAAAATAGTTATTCAAAACACTATATTCTCCTGCTGAAAACAGAGATCAACTGGCTGGGAAAGAATGGATGTTTGGCTGATTCGTATGAGACAGCATGCGCTATACGCGAGAAACAGACCAATTCTTCGGAAATGCGGCGTCGTTACCGGTTGGAATACGGCATCCTCAAACGGTTTGACGTCGATGGGATTTATCCGGATTACAGGCGTAAGGAACCGCTGGTAAAATACGGTGCTTACCACCATCTCAATCCTGAGTATAAGGATGTTGTAGACCGCTATAAAGATGCAGCTTCGGTACGCGGCCTGAAGCCGAATACAGTCAAGGGGAATGCATCCGCCGGGGCTTGTTTCCTGCGTTCCATGCAGGAACGGGGCTTGTGCAGCCTGTCAGAGATTGACGAATGTGCCGCAATGTCTTTCTTTACAGATGGGTCAGGAAATGCAGCATTGTCAAACGGATACAAAAAGCAGGTGTCCGAGGTATTCCAGGAAAATCTTGGAAAATATCGGGAAGATGCCAAAAGGATACTGGCATATCTGCCGTGTATAAGGCCAAGACGGAAAACTATCCCATATCTGCAGCCTGAAGAGAACGAAAGTCTCCATACGGTTTTCTCTGACGGCTGTCCGGACAGCTTGTCGCTGCGCAATAAAGCAATTGCTGCGCTTTTGTTTTTTACCGGGCTGCGACCGTGCGATATTGCCAGCCTTACCATGGATGCAATAGACTGGGAAGCGGATGAAATCCGCATTGTCCAGAACAAAACCGATGTCCCGCTGGTCCTGCCGCTTACAGCAGTCATCGGGAATGCCATCTACGATTACATCAGATCAGAAAGACCGGAAAACAGTGACAGCCATATATTCCTTGGTGTAAACCGTCCGCATGATCCGATATCGCCGGGCGCACTCTGGCACATCGCATCTAAAATATACGACGCAGCAGGAATAAGGTGTGAAGACGGGGACCGGCGGGGCACCCATCTTTTCCGTTATAACGCCGCAACAACATTTGTAGGGAACGGAATTCCACGCCCGGTGGCGAGTGCCGTGCTTGGGCATGAGGACCCGTCTTCGCTGGACCATTATACGTCTGCAGATATCAGACACCTTCGGGAATGCGCGTTAAGCATTGAAAAATTCCCCGTCATTGAGGGGGTGTTTGATATATGAGCGACTATCGTTCGGGTTTCGCCCAAGAGATTGAAAGCTTTGTCAGCTACCGGAAAGCATCCGGCACATGGAATGAACATGCCAGCGCACAGAACCTGAAATATTTTGACCGGTATTGTGCAGACCATTTCGCAGACAGCAGCGTCCTTACACAGGAAATGATTGATGCCTGGTGCACCCAGCGGGATACGGAGACAAGCAGCTCCTGCTATATCAGGACGTTGATCGTCAGAGAATTCATTAAATATCTTTGCGATCGCGGCATGACAGGGATTGCTGTTCCGAAGCCTCCGAAACTGGAAAAGCGCCAATATATACCGCATGCATTTACAGAAGAGGAACTGGCCCGCTTTTTCGAGGCGTGCGACAGCATAGTCCCTTATAAAGGAAGGCCGGCCTCCGTAGTCCGCAAACTTCAGTGCCCTGTATTCTTCCGGCTCCTGTACAGCAGCGGTATGAGAACCACGGAAGCCAGATATCTGAAGCGGGAGGATGTTGATTTGGAGCACGGCGTGGTGAATGTCCGCAAATCCAAAGGATATGACCAGCATTATGTCGCGCTCCATGACACGATGACCGAACTCCTTATCCGGTATGATGAAGCCATAGATAAAATCCAGCCGGGACGCACATATTTTTTCGAATCGCTGAAAGGCACATGCTATGGGAGGGACTGGGTAAACGACAATTTCAAAAAAATGTGGGAATCAGCAAATGGTACAGCCAAAGGAATCGTCCCATATGATGTAAGGCATCACTATGCTGTTGAGAATATAAATTCATGGGAAGACGATAGTTTTACATTCAGTGAAAAGCTTCACTGCCTTTCGAGATCTATGGGGCACCGCCATATCCAATCGACTTTGTACTATTATTCGATCACCCCGCGCCTTGCGGATAAAATACAGGCGAAGACAGAAGATGGATTCAATGAGATCGTGCCGGAGGTGTGGGATGAAGAAGACTGACGATGCCCCCGTGATTGCGAGAAGGATCTCCGAATTCCTGTGTGATTACGCGCCCCAGTTCCTTACCGGCAGTGAGCACACGCTAAAAGGATACAAAGATGCCCTTGTCCTTTACTTCCAGTTCCTGCAGGAAAACGGTGTCTCCCCAGAAGCCCTTAGCCGTCTTCATCTGGAGAAGGAATGGATTGAAAAGTGGATTGTATGGCTCAAAGATACCCGGAAGAATTCGCCGGACACATGCAACAACCGCCTCGCCTCCTTCCGCAGGTTCCTTGAATACCTTGCAGAGAAAGACATCGGTATGGCTTACCTGTATCAGGACTCCAAAAGGATCAAGCGCCAGAAGTGTCCCAAAAAGAAAGTATCCGGACTGACAAGGGATGCAGTCGCTGCCATGCTGTCTGCACCTGACACCAGCACCAGGATCGGCCGGCGGGACCTGGTATTTTTGACATTGTTATACGCAACGGCAGCAAGGCTTGACGAGATCCGCTCCATAAAACTGGATGATATCCACCTTGAAGCAGCCAAACCCTACCTCAGCCTGCATGGGAAAGGGAAAAAGATCCGGACAGCCTACCTGCTTCCACGAGCTGTAGCATTGCTGCAGGCATATATAAAAGAGACATATGGGCAGACTGGCGGCACCGATGCCCTACTTTTCCCAAGCAGGGTCAGCGGGCATGGAAAGCTGACGGAAGCGGCACTGGATAAACGCATCAAAACATATGCGGCACAGGCAAACGTCCATTGTAAAGACGTTCCTCTAAATACACACGCACATTTGTTCAGGCATGCGAAAGCTTCACATTGGATTGAAGATGGGTTAAGTATTGTTGAGATCCAGTTTCTCCTTGGCCATGAGCAGATTGAAACAACTATGAGATATTTGGATATCACAACGGAGGATAAAGTAAAAGCTCTTGCAACCCTCGAAAGCGAAACTGAAAAGGGAACTGAGAAAAAATGGAAAAAGGATCCTGAAGCACTTGTTGATTTCTGTGGCCTAAAAAGATAATGTCTGCAAAATAAAATCCAAACTTTCAAGAGGGAAGAATGGCTTATTCATTGGATTCGCAGCAGAAAGTTTGGATTTTATCTAAGTTTGGATTTCTAAATAAATCCAAAATTTGGGATTTATTAAGCCACAGCCGGGCAATGCACCTGTACCAGCATGGGATGGACCTGACATTGATCTCCCAATGGCTGGGCCATGCACAGTTAGATACAACACTGATTTATGCACATGCTGATACAGAACAGAAGCGGAAAGCCATTGAGCAGGCTACTCCCCCTGACAGCCCATTGAAAAATCATTTGAATGCTGAAAAATATCAGGTTACAGATGATGACCTCCTAAAACGTTTGTATGGGTTGAAATAGTTGATAGAGTTATCAGGAATTCAAAATCCCTTGATTTTTTA
>CAMNXA010000111.1 GCA_946566685.1 uncultured Lachnospiraceae bacterium
ATCACTAATCTGAATTCCACTAGAATCGGGCATGGTCAGCCACTGACTCACAGTCGGATTACTTTTTGTTTCTCCAAGAAGTATATTTCCATATTCATCAACCTCTTCGGTCGCATGGACTCTTCCGCATGTACATGTACCTGAAGAACTATGTCTGATACCATTGGTTGTTCCCCATGCCTCTACATAGTGTCCTTTACCATATGCCTCATATCTCCCCTTTGTAAAAATATTTACCGCTCCTGCATCTCGATCTCCTTCAGCCCCGAATTCTTTTGTGCACTCTTCATATGAACCATCATCTTTTTCCCGGAAAATCTTGATATAAAACTTTCCGGCTTCTGCGGATGCATCTGTCGCCGCACTTTTACGGACACCCAGAATATAATCATTATCTACCACGGATACCCGAATTTGCATTTGCATTCCTACGGTATCGCTTTTGTACTGAGCATCTACATTTAGTGTAGGTGGAAACCCGGCGGGAATCTTAAGTTCTGCTTCTCTCACTGCTTTTTTCGAAACCCCATCTTTCATCAGGATAAGTTTCTTATCATTTTCCTCCAGCGTTGTAAGTGTTTGCGAAACCTTTGTCCAATTACTCCATGTATCATTAGTTTCTGCATATATGTTGGAACCCGAAGTCCCTAAAGCATCGTGTAACGCTATTAGAGACGGATCTTTATGACTGACACGCATATACAGTTCATAAGTTTCCCCGTGCTTTAATGTTCCGTTGTTGATAAAAGGTGCAATATTCAGCGTAAATCTTGATGCTGTCTGTGAACTGTTATAAGGTATCTCTGCTGTACTTTGGTCAGTTTGTGTAAATGCCAGATATGATCTCTGCGTTAACTTACCTTCTGCCGTATAATAAGAATAAGTCTTTTTTTGAGGTATGCCATATCCCATCGCTGACAAAATGTCATCATTATACAATTTTACGCCGTCCTTATCGCGAATCTGGAACTCCAGATATGTATCCGCATATGAAACATCCTGCATACTTGCATCTATCGTAAATTTTTTTTCATCATATCCCTTGGCTTCATATTTTACAGTTATACCTGCGAGCCCCGCTGGAGCATAAGTTGACAATTTCCACCATACGTCCATAGCCACCTCATAACAGTGAATTGTATCTGAATATCTTCCCGAATAAGCCGTTGCATTGTCAAAGACATATTGCTTATACTGTTCCAACTGCTCCATAGTCATGGTATCGTAGTCGACCAGATTACCGCTAACTGTCAATGGCAGGACATACAAACGTACAGAATAATTCTTATACTGGTTATCCCGAGAAGGCAGGTTGGATATCGTAAATTCACAGTTTACCGTATCTTTTACAGGAATCGCCGCCAACCTATTAAATATTTCATTATTCAATTGATGTTCCTGGTTATTAACCGTATAACTGCCTCCGGCCGCTGCTCCCCACAGTTCATTGTAAATGCTTTCTGGCTTTTTAAGATAAGTATTCCCTTTCCAGTCAGCGTCAACTTTCGTTCCCATTGTTTGAATCTTATATCCTTGAAGTTCCCCTGCTGCTTGGTTTGCATTATTCTGATACACGGTGCCTTCATATACATCCACAAAGACATAAGGCAAATAAGCTTCTACCTTTCCTCCTTTTCCCACCAGCCTGTTATAGCTGTCATTCGAGAGCTGAAATTTGGTTTTTATTTTATCGTAAGATCTTTCCTGACTGGTCGTATCGGTACCGGCTGTAGATATTCTGGCTACCGGCATTGTAAAATAAACTCCCTGAGACGGCTCCAGACTTACCAGCAGATTTCCCTGTTCATCCTTCAATTCTATTGCTTTATCCTCAATTTGATATACTGGGAATTGAGTTGTACCAGTTGTACCTGCTCTAAAACTTCCTGCAGCTATTCCCAGATTGCCGAATACCAGATTTGCACCTGTCTCATTATAGTCATTCCAACCGCCAATACCTGATTCCAAAAAACTTAAAGTAGTATCCTGTTCTCCGGTTCCCACAGCAGTTCTTCCCCGCAATGACAAATCAATCCACCTGAATGTGGTTGAACTGTTTTCCAAAACATTTGTTCTGCGGGTTCTGATCTTAGCGGTTGCATCCGTTCCAAACCGAGTATTGGTATTATCATTGTCTACATTCCAGACAGATCCAGCAATATTGGCCTGCTGCCCCGTCAGTCTTCTGCTGCCAGTGGATTCGCTATACCATACCCGTTCTTCCTGTTTGCGTATGGAGTATGGGAGTCCATATCCTGTATCAGTATTTCTTTTCCACAATGTAATGGTTCTATCATTGCCCATTCCTTCTGGATCCGGAAGAATGATGCTTTCTCCCTGACCATTTAAGCCATTTACCTGCAGCATTTGTTCAGTTCCATACATTCCGGTATCATAGATTGCACGGACATCGGCAAATGCATAACGATCCTCCTGGTATTCGTCAAAATCACTGAATTCCACATTCGCTGCAATTCCTGAAGATTTTCCCGTATAGTTAACTGTTTTCTTTCCTATCTCTTTATAACGCAGTTCTTCAACTTTCTGTCCACTGGCAAGAGGGGTGGTAGCCTGCCAGACAGTTACCTCGAAGGCTACTATTCGTCTTCTCGTCTCATCTGAAACACTACCTTCAAAGCTGAAATTCAGATTGTTTGTATCCAGGCTTGCTATCAGCTTCAGATTGTTATTGATACTGTCATCAAAATATATTCCTGAATCCTGGAATTCTGCAGCCGCCATAGTATACAATGTCGGACTCTCTTTTGCCTTCCATCCCAGTCCTCCGTTTTCATTATCTGCAGCGGCCGTGAGATAGATACTGTCATTCAGGCTCCGTCCCAGGAATATATAATAATCAGAGGATGTACGCACCAAGCTTGAAGTATCCACAGTAAAGATTCCCGTCCAGGAACGTCCAGCCTTATTCATATCAATAGAACTGGCAATCCCGCTGGCCTGAGAATAACTTGCCGTATCGGCGAACACCGTTCCAATATTATTAATTTGCGTTGGAAGCGTTGATACGCTTACCTTCGGGAACAACCTTCTTGTATCTGTCACAACATTGTCAGCATCATACTCACCGTTTATATAAGACCACAGAGGAGAATTTCTTTCACTTCCAACTGCGTACGGGCTTACCATAATATAGCCTTTTTCCAGTTCCTTATCCGTTACAGACCCGCCATTCTTCCACAAGTCTGCCCATGTCTCCAGGGTATTCCCGCGCTCTCCTTCTTCTTTTAATGTGATTTTCCCCAGCGCCATATCCGGATCATAGATATAGAACTCCCAGGTTTGTTTTCCATCTACAGCGGTGCTGTTCCATAAAAGCTTCACCCGTGGGGCCTGACGATCCATCCGGAACGGACGGCTTCTCAGCAATGACGTATTGCCTCTTGCATATCCCGGATTGGCATATGGATACCAATATGTAGCTTTATTCGTATCTTCATCGCGGGTGAACCCGTCCATTGCCGTGAAGGCTGCGATATATGTCTGTCCTCTGGCAATCTTATTGGTATAATAGCAATATCCTGATGCTTCTGAGACCAATTTTCCATCTTCTTCATCTTCATCATAGATAATGTTCAATGCCGGGGCACTGGTTGTCTGTATCTGTGTACAGGGTATCTTTACTTCCAGCACTTTGTCTTTCCAGTATTTTGCCGACGAATTTTGATCATCTTCCGCATCCCTTGCTGCAAGAATGATATCCGGGAAATCTATGGTTCCTTTGTTATCCGTCTGGGTCTGCCAGTAGTTAAAATCCACCCAATCATCATAAGTAAAAATGTGGTAGGTCACCTCATCAATTTCACTGGAGGTATAGTCCGCTTCAAGATGATATCCGCG
>CAMNXA010000112.1 GCA_946566685.1 uncultured Lachnospiraceae bacterium
CATTAAACGACTCGGGGCCGCCGACACCCTTTCTCTGGTGCGGGCGGCCGCGCCATATCACTTACCTGTTTTTCTATTTCAACTTTTCAATCTTATCCGAGTCCCAATTCAATATTTCCTTCTGGATCTCTCTGTAGATCTCGTCAGCCTCTGCGTCCTGCTCCCATGCATCTGTGTACAGACTTCCACCCTCATAAAATATGGAGGTAAGTTCACCAAAATCCGCGATTTTCTGATCAAATTCCTGTTTTGTGATCAGCAGCTCGGAGTAGTCTTCCATCTCAAAAGGATCGATTGCCTTTTTCGATGAGATATACTCCAAACTGACGGGATTTCCATAACTATCCCACTCACATGGCATACTCCATAAATCCTCTGCCATATGATATCCTGTGGGAGTCCATTCATAAACCCTGTACTGGGCAATGCCCGCTGTCCCTGTAGTGTGCGCATAGGCACACATGACCAGTCTTTTATCTGTTGTATAACACAGATTACTGCTCCAGGCCCAGGGTGTCAAATCTTCTACCGAACAGACATCGCCGTCCAGATAATAATACACATAATATTTCCAGCCGCTTGACGCCGCCAGACATACCTCCGGCATCCCGTCTTCATTCAGATCAATCACTGCACTTGTATTGATATAAATCGAATCATCCTGCGGCATTTTAGCCGCCATTTGATAGCGGGGCTCAGGGGACGCAATGCTGTATGCAGTTATCAATACTTGTAAGGTAATCCAAACCAGGCTCATTATTTCTGCACAATATTCACAATCCTGCCCGGCACATAAATCTCTTTGACAATGGTTCCGGTCAGTTTATCTGCGATGACTTCTTTCGCTTTGGCAATCACTTCGTCCTTGGGATCGTCCTTGCCGATATCCAGGGTAGCCCTGGTCTTACCGTTGATCTGCACGGCAATCTCCACGGTAGACTCCACGGTCTTGGCCTCCTCATACGCCGGCCATGCAGTCTGATACACTCTGCCCTCAAATCCCACAGCCTGCCACAACTCCTCGGTGATATGCGGAGCTACCGGATTCAGCAATGTGATCAGGGTCTTGAACTCACCCTTTGTCACCGTATTTTTCTTATAAAATTCATTGACTAACGCCATCATGGCAGCAATCGCCGTATTGTATTTCAGGCTCTCGAAATCATTGCTGACTTTCTTGATGGTCTGATGCATTTTAATCTCCATATCCTTGGAGTAATTCATCTCATCTGTCAGGATATCCTGTAATTTCCACACTCTCTCCAGGAATCTCCGACAGCCCTTGACACCGTCCTCACTCCAGCCGGCGCTCAGTTCAAAGGCGCCGATGAACATCTCATAGGTACGAAGGGTATCTGCACCGTAATCCGTCACAATATCATCGGGATTAACCACATTTCCCAGGGATTTGGACATCTTTACCACGGGATGTTCGGACATCTCCCCATATTTTTCTTTCAAAGCCTCTCTGGCTGCCTTCTCACTGCCATGCTCTGAAAGCAGCTGCTCCTGCTCTTTTGCTGGCAGGTTGGAAAAGCAGTGGGGATTCAATCCCAGGATCATACCGTGGGAAGTCCTCTTGGCATAGGGCTCCGGACAGGGCACTGCTTTCTGGTCATACAGGAATTTGTGCCAGAACCGGGAATATAACAAATGCAGTGTGGTATGCTCCATACCGCCGTTATACCAGTCTACCGGCATCCAATAATCCAGCGCCTCTTTGCTGGCAAGGGCTTCGCTGTTATCAGGATCCGTATAGCGCAGGAAATACCAGGAAGAGCCTGCCCACTGGGGCATGGTGTCTGTCTCCCGTTTCGCCGGCCCGCCACAGCAGGGGCAGGTAGTATTGACCCAATCAGTCATTAACGCCAGCGGTGACTCCCCTGTATCTGTGGGCATATAACTCTCCACTTCCGGCAGTTCCAGAGGCAGTTCGCTCTCATCAAGGGGCACATAGCCGCACTTGTCACAGTGTACGATCGGAATAGGCTCGCCCCAGTAACGCTGTCTGGAGAATACCCAGTCACGCAGTTTGAAGTTGGTCTTGGCACAGCCCACGCCCTTCTCTTCCAGGAAGGCAATCATCTTCTCTTTGGCATCCGCCACGCTGAGCCCGTTGAGGAAATCAGAATTGACCAGAGTACCTGTGGCCACATCCGTATACACCTCTTCCTGCACGTCTTTGCCGCCCGCCACGACTTCGATGATGGGCAGACCGAATTTCTTGGCAAAATCCCAGTCTCTCTCATCATGGGCCGGCACTGCCATAATGGCGCCTGTGCCATAACTCATCAGGACATAATCGGAGATAAAAATCGGAATTTCTTTTCCATTGACCGGATTCACCGCTGTCATGCCATCGATGCATACACCGGTCTTATCTTTCGCCAGTTCCGCCCGCTCAAAATCAGACTTTCTGGCTGCCTGTTCCCGGTAAGCGCAGATGTCATCCCAGTTCTTTAAATCGTCTTTATATTTATCAATAATCGGATGTTCCGGCGACACTACCATATACGTTGCGCCAAACAAAGTGTCACACCTTGTCGTGTAGACACGGAGTTTATCTTCTTTATCTTTGATCGCAAAATCCACCTCTGCACCTGTGGATTTGCCAATCCAGTTTTTCTGGGACACTTTGACACGTTCCACATAGTCTACCGTGTCGAGGCCCTCTATCAGCTTGTCGGCATACTCTGTAATCTTAAGCATCCACTGGCTCTTCACCTTGCGGACCACTTCTGCCCCGCAGCGCTCACAGACACCGTTCACCACTTCTTCGTTGGCCAGACCCACCTTACAGGAAGTACACCAGTTGATGGGCATCTCAGATTTATAGGCGAGGCCTGCCTTAAACAATTTTAAGAAGATCCACTGGGTCCACTTATAGTAATTGGGATCTGTGGTATTGACCTCCCTGTCCCAATCAAAGGAATATCCCAGGGAATGAAGCTGACTCTTAAAACGGGATACGTTATTTTGTGTCACAATCTTCGGATGAATATGATTCTTGATCGCATAGTTCTCCGTGGGAAGACCAAAGGCATCCCAGCCCATGGGATAGAGCACATTATAACCCTGCATCCTTCTCTTTCTCGCCACGATATCCAACGCTGTATAAGGTCTTGGATGTCCCACATGCAGTCCCTGTCCGGAAGGATAGGGGAATTCCACCAGCGCATAATATTTCGGCTTGGAATAATCATCGGAAGTCTTAAAAGCCTTCTCGTCATCCCACACCTTCTGCCATTTTGTCTCCACTTCTCTGTGATTGTATACTTCTGCCATTTTGTTGACCATACCTTTCCCGCCGCACCCATACACGGCATATATCATACCCTGACCTGCCGCACCAAACACTTTTTTCGGTCGTAAATCAGAATTTCCACTCATACTCTTCTAATTTTATTATACTTGCGGGATTTGTCAACTGTTTTCTTGTCTGCATCAGCGCCTGCTGACCTTCTGTAACAGAATAATACACACCATGACCGATATCAGAAACATCAAAAGAAGCGGCCACAGATTTCCCAAAGTAACCTCTCCCTGTGTCATCAGCCGGTAGCCCCAGGATGCGGGAAATATCCTGCCGGCCATCCCCAGGACTTTGGGAAGCATCTCCACCGGAAACATAATCCCGGAAAGCACGGTGGAGGGCAGGAAAATCAGAAT
>CAMNXA010000113.1 GCA_946566685.1 uncultured Lachnospiraceae bacterium
AAAACGGTCTGGTATCCCGCATCCAGTTTATCGGCTATTTCAGGGGCGGCGGATACGAGGCGATGAACTATTATCTTTGTCCCATCTATGCCACACAGCATGGAATTTTAGGATTGCCAGGACACATCTGCCAGGGAGAGAACTTTCAAAGGATGCAGAAAGACTGGGGAGTGATCCAGTATGGTACGGAAGCTGTGGATGCTGCCATGGTGGAACGCATCAACAGAAAATTTGATGACATCCTGATATTCCTGGCGGATGGCGTGCTGCCGGAGTGGCAGAGGATAGACAGCCTGGAGACATATTTTGCGAAAGAACGCCAGGATTATCTGAAAGCCACCCAAACAGGCCCTCAAAATCCAAGGACTGGGAGGCCCATGTGGGATCTTGGCAGAGGGAAAAAGGAAGATCCATGGCGGGCGGATGCCTATCTGTTTGGTGTATGGCATCTGTTGAACGGAAAGGAAACGGAAGGGTATGCGTGTCTTGAAGAATGTGCGAGACACAATGCCGATTATATGGAAAATCTCCTGAAAGAGTTTCCGAAAGCCGGCAATGATCCAAGAGACTCCATGGCGGTGATGTACCACAACGCACAGCTGTTTCTTAGGACAAAGGAGACTGCGGATGCAGAGCAGCGCTGGCACAAGATCCGGGAGACTTATGAGGATGTATGCCAGTTCATGCGGTATTACCATGGCCTGGCCAAGAAGGTGGAAAGATAGGAAGTCTATGGAAACATATTTGTATTGTAGATGAGTGAAAGGATAAATAAGGAGGACTAAGATGCTGGATATGATCCCTAACGAAAAGGAAATGATGGAACTGGTCGGAGAATCCCTGTATGATGTGTGGAATAAGTTATGTGCTTTAATTGATGAGAACTATGACATGGACCGCTTGTGGGATAAAGGCGGTAAGGCATGGAAATATGAGTATAAATATCGCCGGGGCGGTAAGACGCTGTGTGCATTATATGCCAGGGAAAACTGTGTCGGTTTTATGATTATCCTGGGGAAAGATGAACGGTTAAAATTCGAGGCAGACAGAGAGAATTATTCCAAAGAAGTACAGGAAATATATGACGAAACGAAAACCTATCATGATGGGAAATGGATCATGTTTGAGCCGGTGGACACTTCTTTGTTTCCTGATTTCATCAGACTGCTGAGGATCAAGAGAAAGCCCAATAGAAAATAAAGTACGATTGGATCATACAGCAAAGGCCAAGAAGGGTGTTGATATGATAGGAATATACGATTGCTTTGGATACGGCCCGGGATATGACGTATCCTTTGCAGAGAGATACAGGCGGATCAAAAGTGCAGGCTTTGATTGTGTAATGCTTTGGTGGAGCGATCAATTTGGCAGGGGGAGTGGTTATCAGGAGGATGTCCTATTTGCCAGAAACGCCGGACTGTATATAGAAAATATTCATGCGCCGGTTCATGAGCAGAATTTTTTGTCACTGGATAATCTGAATGGAGAAAGTGTATACCAAACTTATTTACAGTGTGTCAAGGATTGTTCCACATTCAGCATCCCGACAATAATCATACATTTACCCGATGATGCGTATCGGGTAAATGATCTGGGGCTGGAAAGATTAGGAAGACTTATTGAAAAGGCAGAAGAGAGTCATATACAGATCGCTTTTGAAAACTTAAACAATCTGCAAAACCTGGCTCTCGTATTAGATACATTTCATGCAGAAAATGTCGGATTTTGTTATGACAGCTGTCATCATATTAATTATGCGCCGCATGATGATCTGCTGAACTCATATGGAGATCGTCTGTTGGCGCTGCATTTGCAGGACAATGGTGGGAAACATAACCAGCATCAGCTTCCGTTTGATGGCACGATAGATTGGCTGACAGTTATGAGAAGAATATCCCTGACGGGGTATAAAGGCGCTACAACATTAGAGCCGATGAATTGGGATTATGAGAATCTGTCGATGCAGCAGTTTTTGAATCTGGCTTATCAAAGGGCCAGAAAGATTGATGATATGCGGGTAATATAGATTTTTTCTGATGAAACAGGAATGATTAGGGGCACAGAGGATGCTCTTCGCGCGGAAATTGACAAAAATGTATATAAATGGTATATTGCTAACAGGTCAAGGGTTAGAATGAATCAAGGAAAATATGCTTTTTATCTGATATTGTAGATAAAGAGCATTTTTAGTAATTCATTCTATATTACTCAATTACTAACATTTTAGGGGGTCATTTTTTATGAACAAGAAAAGAACGTCTGTTGAAGTCTATTTATCTATGGTGTTTAAATGGGGGCTCTTTATATTAGTATGTGCCTGTATGTGCGCTACGGTCATGTTTAATACAGAAAAAATATTTGGCCTATATCCGGAGGTGCCCTGGCTTGCAACAATTGGTTTAGGAATCATGGATGTCATTTTCTTTGCGATAGCAATCATGATAATCAAGACATCTTTTGATGAAGAGGGATACTTATTGGAAGGCAGATTAAAGATTGGTAAAATCTTTTCGGCAGTCGTTTTAGTGGTTCAATGGAATTATCTGTTATATATGCTCCCGTCCAGGACATTTTGGGGATTTTTATTCTTTTTCCTTATTTTGATAGCGTTCTTTTTAGACATTAAATTGTTGTTGGGAAGCGGTTTGGCCTGCATGGTTTCTCTATTTATAGGCTGGTTTATAAAAGGCACGGATCTTCTTCCCGTAAAGGATGAATTATTCCTGACAGACACTCTTATGTGTCTGGTTGCATTGGTGTTATCCTTAACCGGATTGATCATCTTTGTATTTTTTGTTGCGCACTTTTTGGTAAATGCCAAAAAGGATGAGTTGGAAAAGAATAATGAGCATGTGACCAGTATCCTTACCACCGTCCGAGAACTGTCAGATAAACTGCATACGGCTGGGGAGGCACTCTCACAGATTTCCGGCAATGAAAGTGCTTCTGCGCAGGAACTTGCTGCAACGAGCGAGCAGTTAGCGACCGGAAATAATCAGTTGAGCGCTAAGACGGATGAAAGTATGCTGAATCTTAGCGAATTGAATAAATGGGAAGACGTTGTGGCTGAAAATGTAGAGAAGGTGGAGGATACTTCCAGAAATCTTTTGGATAAATCAAAACAGAATGAGAAACTGCTGAATGAT
>CAMNXA010000114.1 GCA_946566685.1 uncultured Lachnospiraceae bacterium
CCTCCCTTAAGCCGGATCCGTGATATCTAAATCACTCTGTACCATCATGGTTGCTTCTACTTCAACGACGCCATTTACCCCGCCCCCGGTGCGTTTTACAGAAACCTGGGCGTCAAATTCCGTTACGGTACCGTCACTCAATTCTTCTTTAAACGAGAGAACTTTGCCAGCATCCTGCGCAGCTCTTAAAATCCGGTACGGATCCGTGGCGGAAGAGTTTTTATATTTCCACTTATATTTCATATCGCCAAGATCTCCGATGCCATTTTCGTACTGCTTATTCTTATCCGCCAAACAGGTGTTTTCCACCTTTTCCGGCTCCACACCGCAATCCGGGATCTCCTTCAAGCCAGGCAGATCAGTGTAATCCCCGGTTGCGTCCTTTTCCTTGTAACCAAGCGTTGCTCCATTTGCTAACATGCTTTTACCACCTTTCTTTTAATTCGGCCAATACACATTGTCTGACTCCAGATCAATAATGGCCTCATATCTCATTACTTTATGTTTCAGCCCGGACGGATCCGGGGTATCCTGGCACATCGTCCTCACCAGGCCAAGAGTGGACAGCGCTTCATCCACCTTCAGTGCCGCGGCAGATGTGCTCTTGTTGTCCCAAATATTGACCAGATACCGGACATAGGACTTGCATTCCCCTTCCGATGTCCGTTCGTAAGACTTATTATCCTCCTCCTGATACTGGACGGCGGGAAAGTCTGCCCAATCTTTGGGATACTGGTCCGTAACATTGCCGAACTTTTTCTCCAAGGCAGCACAAACCTGGTCCTTCACATTCTTCATCTTTTTGGTCTTGCCTCCTCCTTAATAATCTGCATAATTCGTTCCTCATTATTTTTCAGCGCAGGATATAAAAATGGCCTGGCCGGCTGTCCGATGCACTGATAAAAACGCCCCTGGGGAGTATCGATGTGGAAAAAATGATAAAACTCCGCCGTTTCCCGATCAATTTCATTCGGGCCGCTGCCCTCATGGATCCACCAGGGACTTTGCGTATACGCCACCGCTACCTCCGGGGAAATTCCTTCATGATGTGCCTGCCCTGCCGGGCCGGTGCCAAACTCCACATACGGAGCATAGGATTTGTTTGTATAGCAAACCCCTCGGACAATCTTCCCCTCCCCTTCCATAGACGTATAAATACTTTCCCGAAGCTCTCCCGTCTGTGACCGGCAGCCTTCTTTTGCCGCTTCCTGAACCAGCATGATGCCTCTCGCCACGCCACGGCGCAGGTCAATATCAGACACCTCTTTCAAAGCATCCGTCACAGCTTTTTCTCCTATTATCACAACTTCTCCACCTCCAGTGTCAGGAATCGGTAAGGATATATGGCCACCACTTTATAATCCGGTTCCGTATCTGAATAAATGCAAATTCCGTCATTGACTGATATTTCAGCGCCGCAGTCAAGCCGGTATCTGATCTTTCCGGACGGACCAGGAAGTTCCTTATACCCGCCATCAATCCGGAGATTACGGATATTTGGCAGGCGAATGCCATACATCTCAGTCTGGAGCTTTCCTCCAGCGGCCCACATTTCCGCCTGGAAAGGAATTGGAGCGGCATACTCTGTATAAGAGCTGCCTTCCTTATCCCTTTTTGCTTCCGCGGCCCGGTGCTTATATTCCTGCATCCTACTGCGTTTTAGCCTCATGGACCACACCTCCCACCCGGGCCAGACGGTAACGGTTCAGCACATCGTAGATCTGCTTTGGGGCATCGTTAAAATTGTAGGACTCCCCGGCGCCGCTGCGGCTGCTTTCCCCTTCTGTTCCTATACGGTTCAGGGCAACCACCGCAAGGTCGCGAACTGCCTTTTCAAGTCCTGTCACGATCCTTGTTCGATTCGTGTAGGACAGAACAAAAGCCGTGGCATCTTCAAGCAGCAGACCAAGTAGCACCTCATCCGTCTCACCGGTCAGTTTTTTCAGTTTTTCGATGTCCGTCAATCAGACCACATCCTTCAAAGCGGTAAGCAGTTCCTCTTTTTTCAGGCTTTCACAACCTTCCAGGCCCTTCTCTTTTGCCAATGCCCGCAGCTGTACGGCTGTCATATCCACAAGTGCTTTCTGACGATCATCACTGCTTTCGATTGCCTGCACCTCAAGTGGACGAAAACCCTCTCGTATCAATGCATTGATCCGTTCCTGTGAATCTGCTATCCGTTCTACATTATCTTTTATTAATCTCATCCCTGACCACCTCCTGATGGTGTATCTCCACCGCCGCTACTCGGTTTCGCATCTTTGATGCTCAGGTAAATGGAGTTCACTTTATTATCCAATACCCAAATATCGTGGAACCGGCGGTAATCCATCTGCCAGGCGTTCAACTTCTGATTAATCGTGGGATCAAAAATCCGCATGATATCCTGTTTCGTAACCGCAATCGGGGTTGTACGGGGTAATACCATGAAGTTGATATTCAAGGCACTTGCCGCTTTCGCATAACCCCCCTCCTTCTGTCCAGTAGTAGTACCGTCATACAAGGTGATGGCCGTATACATCCTATTTGCCGGCGTAGCGATTAAGGGAACGCCGTCAACGGACGGAACCTGCGTATTGATCCCACCTTTAGAGAATGTCACCGCGGAAATCTTCCCGGAAAGTTCCATCTCAAGTTCCATAATAAAATCAGGTGTCGCATGGATCACCAACGGACCGTTGTAACCATTCTCACGCACAGCTTTGATGCCTTCCTTTACCTTCCGCAGGGCCGATGTACTGGCGGCTCCCGGCGTATAGCCATACGCAACCATTCCAGCTACTTCCGCAGTTATCGTCTGCGTTGCAATTTTGGAAATACGGTATGCATCGATCTCCGGAATTACATACATCCTCTGAAATTCGCCCATCACGGCAGCCGCTGTGGTGACAAAGTTATTCTCGTTGATATCCATGGGATCCAGCTGAAACTTTCTGCCTCTGTCCTGGGTCATTGTGCGGGTCTGGTAAGTCAGCGTCACACCGCCCTGCGCATATCCGGTATCCCGGTCATAATCCCCCATTCCCTGTACGGACATTTTAGGGATTTTAACCTCCGCGCCG
>CAMNXA010000115.1 GCA_946566685.1 uncultured Lachnospiraceae bacterium
CTCTTCTATCAGTGGTCACTGCTCCTCAGCCTCCTTTCCAGCTTCTGCACAAAGTATGTAAAGATCATCACCATCACCAGATAGATAATGGCAGCGGCAATCAGTGGCATAAATGCACTGTAGGTACGGCTGCGGATGATATCCGCTCCCTTCGTCAGATCCTGAATCGCAATATATCCGGCTACGGATGTCTCCTTCAAAAGTACAATAAACTCATTGCAAAGAGCAGGAAGCACATTTTTAAAAGCCTGAGGCATAATGATATAGATCATAGTCTGCCTGTAGTTAAAACCAAGACTACGTCCCGCTTCAAACTGTCCATTATCAATAGACATAATACCGCTTCGAAAAATCTCTGCCACATATGCACCTGAATTAATTCCAAAAGCCATAACCGCCACAAAAACCTTATCAATCTTCACGGAACCGAATACGACGAAATAGATAATCAAAAGCTGAATCAATACGGGTGTACCGCGGATCACGGTCAGATAGACTTTGCATAAAACATTTAGCACCTTAAGCCCACCGGTCTTTTCATAGGTTGAGCGGATCACCGCCACCAGAAATCCCAGAGCGATTCCGATTATAACTGCGAACAGCGTAATCCTCAATGTGTTGCCCAAGCCATCCACAATATATCTCCATCGGTCATCCTGTATAAAATTTTGATAAAATGCAGACTTAAAATTATCAATCATCCCATTCGTCCCCTGGCCTTCTCTTATTCAGCAGAAATATACTTATCAATGATCTTCTGTAATTCTCCAGACTCCTTAAGTTCAGCCAACGCCGTGTTGATCTTCTCAAGAAGTTCTGTGTTGCCTTTCTTTACTGCTATGGCATACTCTTCTACTGTCAGCGCTTCGTCCAAAATCTTTATGCCTTCGTTCTCTTCAACAAATACCTTTGCAGGCTCCAAATCAATCACTACCGCATCAATTTTTCCCTGCATCATAGCCTGTACAGCCTCAAATCCCTTGCTATAACGTTCAATCGTAGATCCTGTCTCTTCATAATCGGAAGCATAGATATCACCAGTAGTGCCCAACTGGACACCAATGCTTTTGCCCTCCAGATCATCTGGGCCTGCAATATCACTGTCATCCTTTACAATAATAACCTGGGAAGCTGTCGTATAAGGATCAGAGAAATCCACATTCTTCAGGCGGTCTTCGTTGACAGTCATGCCAGCCAGGCCGATGTCTGCCTTACCAGAATCAATCTCCGGAATAATGGAATCAAACGCAATATCCTCAATCTCCAAAGTCATGCCTAATTTTTCTGCGAGAGCATTGGCAATCTCCACGTCAATTCCTACGATCTCATTGTTATCATGGTATTCATATGGCGGAAATTCTGCATTGGTTGCCATAGTGAGAACACCGCCTGCCGCCTCTCCAGCTGCTGCGGTTGTCTCAGCTGTCTTTCCTGATCCGCCACAGGCAGTCAAAGAGCCCATCATAATGGCAGCCATTGTTAATGCAATTACCTGTTTTTTCATAATAATATCCTCCTCATATATATGCAATTGTAATGCATAACTATACTTTCCTGCATTACTTATACATTATAAGACATTTTAGGAATTAATCAAGTATAAGTTTTATCCAAACTGAATTTTTATGTACTTTTTATGTATTATTTCTAAAACATTCTTACCAAATAGTTCCAAATGCCAATGCTCTTATGATATAATCTCGGCAGAGGATAGATACCTGCATCCCAATGAAATTATAGCCGCGATGGCTTGTGAATACCAGCGTCCCGCGGCAGAAGGAGTGCCTTATGCGCATCATAAACCGAAACAGTCCCTGCTGGTGTGGCAGTGGACAAAAATATAAAAAGTGCCACTACGATTTTGACCAGAAGCTGGCTGTTTACCGAAACCAGGGCCATATGGTTCCGGATCATTCCATGATCAAAACTCCGGCACAGATTGAAAAAATAAAGGAAAGCGCCAAAGTCAATATCGCGATTCTGGACTATGTGGCTGCCCACATAAAGGAGGGAATCACCACGGAGGAGATCGATCAGTGGGTACATACCCAGACCACGCGGTACGGCGCTATACCGGCTCCCCTGAATTTTGACGGGTTTCCCAAAAGCGTCTGCACCTCTATCAATGAGGTTGTCTGCCATGGCATCCCTTCTCCTGATGTAGTGTTAAAAAGTGGTGATATCATCAATGTAGACTGCTCCACTATATTGGACGGTTATTTTTCCGATTCTTCCCGTATGTTCCTCATCGGTGACGTTCCAGAAGACAAAAAGCGCCTGGTGGAAGTCACCAGACAGTGCATGTATCTGGGGCTTGAACAGGTAAAGCCCTGGAATTTCCTTGGGGATATGGCTCAGGCCATCAACGATTTTGCAAAACAGAATGGTTATCAGGTAGTCCAGGATATCGGCGGACACGGCGTAGGGCTGGAATTCCATGAAGACCCTTGGGTCAGCTATGTCGCCTCAAAAGGGACCGAGATGCTGATGGCTCCTGGGATGATGTTCACCATCGAGCCAATGATCAATATGGGAACATGGGATGTGGTTGTGGATGAAAAAGATGGTTGGACTGTGCGGACTGCCGATGGCAAGCCATCCGCCCAGTGGGAGATCCAGGTATTGGTCACCAATGATGGGTATGAAGTTCTGGCCTACTGATTCTTACAGCCTCATTCTACCTCTCATATTCTATTGTGCTTTCCGGTCTTATACGGCAATCAAAAGCCTGGCATTCTTTATATTGAATGTCAGGCTTTTATAATCACCCCAATGCCTTCTTCTTCCAATGTCCCAGCCGGTAGAAAAATGCTGTGATTGCCGCTCCCAATACCCAGGAACACAGCAACGAGATAAAGATGCAAGTATAACTCCCCTGAGGCATCTCCGGGGTTCTGGTTAAGTATGCGATCCCATAAGCCAACGGCACACGGATGACGACTGTAGTAATCATGGAAATCCACATCGGTGTCACCGTATCTCCGGCACCTCTCATGACACCGGACAGGCTCTGTGTAACCGCCATAGCAATGTATCCCAC